>JADZFU010000004.1 GCA_020854265.1 Candidatus Uhrbacteria bacterium
CTCGGTTACGGCAACTCAAGCCCTCTTTAACCAGGCTTCGAGCTCCTATCTGTATGCGGACGCCGCAAACTTCGCAACCGCGACGGTTGGCGGCATCGGTATCTGTCTTTCAAGCGGGGTTGGATGTAATGGATTCCTGACTGCTGAATCTGACAACCTCGCTTCGGTTACGGCACGAGGTAACTCGGCTACAACCTCGGTCTTCTTCTATGGAGGATTGACTGCATCTACCCTCACCGCAACGAGTACTGCATCTCTCCAGAACACGACCTTCACGAATGCTACCGGAATAAGCCTGTCTGTCTCCGGCCTCCTTGACTTCGCTTCCGCAACAGGTACGACGCTCAATGTCATTACGGCCAATTTCACGACAGCCACCGTAATGGGACAAGCCGTGTGTTTATTTAATGGAATCGGTTGTCCATCAGTTTCAATTCCCAGTCTCCAAAATGTAACGAATGTAGGAAATGTTACGACGAATACCATTCAATTCGCTGGCGGTACTTCTACAGGAGATATTCGACTTTATGGAAGACTTGGCGTCGGGACCTCTACTGGATCTACGCTCACCAAGCTCGCTATCCAGTCTTCATCAACAAATTCTGAAGTGTTCCGTATATTCAATTCAGGGAATCGCGTGCCCATTCTCGGATTGGCAGAAGACGTATTAGGAAATGGTCAATTCATTTTGCGTGACAGCAGCGGAAATGCGCGTATTGATTTTTACGGAGCTACCAACGGCTTCATGAATATGTATGACTCGGCCGGGAACACCGATTTCTCTTTCTTCGCAAACAACAATAGTTATATCAATACCGGTGCAAATTTCGGATTTGGTACGGTAACACCGAGTGCGACTTTGCACGTAGTTGGATCAACGTTGTTTGAAGGAAGTACGACGGCTACTCACGTAACAACAACGAGCATTTTCGCATCGGTAGCCTCTTCGTCGCTTATTACAGCAATCACTGCAAGCTTTACCACGGCAACCGTGATGGGACAGGGGGTTTGTCTTGCAAGCGGCATCAATTGTCCGGCAGCTCCAGCCGAGGCGGATACGCTTGCTTCGGTCACAGCACGCGGATCATTTGCTACAGCGACAGTCCAGTTGTATGGAGGTTTGATTGCCGCTTCATCGACCGTGACTAGCACGCTTACCGTATTAGGCAATTCATCGCTTCAGGGCCTGACATTCATCAGCGGTACGGCGACGAGCGTGACGACAACGAACTTGTTTGCAGCGCTTGCTTCGTCTACAAATCTATTCATCAATTTTGGAACTTCGACGCGATTCTATAGCGATCTGGCATCATCATCACAACTTATTGCCACGACAGCCAATTTTGCAACCGCAACGATTATGGGGCAGGGGGTCTGTCTCTCGAATGGTATGGGATGTACCGTCGTGCAAGAGGCCGATACACTCGCTTCGGTCAGCGCAAGAGGTTCTTCCGCAACCAACACGATTCAGTTGTACGGCGGACTCATCAGCGCTTCAACAACGGTCACTTCAACCTTTACCGTTATCGGAGACGGTAGACTGCTTTCAAACGCTTTTGTCGGGACTTCCACTTATGGAGGAGGTTTGAACCCGTTATTTGTCGCGAATGGAAATGATTTGTTCGTTGCTGGAAATATCGGATCAGCATCATCTATTTATACCAACGGTGCTTTTGTTGCCGGATCGGGATCCACGATTTTTGGTGACGGGATAATCAGTAAAACGGATGGAAATTTACAGGTATCGGTTTCCGGCGGATTCTTTACTCCGATAACGGATTTGGGTATCAGTTTTGGATCAAGCGTCCTGCGTTGGAATGGATATTTTGGGAACGTCACTTCGACAAACGTAACGACTACAAATTTGGCCGTAACAGGATTCGCAACGACTTCCAACTTGTTTGTTAACTTCGGGACATCGACGCGTTTTTATAGCGATCTCGCCTCATCGTCACAATTGTTTGCAACTGTCAGTAGAATCTCGACAAGTACGTTTGGCGTCATTAATTTTGGAACGGCAACAGGTACTTCTTTGTACATGAATTTTGTCTCATCCTCGAACATTTCGATTAATGGATCTGCCGTGTGTTTGGTATCGGGAGTCGGATGTCCCGATGCCATACCGAACGTAAAATCCGTCAGTTCAACTGCTTCTTTGACATTAACCACGACGGCGCAAAGCGCGTTAAGCGTTTCCATTACACCGGACAACGTTTTGAATCAGATTTGGATTAGCGGAGCGGCCATAATCGACAGTACATCCGGAGCTGACCGCACGGTAACCGGTACGATTCATCGTGGAACAAGCTGTACCAGTACCCAAGTGGGTGTCTCTGTCGCGGTCGACCTCACGAGCGCGAGTCAAAGTGCAACATTGAATTTTAGTTTCGTTGACTCGCCATCCTCTACAGCGGCGGTTACATACCAATTATGTATTGTTGCAAATAATACGGGTACAACTGCAGAAGCGAGATTCATGACGCTTGAGGAGGTGCGTTTGGGCGCCGATCTCGGCGAGGTCTATTACTCGGATGATGCGACGCTTGCTCCGGGCGAGGTAGTCAGTCTCGATCCGCTCCGTGTGGATGGCGTGAAGCGCTCTACATCATCGTACGATGCTGGAGCGATCGGTGTGGTCTCAACATATCCGGGAGGCGTGTATTCCCAGCTTCCGGGTAATGGCGGAACGCCGATCATCGTGGCTTTGGTTGGCCGAACACCGGTCCGCGCATCAAATGAAAATGGTCAGATTCTTCATGGCGACTCGCTCACGAGCGCTTCAACAAGCGGCTATGTGATGAAGGCGACGTTTGCCGGCCGTGTACTCGGCCGCGCCATGGAATCAATGCCGACATCAACGGCTACCGGAACCATCATGATGTATGTGGACCGAGGTGTTTACATTCCGATTTTCGAGGGCAAGTTCAGCAATCTTCCGACAATAGGACGCGTAAATGTCGCGCTTTCCGGAAATAGTTTGCCGATTATCGGTCCTTCGGTGATTGCCCAATTTTCCGGTACAACGAATACGTATTTGCAAGTTAATTTGCAAAACGGTTCATCCGGCACGAACGCTTCATCCGATTATATCGCCACAAGCAATATCGGAAACGACTCCAGCTATTACATTGATATGGGTATCAATGGTTCCGGATATTCAAATCCTGAATATTCTATTAGCGGACCAAATGATGGTTACGTCTATGTAAACGGAGGGAACTTTATTCTTGGAACCGCGAGTTCGACCGACATTATCTTCCATACGGATGGAACTCTGGCCGAGAATGAACGGATGCGTATTACGGTGGATGGTAATATCGGTATTGGTACTAGTACGCCAGCGACCTTGCTGCATGTTGCTGGAGACGTGACCTTTGACGGAGATATGCTTGTCGAAGGCACATCGACCTTTAATGGCGATGTGAGCCTGCCAAATGCGCCTATTATTTCGTTGACGTCAGAAGCAGTGTGTTATCGCAATGGACGAATCGAACTTAGCACAGGTACGACTTGTCTCCTTTCGAGCCAACAATATAAACATAATATACAAGATCTGACGGATAGCCTTGGCTTGGTCATGGATTTACGTCCGGTCGCCTTTGATTGGAATGAGACAAATGCTTCGAGCATCGGCTTCATTGCAGAAGAAGTAGCATTGGTTGATCCGCGCCTGGTCAACGGGAGTGGTACATCCACGTCTGGCGTTAGATACGAAATTATTACGGCGTTATTGGCAGGCGCGATTCAAGAGCAACAGGCCAGAATCGAGGCGCTCGAGTCTTCAACAAGTTCTATCCAATTTGCAGGCGGAACATCTACGGACGATCTCGTTGTGCAAGGAACGCTCGCGGCGGAAGATCTGCAAATTAATGACGGATTCTTCATGTCCGGTCTTGGCGATTGCGACCAAAGTGGCAGCAAGATCGTTTATGATGCCGCAACCGGAAAATTCTCTTGTGCGACGGACAGCGCTTCTACCGCCCTTCGAAAATCTGTCGACGAAGCAATTAATGGAGCCGTATTGCAGGATGACGATGAACTCGCCTTTACGGTTGGTGCCAATGAAACATGGATATACCGATTCACGCTTCAGGCAAATGGACCTGCCACGGACGATTTGAACTTTGCCATCACGGCTCCAACCAGCTCTACATGCGATGCGAGCGTGATTGATAGCGAGGGAGCGGTAACCGTTGGCGGTTTGGACTGTGGTGTGAACTCCGGTCTAGTTGCCACAAATGGCGCTGGTTCTACGAATGTATATGAAGTTACCGGATCCGTTGTTTCAAGCGGAACAGCAGGAACAGTTCGTCTCCAATGGTCCGAGAACGCAAACGCGAACGGTGTTTCTACCGTGCTCGCTGGCAGTACGCTAACCGCTTTCAAGGTTTCTGGTGCCGACTTGGCCGAAGTCTATTTTGCCAAGAATGCGCTCCTTCCGGGGACGGTCGTGTCTATCGATCCGACATTGCCAGCAGGCGTGCGAGCATCCACCCGCCAATACGATGCAAAATTAATGGGTGTCATTTCCGAGCAGCCTGGTGTTGTCGTAGGCGATGCCGCCGGATCAGAAGAGGGTGTACCTGTCATGCTTGCGCTTGCCGGACGTGTTCCCGTTATTGTTACAGCCCAGAATGGTCCTATTCGCTCTGGTGATTTCCTTACATCGTCCAATATCCAAGGCGTGGCCATGAGAGCAACTACGAGCGGTTACATTATCGGCCAAGCGTTGACGGCTTTTGACGGAGAGGGACTTGGCCGCGTCATGCTGTTCGTGAAACCAGGATTTGTGGATCTGGAGCAAATTCGAGCCGCCGAGCGCGTGGCTGACGAAACAAGCGGAGTTGAAAGTTTGACGAGATTAGCCGAAGACTCGCGTGGTAAAACCTTTGCCGAAGAAATCTGGATGCAGGATGGCTTGACGCCTGAAACCGTATCGGAAGATGAACCGATGGAAGTTGTCGACGGAACGGTAGAACGTGACACTTCGATGCGGGTCACAGATTCCTCGTTTACCGGAACCGTTGTGGTGAAAGACCATATTTATGCCGGCCGCGATACGGTAGGACAAGCAAAGATTTTGTCTGGTGCGACTAAGGCGATGATCCGTTTCGAGAAATCGTATGAATTCATGCCGATTGTAACAGCGACGCCTCTGGATTTCCTTGATTCCTCTTATCGTGTGACAGATATCACACAGGAAGGATTCTCCATTCAACTCAATAATCCAAACGGAAATGATAAATTGTTTAGCTGGCATGCTTTTGGCGGGGATGGAGCAAAGATTTTTGTCAGCGACGGAACAATCGAGGATGTGACGATACGCGTTGCTGATCAGGACGTGATTGCGGAGACACAACCAGAACCTGTACCGGAACCGGTGCCAGCACCAGAGCCAGAACCGGCGCCAGAACCAGAACCTGTATTAGAACCTGAGCCTGAGCCCGCACCCGAACCGGTTACCGAGGCTGAGCCCGAGCCAGCACCAGAGCCAGAACCGGCGCCAGAGCCTGAACCCGAACCAGAACCAGAGCCGGTATCAGAGCCTGAGCCCGAACCGGTCCCCGAACCGACTCCTGAGCCTGTACCAGAGCCAGAACCTGTCCCTGAACCTGTGATATAATTCACACAACTATGATCAAGCGCACCTCCACACGTTCTTCTGCGTCAAAACAGGCGCAAAATCCAATACCGGCACCCCAACCTCCGGCACCAACGCCCACATCGCCGCCATCCGCGATGCGTGCTTTGCCATTTGTTTTGGCATTGATTGTAGCGGTTAGCGGAGCGGGGTATTTTGTTCATGCTTCAAGTCAAAAAAATGAAGGGTTATTACAAACTTCCGAGATTCAAGTTCGCGAAGGTGTTGATCCAAAGGAAGTCGAACAAGTTATTAAACGCGTACGTGAATTAGTTTTTACAAATGAACAAGAACTGCCGGCTGTTGCTACCATAGAGGATGTATCAGTTTTGCGTCCCCAGACTCCGGTACTGTACCGGGATGCGCAAAATGGAGATCGTGTGCTTCTTTGGCAGGATTTGATTGTCGTTTTTTCAACGGTGCGTCAGCGCGTATTGGCTGTCATGCCAATAGTCGGGAACAGTGCTTCGACTGCAAATACCCAGCCGCCTGAACAGGCGCAAAATACTCCAGTGCCTGAAACTCCAACAATCGAGGTACGAAACGGAACGCCTACTGCTGGCCTTGCACGCGTATTAAGCGACCAGCTCAAATCGATGGGTTTCAAGGTTCTTACGCCTACGGACGCGCAAAACAAAGGATATACCAAAACAAAAATTTGGGTTTCGACGGATAAGCCGTTTCCGGAAACATTAAAACGTTTATTGGAGGTTACCGGCGGAGAAGTAGTAAATACGCTTCCAGCTGAAGGCTCGACGCAGGCCGACATTCTCATAATCGTCGGGGCATAACGCGTCGGGCAAGGTCCCTATGCATCATAACCGCTATCACCACGCGATCCATGCCACGTTCCGGCATGCGCTTATGGTGGTAGCGGCTGTTTCGTTGATCGTGTCAACTGCGCCGCTTTCTTCTTTTGCGTCTGCAAACCGCGCATCGTATGCCGCAACGGTCATTTCGGTCCCTGGTACCAAAACACTAGGTACTGGAGAGCGAGCAATGCTCGAGATTGTGCTGAAGAACTCGGGTACTACGGCTTGGCTCAAGGACGGAAAAAATTTCGTATCTCTGTACCATTATAATCCCGTCAAAAAGATAGAAACGACCTCGGTTTTATCCACGGTTGGCTGGGATGCGGATGATAGGCCGTCCAAATTACCCGTCGATAAAGTGCAGCCCGGAGAAACAGCAACGTTCCGTTTCCCGATCGCAGCGCCATCGGTACCGGGGACATATAAAGGGGAGTTCGTGCTGGTTGCGGAAAATCTTGTACGCATGGCAGGCAGCAGGTTTTCCATTACGGTTGTCGTAAACAAAACGTCGCCTGTCCAGTCTACGCCAACTCCAACCGTCCAGGCTTCGGCCCCGGGTGTTATCTCGGTAACGGATACGCCAGTCTCAACGGGCGGCAAATGGAATGGTCAACTCATCTCAAAAAGCGGGACCGAATGGCAAATCGAGATGGAGCAAAATGTCTTTGTCGAATTGAAGTATAAAAACACAGGCACGGAGACATGGAAGCGCTCGGAGGGCGCGTTCGTATCACTCTATGCGACGGAAGCCGGTACTTCTGGCAGCAAAGAACGGACCAGCTTGTTCAAGGATTTGAGCTGGAAGGGGAATATGGCCGCTCGCTTGGTTGAAGCCGAGGTCAAACCAGGCGGAGTCGGAACGTTCAAGCTCGAACTTCGTGCACCGCGTCAACCTGGAAAATTTATCGAGGAGTTTATGCTCGCGGCCGAGAAGCAGGCTTGGATGGGTGCGACGCGCGTGCAGCTGCCGATTACGGTCCCGAACAATGCACAGTATATCGCAAGCATTCCGGCTGGTTCGGATATGGTAACGACGATTCCGAGCGGATCCGTTAACAAAGGAGGTACATACGCAGCTACGGTGTTACTTCGTTCAGCCGAGTCGATTTCGCTCACCGGCAATGCGCGGCAACAGCTCACATTCGGATTCAAGAATACCGGTTCAAATCCGTGGAGCCGCTGGAATCTGACCGTCAAAGGCGTACAGCCCGCATCCGTAGGTTCGGTTACGGCCTCGGTACGGGATGATTCTTGGAAGGAAGCTGGCGTACCGGCTTCGGTGACCGGCGCGACCAAACCGGGCGAGCTTGGGTTTTTGACCTTCACCCTCAAAGTACCGGCTAAAAAAGGACAGTATACGGCAAAGTTCCAATTATATGCTGATGGACAGGCGGTCGAGGGAGGAGAGATTGAAATTCCGATCACGGTTACGGCTGACGGGTATATCGAGCCAGAACCAGTGCCCACCAAACCGACACCATCAAATCCAAATCCGGCACCGCCGATGAGCCCGTCCGTGCCAAATCAACCTGCACCCGCGTTGAATCCTCAACCGTTAACCGGAGATGTTGCTTCGTTACCGAACGAGCCGCTCATTCGGGCCGGTTTATTGGTCCCCAGCGACAATGAAATGACGGTTACAGCCCGTTACGCTCCGCTCAGCGTCTTCAATAATGGATCAAAGGTTTGCAGTATTGCGATGCGGCAAAGCGTCAGTATCCGGTACGATCGCGCTTCAAGTAATTACTCGTTAAGCGGAGGAGATTGCTCGGGAACATCCAGAACATGGTATGTCGTGAAAGCGGATGACGGAATTTCACCAATGGAAATGACGGATTATACGCGTCCGGTGTCTTGGCTTCCCGGAGCAAATGATAATTCGTTCCGTGCCCATTTGGAATTGCGTTACGCGTCCGCTGTTGATCAAGTATGGGTGATTAACGAGCTGCCGGTTGAATGGTATCTAAAGGGGATTGCGGAAACGTCCAATGTGAGCCCTGGCCAGTACCAGCGCGCCTTGCTTACTGCCGCTCGTACATATGCCATGTACCATGTCCAACGCGGAACCAAGCATGCCGCACGAAACTTCACCATTGATGCGACCTATGACCAGGTATATCGCGGATACGGACAAGAAGCCCGTTCGCCTACCATCGTCGCAGCGGTTGAGGCAACGCGGGGGCAAATCGTGACCTACCAAGGAAAACTCGCCATTACTCCCTATTTCTCCCGATCTGATGGCCGAACGCGTTCATGGGGCGAGGTATGGTATGGCGGATCCCAGTATCCGTGGCTCGTGTCGGTTTCCGTGCCGGATGATGTCGGGAAGACATTGTGGGGTCATGGCGTCGGTATGTCGGCTACAGGCGCGCTCCAAATGGACGCCAAGCACAAGATGACGTACGACAAGATTTTGAGCCATTTCTATACGGGAACGGAGTTGAGGAGAGTGTACAAATAAGCTAATTGACCATTGTATGATTAAAGAATCAGCGAATAAACCAGAAAAGAGTTCATCAAAACCAGAAAAGAAAAAGGTTCGTGCTCCGTCGCTTTGGGCGTCGGCGTTAGCTGCAGGGATGGCTATCATGGCCGAATCAGGCATCGCTCATGCGCAAGAAGCCGAGCGGCAGGATGATATCAGTTCGCTTGAAGCCTTAAGACGCGCGGTTCAAGATTATGATTCTCCAAGAACAGAATCATCGGAGTCCACATCGCGCCCTCGAACCGCTTTGGAGGCCGTTCAGCGTGCTGCGAGAGACTATGATGCACCGCGCGGAGCTCGAAGAGACTCGGCACGAGAAGGTACCGACTTAGGGCGCATTCAAGCCGAGGCTGAGCAATATGACCAACCTGCTCAGCGTGTTTCTTTGGCAGAATTACAAACTCGTTCACAACGGGAGCTCGCAGGACTTCGCGACCCGCTGGCGATGCGTGAAGCGCCACGAGGCTCAAGGACCGTGTATGAAGGTTCTATCGAAATTGAAGATGAATTGTCCGGAACGAGATTGGAGCCAAGTGTCGAAACCGTCGTTTTACCTGCTGCTAGAGAGCTGCGACGCATGGAGGGCCATCGAATCGTTTTATCTGTTGTTACCGGCCGAGTTGCTCGAGAACAGCATGGTCCTGGCGTAAACGAGCGCGAAGTCACACAGATTTTTCGATTCAGGGTATCGGATCTTTCCGAAAGCACACAGGTAGAATTAACCGGCAGGCATGTTACCCGAACCGAAGAAGCTGAAACGCAAGATCAAGCAACAGCCCTTGCGTTTTCACATTTGGATCTGCATGCAGGACCGTATCGAGTCCGACGCAGCCATGTCATCGCAAATGAGGGAGGGAGAGATGCTGATTTGCGTGTTGAATCACGATTCCAGCAATCAGCCGCAGTCAATATCCATATCACAACTGAACGTCTACCGAACGGCCATTTCAGAGTAACGGTAGATGCGGACGAAGCCAGGGTAGTAGTTGGCGAATAAAAAACATCCCGCGATTGCGGGATGTTTTTTTACGAGATCACTTTGTCGATCAAGCCGTATTTTTGGGCTTCGTGGGCTTCCATGAAGTTGTCGCGCTCGACATCCTCTTGGATTTTTTTGAGCGGCTGGCCGGTGTGTTTGGCGAGCATTTTGTTCAAGTTTTCTTTCATTTTTACCATGCGCTCGGCATGAATTTTGATATCCGTTGTCTGGCCTTGGAAGCCGCCCCATGGCTGGTGAATCATGACTTCGGAGTTGGGGAGTGCAAGCCGCTTGCCTTTGGCGCCGCCTGAAAGCAGGAATGCGCCCATGGAAGCGGCCATCCCAATACAAATTGTCGAGACATCCGGTTTTACGTATTGCATTGCATCGTAAATGGCGAGACCCGAAGTTACCGAGCCGCCCGGGGAGTTGATGTAGAGCTTGATGTCCTTTTCTTTGTCCTGGCTTTCTAAAAAGAGGAGCTGGGCAACGATGACATTGGCGACATCGTCGTTTACTTCCGTGCCAAGCATGATGATGCGGTCCTTGAGCAGTCGGGAGTAAATGTCATAGGCACGTTCGCCCATGTTGGTTTTTTCGATGACGGTAGGGATCAGGTAATTGTTCATAACTTCCATAGGATAGCAGTTCTATCTTAGCAGTCAAATACCAAGAGTGCTAATTTGTCCCATCACCTCCGGAATGCCGTTTTTATCGAGCTTAATCGGCCCGGGGACGGTAAAACCGGCGGCTTTTTTGTGGCCGCCGCCGCCGAGTTTCTTACAAAGAATGGAGATATCACGATTCAGGCTACGGACAGATGCCTTGGTATTGCCGTCGGGGATCTCTTTGAGAACCATGATGGGGTCTACTCCGGCGCAGGCAGCATTCAGAAAGTTTGAAACACCGGCAACTGCCTCTTCGCCGCCTTCGGTTTTTTTGATTTCGTCGAGTTTGAAGTAGGTGACTGCCAGATCCAGCTCCGGAATATGCTTGAGACGTTCGAGGGCCGTACCCCAAAGCCGCAATGCGGGAATGGTTTTATTCCGTACGATGTTTTTTAGGATATCGGTATGCCGAGCACCCGCTGCGCATAGATTTCCGGCCGCTTCCATCCCGATTGCGGTTGTTCCGGCATTTGAGAAGTTTGAAGTATCCGTGCAGAGTCCCGTGAGCAAAGATGTGGCCATCCTATCGTCGATGGGGATGTGTTCGGCTTCAAAAAAACGATATACGACTTCGCATGTGGAGCAGGCTGTAATATCCACCAGATTCATGTCTCCAAAGAAGGCATTGGTATTGTGATGATCGAATTCCGCCAGAAGCGGTTTTGCGGGAATGCGTTTGAGATGTTCGGAAATGCCGCAATGCGCTGCGTCGGTGGTATCGCAGGTGATGACGATATCGTACGGGTGATCAAATACGGCGGAATCGGTTGTCATGTCATGGATTCCATCCAAAAAGAGGAATCCAGCAGGCGGCGGAACAATGCAAAATAAGCGTACGGTTTTGCCCTCGCGTTTGAGCCAGTGATACAGCGCCGTGGTTGATCCGAGCGAGTCGCCATCTGGCCGGCCGTCGGAAACGATAAGCACGCTCTGGGACTTTTTCAGAGCGTCATGCAGCTGGCGGAAAGGCAAAGGTTGCAGCATGCGAATATAGGACCTTAGCCGCTTTTTTTGCCTGCGTCAAGCCTTAAACTTCACCCTTTTTACGCAGTTCGAGCAAAGCGGTGTCGACAATAGCAGCCTCGGCTTCGGTGTCGTCAAACTCGTAATGCAGGCGGGGAATGCGGCGCAGGCGGACATGCTGGGCCAGACCGTCTTTGATCTCGGCTTGGGCATGTTCAAGAATCTCCAAAACCTCTTCTTTTTTGTTTTCAGGGAAGACGGAGAGCACGAATTTGGCATGGCCTGTATTGGCCGTAACCTTGGCGGATAATACGGTCACCAAAACCCCTGGCGGAAACTCGACTTCCTCAGCCAAGACTTGGGCCATAGCATCACGGAGATGCTCAAAACCGGCTTCTACACGCAGGGACATATATCCAGAATCGTGAGGCCTAAAGCTTGAAACGTCAACCCTAAACAGCTATCATTTCAGGGATTATCTATGTACCTGAAGCGGCTGGAAATCCAAGGATTCAAGACCTTCGCCCAGAAGACGGTTCTGGAGTTTCGAGCCGATAAAAAGGGCAGCCGAGGCATAACCTGCGTGGTCGGACCAAATGGATCGGGAAAATCTAATATCGCCGATGCCATACGCTGGGTCATGGGAGAGCAGAGTTTGAAGCTCTTGCGCGGCAAAAAAAGCGAAGACGTTATTTTTTCAGGTTCCGAAGGCCGAGCCCGCTCGGGTTTTGCCGAAGCGACCATGATCCTTGAGCGCGAGGAAGGAGATAAAACCGATCTTGATGTCGGGGAGGTTGCAATCACGCGCCGCTTATACCGCGACGGAAACTCGGAATATGAAGTCAATCGCCAAGCCGCACGTCTTACGGATGTCGCGCTTTTACTTGCGCAAGCCGGAATCGGCCAACGTACCTATTCCGTTATCGGACAGGGAATGATCGATAGCGTACTGGTCGCGAGTCCTAGCGAACGAAAAGAGTTTTTTGATGAGGCATTCGGACTCCGTCCATTCCAGCTTAAACGTACAAGCGCACTGAACAAGATAGATGATTCGAAGAAAAACTTGGCCCAGACAGAATCGCTTTTACATGAGATTGGACCGCGGCTGGTAACTCTCGAGCGGCAAGTAAAGCGTTTGGCAGAACGGGAAACACTTGAACAAGAATTGCGTTCATTGGAACGGTCGTTATATGGAAATGAATGGAAGCAAATCATGGACGGCATGAAGGCTGCCCAATCAAGACTCGATCAGGCGCGAGCATCGGAAATGTCTTTAGAGAAGGAAGCGAAAGAGCTCGAGGCAAAACTTTCCGGACTTGAGAAAACGACTCCAAAGAGCGACGGTTTTGATGCGTTACGAAAAACGCTAGATGATTTGAATATCGAACGTTCTGCATTACGCGAACGCGAATTAAAATTGGAAACAAAAAAAGCCGTGGCTGCGGTCCGTGCAGAAAAACCGTGGACGCCGCTGCCGCTTTCCAAAATCATCGAAACGGTCGAGTCGTTTAAAGGATGGCATGACGAGCTTCACGAAGAACTCGATAAGTCCAAGCCGGATTTGGATGTCATTAAAAAATTGGTAAAAAAGCTTCGCGAAACTTCGGATGATTTGGTGAGCAAGCTCCAGCGTCCGGCGCCTGAAGCAACAAAAGAAGAAGCAGTTGATCCAAGTATCGAAAAGGAGCTGGCAAGCATCGCCAAAGAAATGGCTGATTTAGCCGAAAAAACCCTTAAAGCGAATGCGGATTTGGAGCAATGGAAAAAATCCGAAGACAGCAAGCGCTCCGATATTTTCAAGCTCCAGCACGAGTTGTCGCAAAAGCGCTCCGAGGCTCAGTCGGCAGAACGAAAAGCAGGCGAAGCATCTATCGAGCTTGCGCGATTCGAAACCCGCCGTGACGGAATTTTGGCGGATCTGCGTCTACATGCGCCTGCTCTTGAACAGGATCTCGACACGCTCGCCAAAGCCGTCGGCGATGCTCCGGGGAGTGATGCGCAAGCTAGACTGCAGAAGCTCCGTTCTCAATTGGAATGGATTGGAGGCATTGATCCCGAGACGATCAAAGACCATACGGAAACGAAAGAACGTTTCGAATTCTTGAGCAAGCAAGTCGAAGATCTGCGACAAGGGATCCAGGGCTTGGAGACGGTGGTTGCCGAGCTCGACACGACGATTCGCGAGCGCAGCTCGACTGCATTCAAGCGTCTTGATCGCGAATTCTCGCAATACTTCAAAAAGTTGTTCAATGGAGGCGACGCCTCGCTGGTCGAGGTGCAGCCTGAACCGGAAACTGATGAAGAGGGAAATATCATTCAAGACGTCGAGGAAGGCGCGGTTGCCGGCGTAGATATCCAGGTTACGCCGCCGGGAAAACGCTTCAAATCCATTGCATTACTTTCCGGAGGCGAACGCGCGCTCACCTCCATCGCGCTTATTTGCGCCATCATGGCAACAAACCCCTCGCCATTTGTCGTACTCGATGAGGTTGATGCCGCGCTCGATGAAAGCAATTCGCGCAAGTTTGCCGAAATCATCCATTCTTTGGCAGATAAGACGCAATTCATCGTGGTGACGCATAATCGAGCGACCATGATGCAGGCAACAGTTTTGTATGGAGTTACCATGGGTGCAGATGGAGTGTCGCAGCTCCTTTCCGTGAATTTTGAAGACGTTGAAAAGCTCCGGTCAAAATAAAAACATCCCCGAAATGCGGGGATGTTTTTATTTTAGGCTTTGGTTTCTTTCGCCATTTTTTCTTTACGGCGTTTGGAGATCTGCGAGTGGGCGCGTTTGTCGCCTTTGATGATACCTTGGTCAACCAAGATATTGTGGACGGTGTCCGAGGTCTGTGCTCCTTTGCTGATCCAGTACTGGATACGTTCCTTTTCAAGGGTGACAGCCGGCGGGACCATGCGGGGATTGTAGGACCCGAGGATTTCGAGCGCCTTGCCCCAAGGATCGCGGGCTTTTTCCGAGATGATGAAGCGGTAGAGAGGCTGTTTTTTCTTGCCTACGCGTGTGAGACGAATGGTCAACATGTTCGTGTAATACGAGATTAGGACTTAGAGGGGCCAATCTCCGCCAGAAGACGGGCCATAGAGCATGGCGAGAGAGTAGTAGAAATACCGAAAACCGTCAAGATTGGCCCTTTTTAGGGGGTTATGCTATCCTTTTAGTACTTAAAATCTTATCTGTAAGATATGGCCGAAATGTATAAGGACCAGCAGTTTCTTGAATTCGTGGTGAAAAGCCTCGTCAACCATCCGGAAGACGTAAAAACCGATCGCGAAATCGACGATCGCGGCGTAAAAATCACCCTCCATGTCAATCCGGAAGATATGGGGTATATCATCGGACGCCAAGGCCAGACCGCCCGCGCACTCCGAATTTTGCTCAAAATCGTCGGTGCCAAGGATAATGCCCGCGTGAGCATGGTTATCTACGAGCCAGAAGAGCTCCGCCGCCAGCATCAGGAAAAGAAGGGTACGTCCGAAATGGGCGATGCACCCCGCACTCCGCGCGTGCATGGCGACTCGGGTCTTGTCTCGGATGAGGACCTTGCCGACCTCGGTATCTAATGCGCATAGACATCATCACAATTTTTCCCGAAATGGTGGAGCCGTATACCAACGGCTCCATTTTGGGCCGTGCGCAAAAAAGTAAAAAAGTGACGATTAAGACGCACCAGTTGCGCAAATGGACGAGTGACAAGCACAATACGGTGGATGACAAGCCGTTTGGAGGAGGGCCTGGCATGGTCATGAAGATCGAGCCGTTTGATAAGGCATTAAAATCTTTGAAGCTCGGAAAAAAATCACGTGTAATCCTGACGAGTGCCCGCGGTAAGGAGTTTACGCATGCCGATGCAAAACGCTTGGCCAAGTATGACCGCCTGGTTTTTCTCTGCGGCCGTTATGAGGGGGTGGATGAGCGCGTGGCTGAGCATCTTGCGGATGAAGAGCTTTCCATCGGCCCATATGTGTTAACGGGCGGCGAGCTGGCGGCAATGGTCATGACGGATGCCGTTGTCCGACATATTCCTGGCGTGCTTGGCAAGAGCGAATCACTCGAAGAGGTCCATGGAAGCTTCCCGCAATACACGAGGCCGGATGTTTATAAGAAGTGGAAAGTGCCGTCGGTGCTTTTGTCAGGGGATCACAAAAAAATTGAGGAGTGGAGAAAAGGGAAGTAATCAACTTCCTTTTTTCGTATCAATAATCCATTTGGCTAATTCGATCGGGAGCGCGGCTAAGAAAGAAATGCCAAACATGAGCAGGAGATCGCGCGGAGTAAGCGAGACGCTCTCAAATGCGGGCTGAAGGAATGGAATATACACGGCCCCAAGCATGAGCGCCGAACCGATCGCGAGACCAATGGTCATCGGGAGATTGTCCCAGGGTATTCGCCAGAATGGCTTGTTTAAACGTCGCAAGAAGAATGCGATAAACAAGGTCGAGAATCCGAGAGCGGCAAAGGCGATGGTTTTGGCTTCTGGTAATGGCCAGCCAAAACGCAGGAGGAGTACATACGCGGCAAATACGATAAGACTTGCGCCGAGCGAACCGATAATAACAATGGTTCGGAGTGAGCGGTCCAGAAGCTTGTTTGATCCGAGACGACGGCCTTGGGTTTCTTCCCCGATTTCAAATGCGTATGCGATGGCAGGGAAACTGTCCGTAAAGAAATTAATGAAGAGAATTTGTATGGCCCCGATCGGAGCAGGCAGAGCAAGGATCAAAGAACCCCCGATCAATACCAGATCGCCTATAGCATTTGAGAGCAGATAGGCGACAACTTTGCGGATATTGGAGAGCATGCGACGTCCCTCGTGAATGGCCTCGACAATAGTGTTGAAGTTATTATCGAGAATCACCAAGTCGGCCACATCTTTGGCAACATCGGTACCAAATCCCATAGCAACGCCAATCTCGGCTTCCTTGAGAGCAGGTGCATCATTCACGCCGTCTCCGGTGATGGCGACGGATTCGCCTCGCGCACGGAAGGCGCGCACGAGCCTCCATTTTTGCTCGGGCGTGACACGGGCGAATACATGGATGTCCGCGACCCGTTTTTGGAGCTCCGCGTCGTCGAGTGTTTCTATGTCTTTGCCGGCCAATACACCCGTGGATGTAATACCCACTTCTTTGGCGATGGCGAGAGCGGTTCCGGGATGATCGCCTGTTACCATGGCCGTTACCACTCCGGCTTTTCCGATGTCGGTGATAGCTTCTTTTACGCCTGGACGAATCGGGTCGCGGAAACCGATGAGTCCCTGCAAGCGCACTGGACCATTCGGTAGGTCGCGCAAGGCAATGCCGATCAAGCGCTCACCCGATGATGTTTGTTTCTCAATATTGAGCGGAACGGTTGATAATACGTCAGGCGCACCAACAAGAACCTCGCGTTGGTGGCCGTCTGCATTGATCACGATACCTCCGTATTTTTTTGTGGAATCAAACGGGATGCGTTCGATGATCGGATATTGTTTTTCAATATCCGATTGGAATATGCCTTTTTGTGCCGCGCCCCGGATCAATGCAACTTCTACCGGTCGCCCGATAAACTTCCAAATACTTGGATCATCTTCCGGATTTTCGATGACTGCTTCGGACGAAGCAGCGGCGAGCGAAAGCAATTCTTTTTCTGATGATTCGAGCGGAGTGATGGATGAGAGCGAAAGGTCGGCTTGGGTGAGGGTGCCGGTTTTGTCGGTTAAAATAAGCGTCGTTGATCCAAGTGTTTCCGCTGCTAAAAGCTGGCGTACAATGCCTTGGCGTTTTGCCAAGCGTTCAACGCCGGCTGCAAGAATGACCGTTAATGCAATCGGCAGTCCTTCCGGAACCATGGATACGCCTACAGCAACGGAAATAAGCAGCATATCGAGCCATGTACGGCCGTTGGCGAGTCCAATCCAGAACAAAACCACGGCAATCGCGATGGAGGCGATTCCAAGAGTTCTTGATAAAGATGTGACCGCTTGCTGGAGCGGGGTCGGAGCTTCTTGCTGGGTGCCGGCAAGCTCGGCGATTCGGGCGAATTCCGTGTCTTTTCCGGTGGCGGTCACGACGGCTTCTCCCAGCCCCTCATCAATCAACGTTCCGCTCCGGATCATGTCGTCCGACTTTTTTTCAACTGCCAAAGATTCACCCGTTAAAATGCTTTCATTGATTGTAAGACCGGAGGCGCTGAGAAGACGCGCATCAGCCGAGATACGTTCTCCGCGGCCAAGAAGCAGGAGGTCGCCAACCACGAGTTCTTCTGCCGGAATCTCATGTTCTTTATTGTCGCGTCGGACGCGCACACGGGTACGGACGTAGCTTTCCATCCGCGAGAGCACATCTTGCGCTTTCCACTCCTGCCAAAATCCCATGAGGGCATTTGCCAGTACTGCGGCAAGAATGACAATGGCTTCGAGCCATTCTTTGAGGAATACAGTCAGCGCTCCTGCGGCGAGCAGAATAAAAATCAACGGATTGACAAACTGTATGAGAAAAAATTCGAGAGCGGTCCGCTTTCTCTTTCTGGGGAGAATATTTGGACCGTTTTTTTGGAGGCGTGCAGCGGCTTCGGCCGAGCTTAGGCCTGAATTGGTAGGCATGCCTGAATGGTAACAGGCTTGACGCTCGCCGAAAAACCGCGTATTCTTCCCCCGCAAACCAGCCGATACGGCCCCTTCGTCTATCGGTTAGGACAGCGGCTTTTCAAGCCGTTAAGAGGGGTTCGACTCCCCTAGGGGCTACCATATAAAACATCCCGCATTGCGGGATGTTTTATTTTGTATTCAGCCGTTCGACGACTTTGTTGATGAAGGCCTCGGTAGCGAGCCACGATTGCTCGGGACCGATGAGCATGGCCAAGTCTTTGGTCATGAAACCAGCTTCTACGGTTTCTATGCATGCCGTTTCCAATCGATTGGCAAAATCTGCCACATCGGGCGTGCTGTCGAATTTTGCACGATAAGCGAGACCGCGTGTCCAAGCAAAGATCGACGCAATGGGATTTGTCGACGTTTCCTTTCCTTCTTGATGAAGACGGAAGTGCCGAGTCACCGTACCATGAGCCGCTTCGGTTTCTACCGTTTTTCCATCGGGAGTGAGCAGTACCGAGGTCATGAGACCGAGGGAGCCAAAGCCCTGGGCTACGGTGTCGGACTGTACGTCACCGTCGTAGTTTTTACAGGCCCATAAGAATCCGCCGGGCCATTTGAGGGCGAGGGCGACCATGTCGTCGATGAGGCGGTGCTCGTAGGTGAGATTGGCGGCTTGGAATCGGGGAGCGAATTCCGCATCAAATATTTCTTGGAAGATATTTTTGAAGCGGCCATCGTAGGTTTTTAGAATGGTGTTTTTGGTCGAAAGGAAGACGGGGTAATTTCGCGCCAAACCATAATTGAAACAGGCTCGCGCAAAACCTCGGATAGATTCGTCGAGGTTATACATTCCGAGGGCGACACCAGAGCTCGGAAAATCAAAAATTTCTTGGGTGACCGGTCCGCTCCCATCCGTAGGGGTAAAGGTAAGCGTCAGTTTTCCGGCCGATGGGATATCTATATCCGTGGCACGGTACTGGTCGCCATAGGCATGACGGCCGATCACAATGGGTTTTGACCAGCCAGAAACGAGTCTTGGAACGTTTTTGCAGATAATCGGCTCGCGAAAAACCGTTCCGTCCAGGATATTTCGGATGGTGCCATTTGGCGATTTCCACATTTTTTTGAGCCCGAATTCTTTTACACGCTCTTCGTCGGGCGTGATTGTTGCGCATTTTATCCCGACTCCATGTTTTTTAATGGCTTCGGCCGCATCTATCGTCACTTGATCGTTTGTTGCATCACGGTTCTGGATGGAGAGATCGTAGTATCTCAGATCGGCATCAAGATAGGGGAGGATGAGCTTGTCCTTGATCTGTTTCCAAATCACCCGTGTCATCTCATCGCCGTCAAGCTCGACGATAGGATTTTTTACCTTGATTTTTTCCATGCGTGAACATCCGTTATTTTCTTAACAATCCTCCCCATTCGACAAGAGTGAATCCTTCGCGTTTCGGGGTTTCAATTTTTGGTGCTTGAATAGAGATCGGGCTCGAGCGTTTTTCCCAATCCATGAAGATGCGGATTTGGGTGGTTGGTTTTGGTGAAACGTAGAGCGGAGCGGCTTTACTCCATTCGCTGACGATAAAAGACACGCGGTAGTAAGGAGCGTCCTGCATGAGCGGCAACCAGAACTCCATGAATTCTTTTGACTCCGTTTCATTCAAGCCGAGTCTTGCGAGCGTTTCTTTCAAGAATGTCTCTTGCTCTCCGTCTTTCACGAGCCAGCCTTCAGTCGGGGTTTTGTATGATACGCCCGTGCCTTCCCAGAAGAGCGATCCGTATTTTGAGCCATCAGGCATGACAAGGGTGCCGTCCGGATGGGCAGTAGTTGTCCAGCCTTGTTTCGGGTAAGTCGGTTCGCTCACGGTGACATTAATGAAGGAGGGGAGACGGACGGATACATTCGTTTTTTCTTCCGGATAAAGGTAGATAACGGGCTTGCCACATTCTGCGAGAGGAGCGAGGTTGCTTAGTGTGTAAACCGCATATCGACCAAGGGCGTCCTTCCAAAGAAAATATGGTACTGGATATGTTTTGAGGAATTCCTCTACAGGTGGCTTTTCTTTTCCTTCTGCGTAGAAATACCACATTTCATAAACGGATTGCGTGATCTTGCTTTGTGCAAGATTTTTTACCGTATAGATGGGATCCCCGTCCTTATTCGTACCAATTTGAATCAAGTCAGAGGTTCTTGGTTTTATATCATCAGCTACGATGACGGGACAATCAGTCGAGCCGCATCCTGCCGAGTAGTTTGAGCGATAGACGGTAGACGTGACAGGTGTTATGGACCAATTTATTTCTTCTGAAGGGATATCGTTTTTATCAAAATAGGTGTTAGCGTATGCGTCCGTATCCTTGTATCCATCAAGATTTTCCGCGTTAAATCGCGAGCTAAACCCATGAGCTTGTTGATCTTCGGTGATAATCGCTAAACACCCTCCGTCGGTAGAGTAGATTTTATATCCTTGAAAACGCAAACCCGTGTCCTTCCATTTAGTGCGATCAGTGCCTGAATGGAAATAGGAACCGGCACTCGAGGCGATAAGAGTTTCGCCATTGCTAAGGGTGATCTGATCTGGAAGCTCGATGTATTTTACCGATGTGTTTTTTGCATAAGGAACAACGCTGGAAATCGAAAGTCCATACTCGTCTCCAATCGCAAGTGCTTGCGTTCTATCCTGACTCAGAATCATATTGACCGGATTCGGACATCCTAAATCGTAACAGGGGATTTCAAGTGCGTAGAAGGTCCAGTTTACATACGGTCCATTTTTTACAATACCGCGTTTTTCAGCCGTGATTCTTTCAACTTCTCCATTCGGTCCTGTCGAATAGTTTCTTGTTGCTTCGTCTAAAATCTCCTTCGCTGTTGAAGTTGAATTTTTTAACGAATCTAAATTATCGAGCAATGAATAAAAATCAACGCTCTGGGGCGAGCTCCATTCGACTTCAAGCAAGACGGTTGGCGTGTTTTGATCTGGCTCTGGTTCCATCGGCTCGTCTACTCCTGGATTATTTTCACTCGGCGGGATCCAGCTCGGTAGTCCGGTGGAGGTCGAAGCTGCCGGAATACGCGGCTGGTTCATTTTTTCAAAGCGGATCCAGATTACGCTGGTAAATACGACGGCGACGACGAGTCCGCCGATCATTAGCATGGCATAAAGCCACGTCGGGGTGTGGTCCTGACGCGGTGCGGGAGAATTGGTCATATTATCTTTTATTTTAGCAATGTTACGACGCCGCTACCAGGCAATCCCAATTCCGATAAGCGTTTCATACGTTCGGACCCGGTGAGCAGTACATGGCCTTGGTCGGTTGTTTTGTGGGGCATGAAGTAGAGGATGGTGTGTTGGCTGCTCTCAACCATCCCGATTGCGAGGTCCATATCAAGATCCAAATCCATTCGTGCATCAAAACCGTATTCAAGCCGGTTTTCGGCGGATACCCATTTTCCCGGCGGGGAGATAAAGGTGGTCTTGGTTTGGCGTTCGGCCGGAGCCCCGGGAGAAAAAGAGACTAAAAAGTGGCTGGTGGAGTCTTGGGCAATCTCGGCCTTCATGAGCGAGAGGGAATTGGTATTGGCATGGATGGTTGGCGCGAGACCGAGCCTGCGGGCGGTCATGCAGGCGATCTCAAATATGCCAGGAGCATCAAGCTCAATCGTGTATGCCTTGTCACATGACAGGGAGCGGATCATGTCCGCGCTGTACTCGTCGTGAAAATCTGCGGCGAATACCGGCAGGTAATGCGAAAAATCGATCGTCGCGATCAAGATACTGTCCGGAGTCCGGATCAGCTCGGATGATATTTTTTGGGTGATTTCAAGCCTCGTGCCCGTCGGAGTGTCGATGCGCAGCATTGCAGGGACTATCTGCGCACCCGGCCATGCCTGTTCGATAAACGGGACCAGGCCATGTATCCCGTGCTCATCCGCTTGCCGTATTGAATCGGTGGTCAGAAACTCTTCTCCTGAAGAAAAGTGGTCCGGTGAAAGCAGGAATACATTTTTTGGTGCGGGCGTTGAAGCGAGCAATGAGGCAATTTCCCGGCCTGCAACAAGATGGTGGGGGATGATAAGGATACGGGCGTCTTTGGGGACAGGATATACTTCTTTGGCTTTGAAGGATGTTTCCAAAACAAAAGCAGGCGCGAAACGGTTTTGGGCGGAAACGGAAAAACCGGTCCCACCAAGCAGGAGAACTGCGATGATGAAAACCGGTTTGAATCCGAACATGATTTTAGGCTTTTTGCTCCTTGAGATAGTTCATCATGGTCTGGGCATCCGAGACCTCGAATGGATCGGTCGGACAATCATCCGAGAATCCCGGTTCGACGAACATTTTTTTGATGGTGCCGTCCTCTACGTACATACTGTAGCGCCAGGAGCGGTCGCCAAAGCCGAGGTTGTTCTTTTTGACGAGCATGCCCATTTTTTCGGTGAAGTCGCCATTGCCGTCGGGGAGCATGAAGACTTTTTCAATGTTCAGATCCTTTGCCCATTTGAACATGACAAAGGCGTCATTCACGGACAAACAGATCACTTCATCTACCCCAAGCTTTTTAAAATCCTCGTAGAACGCTTCGTAGCCAGGGGCGTGGACGGAAGAGCAGGTCGGCGTGAATGCGCCCGGAAGAGCAAAGAGGACGATTTTTTTTCCGGCAAAAATATCGGCGGTGGTGCGGTCCTGCCAGCGAAATGGATTCGGTCCCTCGACGCTTTCGTCGCGAACGCGGGTTTTGAATACGACATCAGGTACGCGGTCTCCTTCTTTCAGATGTGCCATAGATACTATGTAATTGGATTGGATAAAGCTGGTAGAAATCAGCCGTATCTATGCTATCGTATCGGCTGCATGCCTGCCAACCCCAGAATACTCGGAATAGAGACCAGCTGCGATGAAACGGCCATCGCGATTCTTGAGGTTGGAAAAACCCTAAAAATAGTGAAAAATCTGGTTTCATCTCAAATCCCTATCCATCAAAAATACGGCGGAGTTGTTCCGGAGGTCGCAGCTCGAACACATGTAGCCGAATCCGTATCTTTAATCACCGAGGCGCTCGGCAAGAAAGGGATGGATGCATTTGATGCGATTGCGGTTACATCAGGTCCGGGCCTCGCCACGGCGTTACGCGTGGGTATCGAAAGCGCACGCGTGCTGGCGATGCTATCCGGCAAAAAAATTGTCGGCGTGAACCACTTGGAGGGGCATTTGGCCTCGGCTTGGCTGAATGCATCCAACCGCAAGAAATGGAAATTTCCGCTTTTGGCATTGATCGTATCCGGCGGTCATACCGAGCTGGTATTGATGAAGGACTTTTGTAAATATAAAATCGTCGGACAAACACGCGATGATGCGGCTGGCGAAGCGTTTGATAAAACTGCAAAGCTGGTGGGCCTGCCGTATCCAGGGGGGCCGCAGATCGCAAAACTTGCTTCGCTTGGAAATCCCGACGCGTTTCCTCTTCCAAGACCGATGATGAATGACGGGAGCTTTGATTTCAGCTTTAGCGGATTGAAGACGGCAGTACGCATTGCATGGGAGCCGTGGTCCAAAATGGAAGATGCTCGGGCCGAGCAAGCCAAGCGCGACTTAGCCGCATCGGTTCAGACGGCTATTGTTGACGTCCTCGTCGAGAAGACAATGCGTGCCGCCGAGAAGTACAAGGTGAACGGAGTACTTGTTGTGGGCGGTGTTTCGGCAAACGCCTCTTTGAGAGAGCGGATGGAAAAAGCGATAAAGGAACGATTACCCAAACTCGCTTTTTTGCCGTCGGACCGTGCTTATATCACCGATAATGCTGCCATGATTGCAGCGGCCGGATATTGGAGAATCAAGAAAGGCGAGAAGCATGATTGGCGAAAGCTGGATGCTCGTCCGGAATGGAATATATGAACTTCATCGTTGCAAGAATGGAAGATTGGGATTTGGCAGCAAAAGCCGTGGCTGACAGACTTTCACCTGGTTCGATTTTGGCATTGTCTGGTCCGCTCGGTGCCGGAAAGACGACCTTTGTGCAAGCGTTGGCCCGCGCGCTCGGATCAAAAGATAAACCGAGGAGTCCGACGTTTTCTTTGGTCCGTGCGTATAAAACCGCCCATTCCGCCATCAAACAGCTCGTACATGTGGATGCGTATCGGATCGAGTCGGAGCAAGATATTTTACCGCTCGGGCTTGAAGAGTATTTGGAGGACCCGGCAACGGTCATGGCTATTGAATGGCCGGAGCAGATTTCTGCATGGCTTGCAGGACAGACACATGTCATCCGGATGCAGATCGAGCCGGACAAAGGCAGCGATGTGCGCCGTATACGGATCGCTTGACCGTTTGGGATTATTTTGTTACATGTTAGATAGCCGTTCCGTACCAAACGGCGGGAGGTTCCTTTGCCATCCAAGCGCGAACTCGTGGTGACATACCATGCCGTACAGCGCTATCTCGAGCGCGTCGAGCATCGCAAGGCGCCACCGGTGATCCACCGAGTCGTCTACGAGATGATCCGGCCCAAGATCCTCGAGATCGTGAAGGGCGGCCGTCTCCTCGATGCGCGCGAATGCGCCTTGTTTGTCCGTATGGCCGCGAATCTGGTCAGCGGCACGCGTCGTGCGCCGAATGCCCCTGCTCATTGGGGACATTACTACTACGATGAGTCCAAGGGCGTGATCGCCGTGGTGAACCACGACCATGCCGTCACGACCGTCATCGTGCCCGACGACTTCCAGTTCGAGCATCTCCAGCGCTTCAAGAAGCCCGGCGATCCGGAGTCCGGAGTGCAGACGCGTTCCGACATTCTTCCGAAGGCGCAGCCGCCCAAGACCGAATACGACGGAGCGGATCTCGAGATTTGCGTCTCGGACGGGGTCCAGCCGGACGCAGCCGCGGTGAAGGCCTGGATCAACAACCACGCGTCGGACGTCGCCGCCGTGTGGATGGATGGACCAAGCCGTACCGTCTATCAAGTCGAACGAGTGATCCGTAGCATGCCGGAGTTCGGCGCTTCGCTCACGGATCCCGGAACGGATGCCATCTGGTTCATCCGTGAGATCCTGGACAAGGAGCTGCACGTGCCGCGACGCATCGTGTGCTGTGCGGAGTGGACCATGTTCATCCTCTTGTCCTTGGTCGGCAGAAACAGCGAAATCCCGAACGAGGGCGTAAGCTTCTCGCCGGGTACGGTCTACGCCATCTCGCTCGCCGGAGCACATCCCGAGCTCGTGCGCGTGCGTAAGATCTAGTATCAGCCTCCCCTTGGCTCCAAGGGGAGGATTTTTTATGCTTCGAAATTAGTCGAATCGACACTTGCAACAGCCAAGACTTCGTCGACGCTGGTGAGTCCGTCGAGTGCTTTTAATAATCCATCTTGCGCCATGGTAATCATGCCGTTTTTTACCGCAATCTCTTGGATTTTATATTCTGAAATGTCTCCGCCGGATAAAATGATTTCTTCGATTTCATTCGTCATGGTGAAGATTTCATAAATACCGAGGCGGCCTTTGTATCCGTCGTTTTCTTTGGTGACTTTTTTCGGGTCAGGCTCGAAGAATTCTAGCTTTTCCAGATCCACTTTTACGCCAGATGCAGGAGAGATGGTCGAAAGAATGCTTTTTACCTGTTTGAGTTTTGCAGCCGAGAGCTTGGCCGGGACCTTCATATCAGGCTGGAGACGGCGCACAAGACGCTGTCCTATGAGCGCATTCAAGGCGGGAGCCAGCAAGAACGGTTTGACGCCCATGGACAAGAAGCGTGGAACAGCGCCTGCTGCTGAGTTGGTGTGAATGGTGGACACGACCAAGTGGCCAGTGAGCGCGGCTTGAATGGCGATTTCTGCGGTTTCGGCGTCACGGATTTCACCGACCATGACGATGTCCGGATCTTGGCGGAGAATGGAGCGCAAGCCCTTGGCAAAATCGTAGTTTTTGCTGTGATCGATTTGGCTTTGGTTGATGCCCTGCAGTTTGTATTCGATCGGATCCTCGAGCGTGATGATTTTTTCAGTCGAGGTGTTCAGTTTTTTCAAAATAGCGTAGAGCGTGGTGGTTTTACCGGAACCGGTCGGACCGGTGGTAATGATCATGCCATTCGGTTTCTCGATTTCGGCAATCAGAGATTCCAGCGCTTTGCCGCGGATTCCGAGCGCGTCAAATTCAAGTGCGATTGCTTTTGGACGAAGAATACGCATGACGACCGATTCTCCAAAAGCCGTGGGTAAAAAACTGACACGAATATCGATCTTTTCATTCGTGAGATAAATGGTGATGCGGCCATCTTGCGGAACATCATCGACATTGATTTTGACCCCCGCTAAAAGCTTCAAGCGGCCGATCATCTGCTTCCAAGCGGTTTTGGGCAAGGTAGCAGCATCGCGGAGCAAGCCGTCGATGCGGAAGCGGATTTTTACGTCTTCCTCTTCCGCTTCGACATGAACGTCGGATGTGCCGATACGGAGCGCCGCTCCAAACATCAACGTGATGAGATCGGAAGTATTTACCTGGGTAATTTTTTTTTGGAGATCTTCAAAATTGGAAATTTCTTTCTCGTACTTCTCGAGATCGGCTTCGTTGATGCGGTATCCGTAAATGATCTCTTTTGGCGTGGGGAGTTTGTCGTATAGTTTCAGTGCCAGTTCGAGCGAATCATCCGAAATCAGATAGATCTGTACATTTGCATGACGCTCTTTTTTTATCTGCGCGACCAGATCATCCACATCTTTACCCGGAGAGGTTGTACCGAGGCGCACCTCATCGCCTTGCAGGAGAAATGCGACGACATGCAAGGTCGTTGCTACGTCTCGAGAGATAAGCGAAAGCGCTTCTGGTGCAATTGGAAAACCGCGCAGGACAATATGCGGCAGCCCGAGCTCCGCCGCTTTTTCTTTCGCCAGCTGTTCTTTTTCTTGGAGCTTGACCGAGCTCAGTGCCTCTTCGAGTTTTCCCGTGGTTGAGGTCGTTGCAGTTTTTTTTGAGGATGCTGACGGAGCGGCCGGAGCGCCAGCCGCGCCTCCCGAAGCTCCGGAGGGTTTGGCTTTCTTCAGGAGGTCTTCAATGGAGGGCATAGCTGATTAGGAAGGATTGTAGGAACCGGTGAGCCAACGCAGCCAGCGGTGGATTTTGGGGGCGGCGCCGCCTTCTCCCAAGCGAATGAATAGGTGGTGCCATGCGGCGTATTGGAAGGAAACGCTGACTACACCCACGGTAATCATGACGCTGAAGAATAGAATAACCCCGATGACGTACGCGACGTAGACCACAGCGGAGGCATTTAAGCTGGCTCCGACTACCATGAGAAGGAATATCGGAAGGATCATCATCAAAAAGGCAACGAAACCTGTTACCAAGAGTAAGGCGCTGATGACAAAGAGTACGAGACCAATCTCCAAGACATTCAGCCACGCTTTTTTAAACAGATGCCAGGCGCGGATGATGGATTCGGCAACATGGGCGTCTTGCAGGACAATGGCATTAAGGGCAAAAAGATGGATTGAGGTGACTGTGATAGCGGAGGCGATATACACGAGGGCCGCCAAAACCGTGGCAATAGAAAGCCAGACCGACGGATATGTTATGGAGTATCCAACTGGAACAATCATAATGAAACGTGCAAGCCAAAGCAGGAACAAGGTGATGATATTCAGGAAGAAGATACGCGGAAGATAGCGTGCGCCTGTGGTGAGGGTTTCACGCAAGGTCGGCGTACGGCCGCGAATGCGTCCTCCATGGCCAAAAACAAGCGCTCCTTGGGAGATAAGTGCAAAACCGATGATGCCGAGGGAAATGACTATACCAATAAGAAGACTGATGATGGCGCCGGATGCCGAGAATACGGAAGGTGCAAGAATAATGCGTTCGTATAACGAGACGGCATAGGGAGATATGCTTGGATCCATGAGGGCCGTACCTTGATTTTTTGCCTGTTTGAACGCAACGAGGACCACATCATAGACGCCGCCTGTTTGGAACATGCTTGCGAAAAATGCCGGGAGCCAAAGCCATTTCATGCGCCATGCTTCTTTGAGGGAAGGCGGGATAATGTGGCGGTATAAAGAGCCGAAAGCTTCTTGCTTTGTGTTTTTGCGTATCATAAGAGCGATTTACGTCCATAATAACACAAAATCCCCCGCATGAGGCGGGGGATTTGGTGTGTACTTATCCGGCGACTTCCATTCCTTCTTTTTTCAGCTTGGCTTTGGGATTTGCCGGCGGCACCCCGACCACTTTTTCGAATTCGTCGCGCTCGATGGTTTCATGCTTTACGAGATGCTCGGCGATGCGGTCCATGGCGGCGCGGTTTTTGGAAACGATTTCGATAGCGGTTTCCAGACCCTGTTTTATGAGTCCGTCGATTTCCTTGTCGATCAAGACAGCTTTGTCTTCGGAGTAGTCGCGGGTCTCATGGATTTCTCGTCCGAGGAAAATCATGTCCTCGCGCTGGCCATAGGTGCGGGGACCGAGTGCGTCGGACATGCCCCACTGCGTAACCATATTGCGGGCAAGTTTGGTGGCCTGCTGCATGTCATTGGAGGCGCCCGTGGTCAGATCGCCAAAGATGACTTTTTCCGCGGCATATCCGCCAAGGGTCATGGCGATATCCTCCACATATTCTTTGCGGCGGCGCATGGTTCGGTCTTCGGTCGGCAGTTTGATGGTGTAACCGTTCGCACGACCGCGGCTGATGATCGAGACTTTTTGTACCGGATCGGCATGCGGCGAGAGGTGGGCGACAAGGGCGTGGCCTGCTTCATGGTAGGCGGTGACCTTGCGCTCTTCTTCGTTCATGATGTGGCTTTTTCGTTCTGGTCCGATCATGACTTTCTCGATCGATTCAAGCAGGTCCTTGTAGGTGACCTCGCTTTGATTGCGGCGCGCGGCAAGGATAGCGGCCTCATTCATGAGATTCATCAAATCCGCGCCGGAGAAGCCGGGAGTACGTTCGGCTAATTTGCGGAGATCCACATCTTTAGAGAGCGGTTTGTTTTTTGCGTGGATATTGAGGATTTCATTGCGGTCGCGGATATCCGGCGGATCGAGCACGACGCGGCGGTCAAAGCGGCCTGGGCGGAGCAAGGCCGGGTCAAGCACATCCGGACGGTTGGTTGCAGCAATCACGATTACGCCGAGATTCGGTTCAAAACCGTCCATCTCCACAAGGATTTGATTGAGCGTTTGTTCGCGTTCATCGTGAGAGCCTCCGAGACCGGCGCCGCGCTGACGGCCAACGGCATCGATTTCATCGATGAAGACAATGCAGGGAGCGGATTTTTTTGCTTTTGCGAACAGATCACGGACGCGGGATGCTCCGACGCCGACGAACATCTCAACGAATTCGGAACCAGAAATATGAAGGAAAGGGACATCGGCTTCGCCGGCTACGGCGCGGGCGAGTAATGTTTTACCCGTACCCGGAGAGCCCATGAGCAGAACGCCTTTTGGAATTTTGGCTCCAAGTTTGGAAAACTTTTCCGGCTGTTTGAGGAATTCTACAACTTCCATTAATTCCTGTTTGGCTTCGCGGACGCCGGCGACGTTTGCAAAGGTGATTTTTTCCTGACCTTTGGCGGTTTCGCGCGCACCGCTTTGTCCAAAGCTCATCGCTTTATTGTTTTGTCCTTGCACTTGGCGGAAGAAGAACAGCATGAGCGCAAAAACCAAAAGCAGCGGAATCAATGATTGGAGCAGAATCCCGCCCCACAATTGGAGTCCGGATGGCTCTTTGACCGTTGTTTTGAGTTCGCGAGCCTTGGCAGCGTCTACGCCATAGGCCTGAAGCAGTTCCGGAACGGAAATGGATTCTTCTTTATCGACCATGACTTTGGAGCCGTCAGCCAAGGAGACTTCGAGGCGGTTGCCGCGGATCACGACTTCGGAGACTTGGCCGGCTTGAACCTGTTCGGCAAAGCCTGAGACATCAAGGGTTTTTGGCTGATCAAGATTCACAAAGGCGAGCGCCACGGCAGCCAAGGCCACGGCACCGACGATAAGCAAGACGTTACGGACAGTCGTATTCATAAGCGTTTTGGCGAGGTTAACGAAAAACCGCTCCGTTGTCTACGGGGCGGCTTTTCGAGCTTTTTTGGCTTAGGCTTTGACTTCTTCCTTTTCTTCCTTCTGCTTGCGGAGCGAGAGGCCGAGGCGGTGATTCTCTGCATCGATTGAGATGATGCGGAATTCGAATTCATCGCCGACGCGGGCTACTTCGTTCACATCTTTGACCGGCTTTTGGCCGAGTTCGCTGATGTGGGCGAGGCCGTGGATATCCGGGTCGAGCTCGACGAACAATCCGAACGGATTGATCTTGAGTACGCGTCCCTTGACCCACTGGTTCATGGCGTAGCGTTTGGCTACGTCCTTCCACGGATCCGTGATGAGTTTCTTCATCGACAAGAAGATTTTGGAGCCTTCGAGGTTGATGATTTCGGCGCGGACATTGTCGCCGATCTTTAGCACGTCGCGAGGGTGGTCGATGCGCTGCCAGGCGATTTCGGAGATATGTACCAAACCTTCGAGATTGTCATCGAAGCGGACAAAGGCACCAAAGTCGGTGACGGCGGTAACGGTGCCCTCGACATGGTCTCCGACTTTATATTTGGAGAGAACGCTTTCCTGCTTGGTTTCCCAAACGGCTTTTTCGGAAACAACAATCTTTTCTTCTTCTTCGTTTACGTCGAGGATTTTGACATCCATCGATTGTCCGACGAGCTGTTTGAGTTTTTCCTGGATCTTGTTTTTTTCGCCGCCGGCTACGCGCGGGTAGTTGGCAGGGGAGAGCTGGGATACCGGGACGAATGCCGGGACATTTTCTACGCGGGTGATAAGACCGCCTTTGTTGGCATCGAGGATTTTGACATTGATGACAGCACCAGCCGTGAGCAATTCCTTGATCTTGTCCCACGAGCGCTTGCGGCCTGCTCCCTTGAGCGAGAGTTCGAGTTCGCCGAATTCGTTGTCGAGTTCGATGACGGTTGCTTCGACATCGTCGCCGACGCGAAGGTCGAGATGTTTGTCGAGTTCCGGCCCGCGGATCAAACCGACGGCGAGGCCGCCGACGTCGATACGTACTTCATTGCGGCCGACGGATACGACGGAGCCTTTTACGACGTCGCCGACATTCGGGAAAGCGACGGAAGCATTTTCTTCCATGACTTTCGCAAAGGCGGAGGTATTGGTGTTTTCCATGTGAATAATTACGAACGTTATGACCCTCCGTCATGCGGAGAGCCGTCTGCCGATGGATAAAAAGACCCGGTCCAGACGGATGAATAAGCAAGTTATTCGGCCCGAACCTTACAGAAAACCCGATTTTTCGTCAAGAATCAGCCTTCAATCCGCGTTTTGAATTTGTTGTACAAGAAACCGGAGATCAGCAGAATGATACCCAGCGAGATAAAGGTGATGAAGCGGTAGAAGTTGTCGAGTTCCGAAGTATCAATCAGCACGACTTTTGCAATGACAATGCCAAAGAGGGCTAGTGCGGTGGTGCGTGCCAATTTGGATTTTTTGTAGATACCGAAAGCAACCAAGGCGATTGCGTAGATGCTCCAAACAACCGAAAGCGCTACATCGCGTTCATTGTCGTACCCGTCCAAGCCTGGCTTGAACAAGTGCCATGTTTCAAGGCTTATCATGGTCAGCAGAAAGAAATTGGATGCAAGCCAGACCATGGGCTTGGCCAAGCGGCGTTCATCCAAAGTCAAATGGTCCAGAGCTGTCCGCATGTATGCAAGCAGAGCGTACGTGATAGCGGCGCATAGCAAGAGCGCAGCGGTTTGCGGATTTATCAAGAACCGATGCGTATCGGGATTTATCGCGAAGCTATAGATGATCGTGGTTAGTCCGCCAAAGAGAATAGCCAGATACCCAGAGGACCGGAGGCTAGCCGACCCGATCCAGATGCCGGCCATGCCAGCCAATGCGCCTAAGATCACGGTGGCTGCGGCTGTCCAAAGATCGGCGGGAGCGTAGAAACCGTTTACTTCGCTGGTGACGGCGAGTAATGTGACAACAAAGGTCGCAACGATATGGATCGAAGCCATGAGCGACCGTTTGGCTCCGTGGTTGGATTGGCGTTTGCGCTCGTTGTACCAGAGGTTTCCGATGAAGGCTGCGATAACGAGAGCGTAAAGCGCCATGCGAGGATTCAGCCACGGCCATGTACCGGAAACCGGATCCGGATATTCAGAGAGCAGAGTCAGGCCTGCGACAAAGAAAAATCCATGCGCCAGATAGTCGAGCCATGTCGAGCGTAAACGGTCCGCAAGGATTCCCAATACAAGACCCAGAAAAGCCCACGCCCCAATGCTCCAGCGCATATCGTCGAACCAAATGAGCGGTGCAATGGCGAAAAAAATACTGCCCATACCGATGAAGGCGATGTCGGCATCATCGGTGCGTTTGCGCATGGTGATGCGCCACGCAGCTAAGAGAAGGTAGAGTACGGCGCCACCCAAAGAGAGCGTGGCTTGGAATGTGCGGGCATGCTCAAGCGTATTGATGATCTGAAATGCGAAGGTAAAAAAGACGAGCGGGTTTATGAGGATAAGGAGGACATCCCAGCCGTCCGAAATATTTTCATTCCAGACTCGAATCAGAGTACGGCCTAGGAATTGCAGGAAGAACAGATCTATATATAGGAGCGGAACCCAGGTTGGCGTTGATCCGATGTAGAGATCCGCCCATGAGGTGTAGCAGATGGCCGTACCGGCAAAAGAAATGCTCGCCAAAGCGCGCCAAGGTTTTTTCCAAGACACGGCCAACATGACCGTATTTAGAACGAGAAGGTAGATAAATAGCGTATGCGGAGTATTGCCGCCTCCGGATAAAATCAGCGGTGTCAGGTAGCCGCCGATTTGAGCGTAGATGGCCAGAGGCTGCGAATCATGCCGAAGGGCAAGCAAAATACCGACAATGGAAACGGCAGCAAGGGCCGCAAATCCAAGAGGAAGCGGCAAAAGGCTGTAGAGCTGGGTTGCCGCATACAAACTCAAATATAAAGCACCCAAACCAATGCCGCTGAGTATCTGCGCGAACTGTTTCATTTTTTCATGCAGATACAAGCCAAGCAGGATTAATACGAGACCAACAACGATACCGAGCAGGACGCGCAGGGGAGCGGAGATAAGATTATTTTCAATAGCAAAGCGGAGCAGAAAACCAAGTCCGAGAAGCACGGCAAATCCTCCGATGATCGAATAGAGTTTTCCACCAAGTTTGAATTCGCTGCTTTGGGAGGATTTTTTTTCTTCCCGCATAGGCTTGGATTCCGGCAGGCGCTCCTCGCGGACGGCCGGCTCCATACGGCTCGGTTTTGCCGGAGCGTGATTTTGAAGCCGTCTTTCAATCCCGTTGATCCTGGACCAGAGCGCAATCACCGATAGGGTCAGAAAGATCACGGCAACAAACAGGAGGAGGACGAGGATTTCCATATATTTAGTATCCAGCGTAGCTGTTTTTTGATATGATCCGCAAATATGGAGCGTTACTTGAACCTTCAGGATCCGGTCGCGATTGCAGACTTTATGCTATCGGTTATCGATTTTTTACCGGCCAAGGACCGCAAGCTTTACGAACAGGCAGCCGAGGCCGTGCATGGCGGCGAACGCCTGCCTAAGGAGCATTTAGCTGAAATGGCAAAAAATATCGCCGGAATCACATGGCCGGCGAGGCGAGCGCTCGACCATTTTTTAAAAACGATCGGTTCCGAGCTCGAGTGGGAAGCTGTGATTACCAATGTCCGTCCTGCGACAGCCCTTTTGTTAAAGCGACTGCGCAAAAATGCCGGTACGAGCGATCTGGAATCAACCTTGGCGCACCCCGATGCCGGCCTCGCCATTCATAGTGAACAAGAAATCGAAATCAACATGGTACGCGATGAGGCACGGATCGATTTATTCGAAACGCATAAAGACGCGCTCGCGCCCATGATCGAGGAAGCTCTCGTGGAGTTCGAAGCGATCAAGAAACGCCTGAAGAAAATTCGTGAGCAAGTCTTCGAAATGAAGGGTGCCGCGCAAGACACCTTGCTTGCCAGGCTTGAGGATATGGAGGATCGTGTTTATTTTGGCGGGGAAGCTCCGGCCCTTGAAGCCCTTGATGCAGAATTGCAATTCGACCGCGAAGAGGCGGCATTGCCATCGTCCGATTAATTAGAGCTTCGGTTTTTCAATCGGAACATTTCCGTTGACGTCCTTATAGCGGATGCGGACGAGGCCGCTTACCGTATCGATATCGATGCCGGTTGCGATGTCGTCCGTGATGCAGATGCGTAATGTCTGGATATTTCCATTGGTCGATTGGATCAAATCGTATAATCGACAGCCGGATGGATCGTCCACAATATTCGCGATGTACGCAGAGTCATTGATGCTGAATCCGCTTGATTGCGAGGAATCGAATGCAAATGCTTGTTTGAGTACGCCGGAGAGACGTTCGCCCTCGGCTGTTTGGGTCACGTCTTGCCAAGGATTCATGCCGTCTTTAAAGAGGATGGTGTTTTCATTGAGATAGATTTCAGCCGAGAGGACGCCATTGGCTCCAGGCATCGCAATGCGGCCGCGAACGCCTTGCGAACGGTTGAAATCGAGAGCGGCGTCGATGCGCGTATTTTGTCCGGGGAGATTGAGCTCCGCGCGGAAGCTTTGTGCTTGACCAAGATTTGAAAGCGCTTGGCGGATGAGGCCGATCTCTTTGGAAAAGTCTTTCGGGACGGCGATATCGTTGCGTTGATTTTGTACGGCTATGGTTTGGCTGCCTGTGTTTTGGGAAGCATCAGGGATAGTTCCGTCGGTATTTATGACGGGCTTTTTGCAGCCCAATCCCATGCAGGCGATTACCGTAAGAAGAAAAAGGAAGCGGAATGAACCTTTCATATTGACCGTATTGTACGTTGGATCAAATCTTGATACAAACCTGCTATGTCAGGATCGCTGTATGTGGTCGCAACGCCTATCGGAAATCTCGAAGATCTCACTTTGAGAGCGCTTCGCATCCTGAAAGAAGTCGATGCCGTTGTCTGCGAAGATACGAGGGTTACTTCAAGGCTTTTATCGCATTACGAATTTAAGAAACCGTTGGTTGCCCTGCATGAGCATTCTTCTGCGGATGCGATTGACCGATTGGTTCGCGATATCTCAAACGGCAAATCGGTTGCGTACGTCTCTGATGCAGGCACGCCCGGCGTCAATGATCCAGGCGGCAAACTCGTGCAAGCGGCATTTGAAGCAGGCGTCCATGTTGTTGCGATTCCTGGGGTTTCGGCGCTGACCGCGGCTATTTCGGTATGCGGTTTTGCCATGGACGATTTTGTCTACGCAGGATTTGTCCCGCACAAAAAAGGCCGACAGACATTTTGGAAAGAGGTGAGCGCGCGCGAGATTCCGACCATTCTTTTCGAGTCAACCCACCGGATCGAAAAGGCGTTGGATGAAATGGCTGCCGTACTCGATCCTTCACGCAAGATCTTTATCGGAAGAGAGCTTACGAAAATGCACGAGACCCTGTACCGGGGTACAATTGACGAGGTAAAAAAATCGATACAAGCTACGAGTTCCAAAGGAGAATTTGTCGTGATTATCGGTCCTGCTTGATATGTCCAAATACTACATCACCACTCCCATTTATTACGTAAACGACAAGCCGCATATCGGCCATACGTATACCACGGTTGCTGCGGATGCCTTGGCGCGTTTCCACCGTTTGCTCGGGGACGAGGTGCGTTTGGTGACAGGCACGGACGAGAATAGCCAGAAAAACGTCCAAGCCATGGAGAAAGCGGGGGAGAGCAGTCTCACCGCATATCTCGACAGGATGGCTGATGCGTGGAAGAGCACATGGAGCGAGCTCGGGATTTCGCTTGATGATTTCATTCGTACAACGGAGCCGCGCCATTTGGCGGGAGTCGAGCGTTTTTGGAATGCGGTGAAACAAAGCGGGGATATTTACGAAGGCGTCTATGAGGGGATGTATTGCACCGGCTGCGAAGCTTTCAAGACCGAGTCGGAAATTGCCGGCGGATACTGCGAGCTTCACCCCAAGTTGAAACTCGAACATATCAAAGAGAAGAACTTTTTCTTCAAATTGACGGCCTATCGCGAAGAGCTGTTAACGCTGTATGAAGAAGGCAACTCATTCGTCATGCCGGAATCGCGCCGCCATGAAATCCGCAATTATGTCGCAGACCATTTGGCGGATATTTCCATCAGCCGAGAAGCCAAAAAAGTGCCTGTCGGTATCTCCGTTCCAGGCGACGAGGATCAGCGTATCTATGTCTGGTTTGATGCGCTACTGAATTATATGACGGCGGTCGGATATGGAACGGATGAAAAGATGTTCAAGAAATTCTGGCCGGCAGATCTGCATTTGGTCGGTAAAGACATCATCAAATTTCATTGCGCCCTTTGGCCGGCCATGATTATGAGCGCGGCGAAAAGCGATGCGCTGCTCCGCCATCCGGATGGATCAGCCAAGCTGCCTACGCAGGTTTTTGCCAATGGATTTTTCACCATCGATGGTCAAAAAATCTCGAAATCCTCAGGAAATGCGATAGATCCGCGAGAATTTGAATCGACCGTAGGTTTTGAGGCGGTGCGCTATTTCTTGCTGCGTGAAATTTCTTACGGCGAAGACGGGGACTTTTCGCGCGAACGTTTGATGGGGCGCTATGAAAGCGATCTCGGAAATACCCTCGGGAATTTGGTCAACCGCGTGATTCCGATGTCGAAAAAATATTTCGACGGTAAAGTCCCGCCGTATCAACCAGAAAAGAAAAAAGCTTCTGATCCGCTCAGCGGACTCGAGCTCGTGGGGGAGCGTGTTGGTACGGCGTATGCGAACTCGCGATGCGACCAGGCGCTCGAAGAAATTTGGAAGAGCCTTTTTATTGCGAATAAATTTATTGAAGATACAAAACCATTCAAATTAATAAAAGAGAATCCCGAAGACGCGGCGTATGTGCTGTATGTTTCGCTTGAAGCGATTCGCTGGTATGCGTGGTTCATCCATCCGGTTCTGCCAGAAACATCGAATAAAATATTTGTTCAATTAGGATTGAATGCCGAAGAGGAGTTGAGTAAAGGCTGGGTTCAGGGGCTGCAATGGGGAGGTCTCACCCCGGGCGCTCCGCTTGGCGAGCCGGCTCCTCTGTTTCCGCGGCTTGAGGTAGAGTAGGGGTATGCTTATCGTCGACATTATTCTGGTTGTCGTCATCCTGTCTTTTGCCGCCCGCGGCTGGAAAGACGGTGCGGTTGAATCTTTGGGAGGGTTGATCGGGACGGTCATTGCTTTTTTGGGTGCACGGTATGTGTCTAACTATTTTGGTCTGCCGTTTGGATTGCTTTTTCCCGGGCGCGAAGGGATAGGCCGTTTGATCGCGTTTATCCTGATTTTCGTATTGATTTACCGTTTGGTCGGTTGGCTGTTTACGCTGGCGGCCAAGCTTCTCAAAGTTGTTACCTCTTTACCGGTCGTGTCGCTGGTCGACGGAATTATCGGCGCTGCATGCGGATTCCTTTCGGGAGTCGTGCTTGTCGGTTCGAGCGTGTACCTCGTGATGTCATTCCGCCTCGATCCGACGCTCATGGACTGGTTAAGCCGCTCAACCGTGGCTGGATGGTCTCGTTTGACATTTGAAAATGTTTTGAGGTTTTTGCTCTGATTTATTGACAGTGACGTTCTTTTTTATTAACAATTCTTGCGGTTCATTACATCGAGGTTCGCATGGCTCAGCCTGATTTTCCGCCTGGATCCGTTGTCAGGGCTTTCAAGGATGGCGAGGTGCATTACGTCGGAGAATTCATTTCTTGCGACGGCCAACTCATGACGCTGCGTACCATGGGGCCGCTTGGTGCTCCGTGGCTTGATTCCTTCAGCATCAAGGGTTATGCCTTCGAGTGCTGGGAGGATCTCAAAGGTGTCGAGGGCGTGGCCTTTGCGCGTCTGATGGACAAGGACGACGACTGGTGCGAGCACAGCTTCTTCGAGAAGTTCGCCCAGCGCGAGCTCGAGATCCTGTTTCTCGAGGGAGATGTCCGCGTCCGCGACGATGCGGCCAAACACATTCCTGCGGAACGGCTCGTCGAGCTCATCCTCAAGCAGGACAATTACGAGGCTGCGTACGCCGCCTTGCTCTGCGTCACGGATGAACAGCATCTGCGGCATCTAGCTGGTCAGACAGAAGACTGCTGGGAGCTCGACGATGATGAAGCGGAAGCCCTGCGCGTCGTGGCGATGAAGCGCTACAAGGACCTCGAACAGGCGAGAACGCCCCAAGACAAGTTCGAGCCAGGGCCCGAGCCCGAGCCCCTTAAATTCCCTACGCCGTCTTTGAGGAATAAGGGAGAGCTTCCTCCGACCTATGTCGAGAAGCAGGAGCGGCTCAAGGCGGCAGAGAAGGCTAGGAAGAAGGCTGTGAGGGAGAAGAACGATTCCAAGCCCTGGTGGAAGCTCTGGTGAGATCAGCCCCGTCCAACTCTGGACGGGGCTTTTGATATACAGCAGAATTGCCTGCATGAAACCGTTTTTGGTGGATACGCATTGCCATCTCCATTTTCCTGCTTATGACGCAGATCGCGAGCAGGTTTTAGAGCGGATGAATGAGAAAAATATTTGGGCGCTCACGATAGGAACAGCGATTGGAAATGCGCGAAATGCGATAAAGCTCGCGGAATCAACGGAAGGGATTTGGGCCACGGTCGGTTTACATCCTTCGCATACAACCTCAGATCATGTCGACACAGACGAAGGCGAGGTGCATGAGCACGATTTGACGGTGGAAGGATTGGTAGCGCTAGCACGTTCATCCAAAAAAGTCGTGGCAATCGGCGAGGCGGGTCTGGATTTTTATCGATTACCAGAAGAACGCGAAGCGGCTATTCAAAAGCAGGAAAAGGTTTTTCGGACGCATATCGAGGCAGCGAAGCAACTTGATTTGCCATTGGTTGTCCATTGCAGAGATGCGCTATCGCGTCTCGCGGAGATTTTGGAGGAAACCGGCTACGCAAAAGGCGTCGTGCATTCGTTCACCGGGACATGGGAAGAGGCCAAACCTCTGCTCGATCTAGGCATGCACATTGCCGTGAATGGAATCGCAACGTTCCCGTTACGAAAAGGTAAGGATCCTTCAACGGCAATCAATGAGACCATTAAGCGTATTCCGGTCGAACGGCTGCTTGTGGAAACGGATGCTCCCTGGCTAGCGCCAAACACCTACCGAGGAAAACGGAACGAACCGTCATATGTAGAAGAAGTGGCAAAACATGCGGCGCATGTCCGCGGCGTCACGCTGGAAGAGATTGCGAAACAGACAACCGAGAATGCCCGTGCGCTTTTCCTAATATAAAAAACCCTCCATATGCTGAAGGGTTTCAGGGGATGCGCGGGAACTCGCGGGTGATTTGCCGCTCGAGTGCGTCCGAAAGGATTTCCTCGAGCTCCACAAAGATGCGTACTTGCGTCGTTGCCCGATGGCAGCCGGCCAAGAGCATCTCTTTACGGTAATCGGCGATACCGCTCGAAGCGACGAGAAGTCCGTCGAAAGACGGCGTTTCATTGTGGACGAACAGCTGATCGATCAGGTCGAGCGTATCAAGCGAAAGTCCGGGAGGGTCCAGGGCCGCGTCGAGAATGACGAGATCGAATTTGCTTCGATGCTCGCTGATGAGGTTTCGTGCAGACGCTCGGTCGCGAGCCCAAGACACATACACGCGCTCCATCGCATTGAGCGTTTCCATGAGCTGTCCGGCATGGCCGGCATTGTCTTCGATGAGCAGGACGTGAAAATCACGATGCATGGCATCCTCGTTTGAAAGAGCAACGTAAAAACCTAGCCCAAAACAAGGGTTTTGTCAATCCTGCGCAGGAGGCCGTCTTTAATCAAACGGTCGACCATATGCTCGAGCCAGATTGCATCTTTTGAAGAAAATGATGGATCGATACGCGGTCCGATTTGGGAAATGGGTGTAGGTTTTTGACGGATGATGGAGAGGATCCTTCCGCGGTAAATCCTGTCCGGATATTTTTTACCTGGATAGATTTTTTCATTGGATTTTTTGACCATCCGTTTCGGCGTTTTAACGTTGCCAGATAAAAATTTCGGAGCAGCGAGACAATCCGTTTTCAACGGACAAGATGCGCAGTCCGGAGTCTTGGTGCAGATCGACGTTGCCAAATCGAATGCCGCTTGCCAGACGTCAGGCGCTTGAGGTTTGACGAGCTTTTTGAGCCGATCGTCGTCTTTTAAATCAGGAAACGGTTTTCCGAGCAACACGCGGCCGAGTACACGCCGGATATTCGTATCGATCGGAACGGTTTTTTTGTTCAGGCTGAATGCCGCAATGGCTGCAGCAGTATATGGACCGATTCCTTTAAGGGCGCGCCATTCGTCCTCGGATTCAGGTAATCGGTTATGTATTATCGTACGGGCGATATCGCGGAGCATGAGAGCGCGACGGTTATATCCGAGTCCGGCCCAGGCATAGATGACATCCGCATTCGAGGCTTTGGCCAACGATCCGAACGAGGGGAAACGTTTCATCCATAAACGATAATAGTCTTTGACGCGAGAGACCTGCGTTTGCTGGAGCATGATTTCCGATACCAGAATCCGGTACGGATCCTGCGTACCGCGCCAAGGGAGATCGCGGCCGTTTTTTCCAAACCATCGAAGAAGTTTTTTCCAGGATTTCATGAACGAAACGTAAAACTGGCGATCACATCCAATAGATCGGCTTCACGGATACCAGGCGCGGCATGCATCCATATCAAGTGTGTCGAAGATGCGGCAGACTGTACGCGGAGTACGTATCCGGTTTGTTTATCGAGAGTGCCCCGAACGCCTGCATAGAGTTTTCCGGATGAAAAGAATAACGCTTCACTCGTGCCAGAGGCCGAGGCCAAGAGAATTTTTTCACGGTCTGCCGAGTATGGCTCGATCAGGAGCCACGGATCGGGATCTGCAAAGCTCGCGGATTGCGCCGGGATTGAAGTAAAGGTCGAATCATTCAATTGTTCTTTTGCGGCATTTGGAAGGCGCAAGGTGATTCCGAGCGGAATGTTCAAATACTCTTTCCATGACCGGGCGCGGGTGGTGGCGATAAGGACTTCGGCCTGTTCGATCATGCGCCGTTCCTCTTCATAGCGTTTTACCAGATCTTGGGCGCGTTTTACCTCGGCTGAAGCTTGGTCAAGCTTGGTATTTGCTTCATCGGCCAGAGTTTTGCTTCTCCGAGCAAGGTCTTCGGCCTGCAGCTTGGCTTCGGCCGCCTGCATGGAGAGCATTTGGCGCTCGAGATTTGCTTGATACAGAAAAAATCCCGTTCCCAGACCAGTCGCCATGCCGCCCAAGAGGATCCAGGCAAAGATATTCATCGTGCGGCTCATACTCGGTCAACAGGTTACTCCAAGAAACCGGAACTGGACAATGGCATTTTTTTCTGTATAATCGGCATTTAATGCCGAGCAAAGCCAAGCCGCGCCTTCATGCGCTGGATACGATCCGCGTCCATTTTGCATTTGCCGAAGGCGGATCGCTCCAAGTGACGGCTTTTGCCGATTACGGCCCGCACAAGGTTCCGCTCATGTCGCTCGGCGAGCATGAAGCCGACCGCGATTGGGACATCGAAGGCGAGGCGCGTATTTTTCTGGCACATGCCTATCCGATGGTCCCGACCGATGAGGCCCATGTATTCCGCGTGCCAGCAGACGAGATCTACTATTTTTCAAAAGACGTCCTGCCTGAAATAGAGTACCGGTATACGGTCGATGCGGATAAAAAAACGCTTGATCGAATGACCATCAAGCGTTTGTCCATTGCGCCGGATTTGGGGATCACTTCAAGCCGTGCCGGATGGTTCGACTTTTCCATTGCGTGGCACTGTGAGCAGGCTGAGGTTGATACGCGGTCAATTATCCAAGCAGTAAAAAGCGGCCAGCCTTTTATCCGTGCCGCGGACGGTTCGCTCATCGAATACGATAATCCTGAAGAGCTTGAGCGCATGGCTGAATTTTTGGAACGCGCCGAGCAAGACAAAGAAGGCCATTTCTCTACCAGGTTGTTTGATGCGCCGGAAATGGTGGCGTTGATCGAGCAGATCCGCTCTTCACGTGTCGAGTCAACCGATGCAGCATTCACCCATTTTCTCGAAGAAGCGAAAAAAGGAATGACGATTGAAAAAATCGTTTTGCCTGAATTGCTTGATGAAACGCTACGTCCTTACCAAAAAGACGGCGTCTCATGGATGGCGTTTCTGCGTAAATACGGTTTTGGCGGAATATTGGCCGATGATATGGGTTTGGGTAAAACCCTTCAGGTACTGGCCTACTTGTCCGTGACGCGAAAGCCAGGCGATGCGCCTGATCTGGTTGTTTGTCCCAAAACGCTTACCCTGACGTGGTGGGATGAAGCGCAAAAATATACGCCAAATCTCAAGGCTCTGGTGATTCAAGGCACGGCCGACGAACGGAGCGATTTGTTGGAGTCGGTGGATAAATACGATCTTGTCATTACGACATATCCCGCCATCCAGCGCGATCTTGAAGCGTATCTCGAACGCGGCAAACCGTTCCGCATGTGCGTGCTTGATGAAGCGCAATACATCAAGAATCCGGCGACGGCGACGGCCAAATCTGCAAAATTGATTCCGGCGGATTTTCGCATGGCGCTTACGGGTACCCCGCTTGAAAACGGCGTGCATGAACTCTGGTCCATCTTTGATTTTTTAATGCCGGGATTTTTGGGATCCATGCAGGACTTCCGTAAACGGTATGAACGTCCTATCCGCGACCGACAGGACCAAGCGGCGCTCGAGCGTTTGCGGACGCGTATCCGGCCATTCATGTTGCGCCGGTCCAAGTCGACTATGCTCAAAGACCTGCCTCCGAAAGTCGAGCAGACCTCGCATGCTTCGCTTACGCCCGAGCAATTGGTGGTATATGCGCGAACGCTTGAGGAGGTGCGCGCCAATGTCATGAAGGCCGTGGCAGAAAAGGGTTTTCAACAGTCGCGTATCGAGATACTGACGGCGCTGATGAAGCTCCGCCGCATCTGCGATCACCCGACTCTTGTCGACCCTCGATTGCCGCGTACCGAAGAACTGTCAGGAAAAATGGGATTGGCGCTAGAGCTCGTCCGCCAAGCCAAGGAAGGCGGTCATAAAGTATTGTTGTTTAGCCAGTTCACCGGAATGCTGGATCTTTTGCGCGAGGCCCTTGATCGCGCCGAGATCGGGCATGCAACCATTGAAGGAAAAACACGCGACCGCGGAGGAGAGATCAAAAAATTCAGCTCGAACCCCGACGTAACCGTCTTCTTGTTAAGCCTGCGTGCCGGAGGAACAGGTTTGACGCTGACCGAGGCCGATACGGTTATCCTGTTCGATCCGTGGTGGAATCCGATGGTCGAGGCGCAAGCCATGGACCGCGCGCATCGCATCGGCCAAACCAAGACCGTAAATGTTTATAAACTGGTTACTTCCGGTTCGGTAGAAGAAAAAGTCATGGAGCTCCAAGTACGCAAAAAGCAGCTGTTCGACGCACTTGTCCAAGAGAGCGAGGCCGAGCTTGCCGCGCTTACATGGGAGGAAGTGAAGGGGTTATTTGAGTAATTTGGAGAATAAGGTAGATTCTTGTTAACTTATCCAATATTTCCGTATGAATTTTTCTACCATTTTGCGAACCGGAGCCTTTGTTGCGCTCAGTTTTGTCCCGTTTACGGTTCATGCTCAGTCTGCCTCTTTACCTGTATCCGGCTCGAATTCGACCATTAGTGCATCGCCGGCCAAGGTATCGGCCGATGGCGTCCAGCGGGTTACCATTACCGTCCAAGCGCGCGATCGTTATGACCGAGCCATGCCTGACAAGAGGGTTTCGATTACAGTTTCGGATCCAGAGACCATCGTTATCCCGCTTGCTCCCGTCACCGACTCCATGGGCCGTGCGACATTCGCCATTAAATCCTCGGTGGTTGGAGAGGTGATTGTCTCAGCCAAGATCGAGAGCATGGAGGTCTACGCAAAAAAGAGCGTTTCGTTTAGCGAGCCGCCGGCTTGTCCGTACCAGGGATTCGAATTGATCAAACTAGCTGATGACGGAAACGACCGAACCGAGGCCGACTATCAAATCTACTATTACGGCCGCGACTGCAAGCGCCATCCGTTTCCGGCCAATTCTTTCGAGAGCTGGTATCCGGAAGGAACAAATGTCACAACGATTTCTGCCGAGGTAATGGCGAGCATTGCGCTCGGTTCAAATGTCGATCATAAATACGGAACCTTTGTCCGTTTCCAGAGCGATGCACGCGTCTACTCGGCCGGCCGCGGCGGGGTTTTGCACGAAGCGGTCAATATCATTCCGGCGCAAAAAATAGATGTGTTGTCGGATGCGCTCTATATCAATTATACTTACGCCCTCAGCCAGTAATATCTACATATGAAAGGTATCAATCTCTATCACGAAGTTCCGTGCGGGACACCGGACGAGTTCCATGTCGTGATCGACGTCCCAAAAGGATCGTCAAATAAAGTCGAGTACGATGAAGAAGGCGGTTACTTTAAGCTTGACCGCGTATTGCATCAACCGACTTTTTATCCTTTTGACTACGGTTTTATTCCGCAAACACATGCCGGAGACGGTGATGCGACGGACGTATGTCTGCTTTTGACGCATCCGACTTTTACCGGATGCGTGATCAAGGCCCGCGCAATCGGCATGATTAAAACAGCCGACCAAGATGGTGATGATGCAAAAATCATCGCAGTGCCAGTTTCAAAAGTCGATCCACGTTTTGACGAGATAACCTCGATTGAAGATTTGCCGGCACATGTACGCGAAGAATTTCTCTTATATTTCAAGGAATACAAGAAGTTGGAGAAAAAGAAGTACGATCAAATCCAGATCAATGGGTTCGGGTCATTAGAGGAGGCGAAAGCAGAAATCCAAAAATCAATGGAAGCCTACAAAAACGCCCACTAAGGGCGTTTTTGCTTGGACGTGCTACACTCTGGCCGTTATGGCTATCAATCCAGTTTTGATGATTCGCCCCTTTGTCGTGCGCGAACTCAAGTGGGAAAGCGCAGAAACCTACACTCTGGTGCTTTCTCCCGTTGATGAAACCGATGCGATTCAATTCGCTCCCGGGCAATGGGTCTATTTATATCTCCATAATCCGGACGGAAGCGTTTGGGCAAAGGCGGCCTATTCCATTGCAAGCGCTCCATCGGACGGGAGCCGCCTCGAAATCGGGATCAAAATCAAGGGAGACTTTACCAAGCGCGCATCCAATTTGATGCCGGGAGACCGCGTGGATTTGCAGGGTCCGTTTGGCGTATTTGTTTTGCCTCCAGGGGATGGTCCGATCGTTATTTTTGCTGCCGGTATCGGGATCACTCCGTTCCGGTCTATGCTTCGACAATTGAATGCTGATGGAAAAGAACGGAAGGTCACGCTATTTTATTCAAATCGAACCGTAGAAGACGCTCCGTATCTCGAAGAGTTTTTGGAACTCGCCAAGCGGAAAGATTGGTTCAAACCGGTTTTTAATTTAACCCAGGACAAACCGGATATCGGAACATGGGAGTTTGGACGGCTTGATTCGGACATGATCCATCGACATTTGCCGGAGGATACGAAAGACACCATGTACCTTATGTGCGGGCCAAAAGCATTTATGGACATGATCAAGCAGGCGCTTTCGGAGAAAGGGATTGACGTAAAGAAACGATTGAAGCAGGAGCTGTTTGGCTAAGTCGTGTTGAAGCGTTACCCTTGTACCTATATGAATACACGTAATACTTTGGCTTCGGCCATGCTGGCTTCGCTTGCATTGATGGGTTTGGGATGTAATCCGTTTGCCGGAGTCCAGGAAAAAATCAATCAAAAAATCGGCGAAGCTATCGTCGAAAAGGGTATGGAGGCCGCATCAGGAGGTAAGCTGGATATCGATGCAGAAGGCGGGTCTTTCAATGTGACCGATCCAAAAACAGGCGAAACCATCTCGCTCGGCATGGGCGCCAAGATCCCGGCCGGTTTTCCGACGGATATCCCAAGATATGAGGGTTCGATTGCTTCGATTGCGTCTTTAAGCGGAGACAAGAAGCGTGCGGTGCTTGCGGTTACGGTTACCGGAGTGGATTCGGATGAACTCGCCGTCTGGTACGAGAAAGCTATTCTGGCCAACGGATTTGAAAAGAAAACCGACACGAATGTTTCCGAGGCATTCTTTAGCGAGTACGCAAAAGGCAATGTCAAAATGATTATGGCGATTATTGGCCAAAGAACTGATGATGGCCAAAATGCAGCGTCGATCCAGATCACGCGCGAAGAAGAGGCAAATTAAACTTCTTCATCCATACAAAAACCCTCCAGCTGGAGGGTTTTTGTATGGTGGGCGTGCCTGGATTCGAACCAGGGACCTTCACATTATCAGTGTGACGCTCTAACCACCTGAGCTACACGCCCGTCTTTTGTTGCCGGCATAAAGTATCGAATCTAGCAGCATTTTGCAAGACCCCCGAGGCTTGGTCGAAATCGAGCTTCCAGCAGGCTCCGGGAGGGAAGTCGAGTTCGGGGATTTCCGTCCAATCGGTTTTACCCTGCCATGCCAAAATTGCCGAGACCATAGGTTCGCGGTGCGAGACGATAACCGAGCATTCTCCGTCCGTCATGTCTTTTAGAATGTCGTCAGCGGATGCGTGGATACGGGCCGCGGCATCAGCATACGGCTCTACATCAGCCAAACGAAGATGGAATGGCTTTGAATGATAGCCGGCAGCTTCACGGAATTGCTCAAGCGGCAAACCGATCCATGCACCCGCCTTCCATTCAACCAGCCGGTCGTCGTATTCCGGCGCTAATTTGCCGAGGGTTATGGCAATCATTTCAGCGCTTTGTTTTGTTCTGAGATACGGCGACGAGACAAGGCGCTTTGGATGGCAGCCCGCCTTTGCCAAACAGTCGGCAAGTTCGGCGATTTCTTTTTTTCCTGCATCCGAAAGAGGATATTCAGGAGTATAGAAAATATGATGCGGATTATCGACTTGTCCGTGACGGACAAGAAAAAGCGTTTTCATGGCCTTCAGCATAACAAAAACACCTCTCTTTCGAGAAGTATTTTTGTTGGAGCGGGTAGGGGGAGTCGAACCCCCATCTCTACCTTGGCAAGGTAGCATAATAGCCGCTATACGATACCCGCACGGCTGTTCATTTGTGCGCGAAAGCGTAACAGACAGCCGTTTTTTTCGCAAGGCTTACAAGGCGAGTCCGGGTTCAGGCGGACGAAGGGCCTCGACGAGGCTTTGGGTTTGGCGGATGAGCTCCCGGTGCAAATCTTGCAGCTCGCGGATTTCTTCGATTAGGCCATCGCAGGTATCAATGACGCTGGTATAGGGGACGTATTCCATAAGGGCAGTAGTCGATTTTTAGTGATCAGTTAAAGCGAGTCGGGAGCGGAGCTGGTGTTCTCGATAGATTTTTCTGACACGCTTCACAGTTTCAGTGACGGCGATTGTAATGCCCGCGGCACCGAATGGCAGCCAGTCCGGTATGGTTTTCGGTTTTTCCGTATCCGTTTTTTTCGCATGGGCTACAAGAGTAATATTGTCGGCTGAAGAAGGGAGAATGATCGGCATATCGCCACGGAGATCTACGACGCCCCGAACGTTGAGCGTATCGCCTTTGAGCAGCCGCGTCGCACGATAGGCCGTGGCGGGTTTTATGCGCGCGATAGCAACAACTCCATTGAGATCCATTTCTACATTTTGACCTTTCACTTCGAGAACGGTTCCTGTTACTTCGACAAAACTCCAGCTATCGTGTTCATCGTACGCGAGAAAATCAACGATGCGCGGTTTGACGTCCGCCGGCACATCTACAGCTTTCCAAAGATCGGATGCCGACATTTTCAGATATATTCCGTCATCATTTTGCGTGAGAGTTCCTGTTACTTCGACAACGGTTCCTTGTTGAGGGGAGGGTTGTTTATTGCTGGCACGTACCCAGAGGCCGTGCCCGTCTGGAGCAACAAGAACGAATTGATGTTTGCCGATGATATCGGGCTTCGTGGCGACCATGCCGGAAAGTTTTATTTTTACTCCGCTGCTTATGTCATGCATAGTTTCGATCGATGTTTGAATAACGGCGGGCGCTGGCTTGGATGGAGTTTTAGATTTAGGCGCGGGTTTTGTTTTTTCAATTTTTACTTTTTTTGTTTCTTCGGGTTTTGCCGCGGGTTCGGGCATTGCCTCCGGTTCCGGCACTACGTTGTCCGCTGACTCGATTGCAGGAAGCTCAATCGTCGCAGGATTTGCCATTTGTACAATCACAGCTGATTCATTCTGCACCGGGGGAGGATCTATCACCCAAGCATTTCCATCGGTATTCTTGATCCATGTTTTTCCGCGGTCGGTTTCTGGATACGTCATCCGTTCGGCGATTGAGCCGTCTGGCCGAACAAGTTCAACCGTATCACCGCCATTATTAAGCCGTGCGGATGCGAGAGGAATACGCCAGATACTCCCTCGTTCTTCTATGGTCTCGAGTACGGATGTTTGGAAGCGGAAGATTGTTGACGAGCCGTCTCTCAAGCTCCAGTTCAATGCATGCGAGGTGCCTGTGGCGGAGGAAGCATCGATTTCTATCCATTCGGAGCCTGATTCAGGAGCGGGGAAAATAGCGTGCAGTTTCAAATCGAGCGGCTCGATATAGATGACCGACACAGGAGCTTGTACGAGTTCTGGCGAGAAGATGGGGAGTTCAACCGTTTCTTGCGTAGCTGATGTTGCGACGAGCATCGGTTCGGGGCCGGGTATCGTCGACGTCGGAGATGCTGGGGGGATGGTTTCGATGATTTGTTCGGTTGATGTTGTCACGGATTCTTCAATCAAGATTACGGGTTCCGGGATGATGCAGTTATCGCATACGCCCGGCGTGGATGTAGCTGCAGATATCCACGATCCATCCGTTTGACGGACCATGCTCATTTTTTCAGGCAGGGAAGTGCCCGCAGGGGGAACTCCGCCATCACCAGCGGAGTCGGCTATTGAATCATCGGGACCAAGTAATTCTATTTTTAATTCGCTATTTGAAAGCGAAAGTGTCGTAGTAACAATTTGCGGTACGACATCGAGCACAGATTTTTCATCGTCCTTTCCGTAGTTTGCGATGAGGAAGGCGCTGTAGGGCGGAATTTCATCAGATCCGCCAAATACAATATCGGCTGATGAAGCTCCGCGTAATTTATATCCGGCCAGCGTTGTCGTATTGGCGGCTGTATTCCAAAGTTCGAGCCATTCGTCGGCAGAGGAGAGCGACGAACCGGCCCACGCAACTTCACCGATGACGGGATGTGCCGCTTGCGCGTGCGCGCGTGCTGTAAATGAAAGCAGAAGACAGGCTGCGATGATTGCAGAACGGAACAAAAGCCAGAGTGTCCGCATGTGATCCGGTCTTCCGTCCGCTGTTCAATCCGCGAGCGCGAATTCTTTGAGCGTTCCGGAAGCTTCCCTCCACCCCGTTCGATATTTTCGGCATTTTGTCAAGGGTGTGGATATCAGGTGTTTGACTTCTGTTCTATCGTGTTCTATTTTTGTTTTATATGCCAGCGCCGCTCACTCCAAAACAAAAAGAAGTTCTCGACTACATCGTAAACTTCATCAACGATAACGGTTATGCACCGTCATACCGCGAGATCGCGGGCGGGCTGGAGCTTGCTTCTCCGTCCACGGTCCATACGCATATCCAGGCTTTGCGCACGCGCGGTTTTTTACGCGGTGCCGAGTCTACCGGAGGCAATAGGGAGCTGGAACCCACGGATAAGGCCGTACGCTGGGGTAAGAGCGTTATCTTGCCTCTGAAGGGTCTTATTACCGCCGGCGCACCAATCGAGGCTGTAGAAGAGAAAGAAACCTTCGCGGTGCCGGTAGATTTGGTTCCGGACTCGGCCAATTCATACGTCTTGCGCGTGAAAGGCGAGTCCATGATCGATGAAGGTATTTTTGACGGCGATTATGTCATTGTGGAGCGCAATCCTTCTCCAAAAAACGGAGACGTGGTCGTGGCTTTGCTCGAAAATACGTACGCGACTTTGAAAAAATTCTATCGTGAAAAAGACCGAATCAGGCTCCAGCCGGCAAATAAGACCATGCAGCCTATTTATTGTTACGATCCTCTGATTCAAGGGGTGGTACGCGCAGTTATCCGGGCTTATAGAAAGCTTTAAACAATCCAATATGTCCTACGAATCGGTCAAACAACCGGTGGAGGTTTTAGTTGCCTTTCGTCAAAATCGTCCGGAGCCCATGAGCTTCAAGTGGAATCAGCGTCACTACCAAGTGAAGCAGATCAATTTAGTGCATGCCGAACGGATTGGCCGCGAAAAGATTTACTATTTTTCCGTTACCGACGAGTCAAATGCCTATCGTTTGTCTTTTCATACCGAGTCGCTTGATTGGCGTTTGGAGGAAATGGCGGTGTTATAAATGACGCATTCGATCGCTGATTATCTTGGCGGCAGCGGACCAATCTTGTCTTTGTGTCGACGTACGGTACGCATCAGGCTTTTCTAAAATATCCTTCAATGCTTTGACCCAATGATGCGGTTTTTCCGGCGCGGCAAAAATCGTGCCTGTGGGAGCCGTGATCGGGAGCGGCGCGGCGGTCGAAGCGATGATAGGCGTTCCGTAATGAGCGGCTTCATGAAGCGGGATGCCGAATCCTTCGTACCAGCTTGGATACAAAAAGGCCGAGGCATGTTCATAGAGCCACGCCAACTCGGCGTCTGCGGTAACATTTTTCCCGCTTTTTCCGGTGAGGATAGCCTGTATCCCGTTTTGACGGGCCGCTTCCAAAGCGACGGAAGTATTTTTTCGAGGATCGCCATCGCCGATCACGATAATAAATTTTCCTTGCGGGGGATTTGCCGGAGGATTTGCCGGAGGAAGCGTGTCGATGCCAAGCGGAATGGTGTCGATAGATTGTTCGTCGACTTGTAGAAGACGAATCAAATCCTGCTTTGTATTGTCACTGACAGCAAAAATGCGACGGGCATGTTTGATCATGCGTTTCGGAGAGACGAGCTTGTGCCAAATCCTTGCGCGTGGACGGAACCATTTCGGCTCAATCAAAAACGAGAGATCATGGACGATAAGTGCATACGGGATTGAAATCGGTCCGGAAAATCCGAGATTAAAAAAAAGCATGGCATCGGCTTTGGCCTGATCAAAATGCATATCGAGCGAACTGAGACGCAATGCAAACAGGGCAGAAAGGATTTTGTTGGGCATCGGCACATGAATGTCGGATCCGGAATATCGATGCGTGCCGGTGGTTCCGACTATCCAATTCAAATCCGGAGAAGCTTGTTTCAAGGCGGGGAGCAATCCTTCGGCCAAGCGTCTTACGCCACCGGAGCGGCGGTCTTGCAGTGGGCGGCCGTCGACCAAAATGTTCATACTGAACGCGCTTGCCACGCCTCGCGGATCTGTTCGCGTACGCGTTTTTGGAATGCCGGTTTGGCAAACGTTTCGGCATGAGCGCGGATGCGGCGCGCGTCGAATTTTCCCGGATCAAAACGGATAACCGCATTGCCGACATCTTCCCATGTCTGGACTTCAAAATATGTGCCGGTTGTCCCGTCGATTACGGTTTCGGCTGCGCCGCCTTGTCCAAATGCGATAATTGGCCGTCCGGCAGCCATAGCCTCCACGGCGGTGATGCCGAAGTCTTCGATTTGCGGATGGAGGAAGGCGATGGCCTCGCGGAACAGTTCGATTTTTTCTTGCTCGGTGACATGGCCGAGGAACTCGGTTTTTGGTCCTGCGAGTTTTTTGAGTTTCGGTAATTCCGGCCCTTCGCCAAAGATTTTAAGCGGGAGATTTAGTTTTGCGAATGCTCGCACGGCTAGGTCAAAACGTTTGTATGCTACAAGGCGTCCGCCGGTGAGCCAAAATGATCCGGCTTTGTGCGAAAATGGAATACGCTCGATATCGACCGGAGGCGCGATGACGGTCGAGCCGCGACCGTAGTAGCGTTTGATACGCGACTGCGAGGTGCGGCTATTGGTCAAAAGAATGTCGGGACGCGAAGCTGCCAAACGGTCCCATGTGCGCAGTTGATGAAGCACGGAAGGCAGAATGCGTTTGATAAGCGCGGGTTGAGGCAGCTCATTTATGTATCCGACCCGTTCTTGCCAGAGAAAGCGCGTCGGCGTATGGAGGTAACAGATATTGAGCGCATCAGGAGAAGCGATAACACCTTTAGCAAAACTGGAAGACGAGGAGAGCACAAGATCGTAGCCGGAGAGATCCATGTCTTCGATCGCGCTTGCCATGAAAGGCAGATACCACTGGTAGTGATGTTTGGCGAAGGGAAGATCGTTTAAGCGCGATGGACGGATGTCGGCGTGTTTGAATCCCGCGTGGGTGCGGCGAGGATTATGAAACAGGGTAAAGATCGGTGCACGAGGATACATTTCATGCAGGGCGAGCAGCGTGCGCTCGGCTCCGCCATCCTGGACCAAATAATCATGGACGAGGGCAACGCGGCGCGGTTCATTCCGTGCTTCTGTGCGTACGGGCGCCGATGCCAGACTCATGTTTTGATTGTATGCACGGCGCAGAGGCGTGTCGCGACGGAAACGTCAAGGGCTAGTAAGCCCCTTTTTTGTTGAAAACAGCCATCGGAGTTTTGAGGAGGATGTACAAGTCCAATGCGGGGGACCAGTTTTCGATATACCAGGCGTCCAAGCGGACCTCGTCTTCAAAATCCAGATCGCTGCGGCCGGAGATTTGGGCGAGACCGGTAATACCGGGTTTGATCGCGAGCACACGGCGGTGATGGGGGAGATAATTTGCGACTTCGCGCGGCTGGTGCGGGCGCGGACCTACGAGCGACATATCGCCTTTGAGCACGTTCATGAATTGCGGCAATTCGTCGATGGACCAGCGTCGGATAAAGCGGCCGACACCGGTTACACGCGGATCATCTGCGATTTTGTAGACTGGACCCTCCTTGATGCTTTTTTCTTTGATCAATTCTTTTTCCATTTCGAGAGCGGCTTTTTGTTTTTTGAATTGCGGACCAATGGAGTATCGGCGCCACATGGAACGCAATTTCATCAAGCGGAATAAGCTGCCGCGTTCACCAACGCGCTCGTTCATGAAAAAAACCGGCAAACCGTCTTCTATCCACAAAGCGATCGCGGAAATGATTATGAGCGGACTTGCAAAAATTAAAAGCAAAGATGCCGCGATGATATCGAAGAGCCGTTTAAAGATACGGCCCCAGCCATCAAGACGCGTTCGTTTGACGCTGATGACGGGCACTCCGCCAAACGTGTCCATTTCTACATTGGTGAAGGTGGCGGAGAAAAGATCGGCGAGATAGCGGAATCCGAGATGGTGTTCTTCCGCTAGCCCGATGAGATCGAGCGCGTCGGAGCGGTTAAGCTCCGGTTCGGCGAGGAGAATGGTATCGATTTTGTGTTTGGCGGCTAACTCACGGAGCTCTTTTTTGGTGATGTCGTTCCATGTTTTGAATTGTTTGACTATGGTCCAGCCGAGTTCGGGATGCTGTTTGTACAGCATAGCGATGTCCAAGGCAGCGCGTGAGGATCCGACCAAGGCAATCTGCTCATGTCCGACACGTGCTCGGAAGAGGATGCGGCGGAATGCACGCAGGGCAAGGCGTGCGAGCGAAACATAGACGACGGCAAATCCGAAAACGGCGGCGATGACGAAGCGAGACGTGTCGAGCGCACGTGAAAAGAAAACGATAGCGATAACCAACATGATGCCGGCTAAACAAGAGACGAATACCCGTCCGAGCATGTTCCACGCACGACGCTGTCGTATCGAGTACAAACCGGCCATGGCAAAAAGCAGCATCCAAAGGAGTGCAAAGCCTGTAGCCGAGGCGAGGTACTGCGAAAACGGGATCTCGGTGATGATAGGACGGATGCCGGTGAAATACGGAGAGAAGCGCAGAGCGTACGCAGAAACCGCCGCGCCCAAGAGGGCGAGGAAATCCAGCGGCAGGAGCAAAGCCGCAAAGGTAAGGTCCAACCGTCGCATGTCCTGCCTATTTTAGCATACAAAAGACCCCGCCTCTCGTGAGAGGCGGGGAGGAGTGGCGGTCAGAGTCGTCCACCTTGGACGAAGGTCAGGATCAGCTTTACCGATTTTCTACCGATGGCATTGGGGAGGAACTTCACCTCTTCCGCGCCACCGAAACGATCGAGCGTGTCCTCGATGCCCTCTTCGTAGACGAGATCGCCGATCGCGACATTGTATTTGTTCTTGATCGGCTGTTTCTGTTTCGGAATGTCGAAGATGGAAAAGGGGAGCTTGTCTTTGGGCTCGAGGCCCGGGTTCAGTCTTGTGATGATGTTGGCCGCCCGTTCGAATCCCACGCGGCGCGCATCGTTGAGAAAGTTCATGACAATGTCTCTCGACAAGCCCTCGATGGAGGCGAGCACTTCCTCGTCGACCCAGCGGTCGGCGCTCATGCGCCAAACGGGGGCCAGCTTGGACTTGTCTTCGCCTTGATAGACGACCACGGTCGAAGTTCCGTTCCAGAGCGTGCCGATGCGCGTCTCGAGGAACCAGAGATCGTCTTCGTGACGGCTGTACTGCGTGGCACCTGGGATGGTGGACCGCTCGGCGCGTTTCAGGAGGTTTTTCTCCTGGCTATCGAACATCTTGGCGAGAAAGAGCGTGAGGCGCTCGTCGGTGAGCTGTTCCATTACCACCTCGCCCATTTCTTTTCATATTTCAGGCTTTTTGTCAATGCATTTCCCGACGCAAGCGGATATGGCATAGTGTTGTCCATGGCAAGCGTTTCCAGCTATCTCCGTATCTTTCTGGAGCATCTCGAAGTCGAGAAAGGGCGGTCCGTGATGACCATCCGAAATTATGAGTTTTATCTTAAACGTTTTATCGACTGGTCAAAGGATCCTGAGACGGAAGCGATTAATCCGGACGTGATCCATAATTATCGCCTGTTCTTGAACCGCATGGACCGCGGAGACGATATGCAGGGCTTGAAAAAAACGACGCAGAATTACCATCTTATTGCGTTGCGTACATTTTTGAAATTTTTGGCCAAGCGCGATATTCCGACCATGGCTCCGGAAAAAATCGAATTGGCAAAACAAGGCACGCGCGAGGTGCAGTTTTTAGAAGGGACGGATTTGCCGCGCCTGCTCGAAGCTCCTGATAAATCGGATGCGCAGCCGATCGTAAAAGCACGCGACAAAGCTATTCTCGAATTATTCTTTTCGACAGGGATGCGTGTTTCGGAGTTGGCAAAGCTCAAGCGTGATCAAATCAACTTAAAACGGGATGAATTTTCCGTGCGCGGAAAAGGCGACAAGACGCGCGTTGCTTTTCTTTCTGCCCAAGCCAAGCACGCCCTGGCACAATATCTCGAGCTACGCGAGGACGAAGTGCCGTACATGTTTGTGCGCCATGACCGCGCCAAGGCTGGCGCAAAAGAAGTCGGACCACTCACCCCGAGGTCTATCGAGCGTCTTGTAAAATATTATGCAGTCGCGGCAGGCATCCCGAAAAAAGTTTCTCCGCATACTCTCCGACACTCCTTTGCAACGGATCTGCTCATGAATGGCGCCGATATCAGGTCGGTTCAGTCCATGCTCGGACATGCATCCATCACTACCACGCAGATTTATACGCATGTGACCAACCAGCAGCTGAAAGAAGTGCACAAGGCATTCCACGCCAAGACGATGAACGATGAGCCGTGATCGATGAACGACAGGAAATGATTAAAATATGGAGGAAAGATATCTCGATAAAGTAAAAAGATTGGCGGATGAGTATGCTCATTTAGTTTATAAAATATCTAAACAGCTGCCTAATGAAGAAAAATATGGGATAACTTCCCAATTAAATCGGGTAGCATTGTCGGTTGCTTTAAACGTAGTTGAAGGTTATACAAGAAGGAGCGATAAGGATTTTTTACGTTTTATTGAGATTGCACACGGTTCTTTGAAGGAATCAGATTATTTGCTTGGTTTTTGCGTTGAAGAATCCTTGCTCATAGCGACTGAAGTTCAATCAATCAGAATGTTGGCTGATAACCTTGCGGCGATGTTATGGGGCATTCTCAAGAACCACAAATCATGATTATCTATCTGTCGTTCATGGCTCATCGCTCATGGATCATCGATTTCTGTCCTCGTAGCTCAGTTGGATAGAGCAGCTGCCTTCTAAGCAGCAGGTCGGACGTTCGAATCGTCCCGGGGACACCATAAAAAAATACCGCGTACAATCGCGGTATTTTTATTAGAACCCAAGAAGCCTGTGTTATACTTAAATATATAATCATTTTTTTAATTTATTGTGTCTAAAAATCTATTTGCGGCATTCCGTAAGATGTCCATCTTTTTTTGCGTGTTCTCGCTACTTTTCTCGAATATAGCCCCGGTTTTAGCTTCTGATGCTGACATGGTATCCGTACAACCGGTTGAGGATGCAGACATCCCATCACAGACATTGGACGAATCTACTACAGTAGAAGGGCCGACAGATCCAGAAATCGCCGTTCCATCTTCGGAAGTGAATGCGATTGCTGAATTTTCTGAGCTGGAAGATACAAACAAGGATGACATCAAGGATTCTACCGACACAAAAGAGCCTCCCGAGGCAGAAGCGGCATCAATGCGTTCTATTGATGATGAGACCGAGTCAATCATAGACCGAGTACTGTCTCAGAACTTAGCCAAAGCCAACCAGCAGAATATCCAACAGAATACCGGCAACTTGGTTTATCGTTATCCTATCTCGATCCCTCCAGGAAGAAGCGGACTGCAGCCTAATTACGAGCTGGTGTACGAGAGTCAAGCTTCGACCTTAGGGAGTATTTATGGCGCGAATTGGTCAGATAACATTCCATATATTCAACGATATGCTAAAAAAGGCGTAGACCGACTTTATAGCACAACAACTCCGCAGTATTTCACTTCATATTGGGATGGTGAATTAACAACAACAACCAATCCTGTACTTTACGTTGCGAGAACGGAAAATGGAGATTTTCGTAAATATGAATTTACGAGCACCACAAATCAGTGGCTCGTGACCGATAAGGCGGGTACGAGATATACATTCGGTTATTCAACCTCAACACGCCAAGACGACCCCAATGACGGCACGCGTGTTTTTAAATGGATGTTGGAAGAGATGCGGGATACCAATGACAACTATATCAAGTACACGTATTCAAAGGACTCGGGGGTAATTTATCCCGCAAGTATTATTTATACAGGAAACGGAGTCACTGATGGCATATTTCAAATCAATTTTGTTACCTCAACGCGAACGGATACTGCGAGCTCAACAAATACAGGTTTCAATATCGTACCTAAATATCTCGTAAGCCGTATCGATGTAAACAGTGATGGTTCTTTGGTACGTCAGTACTCTTTAGGATATACGACTGGAGATAATGGAACTCGTTCCCTTCTGTCAACGGTTGTTGAATCCGGTAGGGATGAATTTAGTAATACGGTTACACAACCAACAACGACATTTAGCTATCAAACCCAGGTACCGGGCTGGTCATCGAGTTCTACTTGGTATCCTCCCGCGTTACTTGCACCGGATACATATCAAGATATCGGTTACCGTGTAGTTGACGTAAATGGCGATGCTTTGGCTGATGTTATCAGAGGTTATTACGACGGCGGATCATCCTATAGTTACGAGGCTTATATCAATAACGGTAATGGCTGGACCGCGGATTCGGCTTGGAATCCGCCAGTACCCTTTACTCAAATCAATAAAGATTTGGGATGCAGAATTTTAGATGTGAATGGAGATGGGTTGACGGATATTATTTGTAGTTATTGGAATGGCAGCTGGAATTCCTATTCAGCGCATATCAATAACGGTAATGGCTGGACCGCGGATTCGGCTTGGAATCCGCCCGTTGTATTTAATCAAGTTTCGGGTCATGACAGGGGTTATAAAATCGCCGATTTTAATGGTGACGGATTGCCTGATTTCGTAAGAAGTGTTGCGGGAGCAAATATCTACGAAGCTTGGATTAACAACGGTAATGGGTGGACATCAGATCCGAGCTGGTACCCTCCAGAGCTATTAACCTCTGACACCCTTCGTGATCGCGGTTGGAAGGTCTTTGATGCAAATGCGGATGGCTTGGCCGATCTTATCCGTGGTTATTACGATGGTAGTAGCTATTACTATTCAGCATATATCAACAATGGCCATGGCTGGACCTCGGATCCGACATGGAAGTCGCCCGTGGTACTTAGCAACTATGTGACGGATGACATGGGTTATCGGATCATGGATGTAAATGGCGACAGTTTACCGGATATGGTTCGCAGCTATAGCGCCGGAGGAAACTATTATGAAGCATGGATTAACAATGGTCGTGGTTGGACATCTGATTCAAATTGGTACCCTCCTGTCTTGCTTTGGATAAGTTCCGGAAAAGATGCTGCCTTCAAAATTGCAGATGTAGACGGTGATGGCATGCCTGATATGATTCGGAGCTTAATATCATCTCCGTATGTTTACGAAGCTTGGATTGATAACGGAAAAGCAAATAGCTTGTTATCAAGAATTACGTATCCGCAAGGCGGCAACGTATCATTTGTCTATAAACGCGCTGCCCAGTTCAGGAATGAGAACGGAGGTATAGCTAATCGCGCCCACGTTTCGATCCCAACTGTTTCCAATATCGTAGTCAGTGATGGTTTAGGAAATATCGCAACGACTACCTATGCATACAACGGGGGAATGTATTCTTATAACAATCCTTTCGACAGCAGATTCGCTGGGTTTGCCAGTACAACCGTTGTAGATCCGCATGGGAATGTCACCAAAACGTTCTTTCATCAAGGGAATGCGAGTGATAGCACGCAAGGCGAGTTTACGGATAATTATTTCAAGATTGGCAAGCCGTATCGGATCGAAAAATATGATGGGAGTAGCAATCTTTTTGAAAAAACCATCAATAAATGGGATAGCACAAGCTCAACAGTCGCAAGCACGACTTCAGCTTTTGTAAAACTTGCGCAAGCCGTTGTTTATACTTACGACGGGGATTCAAGCCATAAAGACAAAGCGGAAGCATATACCTATGACAATATCAACGGCAACCAGACGCAGAAGGTAGAATATGGCCATGTGACTGGAAGCGATGATGGGACGTTTACTGATTCTGGTACCGATCTTGTTACTACGAATATTTCTTATGCCTCAGGTGCCACAAGCAGCGTCATCGGAGCTGTCAAGCAGGTCACCGTGCTCGATCAAAGCAGTAATCAGATGAAAGATGAAAAATATTACTATGATGGACTTTCGTTTGGCAGCGTAGATAAGGGCAACCGCACAAAGGTAGAGGCGTGGAAAACGGCGAGTACGTATATCGATTCTCAAGCGATCTATAATAATTTTGGTTTGGTTGCGACGAGCACGGATCCGCGTGGAAAGGCATCGACCTATACTTACGATGCATTCAATCTTTATCCAGCCACCACTACCAATCCATTAGGGCAGAAAACGCAGTATATCTACAATTACTCTGTCGGCGAGCCAAAACAGGTCATTGATCCCAATGGTCTTATCGCTGAAACCGTATACGATGGCTTAGGTCGCGTGACGGAAGTTTACGCACCGGATCCAGTCACGAGCTCTACTTTAAATCTTGTCCAGAGCCTTTCCTATACGGATACATCTGGCGCTTTCAGCATTAAAAATACGCAGCATCTCTCATCGACTTCAACAGCTGACAGTTATCTTTATCTTGATGGTCTAGGGAGACTCATCCAGAGCCGCCAACCCGCAGCTACTAGCACCGTGTTAGTCGTTAAGGATTTCTTCTTCAATAGCCTCGGTTTGCCAGCCGGTGAATCATTGCCGTATTTCTCTTCGGGTACTTCCCGGACCTCTGCCACAACTTCCGCGGCTATGCTCTCAAGTCTTACGTACGATACGTTGCAGCGAGTGAAGACGAGCTCCAATATTCTCGGAAATACCACGACAACGCATAGCGATTGGAAGATAACGATCACTGATCCGAATGGGAAAACCAAAGATCTGGTTTATGATGCATACAATCGTCTCGTAGAGGTAAATGAGCACAATGCGACCTCAACGTATTACACCTACTATCAATATGACGGCGTTGGTAATCTCAAAAAAATCACGGATGCATCCGGTAATGTGCGTAACTTTACCTATGACGGTCTTGGTCGTCGTTTAACCGCAGAAGATCTGCATTCAGTTGGTGATGGAACGTTTGGTTCATGGACCTACACGTATGACGATAGCGGTAATCTTACATCACTGGTCGATCCCAAGAGTCAAACCGTTAATTACACTTACGATGATGTCCACCGTCCATTAACCGAGGATTATACTGGACAAGCGGGGACTGAAGTTGCGTATACCTATGACAACTGTTCATTTGGTATCGGGAGCTTGTGTACGGCGAGTTCAACTCAGATCAGAATTCAGAACACATACAATCCGTTGCACTTAATTGCTTCCGAAACCAAGACTATTGATGGGGCAGATTATGTGACGCAGTACACGTATGATCGGTTAGGGAACTTGCTTACAATGACGAATCCGGATAGTTCGCAAATCAAATACGATTATACAGGGGGCAGGTTCTTGAACGCTGTATCTAAAAAAGAAACAACCGATGTAGCGTTTGTTCCGATCGTGAGCTCCTTTGAGTATGCGCCGCATGAGCAAGTCTCAAAGATCGTATATTCTAATGGAGTTACGCAGGTAAATACGTATGATCCTGCTAAGTTGTATCGCTTGACCGGTAAGACCAGCGCTTTGCCGAATTTAAGTTATGCTCAAAACTTGAGCTACGTATATGACGCGGTTGGCAATATCACCCAGCTTATTGAATCCGGTGCCACAAGCGTCCAGCGAACCATTAACTACGGCTACGATGATCTTTATCGTCTTACATCCGCAGTTGCGACGGGCACGGCTCCGGGTATTCAAGGCTACAACCAGACTTTCAGCTACGATGCCTTGGGTAATATCCTAACTTCCGATCAAGGGAGCTATACGTATGCCGGCACTTCATACGCTAATCCGCACGCAGCAACAGCGATCGGCGGACTTAGTCTCACATACGACAATAACGGCAACCTGACTGGAACGACCGGTTCTTCTACAAGCGCCCTCGCATGGGATTATCTCAATCGTCTCGATCAATATGCGGCTTCAGGCACCACTTCAACATACGCATATGATCCTTCAGGCGAGAGAATCAAGGTAGCCATCTCAACCGCTACAAGTACGATTACAACCTTCTATCCAAGCAAGTTCTACAACATCAGCTCTGGTACTCCTACAAAGCATGTCTTTGCTAACGGTATTGCTATTGCCACGATCATTGGAACCGGAGCCTCATCGACGGTCTCCTCAATCCTCACCGACCATCTTACAGGCTCAAATATCGTCACCGATGCCTCCGGCACGATCATAGAGGCGTCAGACTACTATCCATACGGAGCTATTAGGATTGATGAACAAGCAGGCTTCAATGAGCAGAGGAAGTTTGCTGGGCATGAATTCGATCAAAGTACTGGGCTTCATTATATGAATGCGCGTTATCAGAACTCGAGCTCAGGCGGTTTTATTTCCCAGGACCCGATCATCATCTCAAAGCCCGAGAAGCTATTAGCCGATCCACAGCAGCAAAATTATTATAGCTATGCAAGGAATAATCCTATAAATAATATCGATCCGACGGGGTTGCTTACGGTTGTGATACCAGGGACTTGGTACAATCCTAGTGATTGGAGCCTGGGTGGTGCTAAAGGAGATTTTCTTTCCAGTGTGCAAAATACATTCCAGGATCGAATGGTAGTCGTGAACAATCGATCGATTTGGTCTGGTGGAGATAATGATGCATCTCGACAAACAGCTGCAGAAGGAATATCGGAAGCTGTTAATAACTATCAATTTGCTGATGGTGAAAAGTTAAACCTTGTTGGTCATAGCCATGGCGGAAATGTGGCGAATCTGGTTACAGGTATGGTTGACCGCCAGGTAGATAACCTCGTGACCCTGGGTACTCCTGTAATTAGTGGATATAGCGCAGATAGATCGAATGTAAAAAATCATGTGAATGTCTACTCGGGGCGTGATGCTGTTCAGGGCCATGGCGGTAATCAGTTAAATATGTCTGCTTTCTTGGGGGCATTTTTTGGGGGACAGTCAGTGGGCGGAAATATAAAGGGCTGGCTTGATGGGAATGGTTTGGGTTGGGGTCAATTTGGAATAGCTGGTAGAGTTGTAGACGGCGCAACAAATATTAATTCAGGTTCTCGCGCATCAGATCCGTTCACTGAGCATGGTTCGTACTTCGACTCGGCTGTATGGGACCAGGTTAAAAAAGATTTAAAATAGTAATATATGAAAAACATACATCCATATTTCAAGATATTCGCTATATTTATTTTAGCAGCATGGTGCTTGTATGGGACGATTGCACCATTCTTTCGCCCCCATGCTATAAGTGATCCATTTGGATTCTTTGTAGTTTTCCTAACTCTGGTCCTTCCCGGTCAATTCCTTCTTTTTATTATTTCTTTTTTTGTAGGTTTAGAAAAAAAAGGAAATCAAAAAGTGTTGGGATGGGCAGGGGTTTTTATAAGCATAATAACATTAATAGTAAATCTCGGAGTTGTTATCTGGAATTTTGCTCGATAAATAGAAAAGGATACACTCCTTTGAATGAGAAGGGCCAATAGTGGCCACAATAGCTGGTTCCGGAGCCTCATCGTGATGGGAGTGGTTTGGGTTGGGGTCAATTTGGAATAGCTGGTAGAGTTGTAGACGGCGCAATTAATATTAATTCAGGCATGCGAACTACAAATCCGATTTCTGAACATGGTTCGTATCTAGATCCCTCTGTATGGGATCAGGTCAATAAGAATCTTAAAAAGTAGAACTATGAAAAATTTTTATCTTTATGCGAGGTATTCAGTTATCCTATTCTTGATGGCTTGGTGTCTATACATTACTTTTGACCCGTTACGTTACCCGCTCGATCCTTTTGCCCTATTAATAGGCTATTCATTATACGCTGTTCCATTTGAGGTGCTATTATTTTTTGTTTCATTTTTAACGATAAATGACTCCAAAAGTCATAGAATGTGGGGGCTGATCGGCTTATCAACTAGTGCTATTTGTTTTCTTGCTAATATTTTTATTTTTCTTTGGAGTAGATATCAATAGCGGTACTGGAGTCTCGTCAACCGTCTCTTCCATCCTCACCGACCATCTCACAGGCTCAAATATCGTCACTGATGCCTCCGGAGCCATTATCGAGGCGTCAGACTACTATCCATACGGAGCTATTAGGATCGATGACCAAACAGGCTTCAATGAGCAGAGGAAGTTTGCTGGGCATGAGTATGATGCAGATACGGGCATGAGCTACATGCGAGCGAGGTATTACAATGGAAACTTTGGGAGGTTTGTGAGTCAGGATCCGGTGTTCTTGAAGTAGCTCAGTTGGATAGAGCAGCTGCCTTCTAAGCAGCAGGTCGGACGTTCGAATCGTCCCGGGGACACCATGCAAAAACCCTCCGTGAGAATGGAGGGTTTTGAGTTATGTTCCTTTGAGCTTGTAGATCTTTTCCAGCCAAGCCAGGAACCGTTTGTAGGCCGTGTGCCTTCCCCAGAATGTCGAGTATATGAATACAGGGATATCAGACTCGAGGGTGTGCTTGCTCGCACCTTGTATGGAGCTTTTTACCTGGATCGGTATCTCGCCGCGATCCGTTTCCGCAACCAAGTCGATTTTGAGGCGATCTTCCTCGGCTGTTCCGCGGCGGATATTTTTGAGCCAGACGGGTTTCGTTTTAGCCCAAGGGTCACCGGTCATCTCCACGAGGAGACGTTCTTTTATGTGTCCGATGACTTCGCCTGCATGCTTGCCGAAGCGCTGACGAAAGATTTCTTGATGCGGAAGGGCTATGTCGAATTTTTCCTCTTCGATCTGTCGGGCGCTTCCATTTTTATCGAGGAATTCGACCGCATTCTTTACGGCCAACTTTTTTGCTGGACGTTCGTCTGCATGCTGACCTTGGCCGACGACGATCGAATCCAGGAGCACCTCTATGATCCAGGGCCGCGTTCTGTAGCTTCCCCTTTGGACGATTCGGTACCTGATCGCTTTTCCGTAACGGTCTTTTAGTCTTTGTATCGGGTCCAGTTTTGCCATTCGGACGCCGCTATAGGACTAATGAATTTCTCACTTTTTGTCAAGGCTTGATTGACGCAAAGGATATATTTTTCTAGGCTGGACGCATATGGAATTACTTTTCTCGTTTTCATTCTTGTTTTGGCCGTTTATTGTCCTTGTTTTAGCCTCCGTTCGTCAGGTAAACCAGTATGAACGCGGTGTAAAATTCATGTTTGGACGTTTTCACAAGCTCGCCGAGCCAGGCTGGCGTCTCGTGTTCCCGGTCATCCAGAGCATGACCCAGGTCGATATCCGCACCAAGGCCGTTGAGGTGCCGTATCAGGATGCCATCACCCGCGATAACGTCTCTTGTAAAGTGAATGCCGTGGTTTACTACCGCGTGGTCGATGCAGGACGTGCCGTCATCGTTGTCGAGAATTTTTGGAATGCCGTCTCCCAGCTTGCACAGACAACCATGCGTAACGTCGTCGGTGAACTTTCTTTGGACGAACTTTTGTCTGATCGCGATCAGGCATCGGCGCGTATCAAAGAATTGGTTGCCACACATACAGCTGATTGGGGTATCGAGGTACAGAGCGTCGAGCTCAAAGACATCGCCCTCCCAGAAGACATGCAGCGCACGATCGCCAAGCAAGCCGAAGCCGAGCGCGAACGTCGCGCCGTCATTATCAGTTCGGAGGGTGAAGTTATTGCCGCCGAGAACCTCCGCAAAGCAGCAGAAATTCTTGCTTCAAATCCTGCGGCAATCCATTTGCGCACGTTGAATACGATTAACGACGTGTCGAGCGACGAGAGCAATACCATTATTTTTGCCTTGCCGCTCGAGACAATCCAGAGTCTCGGGGGAATGATGAAGGGCAAGGGGTAAGTCTTGACAGGAGATATCCAAACAAGGGACCACTTGGGACAATACCAAGCGGTTCTTTTGTAAGGAGATGTATTGGTTTCCAAAGCGGCTGCACGATGGACGAAGCTGAGCTATGGACGCATTCCGCAACAAGTCGGAACGTTTTTTGAACAGCTCACGCGCCAGCTGACGCGAGGGACGGCACCGGATTCGAATATCGATCTGAATGCCTGGAGTATCGACTCCGGCATCGAGGTGAAAGGCGGGGATAATACCCATTCTTTCCGGATTCCATCCGACCAGCTCGAACGGCATGCGGCACTCGCCGAGTTTCCGTTTTCGAACGTACTGTACTTTTTGTACCGCTACGATAACCGGTTGTCCCATAACGGACCAACGGGATTGTCACGGACGCGCGGACCGCACCAACGATCGATCTACCTCTTCCGTCGCATGATGGATCTTACAATCATCGATCACCGTGTTTTGCTAGCGCTCGCCCGAAAGCGTTATGCAGTCCGGTCCAAGGCTCTGCCAATGGATCCGGAGCGAGAGTGTCTCATCCTGCCATCGCGTGAGCTGGGACGCTATCTCTCAACCGAATGGTCTGAGCTTATGACCAAGCTTGGATTCGATACGGCAGATTGGCTGATGAATCAGCGCGTGCTGCGTATTGAGTTGAGTGACGGATTGGAGCTGCATGAAAACAAGCTTCCTATCCGGGCTCTTCTCCCGACCGCTTTGCCGTTTGATCGAATCTTCAAACGCCAAAAGCGCCAAACGATCCTTCTTCCGGATCTTGAACTCTGAACCCCGTCTTTTAAGACGGGGTTTGTGTTATACTCCGACCACTAAATCTTTTAAAAATAATTTCATATGCATACGATTGCATGTCAGGACGTGAGCGGTATCGAGTGTTCGTTTGTCGCCAAAGGCGAGACGATGGAAGCGGCCATGGGGCAGCTCAAGGAACACGGGATGGGAATGCACCAAGAGGAGCTTGCGAAAATGATGGCGGACGGGATGTCCGAAGAGCAGATGATGGAAAAGATGAAAGCCGTCGCCAAAGAAGAAATGTAAGGTAACTCCCTGCTTAGGCAGGGAGTTTTTTTAAGGCGACAAGCACGCTCGGAACATCGCGTATCCCTTGATTGCCGCTGTAATGCTTCATTCCATGATCGACGATGATTTCGGAGCTGAGTTTTTCCTCGAATGCTTTTCGGTTTATTTCGAGGGGAACAAAACGGTCATTGTCGGAGAAAATGGCGACGGATTTATTCATGATGCGTTTTACTTTTTCCAGATCAATCGGCGTTTTTGTCCATGCTTCGGCTATTTTCTCTTCGGCTACGGATTCAAGTCCTTCCAGTTTAAAAAAACCGGCGACAAAAATTGCGCCACGTATCGGCGTGTCCAGAGTTTCGAGATAACGAATAATGGCCTGACAGCCGATACTGTGACCAATAAAGATCGTATCTTGATCGACCGGTCCAACGATTTTGGAAAGATGCCCGACCCATTTTTTCATGATCGGGATGAGCGGTGCAGGCATTTTTGGAACCAGAACTTCGTAGCCCAATTTTTCCAGCTCGTTTTTTAGCCATGGAAACCAGCCGTCTTTTGGATGGCTGGCCCAGCCATGGACGATGATTGCGCGTTTCATATTTGACCAAAGTCTAGCGATCGAGCCACAATTCGGCCAATCCTATGAAGAAATCAAGCACCAGCGCCCTCACAAAAGAACAGCATGCCGCACAAGATGCGCGCTATGCCCAAGGGCATACGTACGATTACGTGATTATCGGGACGGGGAGCTCGGCGCTTACGGTCGGTGCGCTTTTGGCGCATGCCGGCAAGAAAGTCTGCATGCTTGAAGCGCATGATTTGCCTGGCGGATATTGCCAAACGTTTCATACAGGCGATTATCATTTCTGTGCACAAGTCCACTATATTTGGGGATGCCACCCAGGAGGAAAGATCTACGAGTTTTTGAAACGTATTGGGCTTGAGAAAGATATTACCTTCGAATTGTTCGAAAAGGACCGGTACGACGTCATGGCGATGCCCGATGGAAAAAAAGTGAATATTCCTTATGGATGGAACAATCTGGTAAAGAGCGTATGTGACTCATATCCCGACCAAAAGGCCGGAATGGAAGCGTTTGTCGATGTCATGAGGAAGTTGCGAAACGAGTTCCGGACATTTCCCGAGAAACGCACGCTCACGGATTATGTGCGATTTTATAAATACCTGACGATCATCAAATATCGGAATGCAACGCTTCAAGACCTATTTGATGAATGCAAACTGAGCAAAGAGGCGCAAGCAGTCCTGTGCGCAAATGCCGGAGATTTTATGCTGCCGCCGGAGAAGCTGTCGTTGTTTATGTATGTAGCCTTGTTCGGCGGATACAATACAGGCGCCTACTATCCGACCAAGCATTTCAAATACTATATCCAGCGCTTGGCCGACTTCATTACTTCGCATGACGGCTGCCATATCTACTACGAGACGGAAGTCACGAAGATCAATAAAGACGATCATCGTGTAACAAGTGTCGAAACGAAGAATGGAAAAACATTTACTGCAGATAATTTTATCTGCAATGGCGATCCTAAAAAGATGGGCAAGATGATCGGCCTGAATTACGATTACAGATACTCTGCTGCCGGCGTCGTGGTTTATCTTGGTTTGAAGGGTATTGACCTGCGCGATTACGGATTCGGATCATTCAATATCTGGCACCTCGAGCAGTGGGACATGAACAAGATGTGGCGCGAGATGGCGAGTGTGAACTTTGAGAATCCATGGGTGTTCTTATCGACCCCGACTTTGCATACCAAGGAGGGTGGTACAACTCCCGGTCCGGATTGCCAAATTCTCGAACTCGCATCTTATACCGAATACCAGCCATTCAAGGATGCGCAGGACAAGAGCTATGCCGATTACGTGAAGCTTAAATTGAAGACTGCAGAAAAAATGATCGACATAGTCGAAAAGAAATACATTCCGGATTTACGCAAACATATCGTAGTCAAAACAATCGGAACATCAACCACGAATGAAGATTTTGTCCTGACGCCTTTTGGCAATGCGTACGGTGCAGACATGATTCCGTCGCAGGTTAGCAAAAATCGGATCAAGGCACATACGCCATTCCCAAATTTTTACTGGTGCAATGCGACCAGCGGCTGGGCAGGAATGTACGGTACCGTCTCTACGGGGATGTCGCTGTATATGGATTTAACCGGAGACCGTTTTTACAATCCGCAGACGAGTCCGACCGATGAAGAGCTGTTCAAGCAGCTCGGAGTTTCTTGATGACTTGTTCGGCGACGCGCTCACCGTTGCGTAGCGCGCCTTCGGTCCATGGACCGTTCATGTAGTCGCCGCAAAAAAATACACTGTTTTCACCCTGTCCATCCTGCATAAACTCGCTGACACGTTTCAAGTGTCCATGCGAGAATTTTGGCATCGCTTCAACCCATCGTTCCAAGTCATGGTTTTCCAGCTGATCGATCGAGGAAAACCAAGGGCAAACATTGAGTATCTCGGATTTTACTGCAGCAAAAATTTCTTCGTCGGTTTTTCCCATCATCTCTTTGGCAAATTCCTCATGTAACCACGCACATAACAAGGTTTTTCCATTGTGCGCGAGCTCTTCTCCTTTCATGGATTCATTGATGTATCCAGATATTTTGCGGCTTTCGACATACGGAACCCACACGACGGCAGTATCCGGCATTCGTGCACGATCAACGCGGAATGCGATACTTATGGATGATGCGTACTGCGTATTTTGGAGAAGCTGAGCCTGTGATTTCGTTGGATTTTTGTAGATGTTTACACTCGCAGTCGCTTGAGAGGCAAGCACGACTGCATCGAATGATTCGCCATCAACGGATGGCAAATCTCCGCCCGTAACTTGTGTTACCGCATGATTCGTTTTCACGTTTAGTCGCGATGCGAATGCATCCGGAAGTGCCTGCATGCCGCCTTTCGTGCGATGCAGGTGCCAACGAGCAGGCTCGGTTTCGATCGATTTGAGTATGCCTTTAAGGGCTCCAATACTTATTTCTTCGGCACGATGAAATTGATAGGTCGAGGTAAATGCATCTATGTAATAATCCGCGACGTCTTTTCCTACCCAGCGCTGCATGTAGTCGTATGCATTGTCCGTGTCGTTTGCCGCCAGCTCATCCAGATTCAAAAAGTTACCGGCATTTTTGGCGAGAAAAAATTGCCAAGTCAGCTTAAGTTTAGAAAGGGTGCCGACAGCCTCGCGTACTGGTACCAGCTTGCCTTGTTTAAGCAGGGCGTATTTCAGAAAACGCATTTTTTCCCATTCAATACCGAATTCATTGCAGTAATATTTGATGCGGTCATAGAGATCGCATAAATGGTCGGCTCCAAGGTCGAATATAAATCCATCTTTGGAACGTGATGACATGCGGCCGCCAACGCTCGGCTTTTTTTCGAGGACGGTCACATCAATACCTTCTTTTTGCAGGACGTACGCACAACCAAGTCCGGAGATTCCCGCACCTATGACGGCAACGCGTTTTTTCATACGCCGAAAGTATGCTCCGAAATTAGCCCAATCGCAAGTTTTTTTGGTGTGTTTTTTTGGCTTAGATACCATAGCCCCATTTATAGGCAATTTTGCTTATCTTAGCCCAAAAATTGGCTTCTTAGCCTTGACAGAATCATAATAAAATGCTATTCTCCTTCGTCGATCGCAAACGCGGTCGTTTTTGTTTCCCTATGATCCAACTCATCAATCAGATCGGTTTTGAACCGATCCAAAAGACTCTTGAAAAAGGCGCAGCTACTTTGATGCTCGTAACCCTCGTTACGGGCCAGCCTGTAGTTGCAAATACGTTTCCGAACCCGGTTTCCGCACCTATCGTCCAAGAAGCGGCGGTTGAAACGACGGAGGACTCAAAACCCGAGCCCACGGTTCAGGAGGTCCTGCTTATGGTGTGTAAACAAAACGGCTACGGTGAAGATTGTGCCAAAACGCTTACCGGAATGCTTTGGACGGAATCTTCGAATCGTTCAACCATTATTGGAGATAATGGAAAAGCGCGCGGTTACTTCCAAATCCATTACAAGCTGCATAAGGTTTCTACCGCATGTGCGGAAGATCTCGTGTGTGCATCCGAGTGGACGATCAAGTATCTTGAGCGCAATGGCTACCCGCATCGCGTAAATTGGGCTATCCAATGTCATAATGGATGCGGTGCAAATAACGGCTATACAGCCAAGGTGCATCGTTATGCTGCTCAGTTTTGGAACCAACCGTTAACCATTACCCAAGCGGAGCCTATTACGCTCGCCATGGAGTAATAAAAAAACGACCTTCGGGTCGTTTTTTTATTTTTCTATTAATCGAATGTGGCTGCGTTTTGCGTTTCAAGCGTCGGGTTGAATTCCGTTGCCGAAATGATATCGGCTCCAAAGGTGTAGTTTGTGTAGAAGGTGTCCGGAATATCATCAATTTTGGTGTTCCAGTTATCGCCGTACAGGGCGCGCGCGATTTCTTCGGAAGCGATCCAGCGAAGAACACCGCCCCTTCCAACCACATACACTTTGTTCAATGTAACGAATTTGACCATGCGCACCCCGGGGCGATACGTCACGTTCATTCCGAGCGGAAACGAGGAGAGTTCGCTATCGGATACTTCCTGCACTGCATCAAAATTCTGATACCAAGTGAAGAATGCGCGGGAGTTTGGAAAGGCATGACGCTTTCCGTCGGCCCCAATGTAGTAGACGGCCTTACACGCATGATCAACGCCAGCATTCGGAGGGCAAATGAGTTTTATCAGTTGGCGTGCGCGGGTTGGAACGGTATTTGGACCGGGCGTCGGCGAAGGAGCTGGAGCCGGAGCCGGTGTTGGAGCCGGAGTCGGGAAAGGGCCTTGGTTTTGAAGCTGGCCTTCAACCCAGATGGATGTATTTGGACCGGTGGCTAACCCGCCTCCGGTATCACGGCAAAAAACAAATGCGATGTGAGAACCGCCGAACATAAAGGTATAGGAACGGCTCGCGGTATTGCCGGAAATCGTCATCGGACCAACATCTTCCAAGTCTACATATAAATTGCACGATTGAATCGGCGTACCGGAATTGACGGTAGCGGACATGGTGACGGCTACATTGGCTGTGGCCGTTCCTGGAGTAACGGATCCGACCATTGGAGCTGCGAGTGCGATATACGGAAAGAAGAACGAGCTTGCAGCGGCAGCTGCGAGGAGTTTTTTCATATGGGTTCCATTATACTCAAGCTCTTGCCTTTGGGCGAGCGAGTGCTTGCATGAAACACGTTTTTGGACAAAACTTTTCATGCTGAAAGGCAAGGTTTGCATGCTCCTTCAACGATTGGCGGAAATGTCCGGAGTGTTTACGTTTTTTGCCAGCGGCCAGGAAAGGCCGCTTGCGCACCACAAGAGCAGGCGGCAGCCTCACGCGGTGTATGCCGGTGCGGCGCTTAGCCCGGTGTTCTGCAATCTGCGGACGGCAACCAATGCCGGGGATAAGCAGGGGGTGCTCGACGAAGACATTCTCGACATGATCGGCGACAAGCTCTTTGAGCTCGCCATCGAAGATGTACCGGATCTCCGGTATGTCGCGGGAATTCCGAATGCGGGACGTCCGATTGTCGAGGCGCTCGTACTCGCTGCGGGCAGGCAGGGATATCAGATCGGTCCGGTGCCGTTCGACAAATGCGAAGACGATTCAGGCCGTTTGTTCGTCTGCCGTGCTCCGGAGGCGATCAGTCTCATCCAAGCCGTGTTCGACGATGTCGTCACGGTTGCGGATGTGAAGGTCCGATTCCTGAAGACGCTACCGTGCAAGCCTCCTCTGTTTGTCTTGATCGACAGGCAGGAGGGCGGCATGGAGATTCTGGAGGCCATGGGCTACGAGGTCCGTTCCGCGTTTGGCTTGGATGACGTGATCGAGGCATGCCTCGAAAACGGGCGGATCGATCTTGAAACCGCAGAACGCGTACAATCGTACGCTTTCATGCGGCGCCAGCTGATTCGTAAGCACATGAAGGAAATAGTCGCGGATCTCAACGGAGAATTCGCCTGAACGCAAAGAGCGCGGGTTATTAGACCACGCGCTCTTTATTTTTTTAATCGAATGTGGGGGATTGTGCTGATTCCGATGTAGGATTGAAATCGTTTTCCGATGCAATTTCTGTTCCGAATGTGTAGTTGGTATAGAAGGTATCCGGGATATCGTCGATTTTTGTGTTCCAGTCATTTCCGTAAAATGCTTTCGCAAGTTCTTCGCTTGCGACCCAGCGTAGAATTCCGCCGCGAGCAACTGCGTAAACTTTATTATCGGTTGTGAATTTCACCATACGCGTTCCCGGGCGATAGGTGACGTTTGCTCCAAGCATGTAACCGCCGAGCCGTTCTGAGGTTACGGATTTTACGGAATCAAAATTTTCATACCAAGTGAAAAATACTTTGCTATTTGGAAATGCGTGGCGCTTGCCATCGGCGCCGATATAATACACTGCTTTGCATGGGTGGTCGGCCGTGGTTGACGAAGGGCAAACGAGCTTGATCAACGAACGTTCGGAGATGGTTCCTGTATATGTTTCTTCGGTTGCGGGCGTTGGTGTTGGCTCGGGTGCCGGAGACGGGACTTCAGAAGGGCGGTTCAGTTGATATTCTTCGTAATTCGACCAGCTCACGCCGGTGCGCTCTGCGCTATTGTCCAAAAATTGTTGGCCAATCCAGCCTCGCTTGCCTCCGGAGATGACCTCATACCAGCCGTCCGTGTAACCGACGACTTGGACGGTTGCTCCGGCGGACAATGTGCGGAGAATCATGGTTCCGGAAGTACATGCTTCGCTTCGGAGAAAAACGGCTGATTTTATCTTGCCTGTTCCGGAGTATTGGAAGACCGGATCGACATAGCATCCACCGGCCATTGCTGTATTTGGGATGATGCTTACTAGAAAGATAAAGATACCAAGAGATGTCAGAAGGCGTTTCATATCGATACAATATAAAACAAAATCCGGTCTCTTGCGAGACCGGATCTGTTTACCTCGTTTACGAGGCGCGTTTGACGCCTACGGCGCGCGGACCCTTGTCGGAATCCTGCTTTTCAAATTCGACTTTTTCGCCGACTTGGAGTTCTGCGAAGGTTACGCCTTCGAGCGATGTGCTGTGGAAGAAGACGTTGTTGGCTTTTTCATCGGCCATGCCCTCCGGAGTGATGAAACCAAAACCCTTCTCTTCGTTCTTACCGGCAATAATTCCCATCATAATGTTGCGTACCAATGAAAAAGTATAAATTATACCGGATTTTTGCTCTCAAGTGAGCAATAGGAATCCAAATCACTGGCTTGTTACTACCCTTACATGTATTAGAGAATAAGGGAAGGAGGCCTCGGGTTGCTTATTGACCTGCCTGGACTTCACCGACGATTACCGTGCCTTTCATGCTCGCGTGCACTCCGCATCCGTATTCGTATCTTCCGCTTGCGGAAAATTTCCTGCTATAGGTTGCACCCGGCACCAGATTGCCGGAATCCCACAGTGCTCCGGTGATGTTGTGGACCGTATGATTGCCTTGGCCGGAGTTTTTCCAAATAACCGTATCGCCTGCATTGATTGCAATGATTTGCGGCGAAAAGACATTGTCGCGTATTTCGACCGTGACAGTTTTTGGCTTTACCGTTGAACTTGTTTTTGGAGCAGGGGCCGGTTTTGGGGTCGTGGTTTTTGCAGGTGCGGGCGCCGGAGCAGGAGTTGGTTCGGTGGTTGTCGGAGCAGGGTCTAAGGCCGGCTGGGCGGTAGCGGGTTCGGATGCTGCAGGCTGTTCCATTGGTTTTGCGGGGATCGGGGCAGGCGATGGGGAAGTGGACATGCAGCCTTGGCCCATAAGAGCCGCGGCTAAGACGATGGGAAGGAGGCGTTGTTTCATAGTGTTGGTTTTATCATATACCTAGATCAAGCGTTACTTCTAGCGCTGCGTGATCAGAGACTTCTTCCGGAAGCACTTGAAAGCTTTTCACAATGAGGCCTGGAGTAGTAAATATATAATCGGCGAATTTATCGGGTTTTGTGTAGTAGGATGTTCTGGTTGAGGTAACTTGATATTCTTTGATCAGATTACGGAGGCCAGATTCTTCGATCATTTGGATGCTTTTTGTATCCGGAAGTAAATTAAAATCTCCGCATAATACGTATTCATTTTTTCGTGTTTGGAGAAAACGTATAATTTTTTTTGATTGTTCGAGCCTGTCTTCGGTGTCTGCTTTTCCCTGGCCGGTCCAGAGTCCGTGGAAATTGATAATTGTTATTGGCCGGGCGGCTGTTTCAAGTGTGACGTATTGGATATTCCGCGCATGCAGCCCCACATCGCCCTCCGGTACAAAGCCTTTATACTTATATACAAATTCTTCACCTTCTTCCCGCACGTTCAGATTCTTTTTTACAAGCATGAGCAAGCCGTAATGATCGCCATGATGCGGGTGAAAAAATGTAACGTGATCCGGAAGGATGTTGGAAATCTCCTGCATGCCGGATGTCATGATGTCCGAATTGTTAATCTGTGTCCCGCCTGCGCTCGCTCCTTCAAGATGGTCATAGGGCGCTGACCAAATTTCTTGCAAGCAGAATACGTCGGTAGATGGTCCGTATTTTTGAAAAAACGAGAGGAGTTTTTCTTTTCCTCCGCGTCCGCCCCATGTGTTTAATGTAATGATTTTCATGATCCTCGATGCGTCTTCTTTAACGCCAAACCGCTCATGAGCGAAAGGATCAGATACAGGAAGAATCCATACACGCATGCAGGATATCCAAAAACCGTGCCAGGGGCTCCAGGTGCGGGGCAAGACGCTGCGGTTGAGAGGAACAGTTCCTGATAAGTCAGCACTCCAGAAAACAAGGCTCCGAATATTGAAATGCCTAAAATTGCCAAAAGCAAAGAACGCAGGTTCATACTATTTTTCAGAATTCCAGGCATCGATCCCACCCTCAAGATACTCTATGTCGTATCCTTTCTGCTTAAGTTCTCGTGCCACAATTTCACAACGCGTTCCAGATTTGCATACCGTGACAATTTTTTTATCCTTCGGCAATTGGCCTTTGGAAGCTTCCACGAATACTTGGCCCATCGGAACATTTTTCGAACCGGGAATTGATTCTCCTCCTGAGGCTTCTTCATGTTCTCGCACATCCAGAATAAGAACGTCTTCGTGGTTCTGGAGCTTGGCTTTGAGTTCATTTGATTTCATAAGAAAATAGTCCATGAAATAATTATACACAGATTATAAACGAAAAACCGACCTCATTCGAGATCGGTTGTTCGTGGGGTGACTAACCGGATTCGAACCGGTGATAACGGGACCACAACCCGCTGTGATAACCACTTCACCATAGTCACCATGTGGCGATTTTGCCCGCCATTTATAGCCCAAAAAACGAGTCTTGGCAAGAGCGGCTCCCCTTATGCTAGCGTATCTGCATATGAAACGCCTTCTTTCCTTGTTTGCCATGACCGTTCTGCTAGGTGCGGGATGCTCACCAGCCCCCACCGTTGAGACCGGTACCACGCCGGAAACTCCGGCGGCAAACCAGCCTTCAGTCTCCGTGCCTCCAGAAGATCCGGCAACAAAAGATTGGCTTACTTATTCCAGCCGTCAGTTTGGCTTTACGTTCAAGTATCCGAAGCACATCATCCCAACCGATTTAGAACCAAGAGAAATTCCGCTCGGTACTGCCGTAGAAAATTACGGCTCAAAAAATGTTCCAGTGCGCTGGATGCAGGTTCTGTTACTTCGCTCCGATGACCCGGGTTTGAAAGAGCATTACTATTCCGCCAATGGCTGGACCGAGGGCGAAGAACTCACAGATGCAAAAACCGAAACGATCGGCGGACTCACGTGGTATATCCTGAAGGAATCGGATGCGGCTGCTGGAAATCGTTATTCAACCCATTCGTATACAACCACGATCGGTTATACGCATGTCGTGCTTTTGTTCAAAGTCCATTCTGTCGCGTGCCAGAATTACGGAGAAGATTGGCAGGAGAAATGTGTCGAGTTTGATGAAGCCCGCGATACCGAGTTATTCCGCAAGATTGTCGAAACCTATAAACCAAAATCCGAATAAGTATGATTTCATGGAGCCGAAGCTACATCCTTCAAGGCGCGACAAGAAATTGGTTTGTAGGGATTGTGTTTTTTCTCGTCGGAATCGGGTTCGGCATCGGAGGATTCTTTATTCCGCTTGAACCGGCTGACGAGATTGCGCGCTGGGCATTGTGGTTTATGGCTGCCGTGTTTGGATTCATTGGGGCTGCAATCCTTCTCATGATGATACGGGGCGGAAATATCCAGGATATCAGTACGATTGGCGGTTTGATGGGCGCGCTGGCGTACGGTCTTCCATCCACATTCGCATTGCCTGTGCTGTATCTTTTGTATCAAAGTCGTCCGAATGCCGTGTATGCATCAGATGCGGTTTTTGACACCGAACAATGGGTTTTAGGTTCGGTTTTCAGTCTGACTGGAATTTTCGTGACCTTGGCGAGCATTGCCTTGGCTCGATATCAGCTACGCACAGGAAAGAGCGGTTGGAATTGGTCCTGGACATCCGATGGCGGCGTCAAGCAAGACGATTCCGATTCAGAATCCAGCTAATAACACCTGCCTGCAGCAGTCTTCCGGCGGCGATAAACATTGCGCCAAGCCAACCGAATCCGCTTGCCACAAGGAGGAGAGCTACTGTTACCAACCAAAATACCGATGCGTAGCGGAATCCGGAAAGCCAGGTTTGTGCCGTTCTAATAATTATCGGCAGAGCAGTCAGGTGATCCGAAAGAAGGATAATGGCATTGTTGTCGCGGATAGCAGCGGTGCCTGTCGGATCGGGAATAATGCCCAGATCCGCCCGGAGCATTGCCTGCGCATCGCTTACTCCGTCTCCGATGAGCGCGGTCGGTATTCGTTTGGACAGCTGGTCCAATTCGCGCCAAACATCGTCTGGTCGAGCCGCAGGATGGAATTGTTCTATACCCCACGCTTCGGCTTGGCGTCCTGTCTGCTCGATTGGGTCGGCCGATACGTAGATTTTTTCCACAATTCCGTTTTTTTTGAGCGCTTCGGAGATGCTCCAGCTATTTTCTTGCGGGCGTATGCTGATGCGCAGACGTCCTACGCATGAGCCATTAACCGCGACGTAATATTCTTGCATGCGGTCACCGGATTCTGCATCTTTCATTTCTCCATGCCAGCTTTCGTGGATCGCAACCCCGCGCTCAGTAAAGAGCGCTGCGTTTCCGACCAGAATCTCCCGATCTGAGATACGTACCCAAATCCCGCGTCCGGGATATACATGGAAGCGTTCAGGATCGGCTACTGCGCCGATTCTCCGGACGGCCTGACGATACAGCAGACGGCCGATGGCGTGCTCGGAGTGTTTCTCAGCCACCGCTACGGATTCCCAAACAAAATTTTCGGTTACAGCGGGTATGCGGTCCAGACTGTGCAAAGTGTATGTTTCAAGCGGATTCAGCTCGCTTTTATGAAAAACAAGTCCGCGAATTTCAGCGAGCTGTTCAAGTTCGGCCGCGGTTTTTAGCACGGCACCATTTTGTTGGATGCGGCGTATAGAGGAGCGAATCCAAGCGGCGATTTTTGCGGATAACTCGGCTCCTCCGCCGGCTATCAATATGCTGCCGGCGACGAGCGGGGATTGGTTCATCCACCCAACAGCGATGGCCGTACCTGCCGCTATCCCGAATACGGTAAACCCGCATGTTTGGATCCATTGTTCGGTCTTTGTGTCGAATCCCGGTGTCGAGAGGAGAAGCTCGTTTCTTCCGAGAATGCTCTCTTCTCCACCGCGCATGACACGGACGACTGCCGAACCGGCTTTGCACATACTGCCTCCAAACACGACATCCCCGGCACGGCGCTCGCGTATTTTTGTTTCTCCGCTCACGGCGGATTCATCAACAAGAATAACTCCTTGCAGAATGCGTCCATCCGCCGGAATGCAGGAACCGTCTTTTATCGGTATGGATTCGCCCATACGCGGAGCCGGTTCGGATACGCAGGAGGTGTCCGCATGTTCTTTGGGCGGGCGGATGAACCAAGCAAGGATCCATCGTGCGGCCAGAATTGATCCGGCGATCCCGGCTATATTCCAAGATCCGGACCAAGCGATCAGCCCAATACCTGCAGCATCGAAAACCGCCTGTGTGGCTGACAGGGGGATTCCGACATTGCCTTGGACGGAGCGCGAACGCATCGGTACTATTCTAACATGTCCAGACATCACTTCATCCCGGATTGGCGAAAAGTCATTGCGTATTTACGCGATCCAAAATCCGATTGGAAACCCAAGGTAGCGCTCATGCTGGCGCTTCTGTATCTGCTTTGGCCAATCGATTTGTTTCCGGATATCGCGCCCTTGCTTGGCTGGCTCGATGATTTGGGCTTTGGAGCCCTCGCTGTCGGTTATCTGATCAGCAAGTCTTCTAAAACTTAACCGCCATCATCCATCGTTTGGTTGAGTTACCGGATTCATCCATGTCAAACCAGAGATTTTCGAATTCTTCGATCGGCATGATGCGGATACCGGATTCAGTCGATGGGTCCATCATGAAAATCTTGTTTTTTCCTACATCGTATACAACGGTGTAATGGTTCTTTCCGTCCAATTGCCAGCCGACGATTACGGGTACGTTTTCATCAACCGAGTTGCGGACATCGTCGATACTTGCGTCTTCTTTGGGGGTTGCTTTTCCGCTCACGGATTTTACGGCTGCAACCATGGCAGCATGCGATGCATGGTCCTCGGGGGTCGCATTACACAGGGCGGCGATTTCTGATTCGGAAAAATCTTTTTTGTAATGCGTTAGAATGATTTTCAAGCAGGCCGGACCGCAGAGACCGGGCGACATGCGGAAGGGGAGAAGCGGTTTCATAGTTATTTTTTGCTTGAAGAGTCGGGTGGCTGGAATTCTTCGATGGCGTCATCGAGCTGCTCGCGGCGTTCAACTTCTGCGCGTTCTAGAATTGATTTTGAAATGCGGGTCGGGTGCGGGATTTCTTCAAAGATAAAACGGGTTTTTTCACCTGCAGTTTGAATCTCTACATCACCGAAGTCAAACAAGGTATGCAGGAATCCGCTCACGGTCGAGGTAACGTCTTGAATGCGATATAAGCGCAATTCGGAGACCGTGCGGGAGAAAAGACCGGTCTGCTCAATATTGAGAATGCGTTTCGTGGTTACAATCCAGACATCGAGGTAATAGTCCATGAAATTCTGGAATAGGAAGAGCCAAGCAAATAGAAAAAAGATCGATCCGAAGAGGATGATCAAGGTCATGAAGACCGGATTTGCAACCAGCTCTGGCTGGTAAAGGGGCAAAATCCATGCGGCGAGAAATGGAGATGCAAGCAGCACCACAAATCCGATCATGACCGTTAACAACGTAATTGGGTGGCGGCGCAAAACATGCACGACCTCTTCGTCGGGCACGGCATTCGGCAAGTGTTTGAAATCAATCATGTTATTCGTATTGAAGGCCAGAGATCGGCGCACCGATCAGTACGCTTTGCGACCAGTCCACGCTAACCAAGTAGCTTGCGGTAATAAACAGTACGAGTCCGCTTACGCCTACAAAGAGCAAGGTGCTTAAAAATGTCATGGAGCCCGCAATGCCAAAACGCAGGTACATCATTATGCTGATGGCGCTGGCGAGCAGGAACAATCCGACCAGGACAAGCCAAGCCAGAAGGAAGAATGTCAGGGGTATAGCCATGTTAGGTATCGAAATCCAGTTTACCTGCTCGGGCAGGCGGCGTGAAGCCAAGGTGGTTATAGGCCAAATCGCTTGCGACGCGGCCGCGGGGGGTGCGTATTAATAAGCCCTGCTGCAGGAGGAATGGCTCGATGACATCTTCGAGGGTTTCTACTTCTTCGGCGGTTGAGGCAGCAAGCGTTCCAAGACCAACGGGGCCTCCGTTGAATTTGTTGATGATGGCGAGCAAGGTGCGGCGGTCGGCTTCATCCAGCCCGAGTGAGTCGATTTCGAGCGAGGTGAGCGCTTGCGTAACAATATCTTCTGCCATGCGTCCTTCCGCTTTGACTTGGGCAAAGTCGCGTACGCGTTTTAGCAAGCGGTTGCCAATGCGCGGCGTCCGTCGAGAGCGTTTTGCAATGAGAGAGAGCGGCTGTTCTTCTGCCGAGAGTTCAAGCAGGCGCGAAGATCGTTTCAGGATTTCCAGCATTTCGTTTTCGCCATAAAAATCCAAATGAAAATGCACGCCAAAGCGGTCGCGAAGAGGTGCGGACAGCAAAGAGAGCCGTGTCGTAGCTCCGATAAGGGTGAAACGTTTTAAGTCGAGACGCAATGTGCGCGCGGTCGGCCCCTTTCCAATGACAATATCGAGTGCAAAATCCTCCATGGCAGGGTAGAGGACTTCTTCGATTGAGCGGTTCATACGGTGGATCTCGTCGATAAACAAGACATCGCCCTCTTCGAGATTGGTGAGGATGGCCGCCAAGTCGCCGACGCGCTCTAGTGCCGGACCGCTCGTGATACGGATATTGGCGCCCATTTCGTTCGCGACTACATGGGCAAGCGTGGTTTTTCCCAAGCCGGGAGGACCGTAGAGGAGAACATGGTCACAGGGCTCGTTGCGGCCTTTGGCGGCCTGCAGAAAGATCGAAAGATTTTCTTTTACAGACGGCTGGCCGATAAAATCTGACAAGGATTTTGGACGCAAAGCCGCATCAAAGCCGGAATCTTTTTCCTGCTCTTCGGGAGCGACTATGCGCGGTTCCTGTTCCATATTTGTTCTGGAACAGCCTAGCAGGTTTTCCGGGCAACGACCAACCGGTTCTTTTTATTCTTGTCAAAGCCGATTTGGTCGATGGCGAGGCAAGGATGCGTCCACAGGGCTTGCCAATCTTCCTCGGTAAATAGATGCACGAAGCGTTTGGTCTCCGCACCCTCTGCTTTCCAATCGATCCATACGTCGCCTCGCCAACCGTCGGCAACCGGTTCGTATGCATCTGGCGACAGGTGCCAAGCCGTGACCACTAACAACCCTCCGATTTTGGTTATGCGAACCAATTCTTCGACAGCCGCTTTTTGATCAGGGACAGGAATATGGTGGAAGACGGCAAGACAGGTTATGATATCCGCAGATTCATCTGCGGCAGGCAGTTTCGGGAGAGTTCCGGGAAATATCGAGGGGTTGTTTCCGCGCAACGAGGAAGATGGTTCAAAACCGGTATAGTTGACGTCGGTTGGGAGGAATTCAGCCAAACGTCCATTGCCAGCACCCACATCAACCAAGACCATACCCGGCTCGCAGGCTTCGTAAATCAGATCAAATACATCCCAATGCTGATGCCGTGTACGAGAAAAGGCCTCTCCGTGATTTTCGTAGAAATCGGCTACACTTTGGGCCAAATCCTTGGCAAGACGCTTATCCATGCTAGGCTCATGTCATCATGGATTATTCCCGTCGTCGAGTGGCTCAGCCGCGTCCTCCAGCTGCCTTGATCAACAAGGTGGCTGCGGAGTGTATGGAGCTCGAGGCACCGACCGAAGAATTGCTTCGAAAAATTATTCGAAAGCACCTTACGGGGACGCCATACCGATTCCCTCGAATTCCAGAGCTCGTGAAAGCTATCGGCGGCAAGCAGACGCTTTTCCGCCAAAAGAAAACAAGGACGGATTCCGGTGTGGCCCCGATTACGCTTTTGACCAAACCGTATGCCTGTCCGGGCAAGTGCGTGTACTGCCCGACGGAAGTCCGCATGCCGAAGAGCTATATTTCTTCCGAACCGGCAGCGGCGCGTGCGCTGCGCCTGGGATTTGATCCGCATCGTCAAGTAACGCAACGCGTCCAAGCGCTCGAGCGGAATGGGCATGAAGCAAAAAAAATCGAACTCATCATCAAGGGCGGGACATGGTCAGCGTATCCGTGGGCATATCGAAAATGGTTTATCAAGCGGTGTTATGACGCAGCAAACCATTTATCGCAGCATGATAATCGAAAAAAATATCAGACGCTGAACCAAAGTCAGAAAGCAAATGAAACAGCCGAGTATCGTGTAATCGGTCTCACGATCGAGACGCGGCCGGACTGGATTAATCCAAAAGAGATTGAACGTTTACGCGAGCTCGGAGTCACACGTGTCGAGCTCGGTATCCAAGCGCTGGATGACAAGATTTTGGATTTAACGCAGCGCGGTCATACGGTAGCCGATGCGATACGCGCGACCATCCTGCTTAAAGCTGCTTCATTTAAAACGGATTATCATTTTATGCCGGGACAGCCCGGTTCTACCGCTGCACATGATGTCGACATGTACCGGCAAATGTTTGATGATCCGGCTTTCCGTCCCGACATGGTAAAACTGTATCCTTGTGTTGTTTTACCGAATGCAGAGCTTCAAGGTTGGTATGAACGCGGAGAGTTTACGCCGCTGCAAGGCGAGGAGCTAATCGAAACCATGATCCAAATCCAAGCGTTGACGCCTGCGTATTGCCGCGTTCCGCGCTTGATCCGCGACTTTCCATCCACGGATATTTCTGCGGGAAACAAAGTGACAAATTTGCGCGAAGAAATCGAGCGCCGTATGCGAGAGCGCGGTATCAAGCTCTGGGATCTGCGCGCCCGTGAAGCCGGACACATGCCGACACTTGCTCCTGATGTCGAATTGAAACTCTTTGTCGAAGAGTATGACAATGCGGGAGGAAAGGAATTATTTTTGAGCTTTGAAGATTCCGAGCGAACTACGGTCATGGCATTTTTGCGTTTACGCCTGCCAAATCATGAATATATTCCGGAGGATGAAAAGACAGCAAAGATGTTAGCAGAAGTACGCAAGCTGCTCCCGGAATTAAAGGGCGCCGCTTACATCCGAGAACTGCATACGTATGGCCAAGCATTGGCGCTTGGACAGGCAAGAGGCGATGCGGTACAGCACAAAGGGCTTGGAAAAAAACTCATGATGGAGGCCGAGAAAATAGCCAAGAAACACAAGTACAAATATCTGTCCGTGATTTCCGGGATCGGTGTGCGCGAGTATTACCGTAAGGCGGGCTTCAAGTTACAGGGGAGCTATATGGTGAAAAAATTGAAGGCATGATAGAACATGCCGCGTGCCCGAGTGGCGGAATGGTATACGCAAGGGACTTAAAATCCCTGGCCGAAAGGCATGCGGGTTCGATCCCCGCCTCGGGTACCATCAAAAAACCGCGAAAGCGGTTTTTTGTATTGACATTTTAATAATTTTGTACTACCTTCCGCTTTGGAGGCTGTAATGAGTTCCGATCATGTTCTTTCCATCCGGTTTGATGAGCCTGGACCGAGGTCGTTTTCGTTCAAGATGCGCGGCATCCGGCTCTTGGTGCGAACCGAGGGAGAGGCCATTCTGATCGAAACGAATGCAGCGAGCGTCGAGCACCAAGAGGGTGAGCTCCGTTCGATGCTTACGCTTCGGGGTGTGAAGATCACCCCCGAAGCCGCCTCGATCAAGCCGAGTGAAGACATGAGGGTCATCCTTGACCGTATCGTCGGTACGCTCGAGCTCAATACTAGGATGAAAAACGTCCTCAGTAACAACCGTATCGTCTATATCGGACAGCTCGTGCAGTTGAGCGCTCGCGATTTGATGAGACAAAAAAATTGCGGAGCGCGTGGTGTGAGTGAGCTTGAGGTTAAATTGTCCGAGCTCGGTTTGTCCCTTGGTGTGAAGCTGGACGGTTGGACGGCGCCAACCGGGTATACCGATGCCCAGAAAGCGCTCTTCAGCTTGCCGTTGACTTCTCTCGGATTGTCCAAGAAAACTCTGAACAAGCTCGAGAAAGCCAAACTGTATACCGTAGTTGAGCTCATCGAGAGGTATGCGCAGGAACGCGGTTCACTTTGGATCGACTACCTTGCGCAGAGAGAGCTCACAAGCGCTCTCGAGAAGCGGGGGTTTGCAGTGATTCGGACCGATTAGTCAAACTGAAATAACTATGACCCCGCTCTTCAAAAGGAGTGGGGTTTTGATTTACCTTGTTATAAATTCATCTTTCCCTAATCGTTTTTCTGGCGGGGGAGTTTTGAGGCCGAGAATCCGATAAATATCGTCTTCGGTATGGACGGGTATTATTTTTCCTTTTTTTGTGAGGCCGTATTCATTCAGCTTGTATCCTTGCTGGATCGCGCGTTCACGCAGGAGGATATTGTGCCGCCGGTCGCCGGTAAAATATTGGAGCGTAGATCCGAAAACTTTGTCCGGTACGACGCGCAGGTCGGCATCAATGCCATTTTTTAAGCGGACCGATGAGCCGGTCTTTCCAAGCGTGTGTACGGTTTCGACTTCCGGCATGGAAACGAACGCTTCCATGACCGATTTCGGATCGGATGAAGTCGCAATCAAGTCGATATCGCCGACATCTTTCTTTTTTCGACGGAGCGATCCGGCGTATGTGCAGTGTTTTACGCCTTTTACTTTCTTCAAGCGGGCAACAATTTTATCGGCCAGAGGAAGGATTTTTTTGAGCGGATGCCGACCTGACGAACTGCGCAAGAGCGTTATTCCAAGGGCGAGCTTTTCTTCCGATTTTGGACCCCATCCTTTGAGTTTTCGGATTTTTTTGTGCTCGATCGCGAATTCAAGATCATCGATATTGGCTATTTTCAATTTTTTCCAAAGTTCGCCGATATGCTTCGGGCCCAGGCCTTCGATGCGCGAGAGTCCCCAAATATCCACGGGAAATTTTCGCTTCATGGCTTCGTATTCTTTTACGTGTCCGGTTCGGAAATACTCGTCAATCTTTGAGGCGATTGCCGGGCCGACGCCGGTTAGCCGGTCGAGTGCTTTGATGCCCCCTTTCTTCCAGGTTTTTTGTATGTCCTCACCCAAACCCATGACGGACTCGCTGGCCAGTTCATAGACTTGCGGCCGAAACGGATGTCCCTGGATCGCATGCCAATATGAAAACTCGAACAGCATCCGTCCGAGAAATTCATGGGGTTTCATATTATGCTTTTCCTTTTGAGCCGAAGACTTCCATTTTGCGCATGGCGACTTCTCGCATCAGGAGATTTGCCGGTTCGAGCAGTTTGCGCGGGTCGATGACTTTCGGCATATCGGAGACCGCTTCACGGATGCCGGCGGTGAATGCCAAGCGCAAGTCCGTGTCGATATTTATTTTTGCGACGCCGTTTTTGATTGCTTGCTTGATATCGGCATCAAGCACGCCCCGCGCTTCGCCGATCTTGGCGCCATAACATTCGGCGAGCGCTTTCACATCTTCTAAAACACCTGATGCTCCGTGCAGTACAATCGGAATTTTAACCAGCTTTGCAATCTGTTTTAAGCGCTCGATGTCCAGATGCGTTTCGCCTTTAAATTTGTATGCGCCGTGCGAGGTGCCAATTGCCACGGCGAGCGAGTCGCAGCCGGTTTTCTTTGCAAAATCGGCAGCCTGTTTTGGGTCGGTAAGTTTTGCATCGCGCTCCTCGACGCTCACAAAATCTTCGATGCCGGCCAATACGCCTATTTCGGCTTCTACCGAGACGCCTTTTTTATGCGCCCATGCGACAACTTTTTTTGTATTTTCAATATTTTTTTTGTTTGGGAGCGACGAACCATCGTACATCACGCTCGTATATCCGGCGTCTATGGCTTGTTTGATTGTCTGCAGATTCTTTCCATGGTCGACATGGAGAACAACCGGGATTTTTGCCTTGGCGGCAACTCGGACCATGGCAATCAGATACTCCATGCCGGCGTACTCAATTGCACCCTCGGATGTTTGGACAATGACCGGCGATTTCATTTTTATTGCCGCGTCCATGACGGATTTCAATACTTCCAGATTGTTAATATTGAAGGCCGGAACGGCATAGCCTTTGGAGCGGGCTTTTTTTAATAGGGGAGCAGAAGGGACGAGCATAGAAAATAATTACGTCATGATCGGCACAGCCGTTGCGTTAATTTTATGGAATTTTTTCATGGATGCCTTGAGCTGGGATTTGGTCAGCAAACCTTTTAATGGTCCAATATACATAACAACGCTTCTGCTATTGGCCGTGCCGGCGCGCATCGCCTCCGGGATGTTCATTCCCATGTGCAATGAGCAGACAAAGGCGGTTGCAAACGAGTCGCCAGCGCCGGTACGTTCTACGATTGGCCCGTCAAAAATTGGCAGACTCCATACGGTTTTTCCGTCGGATGCATGCGATCCTTTTGGTCCGTCGGTAATGACGACGATCTTTGCTCCCATGTGGATAAAACTCGCAAGAAGATTTTGGATCGGACGAACGCCGTCGCCCAAGAGCAGCTCGGCTTCTTCTTTGTTGACGATGAAGACATCGGATCTCGCAATAACCGGTTTGATGGAATCAAGTCCACGGCGAAGCTGTTTTGTGCCTGGATTGAAGCACAATTTTTGATGCGGATGCTTTTTTAGATGTGCCAAAAGCTGCTTCTCGAGTTTTTCATGTCCGGGACCAAGCGCCGTGTAGTAGACCCAATTGACGCCTTCGATATTCGGTAGCACATATTTCCGTTTTTCGGCATGCACCAAAATGGTCCGTTCGCCCTTGAAATTTAAGACCGTTGAATAGTTCGTTTCTTTTTTCGGATCAAAAACGACATATTTGGTGGAAATTTTTTCCCGTTTCCATCCAGAAAGGATTTCTTTTCCGATTTCGTCTTTTCCGAGCACGCTCACGATGGCCGATTTTAGTCCGAGGCGGCTCGCTCCGACGGCTGCGTTTGATGCATTACCTGCGCCGGGGATTTTCACCACGCTATCGACCGGGATTTTTTCGGCGTATTCGAGACAAAGAAGGCATTGTTCTTTATTGATTTGACACGAGACACTGGCTTCGGAAATGGTCAAAAATACGTCTAACGTCGAATCTCCGATGGCAATGAAATCATACATATTGCCCAGATCGTAGCATACCGTTAATATATGGGCATAAATCCTGATGAAAACTCATATGCCAGAAGCAAAGAAAAAATCCTCACATCTCGGTGCCGGTTTGGCTGCCGGGGCAGTTCTCGGTCTTGCGGCCGGTTTGTTTCTTCAGTCCCGTAAGGGCAAGGAGCTCACGCGCGATGCCATGAAAAAGGCCCAGCTGCTCCAAAAGCAGGTACAAAAAAAGCTCAATGAAAGCGGCGCCATGAGCAAAGAAAAATACGAAGAAGTGGTCGATTATGTCGTCGGATATTACACAAAGACCAAGGAGATCGCCGCAAAAGAAATTCCCCAGGTCAGAAAATATCTTTTGAGCCAGTGGAAGACCATCGAGAAAGAACTCAAAAAATAACATGAAACGGCACCGATTTATCGGTCCTTACGATCTCCGGTCACCGGAGATCGTTTTGGAGGATGATGCCGCCAGACAAATGGCGCTGGTGTTAAAATTGAAGATCGGCGAAGGCGTCATTTTGTCCGACGGACTTGGTCATGAGGCCGAATACGAAATCCTCCAGATAAAAAAGTCCTCGGTCCGGCTCGTGCGCGATAGCGAAATCTCCACCGTCAAAACCGAGCCGACAAATCGCGTCATGCTGTATGCTTCGATTTTGAAACGTGAAAACTTCGAGCTTGTAGTCCAAAAAGCGACGGAATGCGGCGTATTGCGGATCGTGCCTGTCTTGAGTCAGCGTACAATCAAAAAAGACGTCAAGCTCGATCGCTTGCGCGAGATCGCAAAGGAAGCGGCCGAGCTCTCTGGCCGCGGAACAATTCCGGAGATCGCCGAACCGATGAAATTGGAACAAGCACTCAATGACGCCGAGATCAACGGACAGAATTATTTTTTTGACCGTGATGCCGCCATGACAGTTTTCAAATCGCCGGCAAGTGGGTCAATCGGCTTGTTTATCGGTCCGGAGGGCGGTTGGACTCCAGAAGAGGCTGAGCGGGCCAAAGAGGCCGGCTGTAAAACGGTTTCGCTCGGACCGCGTGTTCTGCGCGGAGAAACAGCCGCAATTGTTGCGGTGTTTCTGGCGGTTATTTGATCACGATTTTGTCTTTCGCCGCGTCTACTTTTACTTCATCACCTTCTTGCACTTTTCGTTCCACCATGCGCAAGGCGAGTTCGTCCAAGATCAAATCCTGGATCGCGCGTTTGAGCGGACGTGCGCCGAAGCTCGGATCATACCCTTTTTCGGCGACGAGTGCTTTGGCTTTGTCCGTGAATTCAATTTTGATTTTTTTGGCCGAGAGACGTTTTACAACATCTGCAAGCTGAAGCTCGACGATTTGCGCGAGCTCGGGTTTGCCAAGTGCCTGGAACATCACGATTTCATCGACACGGTTCAAGAATTCCGGACGGAAGTGGTCGCGCAGCATGCCGAGGACGCGTTCTTTGATATTCTTTCCGTTTGATTCATCCGACTTTTCTTCTTCGTCGGCAAAACCGATTTCGCCGCGCTTCTTTCCGTAATCCAAGATGACATCAGAGCCGATATTCGAAGTCATGATGATGACGGTGTTTTTGAAGTTGACCGTGCGGCCTTTGCCGTCGGTTAAGCGTCCGTCATCGAGAACCTGCAAGAGCGTATTGAATACATCCGGATGCGCTTTTTCGATTTCGTCGAACAAGACAACCGAGTACGGACGCCGGCGTATTTTTTCGGTCAGCTGTCCGCCTTCATCATAACCAACATACCCCGGAGGCGATCCGATCAGGCGCGAGACAGCATGCTTCTCCATATACTCCGACATATCCACGCGGACCATGGCGTTTTCATCATCAAACATGATTTCTGCCAAGGAACGTGCAAGTTCGGTTTTTCCGACACCGGTCGGTCCGAGGAATAAGAAGGATCCGATCGGACGTTTTTCTTCGCCGATGCCAGCGCGCGAACGGCGGATGGCATTCGAGACGGCTTTTACCGCTTCATTTTGTCCGATGACGCGCTTGTGAAGCTCGTCTTCGAGTTTTGCGAGCTTGTTTGCTTCGCTTTCGAGCATTCGCGAAACCGGGACTCCGGTCCAGCGCGCTACAACGGTCGCAATATCCTCATCCGTGACGGCGTCTTTCAATAAGCCGCGTTTGCCCTGCAGTTCTTTCAATTTTTTTTCGGTCGTTTTTTGTTTCTTTTCGACGAGCGGCAGTTTTCCATAACGGATTTCGGAAGCTTTTTCCAAGTCGCCACGGCGCTCGGCAATGTCGGCTTCGGATTTGAGTGCTTCTTGTTCTTTTTTTGCGTTTTGGATTTCGGCGATCAGGTCTTTTTCTGCTTTCCATGAAAGCTCCATGCCTTCCGATTTTTCGCGGACCTCGGCCATGCGGCGCTCTACCTCATCCAAACGCTCTTTGGATTCCTTGTCATCCTCTTTGGAGAGCGCGCGTTTTTCGATATCGAGCTTCACAAGCTCGCGCTTCAATTTATCGAGCTCTTCGGGGAGCGAATCGATTTGCATACGGAGTGCAGCGGCTGCTTCGTCTACAAGATCAACGGCCTTGTCGGGTAAAAAACGGTCGGTGATATAGCGGCTGGAAAGATTCACGGCTGCAACAAGAGCCGTATCCGTAATGCGGACACCGCTATGCACTTCGTATTTGTCCTTTATGCCGCGTAAAATTGCGAGCGTATCGTCTTCGGTCGGTTCTTCGACCATGACAGGCTGGAAGCGGCGGGTGAGAGCCGGATCTTTTTCGATATGCTTTTGATACTCCTGCAAGGTGGTTGCACCGAGCGCGCGCAGTTCGCCGCGGGCCAATGCGGGCTTCAGCATATTTGAAGCATCAAGCGAACCGCCTTCGCCGGAGGCTCCGGCTCCAACGAGCGTATGGAGCTCGTCAATAAACAGGATAATTTTCCCGGAAGATTTTTCTACTTCGCGTACGACGGCTTTGAGACGTTCTTCAAATTCGCCGCGGAATTTTGTCCCTGCAACGAGTGCGCCGATATCAAGCGCCATCACTTCCTTGTCCTTGAGCGATTCCGGGACGTCTCCAGCCACAATGCGCTGAGCGAGCCCTTCAACAATTGCGGTTTTCCCGGTACCGGCTTCGCCGATTAAAACCGGATTATTTTTGGAGCGGCGAAGCAGGATTTGCATGACGCGGCGGATCTCGTCGTCGCGGCCGATTACCGGATCCAGTTTTTCGCTGCGGGCCAATGCGGTCAAATTTCGGGAGTATTTTTCGAGGGCTTGATACGCCGACTCAGGATCGGGGGAGTCGATTTTGACCGAGCCGCGAACATCCTTCAATGCTTTTAAAATTTCATCCGTGTTTACGCCGGAGTTTTTTAAAATCTGCGCCGAAACATCCTTGCTCTCGGCAAGTGCGATCAATAAATGCTCGGTCGAGATATACGCATCTTTAAATTGTTTGGCGGCTTTATCGGCGGCCTGCAGGATTTTGGCCATTTCCGGAGCAAGATACAGCTGGCCTACGCCTCCTTGGCCGGCCGCTTTTGGCAGGCGAGCAAGTACATCGTCGACATCGGCTTTCATGGCTCCGACATCAATCGAGATTTTTTTTAAAACGGCAGGCACGACGCCGTCCTCCTGTTCGAGCAAAGCAGAGAGCAGGTGTACAGGTTCGAGCGCCGGCTGGCCATTGTGCAGCGCGAGCTGCTGGGCAAGCTGGAGAGCTTCTTGGCTTTTGGTAGTGAAATTTTGCGGTAACATAGTGTCGTTTAGCAGTCTAACATGTAGAGTGCTAATTGACAATCAGCCTGCAAATTGATTGGATTGGGCGGCACATTTTGGAGGTAACCATGGAGCCGCCCGAACCTTCTCCAACGCATAAGCGCGTGATGCTCATACTCAATTGGGGCGGAGTAAGCCTACTTCTCCTCTACTTGTTTCTCCATGCTCATTGCGGCCACTAGACCTACCGCTCCGCCTTCCTGCGGAGCGGTTTTCCTTTATGCTATGCTTCGGTTATGAGCAGATTTAAACAGGGGTATTTTGCGATTATCGGCATCCTTATGGTCGGCGCCTTCGTATATCTGCGCGTTTCGCTTATGCTTCGCCAGCCAGAAACGGTTTTGCCCCAATCGGTCATCACTTCGTCTACCGATGTGCATCGTTTATACAATATTCCGGATTTGCGTTCGGCGAACCCAGATTTCTATGCCCAAGCCCAAGAAGGTGACGTAGAAGTGACATATGAGGACAAAGTCCTGATTTATCGTCCGACGACGAAGCAGATCATTATCGAGAGGCCAAAGCAATAATATATGCGCGTGATTACGGATTTCCATCTCCACTCGAAATATTCGCGTGCATGCTCGAAAGATCTGACGATACCGAATATCGCAAAAGCGTGCGAACGCAAAGGAATTCAGTTTGTCGGAACATCGGACTTTACCCACCCGGCTTGGCGCGCGGAAATCGGAAGAGAACTCACCGAAGACCATGGCGGGACGTTCCGTTTGAAGAATGGCGATTCGCCGACGCGATTTTTGCTGTCAACCGAGCTGTCTTCCATTTACAAGCGAAACGGCAAGGTTCGGCGCGTCCACCATTGCGTTTTGATGTCATCCTTGGACGGAGTAGACCGCTTCATATCGGCATTGAATGCGCGCGGTTGTAACTTAAAGGCAGATGGACGTCCGATTTTAGGAATTGATTCAGAAGAGCTGCTGAAGATGGTTATGGATGCCGATACGCAGGCAATGCTTATTCCTGCGCATGCATGGACACCGTGGTTTGCTGTATTCGGTTCACAGTCTGGATTTGACTCGCTGGAAGAATGTTTCGGAGAAATGACGAAGTATATTCCGGCTATCGAGACCGGATTATCATCTAATCCGAAAATGAATTGGCGTTTGAAAAATCTCGACACGGTTTTTCTCGTTTCCAATTCGGATGCGCATTCGCTCGACAAGCTTGGCAGAGAGGCAAATGTATTCGAGATGGATGTGCCGAGCTATGCCGAGCTTCGAAGGATTTTGCTGGAAAAGGACAAGGGCAAGTTTCTTGAAACGATCGAATTTTTTCCTGAAGAAGGAAAATACCACGCCGATGGCCACCGCTCGTGCAAATTCTCGAGCACCCCAAAAGAAACAAAACGGTTGAAAGGAATGTGTCCGGTTTGCGGAAAGCCGCTCACGGTAGGCGTATTGCATCGCATAGACGATCTCGCCGACCGAGAAGAAGGAGAAATGCCGCCCCTCGCGGTTCCGTACCGTTCCATCGTTCCGTTGGATGAATTGGTCGGAAGCGTGCTTGATGTCGGCGCTTCATCCAAAAAGGTAAAAAAAGAGATCGACCGTTTGGTGGCAGATGGCAGAAGCGAATTTGGCGTGCTTTTAGATGTTGAAAAGAGCGAGTTGGCACGGGTTACGTCGCCGGAAATTGTCGATGCCATTATGCAGATGAGAAAAGGGGAGATGGATATCGAGCCGGGTTATGACGGGGAGTATGGCGTCATCCGGCCTGCATCGGATTCACCCGTCAAACCGAAACAGCAATCGATTGTTTTTTGAAAATCAAATCCCTCAGCTTTTGGCTGAGGGATTCTCCTCCGATGAAATCAGCTGCGAGTGATTAGCTGCGCTTCTTTGATTTCTTCGATTTCTTGGCGGTCTTGCGCTTCGGAGCTGCCTTGCGCTTCGTCGTCTTCTTCTTCGCTTTTTTCTTCATGGCCATGTATATCAACTCCTTTCTTTTTTCACCGTCGACGTAACCGTCTGATCGGTGCTCGCTTGCGCGTGTTCATGACGCGCTGCGTGTGCAAGAAAAGTATACCACAGTTTTTTTATTTTGTGCGTCAAGCGATGCCTGTGGATGATTTTTTTTCGGAATTATTTTTTCACGACGAGTTTGTTTGCGTTCATCGAGACGCCGCTGATTGCGAGCGGAACTGCTTTGAACGAATATGATTTGTCTTTGATTTCTTTTTTTGCGGCGTCGGTGAGCAGGATTTCGCCGCGTTCTGCGACATCCTCTCCAAGTTTGGATGCAAGATTCAGTTCGTTGCCGTACATGTCTTCACAAAAGAGAAGGATCGGTCCGTATCCGATTCCAACGGAAACGTGCACATCGCTTTCTTCGGCGGTCATCAGGTTTGCGACATCCAAATCGCGCTGGATATCAAGCGCGGCTTTCACGGCATGATCAGGTTTCTCAAAAACGGCAAAACAATTGTCTGCTTCAAATTTTACGATCAGACCTCCGTTGCGTTCTACGTCCGGGCGAACGATACGACGCATCCGGTGGACCATGGCCAAGTAATGGATGATTCCATAGCGTTGGACGGTGCGGGAAAATCCAGACATGTCCAAGATAAAGATGGCGCGGGTCTGCTCGAACTCTTTATTGATTTTTTGGTCTATTTCTACGGTTTTTTCCGGGTGTTCGATGCGGATATCGAGCAATTTGTAGAGATCTTCGCAGGAGGGGAGTTTATTCATACATCTGGGCTTAAGCATGGAGAGATTCAAAGAAAACGTCAACCTAGCCAAAGGCAACCATTGACAGAAACAGGAAAATATGCCATTCTATTGGTGGATATATACGTGCGAAAGTCCGTCCTCGGTCGGGGAAGTGGTCAGGCGCAGACGAGTATCCCTTGTCAATTCCTAATGGTTCGGTTCGGGGTAACTCCCGCACCGTCCTACCCACATGCCCACGAAGTTGTTCGTCGGCGGCATCCCGTTCCGTTCCACGGAAGAGGAGATCCGCTCGCACTTCGCTCAGGCTGGTGAGGTGCTCTCCGTTTACATCCCGATGGATCGTGAAACGCAGCGCCCGCGTGGTTTCGCCTTCGTTGAGATGGCGGACGACGCAGCTGCGGATCAGGCCATCACGATGTTCAACGACACGGAATTTGGTGGCCGCCGCATTGCGGTCAACAAAGCTCGTCCGATGGAGAGCCGCCCGCGCCAGTAAACTGCTAGCGAAACACAAACCCCGTCTCACGACGGGGTTTTGTTTTATTTACATTCCGAGCTGCCGTTTTATTTCTTGTTCGGCTGATTCCGGATTTGCGCGGCCTTCGGTCGATTTCATGACGACGCCGACGAACCATTTGATGAGCGCGACTTTTCCTCCTGCAATTTCTTTTACTTGATCAGGATTTTGGGCAAGTAAATCGGAAACGATTTTTGTCAGCGCAGCCGGATCGCTCATTTGTCCCAAATGGTTTTCTTCCATGATATGCGACGGATCTTTTCCGGTTTCTACCATAATCGCAAGGAGCTTTTGTGCGTTTGCGCTGTTGATTTTTCCCGTTTCTATCAAGTGAAGAAATTCCGCAAAATTTTCCGGACTGATTTTTGTTTCCGCAAGCGCCATGTTTTTTTGTACAAGCAAACCTGCGAGCTTGCTTGTGAGCCAGCCGCTTGCGAGTTTGGCGAGTTTCATTTTGCGTTCCGCGAGCAGGTCGCCTGCGGATTTGTCCGAACGATCGGACGACTCAAGCCAGCCGCCAAGTTCGCCCATGACTGCATCCGTAAAATCAAGCCAGCCATTCCCAACCAGAACTCTTGCATCATCGGCAGAGAACCCCCATTCATCATGCAGACGCTTGCGCGAAGCGGCCGGAAGTTCCGGTAATCGGCCGCGTTCTTCCTGCGCGATTTTTTCCAAAGCCAAAGGCTGCAAATCCGGTTCCGGAAAATAACGGTAATCCGCAAAGGTTTCTTTCAGCCGCTGTTCGAAGGTTTGGCCCTGGTTTTCATCCCAGCCGCGGGTCGCGCCTTGCGGGGTTTCGCCTTTTTTATACAAACCCTCTTGCCGTTCAATCTCGTAAGCAAGCGCGCGCTCCACCGAGCGGAAAGAATTGAGGTTTTTGATTTCGATTTTTGGATTGTATCCCGCTTGGAGCGGCATATTGTCCTCGCCGATTTCAAGCAAGGATACGTTGGCATCGCAGCGCATATAACCCTTTTCCATATCGGCAAGCGAGACGCCGGCAGTACGCATGATCGCTTGCAGCTCCTGCAAAAACGTTTTTGCTTCGAGCGGAGACCGGAAATCTGGCTCGGTCACAATTTCTAGAAGCGGGGCACCGGCACGATTGAAATCGACAAGGGTGCTATTACTTGCGCCATCGTGAATATTTTTTGCCGCATCTTCCTCTAGGTGTGCGCGGGTAATGCCGATGCGGATGGTATCGCGCGGTTTTTCTTGGCCGGGTACTTCAATCCAAACTTCGCCATCGATACAGATCGGATGATCGAATTGTGAAATCTGGTAGCCTTTGGGCAAGTCAGGATAGAAATAGTTTTTTCGGTCAAAATGGGCTTCGGAAGGAATCCGGCAATTGAGAGCCAAACCCGCGCGTACACCCAGCCGTACCGCTTCCTGATTTACGGCAGGCAGCGCACCGGGCTGTCCGGTGCAGACATGGCAGATGGATGTATTGATCGGTGCAGCATCATCCACATTCGGACATGCGCAGAACATTTTGCTCTGCGTTTTCAGACGAAGGTGAATTTCCAGACCGATGATCGGGATGAGTCGCATACGACGCGTATCTTGAAGCGAATAAGACGAAACGTCAAACAAAAACCCCGCTCTGCTGCGGGGTTTTCGGATTTTTATTTCGTCTTTTTAAGCGAGTGGAAAATCTTTGCCGAGTAGATGATTCCCAGCGGCATCAGTACGACTTGGATTACGCCGCTCATCATGTTCTGGATTCCTTCCATCAGAGGGCTTGGTCGCGTCATGTAGCTATTGCTCATGCCGACATCAGAAATCGCCACGATTTTATCAAATCCGATGAAGAGCCCGATGACTGCCATGATGGCCCATGCCATGATCATGGCCAAGGTTCCGACAAGGAATCCGATCACGAGGCTGCGTCCAAAAACACCCCACCAGCGTCCTTTGACCAATTCCGACGAAGCGGAGAGGGCTTCGGTTCCTTTTTTCCCGTCTTCGATCAAGGAGAGCTGCGCGACGGAGAATTTAACTGCGAGCCAGATACCTGGAAGCACGAAGAGGATGAATCCTCCGAGCGTGGCCAATCCTACCAGGATACTGATCCAGAACATTGACCAAAATAATTTGTAACCTACCGCGTCGTCATGTTTGGCATTGGCCGTACCTTTGTCGCGCTTGAGGATGACATCCGTCAAGAGAATGGATGTATGAAGCGAGATGGCTGCGCCCGCGATCGAGGCGACGATTACCAGGAGCGATCCGCCTGCCAATGGAATCCGTTCCGCTACAAGTACGGCGACAAACATGATTACCGCCGCCAGAAGGTATCGGATGGACAGCTCGAGATTTGCTTTCCAATCGCGGATATATTCGTTCCAGCCTGATGTCACTAATTCACCAACGGGGATAAGGGGTTGAGGCATATGCCAATAATGATAGCAAAACCCCGCCATTCGAGCGAATGGCGGGGTTATAGATCAGAGTTGCGCCTTCACGGCTGCGATCGCATCTTCGATGACCTTGTCGGGCGGCTGGCCCGAGTTGATCTCGACGATGTTGGTGCCGCGGCGGCGGAATTCGTCCAGCAAGCGCGGATCGCGGTAGCGCTCCGCGATCTTGTCCTGGAAGTCGCTACGCTCGAAAATGCTATTGTCGCGCTTTTCCGAGCGGCGCTCGAGGCGCTGCATGGCGACTTCGGCGTCCACGCGCAGCACGACGAGCATGTTTGGCGCATGCGCAAGCTCGAGACGGTTGCCCTCGAGCGAGAGCAGCCATTCGAGCGTGACGCTCGGATCCTGCACGGGCTGATAGACGAGCGAGGAGAGGACGCTCCGGTCCTGCACGACGGCACGCCGGCCGGGCTGACCGAGAAAGGGGATCACGCGCTCGAGGTAGAGCTGTTCGCGGTCCATGGAGTAGGCGATCGCTGCGGTGCGGCCGGAGTAGGTCCGGCCGTCTGCGTGCTTGGCGATCAGCTCTTCACGAATGAATTTGCCGAGACCGATACCGGTCGGCTCGACAACAGTCATGACATCGTAGCCGCTCGCGACCAGGAATTCCCCGATCCCTTTGGCCACGACGCCTTTGCCCGCCCCGTCGATAGCTTCGATGACGATGTGCATGCTTATCTCCAGCTGGTTCTGGCGTAGGTTGCAAAGGAGAAGCCGTCTCGCGCGATGCGCTCGGACTCCGTCCATTGCTCGAGATCGATCTCGGGAAAGAAGGTGTCGCCTTCGATGTCCTGATCGATCTCGGTGAGCTCGAGCGTGTCGGCGTGTGGAAGCGCGGCGGCCTAGATCTCGCCGCCGCCGATGACGTAGAGATCGGTCTGCTTGCCGAGGATCTGGAGAGCGCTCGCAAGATCCGCGAAGCGCATGACCCCGTCGGGTACGACGAAGTCCGTGTTGCGCGTCACGATGGCATTGGCCCGACCGGGGAGTGGGCGGAACTTCTCGGGGATGGACTCCCATGTCTTGCGCCCCATGAGCACGGTCTTGCCTGCGCCGCTGGTGAGCGACTTGAAGCGGGCCATGTCCTCCTTGTTGCGCCAGACGAGCTGGCCGTTCTTGCCGATGCAGCGGTTGCGCGAGAGCGCGGCGACGAGGGTGATCATACGGCAACCTCCAGCTTGATGGCGGGGTAGTGTTCGTAGCCGACGATTTTCGAATGGGACCATTCCCAATCGAAGACGCGCGTGAAGGGTTCGGTCTCGATGCGCGGAAGCGGATACTTGTCCGGATCACGCGTGAGCTGCTCCCGAGCACCCTCGAGGTGGTTCTTGTAGATGTGCGTGTCGCCGAGGAAGCCGGTGATGACTCCCTCTCGCAGACCCACCTCTTTTGCTACGAGATGGACCAGACATGCATAGCTCGCCAGATTGAAAGGCAAGCCGAGCATGCTGTCGACCGAGCGCTGATACCAATTCAGGTCGAGCCGGTCGCCCTGCACGATGAACTGGTACGAGACATGGCAAGGTTGAAGCGCCATCTGGTCCAGCTGCTCAGGATTCCAGGCGCTCACCATGATCCGTCTGCTCGACGGGTTCTTCTTGAGCGTTTCGATGGCTACGGCGAGCTGGTCGACGCCTCCGATGTCCGATCCATCTCGATGAATACCGATGGGACCTGGATACGGCGCACCGGAGTGCCGCCACTGGAAGCCGTAGATCGGTCCGAGGTCGCCGTTTTCGGCGGCCCACTCGTTCCAGATCGTTACCTTCCGTTCCTTCAACCAATTGTTGTCGGTGAAGCCACGGATGAAGAATTCCAGTTCCACGAAGACGCTCTTCGGGTGGACTCTCTTGGTGGTGAGAAGGGGGAACCCCTTTGCAAGATCGTGCTGGATCATGGCCGAGCTTACGCCGATCGTACCGGTACCGGTGCGATCCGACTTTTCGACCCCTGTGGCCAGAATTCGTTCGAGGAGATCGAGATATCCACGCATTCTACATCCTCCTGATGTAAAGGAACTCGCTAAACCTTGCCGGATGTGTAGCCGCCTGTCGATCCCCATCCGCCGCGGCTTGGGCCTGCCGGCTCTCCCTCATCCCATTCGACATGGGTGATAGGGATAAATATTCCTTGTGCGACACGTTCACCCGATTCTATGGTGACCGGTTCGGTTCCCGGATTCCAAAAATAGATCAGGAGCTCGTCTTCAGGTCCGCAAAAATCCCGATCGATTATTCCGAGGGTATTTCCGAGACGCAAGCCTTTCTTTTTGAAGGTCGATGAACGCGGCGCAATGACAAGCATGTGTCCCTCCGGTGCTTGGATCACGAGTCCGGTCGGCAAAAAGAGCGTTCCGCCCGCAGGTACGATGCCCCCTTCGCATACGGCGATATCAAAGGCCGCTGCTTCACGCGTTTTATATTCAGGCAGCTCAATTCCTTCGCGAATACGAGTAATGCGGGCTTTCATATCAAAAACCGAGTTCTTTCATGGTATCGCGTACGGCTGTTTCAAACTCTTCACGCGAACCGGCGTTTGGAATGGTTTTCCAGGCGCGAGACATGGTGAGCGGGATGGTTATTTCTGTCGGGAATTGCTCCTCTTTCAAAAATTCTTCCCAGGTCATTTGGGATTCGGTGGCTTTTTCTCCGCGTTTTTTCATCCGTTCGAAACGGATTTTGGCCGGCACGGCAATCGAAACCAGTTTGAAATAGGGGAGCGGTTCAAGAGCGACGATATCTTCCGGACGCCGGATCCCGTCGATGACGACGAGGTCTTTATCCGATGAGAGCGCCGTGCGCTCTACGGCATACGAGAGGATGTCTTCTCCAAATTCGCGGCGCAATCCATTGGAGAGCTTGCTAAAACTTTCACGGGATTTTTCAATGGCTAGTTTTTCAAGGATTTCGCCGAGGATTCCGGAAAAGCGGATATAGTCTGCGCCATATTCATTTTTCAAAAGGTCGGCGGCGGTGCCTTTTCCGCAGCCAGCCTGACCGACAAGACCGATAATGAGCTTGGGCATAATGGAACAAGTATCGAGTAACGAATAACAAATAGCAAGTATCTTTCGATACTCGCTATTCGCTATTCTATTCGATTGTTTTTACGCGAGTTTGGCCGGATCAACCTTGATGCCAGGACCCATGGTCGAGGCAAGCGTGACGGAATTGATGTAGGTTCCTTTTGAAGCCGCCGGTTTGACTTTACGCACGGCGTCAATGAGGACATTGAGGTTTTCGACGATCTCTTTAGGAGAAAGGGATGCTTTGCCGACGCTTTGGTGGATATTTCCGGTTGCATCGTTTTTGAAAGCGACTTTACCCTTCTTTACGTCCTCGATCATTTTTTTGATATTCGTACCAACGGTATCCGTTTTCGGATTCGGCATGAGACCGCTCGGACCGAGGATTTTTGCGACCTTGGCGAGCTTCGGCATCATGTCCGGCGTTGCGACGGCAACTTCGAAATTGATTTTACCGCTCGAAGCGATTTCGGCGATGAGCTCTTCGCCGCCGACAATGTCAGCGCCAGCATCTTTTGCATCCTTTTCCTTGTCGGCTGGAACAAAGGCAATTACCTTTTTTGCTTTGCCGATCGAGTGCGGGAAGATGATGGTGGAGCGGACCTGCTGGTCGCCTTTTTTGACGTCGATGCCCAAGTTGATATGGACTTCGATCGATGCATCGAATTTTGTAGTCGAGGTTTTCTTTGCAAGCTCGGCAGCCTCTTCCGGGGTGTAGAGCTTTTTCGGATCAACCAACTTTTTCAACTCGTTATAACGCTTGGAGTGCGCCATACGTGGTTCGGTCGGCCGCTTATTTAGCTAAGCCTCCCACATAGGATTTAGTGGCCGTAGAGTAGCCAAAATACGGTTTTTCGTCAAGAATAGCCTTGGAGGATCCGAATGGATAATTCGCACCTTGAATTGGCGATTTCCTTGGCGGTAGAGGGGCATCGCGGCCAAGTCGACAAGGTTGGGGCGGCGTATATCCTGCATCCGTTGCGGGTAATGCAGAAGCAGAAGACGATTCCCGGCATGATCGTCGGGGTGCTCCATGATTGGATCGAGGACTGCAACGGGACGCCGAACCATCTTTACTCGCTCGGTTTCACGGTCGAGATCGTCGAGTCGATCCTGTGCCTGACAAAGCGTCCAGGGGAGACCTACGAGCATTTCATCGACCGCGTCCTTGACGGGCCTGCGCTCGCCAAGCCGGTGAAGATCTCGGATGTCGAGGATAATAGCGACCGGTCGCGGATCGTAGATCCGAAGGAAGAGGACTTTGCGCGCTGGGCCAAGTACGAACGCGCTTTGGCACGCTTGCGCGCCTGAAAAAAAAGCCCCGGAATTCTCCGGGGCTTTTTCTTATTTCCGTTCCATGAATTTATGTTCAAGCGCTTTTGCCAGCGATCCGATGGTTAAGAGCATGATGATGAATGCCGCGAGCCAGCCGATGATCGGGATCCACAGGAGAATCTCTACAGCGATCACACCGACGAGCGCCGCCTTCCAATCGAGAGGAGATGGTTTTGATTTTGATCCAAGTTTGAAAATGTATCCGCCAAGGATAATACCGGACAATATTTTTGAAACAGCCATAAGCAGGAACCAGGCGAATAGCACGATGAGTGCAAGGGGGATGCCGATCAAGGTCAGGAGCAAGACGAACGATCCTGCCGGCATGAGAACCAAGGCAGCAAATCCGAGCAGGAGCGCGGTTCCTGGTTTCGAGCCAGCGATTTCAAATGCGTGTGCCGATGTTTTCGGGAAGAGCCACAGCATGACCATGGCGGCGATAAACAAGGCGAGCGTCTGCACGATGAATCCGATGCCAAAGAATGCGGCGAGACCCGGACCGAAATCTTTTTGGCGGAACTCGCGCGAGGGCCGCTCGACATCAAGCTGTTTGAATTCTATGCCGTTCAATTTGGCGCCGCTTGCCACCGAGGCTTCGGTGCGGCCGGTATAGAGAACCGGCTTCGCGACAGCGGCGGTTTCGCCAAAGGTCAGGCTCTCTTCGGCTTCAATCAACACTTCTCCGTCGAGTTTGCCGTTAATCACCACGCTTCCGCCGCCGATCCAGACTTTGCCCTTTACCGTACCGTCGATAATCACGGAGCCCGACCCTACGGCAAGATCGCCTTCGATGACGGTGTCTTTCAAAATATGGAGGGAGCCGCCGCCATAGATCACGTCGCCTTTCACGGATTTTCCGATCACGGCATTGCCGCCGGCCATGCGCAGATCATCGCCAATACTCCCAAAGATCGAGAGATTTCCGCCGGCAATGGTTGCGTCATCTGATACCGTGCCATTGATAGTTACATTTGCTCCGCCGGCAAAGAGGTCGCCGTTTACGGTGCCGTTGGATATGACCGTGCTCCCGCCGGCATAGAGATCGTCATTGACGGTTTCCTGCGGAGCCAGAATATAGGTTTCGCCTCCGCGAACCATCATGGCTGAAGCGCTGAATGAGGGGAGTGAAAGAGCACCGACGAGCAATAATACAAAGAAGGATCGTTTCATAATAGTTTCCAGTATAGCAAAATCCCCGCCGGAGCGGGGATTTTGGTCAATTTTGAATAGTCGCTTCCCATCGCTGGACCGTTTGTCCGGTCGATTTCAAATAAAGACTGTATCTGAATGTGATCTGCTCATTTGATTGGCTGATGACGGCACCTTCCTTTACTCCGTAGATGCTTGTATCGATTGCGTGGATACGGTATCCAACAAGCCGGTTATTTTGGTAATCATTGTAGTTGATATAGATGCCTTGATCGTGTTCGTTGAATGAAACAATCGGGAACGTCAAGCCCGATTCCTCGATCGGCAAGGAGGCTACTTCTTGATACTCTTTTTCACCATTACGAATTCGATAGTATTTTGTCACTTCATGCGTTGCCCAGTATTCCTGCTCTGGGGTTTGTTCGCATGGAGGACCGCATTGCCATGGCCGTCCGTACCAGCTGCTCCGCAGTTTTTCTTGGACCCCATACCCGTCTCGAAGTTTGAAGAACAGAATTTCATAGATACTTCCTGCCTCCGGCTGCGGTATCGTTGTGAAGTCTTTGTAGTGAGGCGGCAGAATGGTCTCGATATCGCCGTTTTCTTTCACGATTGTAATTGTTGAATTTCCCCCGGAGAAATGTCCTGGTACCGCGAGTTCATGCCGACCTGCCGCTTGGAGTATTCCGTCCACTCTCGTGATTCTTTTAAATGGCGTGCCGACACCGAAGTACTCTTGTATGCTCATCTGTCTGCGCGGATCAGGCCTCTCGGGAGTAATAGCGACGTACGTTCTCGTTAAACCTGGATGGCCATACGAACCCATCAGGACGAGAGCTGCACGACCAGCGCATGCCTCTATTGTTCCAAATTGCGGGTAAAATTTACTTGTCCTTCCTAAAATAGAAATTTCACGGAAATGGAGACTCTCGCTTACCTTCCAGTCTCGATAGGTGACGGTTTGGCTGCAGGTAAGTTCTCGTTCGATTTCCGGTCGGGCTGTCTCCGCTTTATATTGTTTTAAAATTGAAGATGGAAATGCCGGTATATTGATACGCTGCTTGTTTGTCAGTTGAGGCGATGCGTACGTCGGCTGGGCGAAACCGAGCATCGAGACGAGGATCAGCGCTATCCAAAGGTGTTTCATATTACGTTTCAGTATAACAAAATCCCCGCCGGAGCGGGGATTTTGGGTTATTCGACGACGATACCCATGTTGCGTGCCGTGCCTTCGACCTGCTTCATGGCAGCTTCGATGGTGGAGCAGTTCAAGTCGGGCATTTTCTTTTCGGCGATTTCACGGACCTGGGCTTTGGTGACCTTGCCGACCTTGTCGGTATGCGGTTTGGCCGAGCCTTTTTCGATCTTGGCGGCTTTCATGAGAAAGGCTGAGACCGGAGCGGTCTTGAGGATGAAGTCGTACGAGCGGTCTTCATACAGAGTGATGACAGCCGGAACGACGTCGCCCATGCGGTCCTGCGTGGCAGCGTTGATGCGCTGGCAGAATTCCGCGATGTTCATACCGTGCTGACCGAGGGCAGGACCGAGCGGAGGTGCAGGAGTTGCACGGCCGCCAATGACCTGGACCTTGATCAGGGTCTTTACTTTTTTGGCCATAATTCAATATTCAGCTAGAAGCGTAACAGTGGGGAGGTTATATCTTCTTTACCTGGGTAAAGTCAAGCTCCAAGGGGGTCTCGCGACCGAACATGGAAACGAGCACTTTGACCTTGCCGCGGGCGCCGTCGATTTCGTTGACCTTGCCTTCGAAGCCCTTGAACGGACCATCGCCGATTTTGACAGCCATTCCGACCTGCAGGTCGATGGTGATTTCCGGTTCCTCGCTCGTACCGGCGCGCTTCATAATGGCGTCAATTTCTTCCTGAGAGAGCGGGGAGGGGGTGGTACCCGTACCGATGAATCCGGTAACATTTGGCGTGTTGCGCACGACGTACCACGATTCGTCGGTTACGAGCATGTCGACCAGTACGTATCCTGGATAGATCTTTTCTTCGACGACGCGGCGTTTGCCGTTTTTGATTTTAATTTTCTTTTCTTTCGGAACAAGGACATTGAAGATGTAGTCCTTCATGTTGAGCGCCTCAATGCGCTGCATGAGATTTTCGGCAACATTCTCTTCGTATCCGGAGTAGGTGTGTACGGCGTACCAACGGCGTCCGTACTCGGCTGTTTGCTTAGGCATAGTTATTGGATCGGCGTGACCTGAACGTCCACCGGATTTCCTGATGCATCAACCGCTTCGATATCACCGGAGGCCGGAGTCGGCTGGAGATCCGGTACGACGGGAACGGTGTTTTGGATGGCGGACGGAGCTCGGCGTTTAACCAACTCATTGACGCCAGTGCTCAAGCCGTAGTCGAGGGCGGCGAAGAATCCGGCCAAAATGGCGCTCGCGCCGATTACCAGAGCGGTGTAGCGGATAATTTCTTGCCGGCTGGGCCAGGTTACCTTTTCGAGCTCAGCGCGTGCCGAGCGGAAGTAATCGAACGTTTTGGCAATCGGGTTCATAGGATAGTCTTTATTAAAAGGCCCATTACGGGCCAATGTCGGTATGATAGCGGTTTTTTGCATATTTGACAAGAGCGGTATATGCTCGAATCGGTATCTTTAACAAATAAGGAGCCCGGACATGCAGGCCAAAGCCGCATCCGCCGTTGTCTTTTTTGAGCTCGAGGCCGAGCTCCACTCCGCTCGCGCGCTTCTGCCAGAACCGCTCTGCGGCGAGCTTCAAACCGCTGCACGCGCATGCTCGCTCATGTACCCATTTCCGATGTTTGCGGTTGGACGCGGTTCAGCACACGCCTGCTCAATCAGCGATTGCCGTAAGGTTTTCCAGAAGACGGTCGGTTACCTTACTGCGCAAGCCAGACCGTATTACGGGACGGAAGATCCCGAGCAGCAGACCCGGATCGAAGACATGCTTTGGCTCCGAAGCAAGGTGCTCTACGCACTCCATGCGATCCACTGAAACAAAAGCCCTCCGATTTGATCGGAGGGCTGTTTTGATGGTCGGGCCAGAGGGACTTGAACCCTCGACCTCTTGCACCCCATGCAAGCGCGCTAGCCAACTGCGCCATGGCCCGATATTTTTTTGGCCAGCCGAGCTTAGCACAAGGCCCCCTCTTGACGAAATCCCCCGATTTTCTTGCGTTCTTTAAACATCGAGCGCATAATTCCCAACAAACCCGATATTTTTTAATTTTATACACGGGTTCTTTACACCTTCGCCCTATGGCAAAAATGACCAAGTCCCAGCTCATGTCTGAGCTCGCAGCCAAAACCAACATGAGCAAAAAAGATGCAACGATGTTTGTCGAAACGCTCGTGAATATGGCCCTCAAGCATGTGAAGTCCAATGGCGAATTCGTCATTCCGGGCATGGGCAAGCTTGTAAAGGTCAAGCGCGCAGCCCGCATGGGCCGCAATCCGGCAACGGGTGCGGAAATCAAGATTCCTGCCAAGACCGTGGTCAAGTTCCGCGTCGCCAAGGCAGCCAAGGACGCCGTGCTCTAATCAGCTCACGCGTCATGCCACAAAAGGACCAAAGCGGTCCTTTTGTGTTAGGATTTTTCCATGACGAAAACGCTTTCGATCCGGGCAACTCCGTTTTCTTTCGGCGGGATCATTCTTGCCGGACTGCTTTTAGTACTTGCCGCGCTCGCGTATTCCGGGTGGATCGAGCGGGTACTGTTCATTTTGCTATTCGCGTATTTTATCGATGCGTGGAGCGAAAAACTTATCTTGAAAAATGATACGGTTGAATTTGATTCCTTGTTCCGCCGCCGAAAAAAAATCATTGCTTGCCGAATGAGCGATGTCCTCATCGTGCATGAAGGGCTGAATCAGGAACGGGGGATCGTGAGCGTCCGCTTCCGCCACCCGGACAAAACGACGGATTTTCTTTCCTTGGGTCCATTGTGGAAGCGCAGCGATTTGGAGGAGTTTTTTGGCGCACTCGAGAAAGCCGTCGATGATTGCAAGCTTGTCGAGCATGTCCGTTAGGATTTCGATGTAGTAGAATGCCAGCATGGCAAAGAAAAAAGTTCCGGCGGTCAACCGGAGAAAAAAAACAATTCCCGCCGTGAATCCCGAGGAGGCCGGGCTTTACGTTCGTAAATCGAAGACCGATACGGAATTTTTTCCCCAACCAAGCTGGACCGGTCCGCATCCGGATTCCGGTACTCCTGCAGCACATCGTTTGAAGCACTGGATCTGCAATGACAATAATACGTGCGTTCCGTGGGAAGGCGAGCGATTTACGGACAATCTCAATTGGAGGATTTTTCGTATCATGTCGGAGTTCGTCGAGGGCTTCGAATTCTTGTCCGATCTCCACAAAGAAGTAACCTTTTTCGGATCGGCACGTGCTTTGCCGGAGAACAAGTACTACAAAATGACCCGCGATTTGGGCCACCGCTTGGCGAAAGACGGCTATACAATAATCACCGGCGGCGGTCCGGGCCTCATGGAAGCGGGCAACCGCGGAGCATATGAAGCCGGCGGCGAGTCCGTCGGGCTCGATATCGCGCTTCCGACCGAGCAGCGCCGCAATAAATATGTGAAGAAGTCGAAAGGCTTCCACTATTTCTTCACGCGCAAGGTGATGCTCTCGGCCTCCGCGCAGGCGTATGTCTTTTTTCCGGGCGGTTTTGGAACCTTCGATGAACTATTCGAAGTGGTAACGCTTATCCAAACTGGAAAAATGTCGGATCAGGTGCCGGTTATTCTTATTGGAAAAGATTATTGGGGAGGACTGCTCGCTTGGATCAAGGAAACCATGATGGAAAAGAACGGTTTCATCGAGCCATTTGAATTCGAAATCTTGCATCTTGTTGACTCGGTAGATGCAGCTTACAAACTTATCAAGAATACAAAAGAACGGACCTTGTAGGTCCGTTCTTGGTTCATTTCTTTTTATTTTTGTGCGGCGGCGGCACGGGCTGCCTGTTTTGCTGCCTTCTTTTGACGCTTGGAAGGGATTTCTCCGGCGGCGAGGGCGGCAGCGCGTTTTAAGGCGCGGGCAGCGCGGGCGGAGACGCGGAGACGCTGATTGCCAATTTTAATCATCTGCAAGTTTACATTTTGCTTGCGTTTGGTTGCGATATTTGAGTGCGAGCGCGAGTTGATGGTGAGCGCGCGCTTGCCGGAAATCATGCAGATGCGGGACATAGGAATGGTTAATAACTTTCAGGAATGGGCGAAGAATAGCTGAAGTCCCTGATTTTGTAAAGGGGGAGAGGTGTGAAAGAATGGGCATATGAATCTACTGAATTTACTTGTACAGGACCCATTGGTTTTTCTCGCGATTGTCGGAGCATTGGTTTTTACGCTGTCCGTGCATGAGTTTTCGCATGCTTGGGTCGGATATTTGCTTGGCGACCGTACGGCAGAACGCGAGGGGAGGCTTACGATTAATCCGCTAGCCCATTTGGATCCCTTCGGATTCCTGATGATTCTCTTCGTAGGCTTTGGATATGCAAAGCCCGTGCCCTTCAATCCATATAATTTGAAGGATCGCCGCTGGGGACCGGCAATGATTGCCATAGCTGGGCCCTTATCCAATCTTATTTTTGGGAGCGTATGCGCCGTAGCTTACGGATTGCTGTTTGCACGGCTTGGGCCAGATAATTTATTGATTTTGGTCTTATGGTTTTTGGGCCATATCAATTTTGCTCTCATGCTGTTTAATTTGATCCCGCTTCCGCCGCTGGATGGCTCAAAAGCCCTGCTCGCCATATTGGACGGTCCGCGATATGCCCAAATGCGTTATTTTTTGGAAACGCAAGGGCCAATGATCCTGATCGGCTTGATTTTGATCGATGCGGTGCTAAGGATAGGCGTTTTTAGCTGGATTTTTACAATTTCAAATTGGCTGTTTTCTCTATTGGGCGGTGTCTCTTGACGGAAATCGTAAAACGCTGGTAATCTCACGGCACTTTTTAACTACATGCCTACGATCAACCAGCTCGTCCGCCGCAGCCGCAAGGCTGTCCGGGCCAAGTCAAAGAGTCCGGCGCTCCAGTACGCCATGGACACGCTTCACCGTAAGCGCACCGAGTTGCGCCGCGGCGCCGCATTTAAGCGCGGTGTCTGCACCAAGGTGACTACCATGACGCCGAAAAAGCCGAACTCGGCTATCCGTAAGATTGCCCGTATCCGCCTGTCCAATGGGACGGAAGTCACGGCATACATTCCGGGTGAAGGCCACAATCTTCAGGAACACTCGATCGTCATGATCCGCGGAGGCCGCGTGAAAGACCTTCCGGGTGTGCGTTACCACATTGTTCGTGGCGTGTATGACACCCAGGGCGTAGCCAACCGCCGCAAGGGTCGTTCACTTTACGGTGCCCGCCGTCCTAAAGCTGGCGACAAGAAATAATTATGCGCGGAAAACAAGCCCCAAAACGCAAGACTCCGGTTGATCCGAAATACCAGAACCCGCTTATCGGGAAGCTGATCAATTACGTGATGATCGGCGGCAAAAAAACCACGGCTCAAAATATCGTCTACGCGGCCCTTGATCAGGTCGAAACCAAGATGAAAAAACCGGCCATGGAAGTATTTGATGAAGCCATGAAAAACGTGTCGCCGCTTTTGGAAGTCAAAGCCAAGCGTGTCGGCGGTGCCAACTATCAGGTTCCGATGCAGGTCCGTGCCGAGCGCCGCATCCAGCTGGCTTACCGCTGGATTTTGAACGCTGCCCGCTCCCGTAAAGGTAAGCCGATGGCTGACAAGCTCGCCTTCGAAATCATGGAAGCCGCCCAAAACCAGGGTGATGCCGTCAAAAAGAAGATGGATGTCCAACGCATGGCCGAAGCTAACCGCGCCTTTGCTCATTTCGCCAAATAAAACTTTTGAAATATGCCCCGCGAGTATTCGCTGCAAGATACCCGTAATTTTGGAATCATCGCCCATATTGATGCCGGTAAAACCACGGTTTCCGAACGCGTGCTTTTTTATACCGGAAAGAAACACAAAATCGGCGAGGTTCATGAGGGTGAAGCCACCATGGACTGGATGGAGCAGGAGCAAGAGCGCGGCATTACCATTACGGCTGCTGCCACCACTTGTTTCTGGAAGGGCAAGCGCATGAATTTGATCGATACTCCGGGTCACATCGACTTTACGATCGAAGTCCAGCGCAGTCTGCGCGTGCTCGACGGAGCCGTGACCGTTTTTGACGGCGTGGCCGGCGTTGAACCGCAGTCCGAAACCGTGTGGCGCCAGGCTGACAAGCACCATGTTCCGCGTTTGTGTTTTGTAAACAAACTCGACCGCATGGGTGCCGATTTTTACAAGGATGTAAAATCGATCCACGACCGCCTCACCAAGAGCGCTTACCCAATCCAATTGCCGATCGGTGCAGAAGCGAATTTCATCGGTATTATTGATTTGCTCCGGATGAAGGCCGAGTTCTATCTCGATGAAATGGGCCAGAAATTTGAAGAACGCGATGTTCCGGCGGACATGCTCGACAAGGCCAAAGAGTATCGTGCCAAACTGGTCGAAGCTATTGCCGAAACGGAAGAAGGTTTGATGAACAAGTACCTCGCCGGCGAAGAGCTTTCGCTCGACGAATTGAAAGCCGCGCTCCGCAAGGCGGTCATTTCCGGACAGATCTATCCGATTCTGTGCGGTTCGGCATTGAAGAACAAAGGCGTGCAGTTCTTGCTTGATGCAGTTATAGACTATCTCCCGAGCCCTCTCGATATTCCGGCTACCAAGGCTCATGATATCGACGATGAAAACAAGGCGATCGAAGTCCATGCATCGGATGACGAACCGTTTGCTGCACTGGCTTTCAAGGTCATGTCGGATCCGTTTGTCGGACGCTTGGTATTTTTCCGCGTCTACTCCGGAAAACTCCAGTCCGGTTCGTATGTTATCAATGCCAAAACCGGAGAACGCGAACGTATCTCGCGTATTGTCCGCATGCATGCCAATGAGCGCGAAGAAGTACAGGAAGTGTTCGCAGGTGAAATTGCCGCTGCCGTAGGTTTGAAGGCGACATTTACCGGACATACACTGTACGACGAGGCGCGTCCGCTGGTTCTTGAATCCATCGTTATTCCGGAGCCGGTTATTTCGATCGCAATCGAACCAAAAACCAAGGGCGATCAGGAAAAGATGGGTATGGCTCTCCAGAAGCTGGCCGAAGAAGATCCTTCGTTCCGTGTCCGTACCGATGAAGAAACGCTCCAGACCATTATCGCAGGTATGGGCGAGCTGCATTTGGAAATCATTGTCGACCGCATGCGCCGCGAGTTCAAAGTGGAGGCCAATGTCGGCAAGCCGCAAGTTGCATATCGTGAAGCAATCCGCAGCAAGGTGGAAAATGTCGAAGGAAAATATGTCCGCCAATCGGGTGGCCGCGGTCAGTATGGCCATGCCGTCATCAACCTTGAGCCGAATGAAAAGGGCAAGGGTTACGAATTCATCGATGAAATCAAGGGTGGTACGGTTCCGCGCGAATTCATCCAGCCGATCAATAAGGGTATTCAGGAGGCTGTTGCCCGCGGCGTTCTTGCTGGTTACCAGGTAATCGATGTGAAAGTTACGCTCATCGACGGTTCTTACCACGATGTCGACTCGTCAGAAGCCGCCTTTAAAGTCGCCGGTTCGCTCGCATTCCAAGAGGCCGCCAAAAAAGCCGGTGTCTACCTGCTTGAGCCGATCATGAAGGTCGAAGTCGTGATGCCTGAACAGTTCATGGGAGACGTCATCGGCGATTTGAACGCCAAGCGCGGACAGATCCAAGACATGACCGAGCGCTCCGGTGCCCGTGTTGCAAATGCCCTTGTTCCGCTTTCCGAAATGTTCGGTTACTCCACCGATCTGCGTTCCATGACGCAAGGTCGTGCCAGCTACTCGATGGAGTTCTCGCATTATGGCGAAGTTCCGAACAATGTCGCACAAACCGTGATCGAAGGCCGCGCCAAGAAATAAACCAAAGAAAAAAACGCTCCGCATCATCGCGGGGCGTTTTTTTTGGTATACTGGTGTCGAATGGAAAAAGAAAAACAAAATCAACCTTCACAAACTATCCGTCCGATTAGCTGGAGCGAGCGGTGGAAAGCGTACCGCGCATTCATCGGTACCATGTGGCGTGCAAATCCTGCATTGGCATTTGTGCGTTTTTTTCTGATTTTCGTTTCGGCTGTCATGCAGCCGGTGCAGGTGTATGTTTTCTCACTTCTTATCGATGCAATCGGATCTGGTTCCGTGGATCGTGCGCCGATCTTGATTGGATTTGCCATCGGATCATTCGTGATCCAGCGCATCTCCAATGACATTGCGCATTCGTGGCTTGATTCATGGTTTGCCCGCGCGGTAACGCTTAAAGCAAGCGACGAGATCTATTCCCACATAGCACAAATCCCCCCGGAGACGCTTACCGATCCAGAGGTTCGGCGTGATTTGGATTATGCCCGCGAAGATTTGTGGCGCATCAACAATTTGCCGATGCATACGGAAGGATTTATCCGCAGCACAATTCAAATCATCGGCGCCGTCACGCTCGGCTTTCTTGCTCCGTGGTGGGTCCTGCTTTTGGTTTTGGGCATATCGCTTTTGCAGGCTTGGAATGCGCAAGGCGAATCAAAGCGCGATGTCTGGAATGCAACATGGAATACCTATGACGGAAGGCAAATCGAGTATGTCCGATATTTGTTTTTACTGGGAGAAGACTTTCGTGAACTCCGTCTTTTGGGCGCGGCCGAACGCGTTCTCGGAAATTTCCGCGCAGCGAGCAGGAGAGTGATTGCCCGTTTTCGGACCGTCGGACTCAAGAGCGCCTATTCGCGCGGGCTCCTCGCTTTGCTTCAAGGGTTTGCCTATGCGGCTATCGTTGTGTCGCTTGCTCCGCCCGCTTTTCAAGACGTATCCAAATTAGCGACGTTGTACATCGCACTCAATTTATTTAGCTTGCTTGGCGATTCACTTGATCAGCTGGCAAAAGCGTTCGGAAATCTTTCGGCGGATTTGTCGATTCTGGCACGCGTGCGCAACCTCTTGAATTTCCCGATCGAAGACAATACAGGCATCTCCATTCCAAAACAGCCGATCACGATCGAATTCCGAAATGTTTCATTCCGATACCGCGGAGCAAAAAAGAATGCCCTTAGCAATGTCAATCTTCTGATCAAAGAAGGCGAGCATTTGGCCGTAGTTGGGGAAAACGGCGCGGGGAAGTCCACATTTTTACGTTTGCTTGCCGGACTCGATCGCCCAACGGATGGAACCATCCTTGTAAATGGAAAACCGCTGAATTCCTATAAGCCCGAAGAGTGGCGGCGCGCATTCCATTTGATGCTGCAGGATGCAAAGTTATTCCAGGATTATCTCGAAGAGAATCTTCGATATGGCGAGGGTAAACGGAAATGGAAACATGCGGGTTTTCCGCTTGTGAAAAGTTTGAATATCGCCGGAGCGGATATGGTAGTACGCGAAATCAAAAATGGGCTGGGCGCATTTATCGGAGATTGGGTTGCGCCGCCTGGCGTGATTCCGGCAAAAGTTTCGGGCGGACAATCCCAGCGTCTAGTCATCACGCGGACTTTGATTCATGGTGGACGATTTATCTGTTTTGATGAACCGACTTCTGCGATGGATGCGCTGGCAGAAACAGCCTTTTTTGAACGGCTGCATTCCTCGCTCAAGGGGAGAGGTATCATTTATATCTCGCATCGGTTTTCTACAGTGCGGCGTGCCACGCGCATCCTTGTTTTCGATGCAGGCCAGCTGATCGAGGACGGATCGCATGAAGATTTGTTATTGAATAGCGGACGGTATGCCGAGCTATACCAAGAGCAAGCGCGGTGGTATCAATAAACGAGGTTATGAAAAAACATCTACCGATCATGCCGCACAAACAAAGGCCGAGTTATTGCGGTCCGGCATGTTTGAAGATGTTATTTGCCCATCACGGGATTCATGCATCGGAAAAAAAGATCGGCTCAATAGCTGGAACCACCTTTGAGCGGGGGACATCGCTTGCCGGGATGAAACAGGCCGCTGAACATTTTGGATTTATTTTCAAACACAAAGATTTGAGCAGTTTTGCGGATATCAAGCGTCTGCTCGAACAAGGCATCGCGCCCATCGTCGATTGGTTTTTGGAGTCCGAAGGCCATTATTCCGTGGTGGTGGGTTTGGATGAGAAAAATATTTATCTTCAAGATCCGTATATCGGAAAAAAACGACGTATTGACCGTACGACATTTTACCGAGTGTGGTTTGATTTTCCCGGCGATTACATCAAGGATCCTTCAACAATGTATTTGCGCCGCATGATGTATCTTAAGAAAAAATAAATACCCCCTGCGCTTGAAGCTCAGGGGGTTCAGGTTTGCGTTTGCAGCCACGCGATAAGCTGTTCGATCATGGATGGCGTGAAATAGCTCATTCCGATTTTGAGAGGCGCAGAATCCTGCGGCTCATAGAGGAAGTCGACCAAGGTCGTCATCCTGCCGACGCGCAGCGCATCTTCGGGCGCAAAGTAGTGCGTGAGGATGTAGCGTTTCTGCTGCGATGTGTCGATCGACAAAAGAAAACGCTTTAACTCTTCGGCATCGAAACGATAGGTCATTCCGATGCGTACGAAGCCGTCGTCCATCATCACTTCCGCGTTCAGCAAGTCCGGAAAATCGCGGTCTTTCAAAAGGGGCATGTTTACAGGTTAAAGCATACAGATTAGGGTTCTGTCCATATGTCATTCCAGCGAATTTTTGAGACAGCACGGCGTATGGGTTCGCCGCTCGTTGTGACCGATCCGGCCGGACGCGAGCCGATGGTTGTCATGACGCTTGAAGCTTTTGAGCGGATGGGGGATGGGCTGCCTTCCACAACGCCCAAAACTACGACTAGTCCAAAAACAACCATGCCGGTTCAAGACGAGGTCCGTGTTGAACCCATGTCGCAGATCAATGAGATGGTAATTGAGGTCATGGGGGAGCCAGAAAAGGCTGAAGTTAGCGAAATTTCAATGGAGGAACGGTTCTTCCTTGAACCAGAAGAAAACGGCTAATATCAGCCATAAAACCGCGTAAGAGTTCGCCTCTTGCGCGGTTTTTGTGTCTCTGCTAATATCATCGCACTCGCTTTTAAAAGCGAACCTTTATTCTCGGCTAAATTTTCTCACTTCAACGCATATGGCGGACAAGTTTGAGCGCTCAAAGCCGCACGTCAACATCGGCACCATTGGCCACGTTGACCACGGCAAGACGACCACGACGGCAGCGATCCTTGCCGTTCTTAGCAAGCACGGCATGAAGGCCCAAACCAAGGGCGTTGATGACCTCGATAAGGCTCCTGAATCCAAATCCCGCGGTATTACGATTGCCACGGCTCACACGGAGTACGAAAGCGACAAGCGCCACTATGCGCACGTCGACTGTCCTGGTCACGCGGACTACATCAAAAACATGATCACGGGTGCCGCCCAGATGGACGGTGCTATTCTCGTGGTTGCTGCGACGGATGGTCCGATGCCTCAGACCCGCGAGCACATTCTTTTGGCCCGCCAGGTAGGCGTTCCGGCTATCGTTGTTTTCCTCAACAAAGTCGATCTCGTTGAAGACGCCGAGCTCATTGACCTCGTCGAAGAAGAAGTCCGTGAACTTCTCAAGAAATACGAATTCGACGGTGCTAACACCCCGATTATCCGCGGTTCTGCCCGCGCCGCTTTGGACAATCCGAGCGACGAAGCAGCTGCCAAGCCGATCCTTGACCTCATCAAGGCTTGCGACGAATGGATTCCGGAACCGGTTCGCGAAACGGACAAACCGTTCCTCATGCCGGTAGAAGACGTGTTCTCGATCGAAGGTCGCGGAACGGTCGTCACGGGACGTATCGAGCGCGGCATGATCAAGATCAACGAAGAAGTTGAAATCGTCGGTCTCGGAGAAACCCGCAAAACGGTGGTCACCGGTATCGAAATGTTCAACAAGCAGCTCGACGAAGGTTTGGCTGGCGACAATGCCGGTCTTCTCCTCCGCGGTACCAAGAAGGATGAAATCGAGCGCGGTATGGTTCTTGCCAAGCCGGGATCGATTACTCCGCACACCGAGTTTGAAGGCGAAGTTTACGCTCTTACCAAGGAAGAAGGCGGACGCCACAAGCCGTTCGTCACGGGCTACAAACCGCAGTTCTACATCCGTACAACGGACGTGACCGGTGAAGTAGTGCTTCCGGCCGACGTGGCCATGGTTCAGCCGGGCGACACCGTGAAAGTCACGGTTAAGCTCATCACCCCGGTTGCTATCGAAGACAAGATGCGTTTCGCCATTCGCGAAGGCGGCAAGACCGTCGGAGCCGGTGTCGTTACCAAGATCATCAAATAAATTTTACCGAGAGAGGATTTCCTCCTCTCCGCCGATACTCCGAGCTCTCGGATGATTGGCGGATAGGAGGAATGCATGGTCCTCTCCGACTCCACATGTCAGACACCAAAGCCAAGGCCGCTCCTGCAAAGGATGCCGCCTCAAGCACACATCGCGTACGAATCAAGATTCGTGCGTACGACCACAAGATTATCGACCAGGCGACGCGTACCATTATCGAAACGGCCGAGCGTTCCGGTGCCAAGGTGGTCGGTCCGGTTCCGCTTCCGACAGAAAAAAAGAAGTGGACGGTGAACCGTTCGACCTTTGTCCACAAGAATGCCCGCGAACAGTTCGAAATGCGTATTCACAAGCGCATCGTCGATATCCTTGATCCGAATGCCAAGACCATCGACGCTTTGACGTCGCTGAACTTGCCGGCCGGTGTCGATGTGGAGATCAAAATGTAAAGTTAAAATCAAAACGTTCCGTTTCCCAAGGAGAAAGTTGCCCCGACATGTCGGGGCATAACCTCCCTGCAGCGAAACCGAATCCTGTTTCAAAGCCCGGACCAACCGGGGTTTGACGGCGATTTGGATCGCCGCCAGACCCCGGTTTGTTTTTATCCATCTAGCTAGCGACCAATCCGATATGAAATTCATCATCGGCGAAAAACTCGAGATGTCGCAGGTCTTTGCCCCGGACGGCACGGTCATTCCCGTGACGCTCGTGAAGGCCGGCCCCTGTGTCGTCACCCAGGTACGTACCACCGAAAAAGATGGAGTCAATGCCATCCAGCTCGGTTTCCGTGAGACTAAAAATCTTACAAAGCCAGAAGCCGGTCATTTGAAAGATCTTCCGCAACTTAGCGTTCTTCGCGATTTCACCATCGACCAGCCGGTCGAGATGAAACGCGGCGACGCGGTTGATGCCAGTGTTTTTGCTCCGGGCGATACCGTTTTGGTAGTCGGCCAGTCCAAAGGCAAGGGCTTTCAAGGTGTTGTGAAGCGCCATGGATTCCATGGTCATCCGACGTCACACGGTCACAAAGACCAGGAACGCATGCCGGGTTCGATCGGAGCCGGTGGTGTCCAGCACGTCATGAAGGGCCGCCGTATGGCCGGCCGCATGGGAGATGATCGTGTCACGGTCAAGAACTTGAAGGTTGTGGAGGTGCGCGAAGGCGGAATCCTTGCCATCAAAGGCGCGGTTCCGGGCGCACGCCACTCGATTCTCGAAATCATTGCCGCCTAATATGCCGAAGATTTCTCTGTACAATACAACCGGCAAAGCCGTTGGCGAGATGGAACTCTCCGACGCGATTTTCGGCGTGAAGCCGAATCCGGCATTGGTCCACGAGGCCGTCATTGCGCAGCGCGCCAATAAGCGTCGCTCGGTTGCGCACACGAAAACCAAGGGTGAAGTATCCGGTGGCGGTAAAAAGCCATGGAAGCAGAAGGGGACGGGCCGCGCCCGCCAAGGTTCCACGCGTAATCCGCAGTGGATCGGTGGTGGTGTCGCATTTGGTCCGCGCTCGGAACGCAATTTCAGCGTGAAGTTCAACAAGAAGGCAAAACGCGCCGCCTTGTTCATGGTTCTTTCCGATAAGGTTGCCAATAAGCAGCTGCTCGCGATCGAATCAATTCCGACGGAAGCGCCGAAAACAAAAACGGTTGCGGAAATGATCAAAAAACTTCCGGTCGGCCGCACGACGCTTATTGTGTCGCCAGCATCGAATCCGATGTTGATGCGCATGGTCCGCAATCTGCCGAATGTGAAATTGGTCACGGCCAATAGCGTCAGCATTGAAGACGTACTTGGTTACCGCTCGGTGGCATTCCTCAAGGATGCTGTCGGTGCATTTGAAAAACTCTACGCTTAATCCTATGCCGATTCTCGATCGTTTCCGTAAAAAGACCCCGGCAAAGAAACCGGCCAAAAAGGCCGAAGCGTCGGAGGTAAAAATCAATGCAGCATCGCCGTCAAAAGGCTCGTCGCTTTCCGCTTCGCTCCTGCGCATGCCGCATGTCAGCGAAAAAGCCGCACGTCTTGCCGATGCCGGAACCTATGTGTTCCGCGTCCCGATGTCGGCCGAAAAAATCGCCGTCCGCAAGGCCGTCGAATCCCTCTATAACGTAAAGGTTGCCAGCGTACGAATCGTGAGCCTTCCGGGCAAGCCGATCCGCCGCGGCAAGCGCGTAACGTTCCGTGCCGATTTGAAAAAAGCGCTGGTCACCCTCGCCAAGGGCCAGAAGCTGGATCTGTACGAAGGCGTCTAATCCTATGCCGATCAAGAAAATCCGTCCGATTACAACCGGACAGCGTAATATCTCGGTGCAGTCCTTCAAGGATGTCACGGCTTCCGAGCCGGAGAAGTCTTTGATTTCCATCCGCAAAACGCATGCGGGACGCACGAATGGAAAAATTACCGTCCGCCATCAGGGCGGCGGCCACAAGCGCTTCTTGCGCGATGTGGATTTTATCCGCTCGCGTTTCGATATTCCGGCTACGGTGAAGACGATCGAATACGATCCGAACCGCGGCGGCCGTATCGCGCTCATCAGCTACCGCGACGGCGTGAAGAGCTATGTGCTCGCGCCAGATGGCCTGAACGTCGGAGATGTCATCGTGTCATCTAAAACCGAAGCCGAAATCCAGCTTGGCAACCGTCTGCCGCTTGAAAAGATTCCGGTGGGTACCCCGATCCACTCCGTCGAGCTCGTTCCGGGCAAGGGCGGACAGCTGGGCCGCGGTGCCGGCGCCCGAGTCGAGTTCATGGCCATCGAAGACGATTGGGCCGTGCTCAAACTTCCGTCCGGCGAATCGCGCCGCGTTCCGAAGTCAGCCATGGCAACGATCGGTACGGTGTCGAATCCAGATTGGCACTTGGTTCGCTGGGGCAAGGCCGGACGCATGCGCCATCGCGGCATTAAGCCGACGGTACGCGGCAAGGTCATGAACCCGGTTGATCACCCGCATGGTGGTGGTGAAGGTAAGCATCCGATCGGTATGAAGTTCGCCAAGACCAAGTGGGGCAAGCACGCGCTCGGCGTAAAGACCCGCCGCCGCAAGCTCGGTTCCGACAAGCACATCATCCAGCGCCGTAAGGGCAACAAACTCTAATCTTATGTCCCGCAGTCTCAAAAAAGGACCGTTTACGGATCCCCGCCTCCTCGAGAAAATCGCGAAGGCAGGACCGAATTCAAAAACGGTTATCAAAACTTGGTCGCGCGCATCGACCATCACTCCCGAAATGGTCGGACTGACGTTTGGCGTGCACAACGGCAAACAGCACATCGCTGTCCATGTCGTCGAGAATATGGTCGGACACAAGCTCGGAGAATTTTCCCCGACGCGTAAATTCACCCGTCACGGCGGCAAGCTCGCCAAGACGACCGAAGCCGCTGCCGCACCGGCTGCACCTGCAGCCGCGCCGGCCGCCAAGAAATAATCTATGGACGTCCACGCATCTCTCCGCTTCCTCCGCATGTCGCCCCGCAAGGTGCGCCTTGTGGTTGATGCTGTCCGCGGCTTGCCTGTAGCCGCCGCAGAAACGCGCCTGCAATTTTTGCCGAAGCTTGCGGCAGAGCCGGTGCTCAAACTCCTGCGTTCGGCAATCGCCAATGCTGAGCATAATTTCCATCTCAATAAAGAAGACCTTGTGATCAAGACGATCGTGGCCGACCAAGGCCCGACGATCAAGCGCTCACGCCCTCGCGCCTTTGGCCGGGCAGCGCCGATCCGCAAGCGTACGACGCACATCAGTTTGACGCTTGCCACCAAAAGCGAGGCAAAAGCTGCAAAGGCAGAAGCCAAAGCCAAGGTCGTGAAGCCGAAGACCGAAAAGAAGCCGCGCGCCGCTAAGAAGACCACCGCCTAACCTATGGGACATAAAGTAAATCCAAATGTATTCCGCCTCGGCACGACGACCACTTGGCCGTCGCGCTGGTTCGCGCGTGATGATGCGTACCGCGCATCGCTCCGCCAGGACCTCGGAATCCGCGCCTTCCTCCGCAAGGAATTGAAGGACGCTGCCGTGAATCGTATCGACATCGAACGCTCGCGCGGCATGATGACGGTTACCGTCCATACGGCCAAACCCGGTTTGGTCATCGGTCGTGCCGGTGACGGTGCCGAAGGACTCAAGAAGAAACTTCTAAAAACCTTTTTCCCGGCAAAAGCCAAGAGCATCAACCTCCAGCTGAATATCGTGGAAGTTGGCCGCCCTTCGCTCGAAGCCGCGCTCGTAGTCCAGGGTGTTATCACGGATCTTGAGCGCCGCATGCCATTCCGCCGTGTACTGAAGATGGCAATCGAACGCGTGAAAAAGGCAGGTGCACTCGGTGTGAAAATCGCCGTATCGGGCCGTCTGAACGGAGCCGAAATCGCGCGCCGCGAATGGCTCGCATGGGGAAAGATCCCGCTCACCAACCTGCGTGCCGATATCGACTACTCCGCCGACGCCGCACGAACCATGGCTGGCGCCATCGGAGTCAAGGTCTGGATCTATCGCGGCGATGTCTTTGCCCAGGACCGCTTGAACCAATATCAACCAACGACGCCGGCCCGCCGCGGCGAACGCGACGGACGCGGACGAGGTCCTCGCCGCGACGCACCGGTCACGGCTCCGGAAACCGCCGCCCCGGCTGAAGCTCCGGCCGCGGATAAACCGGCCACGACCTAACCCCACGCCTATGTTGATTCCAAAGAAAGTCAAACACCGCAAGTGGCATAAAGGCCGTGCCCGCAATATCCGCATCGCGACCGACAAGGTCGATCTCGCCTTCGGTCCGTACGGACTCAAAGCGATGACGCCTGCCTGGATCTCGAGCCAAGAAATCGAAGCCGGCCGCCGCGTGCTTACCCGCTACATCAAAAAAGGAGGAAAGATCTGGATCCGCGTGTTCCCGGACAAGCCGATCACCAAGAAAGGCAGCGAAGTCCCGATGGGTGCCGGTAAAGGCGCCGTCGATCACTACGTTGCCGTGATCAAGCCGGGTACCATCATTTACGAAATGGACGGCATCCCGGCAGACCAGGCGAAGATCGCGCTCCAGAGCGCCGCCTACAAACTGTCTCCGGTCTGCAAGTTCATCCAAAAATAATATGTCTTCCAAAGAACTCCTGCAGAAGACGGCTGCCGAGCTCCGCCGCGAAGCGGATGCCCTGCGCAGCGAAATCCGCGATCTTCGTTTCAAGATTGCGACCCGCCAGCACACCAAGGTGCACGCGATGGGTGAAAAGCGCCGCCAACTTGCCCGCATCGAAACCGTCCTCGCGACGAAAAGCGAAACCTAATTATGACCACGCCTAAAAAACAACCCGCACCGCGTCGCCTCACCGGAACCGTCACTTCGACGGCCATGTTGAAGACGGCCGTGGTCCGCGTCGATCGCCGCGTGGCGCACGAGAAGTATGGCAAGTACTTCACGCTCTCGAAGAAATTCAAGGTCCATGATCCTGAAGCGAAAGCCAAGGTCGGGGACACGGTCACCTTCGAAGAATGCCGTCCGATCAGCAAGGACAAATGCTGGCGCTATGTCGAGACGGTAAAAGTCTCCTAATCATATGGTGCAACATCGCTCAATGATCGCCGTGGCAGATAATACGGGAGCTAAACTCCTGCAGGTTATCAATGTCACTGGCGGCTACAAGAAACGCTACGGCGTACTCGGCGACGTCGTGACCTGCGTCGTCAAAGTCGCGGATCCGCGCGGAACCGTGAAGAAATCGGATATTGTCCATGTCGTGCTTGTCCGCACGCGCAAGGAGACGCGCCGTCCTGACGGCACGTACATCCGTTTCGACGAAAATGCCGGCGTAATCATCGATACCAAAAATAAGGAGCCGAAAGGCACCCGCATCTTTGGCCCGGTCGCACGCGAACTTCGCGGACGCGGCTATGCCAAGATCGTGTCACTTGCTCCGGAAGTTCTCTAAGCCTATGTCTTTCAACCTCAAAGCTGGCGACGAAGTTCTCGTCATTGCCGGAAAAGATAAAGGAAAGAAGGGCAAAGTTGTCCAGGCTTTTCCAAAACTGAACCGCGTCGTGGTCGACGGCGTGAATATTACGAAACGCCATCTCAAGAGCCGCAAGGGCGGCGAGAAGGGCCAGGCCATTTCTTTTGCCATGCCGATCCATGCATCCAATGTGCAGCCGGTCGGTGCAGGAGGAAAACCGGTCCGCCACACCAAGGCGGTCAAGAACTAGTATGACTCTCCAAGAACGCTACCAGAAAGAAATTGTTCCGGCGCTCAAGTCGAAGTTTGGCATTACCAATGCCAATGCCGTTCCGAAGGTGACTTCGGTTACGGTTTCGGTCGGTCTGTCGCAGGGCATCAAGGATCCGAAAATCCTCGAAGTCGTCGAGCAGACGCTCCGCCGTATTACCGGCCAGCAGCCGGTCAAGACCAAAGCGAAAAAATCCATCGCAAGCTTCAAACTTCGCGAAGGACAGGTCGTCGGCATGATGGTGACGCTCCGCGGCAAGCGCATGTGGGATTTTCTCACGCGTTTGAACGCCTTCACCTTCCCGCGTATCCGCGACTTTCGCGGTATCTCGTCGAAGATCATCGACGGCCGCGGCAATATGTCCATCGGTTTCCGCGAGAATCTCGCATTCCCGGAGATCCGTCCGGACGAGGTCGAGCGCGTCCATGGCCTTCAGGTCACGGTTTCAACCACGGCCGGCACACGCGAGCGCGGAGACGCGCTGCTGCGCGCCCTCGGCTTTCCCTTCTCCAACTAATCTATGGCTACCCAAGCGCAAATTGCCAAGTCCAACCGCAAGCCGAAGTTTTCGACCCGCGAAGTTCGCCGTTGCTGGCGCTGCGGCCGCAAACACGGATATATGCGTGATTTCGGACTCTGCCGTATCTGCTTCCGTGAATTGGCCAACCGCGGCGAATTGCCCGGTGTAACCAAATCGAGCTGGTAATCCTATGTATACCGACCCAATCAGCGACTTCCTGACCCGCATCCGCAATGCGCAGGCAGCGCACCATGAAACGGTGCGTTTGCCCGGTTCGAAGCTCAAGCTCGCCCTTGCAAAAGTGCTCGAGCGCGAAGGCTTCGTGACCGGCGTAAGCGAGACTGCCGAAGGCCCCAAGAAAATCTTGGAGCTCTCCTTGAAGTATCTCGGCAAAACGCCGTACATCCGTACGCTCACGCGTGTCTCGACTCCGGGACGCCGCGTTTACAAGAAGGCTTCGGAGCTGCGCCCGGTTCTCTCCGGTCAGGGGATTGCCGTGCTCTCGACTTCCGCCGGATTGATGAGCGACCGCGACGCACGCAAGCGCAAGCTTGGCGGCGAAGTGTTGTGCGAAATCAACTAACTTTATCTTTATGTCCCGCATTGGCAAAAAACCGATTCTCCTGCCCTCGGGCATCGACCTTACGGTCGAGGCTGGGAAGGTGATCGTGAAGGGCCCAAAAGCCGCGCTCACGATTCCGCTTCCTCCGCATGCCTCGGTCGCTCTCCAGGACGATCCTCGTTCGGCCGTCGTAACCGTGGAAGATGAAACGAATGTGTCCCAGCGCGCTATTTGGGGGCTGACTCGTCAGCTGGTCCAGAATGCCGTGCAGGGTTTGCAAAAACCGTACGAAAAATCACTCGAGTTTGTCGGCGTCGGCTACAAGGTCGCGCTCGAAGGACGAACGGTGGTGATGGATGTCGGCTACTCGCATTCCATCAAGTTCCCGCTGCCGGAAGGTGTCGATGGAAAAGTCGACAAACAGGTGCTCAACCTTTCTTCCGCTGATAAGTATCTGCTTGGCGAAACCGCTGCCCAGATCCGACGCTACCGTCCGCCGGAGCCGTATAAGGGCAAGGGCGTCAAATATGTCGATGAGGTCATCCGCCGCAAGGCCGGTAAGACCGCGAAGTCTGCCTAATCGTATGCCGAAACTCAACTCCTCCACCGCCAAGGCCCGCCGCATCGCTCGCGTACGCGCGACGGTTTCCGGTACCACGGAACGTCCGCGTCTCGCGGTGTTCCGCAGCCTGGCCCACATTTCCGCCCAGGTGATCGACGATACCAGCGGTAAAACGCTTGCCGCTGCGAATGACCGCGATCTCTCCGAGGGCGACCGCAAGGGCAAGAAAAAGTCCGAATTGGCGACCATGGTCGGCAAGCTGATTGCCGAACGCGCGAAAGCCAAAGGCGTAACCCAGGTCGTCTTCGACCGCCGCGACAAGCAGTACCATGGCCGCGTGCAAGCGCTGGCTGAAGGCGCTCGCGAAGCCGGCTTGAAATTTTAAGCATATGAATGACGAATCCAAAAAGGTAGAAGGAGCCGCTCCGGCTGCTCCGGCCGCATCAGCTCCGAGTGCCCGTCCGGCAGGACGCGGCGGTTTTGGCCGAGGCGGTGCTGGCGGACGCGGCGGTGCTGGCGGACGCGGACGCGGGAATGACCGCCGCGGTCCCCGCGCCGAGGTCCCGGCCGAAGCCGACTACGAAGAAAAGAATCTTGAAGTCGCCCGTGTTACGCGCGTGACCAAGGGCGGCAAGCGCATGCGCTTCCGTGCATTGACCGTGATCGGCAACCGCAAAGGCCGCGTAGGCTTTGGTCTTGCCAAAGGCGTTGATGTCGCAGCCGCTACGGGTAAAGCCGTCACACAGGCGCGCAAGTCGCTGCTTACGGTTCCACTCAAATACGAAACCATTCCGCATGCTGTCGAAGCAAAATTCGGCGCAGCCAAGATTTTGCTCAAGCCGGCTCCGGCAGGTAGCGGTATCAAGGCCGGCGGTGCCGTACGTATCGTGCTTGAGCTTGCCGGCGTGCCGAACGTTGTCTCAAAGATTCTCGGTTCCGGAAACAAGATCAATAACGTGAAAGCAACCTTCGTTGCGCTCAAGAAGCTCCGCATGCCGATTACGAAGACCGAAGCATCGGAAAAATAATATGACGCTTACTCTCCACACGCTCGCTCCGAAACACGGAGCCCGTACCAAATCGTTCCGCATTGGACGCGGACACGGTTCTGGCCGCGGTAAAACCGCCGGAAAAGGTACCAAGGGTCAAAAATCCCGTACCGGCGGCGGCAAAAAGCTCAAACTCAAGGGTTTGAAGCAGATGCTTTTGTCCTTCCCAAAGAATCGCGGTTTCCAGAGCCGCTACCAGAAATCGGCCAGCGTCCAGCTCAAGCGCCTTGAAGCATTCAAAGATGGCGAAATCGTCAACTTGGCTTCGCTCCGCAAAAAGGGCATGATCAAGCGCACCGACCTCTCGGCAAAAATTGTCGGTTCGGGAACGTTCGGTAAGAAGCTCGTGATCGAAAAGATCGGAGCAAGTGCAAGTGCCAAGGCCTCCATCGAGGCTGCAGGCGGTTCGATCAAATAAATTCTTTTTCTTTTTTCCGTCTATGTGGGACAAGCTCCTGCAGGCCTGGCGCGTCAAGGAAGTCCGTAACGGGCTCTTGTTCGTCCTCGGCGTCATGGTGATCTTCCGGATCGCCGCGAATATCCCGCTTCCGGGCGTTGACCTCATCGCGCTCCGGCGTTTCTTCGACGCCAATCAGGTGCTCGGTCTTCTGAACCTGTTCTCGGGCGGAACGATCGAAAACTTCAGCATTGTCGCGCTTGGTGTTGCGCCGTACATCACGGCATCCATTATCTTCCAGCTTTTGGGGATGATGATTCCGCGTCTGGAAGAAATCCAGAAAGACGGCGAACAAGGCCAGCGCAAGATCAACCAATGGACGCGCTGGCTCACGGTTCCGCTGGCGATTATCCAGTCGTTTGCGCTTTTGCAGCTCCTCCGACAATCGCAGTTTCCGATTCTTACCAATAACGATCCGCTCCATATCGTGATGATCGTTTGTACGGTGACTGCCGGTACGCTGGCACTCATGTGGATGGGCGAACTCATGTCCGAAAAGAAAGTAGGTAACGGCATCTCGCTGCTCATCTTTGCCGGTATCGTTGCCGGGCTGCCGTCCCAAGCGACCCAGCTCATCAGCACGTATGACCAGAGCCAGTTGTTTACGATTGCCCTCTATGTTCTCGTCGGTATTGCGATGATTGCGGGAGTCGTGTTTGTCTCGGAAGGCCAGCGTAATATTCCGGTGCAGTATGCCCGCGCTTCGCGCGGAACCGGCTCATCGGTCGGCGGTGTTGCATCGTCGCTCCCGCTGCGCGTGAACCTTACGGGCGTTATTCCGATCATCTTTGCAATTTCACTTCTCCTGTTTCCGTCGGTGATTGCACAGTTCTTCGTATCGGCGCGTTCGGCATGGCTTTCGGGTGCGGCCCAGTGGGTGATTGTAACGCTCCAAAACCAGACGATTTACGGTATCTTGTATTTCCTTTTGGTGGTGTTGTTTACCTACTTCTACACTTCGATTGTCTTCCAACCCGAGCGCATCGCGGAGAATCTTCAAAAACAGGGAGGCTTTATTCCGGGTATTCGTCCGGGCAAGCCGACCGTTGATTATCTCAATGCGGTTATTAATCGCATCACGCTTGGCGGCGCCTTGTTCCTCGGTGCGATTGCCGTAGCTCCGATTGCGGCACAGGCGATTACCGGTACTTCGACCATTGCCCTCGGCGGTACTTCGCTGCTTATCGTGGTTTCGGTGGTCATTGAATCCATCAAACAAATCGAGTCGCAGCTCACCATGCGCGAGTACGACGTGTACTAGTTTTCCTTCGTCTTTCCAAATCCATGCCTCGTAAACGGATCCGTGCCATCTTGTTCGGACCGCAAGGTTCCGGCAAAACCACGCAAGGCCAATTATTGGCCGAGCGTTATGGCGTTCCGTTTATCGAGGCGAGGGGAGCGCTGCGCGATGAAATCGAAAGCGAAAGCGCCATGGGAAAATTGGTCAAAGAATACGTTGATGCCAAGGTGCTTGCACCGGATGATTTGGTGAATGCTGTCATGGTCAAGCATCTCAAAAAAGCTGCGGACCAAGGATTTATTCTCGACGGATATCCGCGCAATATCGAGCAAGCCGAATCGCTCGACAAGATCGCCAAGATCCAGCTCGCAATCCAGTTCAAGATGACTGATGAGCGCGCCGTAAAACGTCTGGATGGCCGTTATAAAGAGGATGATGCGCGCCGCAAACTCGCGCTTTATCATTTTATGACCGAGCCGATGGCTTCCTATTATCGACAACGCGGCGTTTTGCTTGCTGTGAATGCGGATCAAAAAATGGAAGACTTGCAAGAAGAGCTGATTAAAAAAATGCGTAAACTCGGCTTTTCGTGCTAGCCTTTCCCTATGTCCATGGTCAAATCTCCGGAGGAGATCGCGAAGCTGCGCGAAGGCGGAGCTTTGCTTTCGCGTACTTTGGCTGAAATCCGCAAGGCGTGCGTCGTCGGAGCTCATACGCAAGAGCTAGATGCGATTGCGCGCAAGCGGTTTGCCGAAGCCGGAGGCGAGCCGTCTTTTTTGGGATATAAAATTGATCCGAAAGGAATTCCGTTTCCCGGCGCTGTTTGTATTTCTATCAATGAAGAGGTCGTACATGGCCTGCCTATTCCTGACCGCGTCATTAAGGAAGGCGATGTTGTCGGATTGGATATCGGGGTGTGGTACAAGGGTTTATGTACCGATATGGCGACAACGGTTATCGTCGGAGAGACGGATGAGAAAACCAAAGATCTCGTTGCTTCTACGCGCGAGGCATTGCGTATCGGAATCGAACAGATCAAGGCCGGCGCTTTCATCCACGATATCGGAAATGCGATCGAAGATTTTATTAAGCCGAAAGGATATGGCATCGTGAAGGATCTTGTCGGCCATGGGGTGGGGCACGCGGTCCATGAAGCACCGCAGGTACCGAATTACCGCGAGCGCCGAGCTCCGCAAGTAAAATTACAGGAGGGGATGGTGCTCGCTATTGAGCCGATGATTACGCTTGGCGATTGGCGTGTCTATATGAAAGATGACGAGTGGACCATTGCGACCGTTGACGGAAGCACGTGCGCGCATTTTGAATTAACGGTTGCGGTAACAAAAGATGGGTACGAATTACTGACCCCGTGGCCGGATTTGGATTGACAAATCAATAATTTAATGCTAGGTTGAGCCTTACGGATTGAAACGGAGGCTCTTTTCATGACCCTGGCGTTTTTCGACGATTCGCTCGAGCGTACGTACAGCTACCGTCTTCCCGGCGTGCAGACACGCCGTAGGGCGTACCCGTTCCCGGATCACAAGGTCACGGTGCTCGGATCGAGCAAGTACGACGATGCCGAAGGGCAGATCATCGTGCACAACAGCGCGCTGCGCGAGTCCACCAAGGGTGTGACCGAGCACATGCGTCTCGGCCATGTCTATCTCGCGGAGCGGATGTTCCTTTCCATGGGCATCCGCAACCTCGACGAGCAGCGGCTACTCAAGCTGCGCATCAGCGAGCTCAAGCTGTGTGCGGACTTCATGCTGCGCATCGGCAAGATCGAGCGCGAGACGCAGTACAAGGAGATCTTCTCCCTGCTGCGTCTCATCGAGCGCGATCTCGGCGATCCCAAGCGCGACAAGCGAAAGCTTCGAGCGTCGCAGGATGTGTCGACGGCGCTCAACTATCGGAGCCCCAAGGGTAAGCAGCCCGTGGGCCCGGTGGCGGCCATGTCCGCCCGTGGCGCGATCGCGCAGATCGAGGCGCGTATCCGCAACCTGCTCGGAATCGGAGCCTTCGCCGACCTGCATCATGCGCTGTTCAAGCAGCACATCCGCGACGGCGAGGCCGTGTTCCGTACGATCAAGGACGCCAAGAACGTCGACGATCTGCGCGAGCCCGTCTCGAAGCTCGTGCGTCTCAAGGTCAATCCTTTTTTGCGGCCCGCGCGCCGCATCTTGGATGCCTACGAGAACCTGAACTCGGATCGCGGCCTGCTCCAGGTCGCGCATACGGAGGCGCATGGATCGCTTCTGCTCGGCTATGTCGAGCGGCGCGTGATCCGTCGTCTGTCCGACATCCAGCACGAGCGGGTGTCGGGTGCCGAGCTCTCGATCACGGTCGAACGGACCATCGCTCTCTCCAAGGCGCTCGAGTCGAGGCTTGTGGCCTGCGACGCCTTCACCAAGGACGTGCGCGAGCTCGCCGTGACGAGGCTTCGGACGGCGAGGAACATCCTCTCCCAAGAGGACCTCTTCAGCAGCGAGCGGCGTCGAGCCATCTCGGCCAAGCGTGCGCTCACCGACCTCACTGGCCTCGTGGCCGCCTGAACCCTAGAACCCCTTTGCCACCCGCTTGGCCGAGGGGTTCTTCTTTATGTTAAGGTTTTTGCATGCCGGAATTACCCGAAGTCGAAACCGTCCGAACCCAGCTTGATGCGCAGATCCGCGGCGCTAAGATTTTGGATATTCAGATTTGGAAAAGCGGACGCGAGAAACCGGTCGGGGACAGATTTCGGAATTCTTTAGAAGGAAAAAAGATTATCGAAATACAACGAAGAGCAAAGCTGCTTGTGTTTCGATTTGAGGATGGGGGAGCGATGACGGCGCATTTGAAAATGACCGGCCGGTTCGTATTTGTTGACGCGGATTACGAGCCGTCAAAACATGACCGCATGCTGTTCCGGTTCGACAATGGAGCCCATCTCGTTTGGAATGATGTGCGGCAATTTGGCTTTGTCCAAGCCGTATCAGAAAAAGAATTGGAAAATATTCTGTCGAAGTACGGACCAGAACCGCTTGAAACAAGCGTTGAAAATCTCGCCGTATGTATCGAGCATCCGAAAACAAGAACGATCAAAGCAGCCCTGCTTAACCAAGAGGTCATTGCCGGTATTGGAAATATTTATGCGGATGAAGCGTGTTTCCGAGCAGGGATACGTCCGACCAGACGTATCGGAAAAATGAATCACGCGGATCGTTTGAATTTGATGCGTCAGGTCAAAGAGCTTTTAAAGGAGGCTGTGGAGCAGCGCGGAACAAGTGCAAATGATTATGTTGATACGGAGGGAAAGAAGGGCGGGTTCTTGTCTTTGCTGCGTGTTTACGGGCGAGCGGGGGAGCCATGTGTGAATTGTAAAACACCAATCAAAAAGATTGTTTTGGCTCAGCGCGGAACGCATTATTGCTCGGGGTGTCAAAGGTAGCTGGTTTTGCAGAAATTTAATACGGCTGATATTCTTGTAGCGAATTTATCTATGCAAAATATCCATGGCAAGATAACTGCCAGTTTTTGCTTAAGAATTATTCGGTTGAAATGAGGAAACGATTCTTTGGCAAATAACAATTTTTATTTATGAATATTAGAAACTTTTTTGATAGTCAGTCAGAAATTTGTGAAAAATATAAAGCAGTTTGTGATAGAGTCGGTGAAGAGTCCATCGCTGGAGTTGCTAAAAATGTTGGCCATGGTATTTTGCCAATTAATGGTTTAAGACATAGTGGTTCGGATAATGCTTCTGGTTGGTATATTTGGGCTGGGGATTTTAAAGAAGATCCAGATTTTTTTGAACCTACTCATATTAAACATTTGAGAGATAGATTTCCGTCAGTATTGAAGTATTTAGGTCTACCTCCTGGTTGGAGATTTCAAATTGATAATAATGATTACGAGGATGTCTGGGAGGATAAGAGCTTGCTAAATATGTAATTTAGTGAGCTGTTTAATGTTACTTTTTTAGATTAAAGGAATTCTCTAGTAGAGGATTTTTGTAAGGAAAAATAATCGTTAGAGATCTGCTCTAGTATAAGTTCTTTAAAAAATTCGATTTTTTAGCATCTGAGACCAGAGTTCGAGTTATCTGCAGATAGAGTTTTGGGATAAGGACTCAGATAAGAAAATGCCAATCCCCACGCCGTCACCGCAGTATCAACGACGGTTAATGGCGTGGCCGGTGGTGGACAGACGTTCTTCTACGATACACGCGGCAATGTTACGGAGATACGCAAGTTCAATACCTCCGGTACCGAGATCCTCGCTGAACGAAGGGTAAATGCATACGATATCGGTAACCGGATGAGTACAAGTACGGTTGGAACGGTAACCAGCACCGGATACTTGTATGACAAAGCGGGTATGCGCCTTACCCAAGGAGATGCATCCTCGACCATGCTGTATGTTTCTCCGGCCTATAACGCCACGTTAAACTCGGTTGGATCAGTCATTGATACCGAGAAGCATGTAGGGGATGGAGTCCGTACCTATGCCACCATAGACGGTACCGGTATCCCTGCCCGTGTCCTGTTCTCCCATCCCGACCACCTATCTGGAGGCAGTATCATCACCAATTCTCTTAATCAAGTTGAGCAATTCCTCGACTACACCCCATATGGCTCGGTCTACCTTGATCAGCGTGTAGGCGCGTGGAGCGAGCAGAGACAATTCACGGGGCATGAATACGACTCTGGTACCAAGTACAATTACATGAAGGCGAGGTATTATGAGCCGGGAGTCAAACGATTCTTAAGTGTAGATCCTGCTTTCCTCGAACTTTCCTTCAAAATTGAAGACCCGCAGAGCATGAACAGCTATGCGTATGCTAGGAATTCTCCTTTAACGTATGTAGATCCAAATGGAGAAAGCGTAGGTGCAGTGGTGCCATTGCTAATATTGGCTGCATCTACCTTTGCTCCGATGGCTGGTTATTTTGCGGAGAATCCGGTCGAGGCTATCCAAAATGTTTCCAGAGTTGCTCCATTTTCTGGAGATGCGATCGACGTGTCAGAAGCGGTAACGGGGAGAGATCAGTACACAGGCGAGTCGCTTTCGCATATGCAGAGAGCGATTACCGCTGGTGCAGCTGTCTCGCCTGTTGTTCCGGGTAAGTTGGCACGGGGTGTAAGTGATATTGCTGCGAAGATGGAGGTAGTAAGAAATCTTGGTAAGGCAGGTGAGGATTTTGTATCAAGAGCAACTGGATTAGTTAAAAATACTAAAGCAATTGAAGTTAATGGTAGGACTCGATATCCCGACTTTAGCGGAGTCGTTGACGGAGTGGATAAATTGATTGAGTCAAAAAATGTTGCAAACTTATCTGCTACTAGGCAAATAAGAGACTTTGCTGACGCTGCGGAGAATAAGGGTCAAGTCTTTGAAATTTGGGTTAAACAAAACACGAATATCTCTGGGCCACTTTTGCAAATGCAGCAAGATGGCAGAGTTGATATTATTCGCCAATTCAAATAAGTTATTGTTAATTATGACCTCTAGAAACTGGTACAGAAAGACTACTTGGAGCAAGGCTGATCAAGAGGATTTCGAGAAACACTTTAGCCGTGCGCGTGGTGTGACAAAACCGCAAGCACTTACAATTCAGGCGCATCACCTCATCCATGATATTGGGACCAGAGACGCAATCAATGCTGGAATTGGGCTTATTGATAGGATGCTCAAGGATTATTCTGCTGATTTTGAAAACGCAAGAGCTTATGATTTTTTGGGAGATGCGAATGAAAGATTGGGAAATTTTGACTCGGCGCTCGTCGCTTATTCGCTTAGTTTAGACGCGCAAAGGAAGTGTCCGGGCATTACCGGTCAAGTTCATTTAAGCTTTGGAGATTTAGTTGCAAGATTGAAAATAAAAGAAAGATACGAAGAAGCTCTTAATGCACTTAAGGAGTTTGGTTCTAATGATCAGTTAACGCAAAAAACTCGTTTTATGCATGAGTCCATCCTTGCAAGGATTCTTTATGATCTAGGCGAAGCCGAAAAAGCAAAGCTTCATGCCTTAAACGCTTTAAAATCAGCTTATGTTGCTGACCAGTTTTTTACGAAAGAGAAAGGAATCGGAAAGCTCTCAAATGAAGATTATAGAAAGCTAGAAAAAGAAATCAGACAGATCGCGAACAGTTAAAGTTTACGAAGATTTTTCATAATCTGAGTTAGCTCGGGATCCTGGAAAGAATATTAGTTCAGGAGTTTCAAAATAATGGTGCCATTGCATATAGACAGCGTATACAAGTTCACGTAGAAAATAGATATTACGATACGAATGTTCTTGTTTATCCTTTCTTAAAGGCAGCTGATTCAATTAAATCATTTGTAAGCAACAAACTAAAAAATTGAACTTATGAAAAAGGAAAATATTGTGCTTATAGTTTTTAGCCTCTCACTTCTACTGTACGTAACCGTTAGTCTTTTTATGGGCTATGCGTATGTATTTAGTGATTTTTCAAAAACCTGCAAGAGTATACCATTGGGAATAGATGAGCTTGAGCTACGTCGGATAATGAGCAAATACGCAAAGGAAGATGCTTTTGAGTATATTGAGGATAAGATCTTAGCGCGAACCTATAATCGAGAAACTTCATTTGTTACAATTATTGAAAAGAAGTACAGTATGCAAGATAACTGGCGGTGTATCGCGCTTTTTGATAAAGGAAAAGTTGTTGAAGTTGTACCAGATTTTGAATAGAAGATTGAGCAGTAGCGATGCCCGGAGAGCCCGCTACAAAATATTAGTTTGAGTTAATCATGAAGAGTTGAGAGAAAGATCAGACTAAATATTACAAGTTTTGTATGTTTGCTTGATTCTAAACAGTTCGAATTTATGATGACAAAGCTAATACTTTTGGATCTTATGCTTCCGATTCAACCACGAAGACATATTTTAAACCAGAAAATGGATCAAGTTACTGGAACAATCAAGTAAAAAATCCAGATAAAAATGTTAAACAATAATTGCATTTATTATGAATGGAAATAGTTCACAGGGTAAATCTTATAAAAATGAGCTGAGAGCAATGGTTTCGAAGTCAAAAGGAGAAGAGTATCAAGCTATCGAATCTTTAGAGGAGGCAAAACGGATTAAGAGTTCATATTTAATTTTACAAGGTGATGATGGAGGTCAGATATATGTCGTCTGTCCAATTAGTTTAGTCGTATGTGGCGAGGATTCCATTGCTAGATTGCTTGGTGAGATAGACGACCTAATATGGAAGGACAGCACAATGGCAGGATATTATTTTGAGGCGCATGAACCAGGTGCGGTCATTAGCGGTGGCAAAGGAGGAGGTAGAGCGGAGGTTGATCTCTGGGTGCATCCTGAATTAGAGCCATTGAAAAATAAAATTGAGTTAGTTCTAAAAAATAAATTAGCAAGTATTACTGAATAGTAAATATATAAAAATGAAAAAAATATGAATGAAACTGTGAAAAGTAAAGTTTTTTTAAACCATACTCCGCTCCATATCAGATTGTTTGGCGCGATGCTGTTAATGCTTCCTCTGGATATTTTTTCAATATGGTTGCTCTTTCATTTTTTTGATTGGAGTCTCCAGAGAGTCTTGAATTTTGAACCAAACCCATGGCTGGATTCCTCGGTGATTTTAAAGTTGTCGATGATGCTCGTTGCCGTTTTAATCTCTTATGGATTAGGCTTTTACTTTTTATATAAGAAGCATGATTATAAGCCTTCCGAATTTGATAAAGGTTCGGGAGAAGGCGAGGGGTCACGTAAGCTTGAAAAGTATAGGCGTTGGAATTGGGGAGCGTTTTGGGCGCCGGTTTCGTGGGGGTTATTCCATCGAGAGTACCTCTCTCTTTTAGCTCTGCTCCCTCTGATTCGTTTCATCGTCTCTATTTATTTGGGATTATTTGGATATCAGATTGCTTGGAAGAATGTGAAATGGAAAAATGAAGAGGAATATCTTCAATATGAGCGGTGGTGGGGCATACTGTCTTCCATTTGGTGCGTCTCGGTATTTACCCTTGCTTGTGGCTTAGGGTTTATGAGTGCTGATGCAAGATTAAAAAATATTTTTTTTGAAAAAATATCTACACCTGCCTTCTCTTCATTAATAGACATCAATCAAGGCAGCGGTTCGACAGAGGGTGAGTTATATTGGCGGGAATATGGTTCGCCAAATGGACATTTCCGAGTTCTTTTTCCTGCAAGACCGAATGTAAAATTCGCCATTCGTAACACCGAAACCGGCTACCAAGCACAGGATATATCTTTTTCAGATGATACTGGATGGTTCTTCTTACTTGGTATTAACTCGTCAGATCCTGCGAATTCGCTTCATGATATTTACGCGTCTCCAGCCACCCGCTTAGATGCGTTTTTGGAAATGTACTTTTCTGGTGATGAAAATGAAAAACCTACGATTTACACATCAAAAAACATAACCGAACACTATGGTTACCCGGCAGTAGATTTTGAAATTGAGTATGATGGCCGGCCTATTAACGGTCGTGCGATTCTTTGGGGCCCTTGGGTATATGTTCTTGGAATTAATGGGGATCTTAGTGGCGATAATGCTTCCATTCTTAAAACCTACCTTAGCGGTTTTAAGCCATTTGCATTAATCCCTCCTCAGGCCCTTGAGGGTAGGAGCGCTACAAACACACGATAAGTGGAGCTAGCTGGATTGGGATTTACCATGTAATGACAAGAGTCAACGGTAATTTGCTGGCTCGTAAACATTCCGCGCATTCCAAATCAGCCATCCTGAGGCGCCTGCGTCGCGCGATGCCTTGATCTGCGCTTCGATCATGTCGGCCGTGTAGGTCGCTCCGATGTCGAAATCCTGTATCCACGGACGGAATTTTGGACGGCTTTCGGTCGAAGAGACAAAATGGTCGGTTTCCAAGATCTCGGCACCCTTATCGAGCGTGCTTTTTACGACTTCATACGGATGCGCCGCCGGATTGTCGAATCCGAGATACCCCGGCCAGTAATGGGAAGGATATGCCATCGGAGAAACAAAGTCGGCAAAAGGGTAGACGTCTTCCAGCCGTTGGCCGATCCCAAAGTCTGCGGCGGTTAAAAATGTCATCCCAAACAGATCAAATGAAACCGGTATCCCTTCTTGTTTCAGAGTTTCACCAACGTACTGGAAAAATTCCCGCATGATTTCAGATTTCTTTTTTGTTTTTTCGGCTTCGGTTTTGGCGATGGCTGAGAGCGCTCCATCGGATGCGTAACGGATATAATCGAACTGTATTTCATCAAAACCCATCGCGTATGCCTCGCGAGCCAAATCGAGCGCTGCATCTGCAACTTCCTTTTTTGAAGGATCGAGCCAATGCGCGCCGGTTTTATCCATCCACAAATTCCCCGCGGTAGTTTTGATTGCGTGGTCGGGATGGGCGCGTGCAAATACCGAATCCCGCATGACAGGCAAACGCGCAATCCGGTAGATATTTTTTTGTCCCAGCTCATCCAATATTTTTTGCGGAGGCATGACGACTTCGCCATTGTCCATTTTTATGTCGATAACGATGGTATTGATTCCGGTTTCCAACATATAAGCGAAAAGTTCGTTGGCGCGCGGGGTACGGGCTGTTTCAGCGGTCCAGTAAATACCGCGGACCTCGGCCGGAAGAGCAACGTGGTGCGACGACACGGTCGTTTCGGCATAGATGCCGTGGGCGCCAAAAATACTGCCCGTTATCAGCAGGGTAATCAACAGGCCTAAGCCGGAACCCATATGGAAGGATTCTATGCTTTTTTCATGTAGTACGCACGTTTTTGTTCAGGGTGGCGCTCCAAGGCATAACGCAGGGCCGTGCGCGGCATGCGGCGGGCATGCGTATCGAGAAATTGATCGAGTACGGATGTTGAACATCTTTTTCCGACTTCGCGCAGCATCCAACCGACCGCTTTGTGCATGAGATCCTCTTTGTCATCAAGCAGGATCTCGGCTATTTGGAGCGCGGGAACCGGATTTCCTTTTTTTATTTCATGAAACGTGGCGAGCATGGCAATTCGCCTGTTCCAAAGCAGGGGATGGCGAGCAAGTTTTTTAAGAAACCCCATGCCTTTTGTTTTGATGAGCGGCCCCACGACTTGGGGTGCTGATACATCCACCAAATCCCAGTTGTTAATGCGGGCGGCATTTTTCAGATAAAAGGACCCGGCATCGTTTCGAGTTGAGAGGATGATAACGCCTGCCAAGCGAACTTCGTGGTAGCGGGAATCGAGGAGTTTTTGGATCTCCGGGAATGGAAGGTTTTTATAGGGTTTTACCAGGCGACGCGTCAGCGGCACTTTGAGTCCCAGAAAAATATCGCCATGGCCGTATTGGCCTTTTCCGGTTTTAAAGAAACGCGCAGAAAATGCCGCTAAATCTGGATTTCCGTGCTCTTTTAACTCGCGGATTAGGGCGGAAGCTGTCGGAGTTTTAGACATTCCGTTATGGTATCATCAAATCCTATGAACATGTTTAAGCCAAATACGGCCACATCAGTTGCCAATTATTTTACGCTCATCAAGGACGATAAACGCCGAGCAGATATCAAAAAACTCCATGCCCTGATCCGCAAGACGGTGCCATCGTATAAACCGGTGCTTGTGTCCGGCATGATCGGATACGGGATGATGCCGTACGAAAGCAAGAGTGGTCGGAAAGGCGTTTGGCCCCGCATTGCGCTCGCAAGCCAGAAAAATTATATTTCGGTTTATGCATGCGCCGTTAACAAAGACGGCAAGTATATTGCCGAACTCCACAAAAAAGAGCTGCCAAAAGCAAGCATCGGACGAAGCTGCATCCGTTTCAAAAACACCGAGGCGGTGGACCTCGATGTTTTGAAAAAAATCTTCCGAGAAACGGCAAAGGGAACTTTTGGGGTTTAGCGTTTTGCGGTGAATTCGATAGTAAGCGGTACTTCGTCTGCGACATCGGCGAGGAATGCAAGGCTTGGTACGATGAGATTGAAGTCGCTACGTTTGACCGTGGTTGATGCGTTTCCAACGAATTCGTTTTCCGAGTTGAATGTACCCGAGCCGGTGAATACGGCTGGTTTTGTTACGCCGCTGATTGTGAGATCGCCGGTGATCGAGTAGGTAAGAAGGGTGCCGGTTGCGGTACTGGTCGGCAGACCCTCGATAGAGATTGTTTTGAATGTGATGAATTCGTTGGCGTCGTCTTCGGTTTTCAGGATGGCGCGGCGCGTCGTGTTATCGCGCTGGCTGCTATCCGTAGAAAACGTGCGGGCATTGATATAGATGGTCCCGAGTTTTGCCTGCGAGAGATCGTCCATGTCGGCCATGAATACGCCTGAAATATTCGTCGTTGTTCCGATGACGGTTTTTGGTTCTCCGCGTAGTATTTCAAAAATAGAAAACGTGGCTTTGGAAGATGCTGCGTCAATCCGGAAGGGGTTATCACCCATATTTTCTGTGGGCGGAGCGGTAAATTCCATGGGGGCTTGCGCTTGCGGTACGGCCGGTTTTGACGGGGCTTCGGCGACTTGGCTTGGTCCTTTGGTCGGGCTGACCATGAATGAGTAGAAGCCGAATCCGGCAGCTCCAAGAAGGAGGATAGCCGCAAGACCGATGACGAGAGGTTTATTCATAATGGGCGGAATGTAGCTATATTACGCATAGGAAGCAAGGTTCTTTCGTCGCTATCCTTGCGGATGAAATGTTTGTAGACTGTCTGCGTATAAGTACTTATCGGCATGTCTGAAAACGGATATTCGATGTCTGACGAACAGGTCGTCGGAAGCGCCTTAGTAAATAAGGAAGCTTTTGGCGAGCTTGTGAAGCGGTATGAGGCGCGCTTAACCCGCTACCTGCATCGGCTGGGGGTTTACCGCCAAGAGGATACGGAAGACGTTCTCCAAAATATTTTTCTCAAAACCTACCGCAATTTGAACGAGTTTGATAAGAGTTTGAAATTTTCCTCTTGGATTTATCGTATTGCACATAACGAGGCCATGTCGTTTTTTCGGGCAAGGTCGGTTCGTCCCGAAGGCTCAATAATTGATGATTCGGAAAGCGCGCTCGAGATTTTGCGAAGCAATCTTGATGCGTCGCACGAGGCTGAGCGGAATATCGACGCCGAGCATCTTTCAAAAGCGTTGGCCTCTATCGATGCAAAATATCGCGATGTCATCGTGCTCCGGTACTTTGAAGAGCGGGAGTATACGGAAATTTCCGATATTTTGCGCATACCAACCGGCACGGTTGCCACGCTCTTGAATCGTGCCAAGAAAAAGCTTCAGAAAGAGCTTTCCCATCTCACCCAAGTATGAACGATCTCTCCAACAAGATCCTCGAACGCATCAACGACGAAAAGCTGGCGCCGCGCCCAGCTTGGCAGTTTGCGTGGAAGAACCGCATTTATTGGGGATTGTGGGCGCTTTCGCTTGCTTTTGCCTCGGCCGCTTCATCCGCTATCCTGTTTTCGCTCGCAAATTCCGGTTGGGAGTTTTCTGAGCTGACGCATGATGGGACCGCGAGTTTCATGTTGTCGGTATTACCGACGGTGTGGATCGTGGTTATGGGAGTGGTGCTGTTCTTGGCGTATGAAAATTACCGTCAGACAAAGCATGGATACCGCATTCCGTTTATGGTGGCTGTCGGTTTGAGTTTGCTTGGTGCGACTGTCGGCGGAGTCGTGTTATACGCAGCAGGCATTGGCCAGCTTGTGGATGAGGATTTTGGAGGACGTTTTCCGGCGTATAAAACCGTCATGGCGCGCCAGCAGTCTTCTTGGGTGCATCCGGATAGAGGCCTGCTTGCGGGCGAGGTTATGGACGTGGACGGGGATTTTCGCTCATTCCGCATCAAATCGTTTGACGGAACGATTTGGATTTTGGGCGGGGACGATCTTACGCCAAAAAGCCGCGAACTTTTACTTCGTCACAAGTTTGTGCGCGTGGTCGGGTTTATGATGGATGATGGAAACGGAAACTTGGTATTCAAACCGTGTTTTGTTTTCCCGTGGGAGATTAAGGGCGGGGTATCGGACCGCCTTATTTCGGTGCGTATGCAAGAGCGGTCCGAGCCGCCGGCGGTGCCTGTCGTCCCATTTGAAAGAAAGATCGGCGCGGTTCGTAGCACTGATTGTAAGGGCGTACGACCTTACGATTATCTACGCCGGCTCCAAGACGGCCAGCGATAACCAACCATACTATCATGAATAAAAAACATCTCTTTTACACATCGGCTGCGGCGCTCCCGCTGCTTGCGCTTACGCTCGCATCAGGAGTCCATGCCGCATCCACGGTTGCGTCGGCAGATTCTGCGGCAAAACCGTTATTCAATCGATTCCAGAATATCGAATTGACGGATGCCCAGAAGGAAGCCGTAAAACAGGCGCAGGCGCTACACGAGCAGGCCCGCGAGATACTCGAGAAAGCCGGATTGCCTGCACATCCTTTTGCGCACGGCCGACCGTTCATGAAAAAGCTCAACCTTACGGACGAGCAGAAGGCTACGTTGGAACAGGCCATGACGCTTCGGAAAGAAGGCAAGCAGGATGAGGCCAAAGCCCTGCTAGAGAGTGCCGGTATCCAGATTCCTGGAAAAGGCATGCGCGGACTCGGGCATCGTCCGCAATAAAATATAAAACCCGCTGTGGCATGGACAGCGGGTTTTATATTTTAGCGATATGTATCGAGAATTGCGTTCAATGCATCGCGTGTTGCTGGTCCAACGGTTCCAGTCGGTGTAAACCCTCTCGATTGTTGAAACCGTTCTACCGCCGATGTTGTCGCATCTCCGTAGATGCCGGTTACCCGCGCCTCCGGATAAATTGAGGGGCCCAGAAACGCAAGTATTTCTTGTAGATAGCGTACGTCCAGACTGACTGCATCTGGCGCAAGTGGATTCTCAAACAAGAATTGCTTTGGAATAGTTGCGAATGGCCATTCTGATGCAGTTGTTTGTTTGCAGGCTAGCGGCAGAGTACGGTCCAGCGGATCGGAAGCGGAAGCGATCGGATTTCCGATAACGTAGTCATTGTAAAATGCATCGGAAATATCGGATACATACTTATTCCATTCAGGACCTGCAAGCGCGGAGGCGGTCGCTTCATCCGGGATACCACGAAGGATATTTTCCGGCTGCACAAGATACACCGTAGGCACGGTTACGAATTTTACAAGTTTCAATCCCGGTTGAAACGTCATATTTTTTCCGAGCGGGATTCGGAACAGTAAAGAACTTTCCTTTACGCCTTCAAACGTACAGTACTTCGAATTAAATACGGCTGGGTTAGGGAATGCATGTCTTTTTCCATCGACACCGATTTCATACACCGCGCTGTCTTCTTGAGTGAGAATGTCTCCATCCGTTGGAATTTTTACAAGATCCCCGGGGGAGAGTCCGAGAAGAGCAAGTGTTGCAAGCCGTTCAGCGAGGTTATCCGTATTGCTCGGTGTAGGAATTATCGGATAGATAATGCTTCCACCCCCGCCACCACCCCCGCCGCCTCCTCCTCCACTACTTGGAGTTGCTGCACTTAAGGTGAGCGTGATGATTTGTTTTGGTTGACTGAGCGAGGCGGTGACAGATGCGGAATTGTAGGAAGAGTTTGCATCCGAGGTCCACGTGTATGGATTGAATCCGCCCGAAGTGAGTGTGAGCGAGGAAGATGAGAGGGTGAAGGCTGGCAATGGACTACTGAATGAAGAGAGTCCGCTTCCACTTGATACGAGCGAGGTGGAACTCGCGGCATTAGCTGATTCGCCGTTGACCGTAATTCCTGAAACACCGACCAGGGAAGTGTTTTGTGCGAGTACACGGGCGGAGAAAAAGGTATTAAGCTGACCATTTCCGGTCATGCTTACGTCGCTGATATCAAAGAATGAATCAATGAGCGTATTTACTCCGGAAGAAGTACCCATAATATCGTTTTCGCTATTCGTATCGACATCCGTATTTGTGAACGAATTGCCTGATGCCGTGCCAGAAAGTGAAATACCCGTCGAGTTGCCGGTAGTGGTAACATTTGAAATCGTATTGTTGCTTGCATTGAGAAATGCAATTCCTGCCTCGGTGCCTCCGATAATGGTTCGGTCCAGGCGCGGAGGATTGGTTTCACCAGCTTTTGGGGATACGCCTGCGAGCGCCGCGGCTGCGGCATTGTACGTGTACGTACCGGAAGAAACTGTGTAGATGCTGCTCACTTCATGTTCGACGGTGACCTGTCCCGGGCTGGCGCAGCCGACTGCAGTTGCGGCATCCGGCACAAAACGGTCCGGGGCGAGCAAAGTAAGCTTGTTTCCGACGTAGTCAATCAAGAAAAGGTTCCAATCATCGGTTGCGCCTCCGACAATGGTCGTGACACTAAAATTATCCGCATCATACAAGCTTGCATTACAGCTGCCACCGGAAGGAACTCCTCCGGCAATAATGACGGAATTTGCGAATCCGATACCTGCTCCGTCATCGTAATCGGTTGCGCCTGCGCTAAATTGCGAACGAGTGATCGTATAGGTCGATGTAACCGTAGAAGATGCTCCCGTGACGATGAAATCTTGGAATTCGGAGTCCGAAATTCCGCTTACGAGGATAGCGTTTCCTGTTGATGAAGCGTGAATTAAAGTATTTGAACCCGAACCGATAATCGAAACTCCTGAGGCAAGAGGAACGGTGGATGTGTTCGACAGAAGGGTGATCGGTGAATAGCTGCCTGCGGCTATGTTCACCGTATCGTTGCTTCTCAAGTGATCAATTATGGGCGATGTATTTGTCGCATGGACGGTTGAATAGTCTATGGTCCCCGAGGCGTCGATTTGGAAGCTGTTCCCGCGAATACCTGCGCGAGCACCAATGTCCAGCGTCCCGTTTACGTCCAGGAATGCGCTCCACGGAGCTTGTTCATAATCATTTGCAGTCGTGCCATCATCCGTCATGAGCGGATTGTAGGTTCGGACAATTGCGTTGGATCCTATTGGAAAATTCGTTACATCGTTGGTTGTATTGAGCGATACAACGCCTTCATACTCAGAATACGCAAACAGATTTGCCGATGGACCTGCTCCGGAAACATTGTGGGCGTTATTGTTTGCCGAGCTTGAAGCGAAGCTCACAAATAAATTATAGGTCGAGGTAACGTAAATGACGTGAGAGGTGAATGCACCGGGTTGAACGATATTGCACTGGGTGCAGAGCGATCCGAGTACAAAAGTATTATTCCGAACCACGGCTGAAACAGATTGAGTATTTGCATTTAAATTTACGCCAATTCCTCCACCTGATCCGTTCATAAAGAACGTATTTCCCGAGATAGTGACATTGTTTGCCGACATTTGCAGGACGCTCATACCGCCTCCGAATGAGGTAAGGAACGGTTCAGAGAACGTATTCGTGGCAAAATAGATGTCGAAGCTTCCGTTTACAAAACTAATGACATCATAATTGTTATTTGTCGTTGTGGTATTGTCTTGAATCACGTTTTCGGTGACTTGAATACTGGTTGCGTTTTCTAGGCGTATTGCCGCAATCGAGCCGTTGCCGGCGTAAGACATGACGGTATTGTCCGAAATGACCGAGCTGGAGGTATTTGCAAACGAGATGTATTGGAGTCCTTTATTTCCGGTTGCCGTATTGCCCGAGACAATGATTTCCGACGCGTTGTTTGAAGTAATACCCGAATTTCCGCGCCATACATTGTCCAGAATTTGAATGTCCGATTGATTCGTGTTCTGTATCCTTACATTTGAAAACGTACAGTTACGAAAAATATTTTCAGATTGCGAGTTTATGTAGGCAGTATTGTTTTCATCATCCGTACCAATAATGGCCCCGCTATTTTGGCAGTCCAAGGTAACTCCGGTCGGCAGGTTGAATGAAAATGTTTCGGAGGTCGAGGCGTATGTAGCGCCGACCGCAATGACATCACCCGGACCTGGTGAAGCTGCAATCGCGTCCGTGATAGTCGTAAAATCACAACCCGAAGCACAGACGGTTGAAGTAGCGGCGTGCACGTCGTTGAACATGCCTATTCCGACGAAACAAAACACCGCACTTAAAAGACTGAAGAAAAACGTTTTCACCATTGCTTCATTTTACCACAGTTTGGCTAGGCGTAGCAGAATTGCTATGGTCCCGTTATGCCTTGGTTTATTTTTTTGATTTCCGTATTGTTTCAGACGGTCCATCCGATTTTCCAGCCTATGGAGTCCGCATCCGAACGCATACTCTATAAATCTTTGGGCACGCAGGTTTCGCCTTCGAGTTCTCCGGTACAGCCTGAGCGATTCCGCGGATATCATACCGGAACGGATTTTGAAGTCTTTGATCATGAGCGTGATGCCGATGTGGCAGTATTTGCCATCTGCACGGGCACTCTTTTACGAAAAACAACCGCGTCAGGGTATGGCGGATATGCTGTGCAGTCATGCAAGATCAACGGGCAAGATGTGACGGTTGTGTACGGGCATCTTCGTTTATCGAGTATTGCAGCGGCGGTTGGCGATGAAATAATTGCCGGCGAAAAAATCGCGGTACTTGGCACCGGATATTCGAAAGAAACGGACGGAGAGCGCAAGCATTTGCATCTTTCTATCAAAAAAGGAAAGACCATTGATATCCGAGGATATGTCCAAGCGAAAAGCGAATTGGACGGGTGGATTGATTATGAAAGCTTGATGAAGTAGCCGCTACTTGCTTTTTCTTGCTGAAGTATCTATATTTACGCAACAATTCGAGCATAGGGGCGTCGTATAATGGTAGTACAACGGTCTCCAAAACCGTTAGCGCGGGTTCGATTCCCTCCGCCCCTGCCAAGAAAAATCACCCCGTTTTGACGGGGTGATTTTTGTTGCCGTTTGTCGCATGAGAATCGGCTTGATAGGGTAGGGGTATATGAAGAATTCAATCGTAAAAATTGCCGGACTCAATGCACTCGGAACCGCGCTTTATGTTGCGCTTGTCGCGTCGTTTCTCACGTATGTGCCGCCAATGTTTTTTTCAAAAGCTGAAGATACGGTCTTGATTCCGATCGCGATGCTTCTTTTATTCGTACTCTCTGCCTCGATTACAGGTTCGCTTGTCGTGGGCCGTCCTGTTCTTTGGTACCTCGACGGAAAAAAGAAAGAGGCTGTTTCGTTGTTCATGATGACATTAGGATTTTTGTTCCTGACGACAATTGTCGCGTTTGCCGTGCTTGCCTTGTTTAACAGATAAATTTTCGCATATGCAACCGAAGATCGCGGTTTTGGCAGGAGGCTGTTTTTGGGGGATGGAGGACCTGTTCCGGAAACAGCCCGGCGTAATCGACACGGAAGCCGGGTATACCGGCGGATCCAATGAAGATCCGACCTACCAGAATCATCCAGGGCACGCAGAAGCGCTGAAGATTACGTACGATCCGACAAAAACGAGCTATCCAGAGTTATTGGATTTCTTTTTTCGCATTCATGATCCAACGACGATGAATAGACAGGGGAATGATGTCGGGAGCGCGTATCGTTCGGCGATTTTTTATGGATCGGAAGAAGAGAAACACGATGCGGAACGTTTGATCGATCTTGTGAATCGCTCTGGGAATTGGCCCGATCCAGTCGTGACGACATTAGAGCCGCTCGGAACGTTTTGGCCGGCGGAACCGGAGCACCAGGACTATTTAGAAAAACATCCTGGCGGATATACATGCCATTTTGTGAGAAGCGTGCCGAGCTATCTATAACAGAGCTGCTTAAGCGGTTTTCTTGAACGTTACTTTGAAAACCGGCTCGTATTTTACGTCGTTTTCATCGGTGAGCTCGAGCGACTGCCCCTTCATGAGCATGGTGAGAGAAAGGTCGGTGAGAAGCATCTCGTCGGTTTTCAGATCAAGCGCAAGACGTTCCATTTGCTCCATTTCTTTTCCGAAATCGCTCCAAAGCTCCTGTTTTAATTGGATTTTTTTGGTATTCAATCTTTTCAGTTCTTCCAACACATCCTGATATGGTTTTGATCCGGCAAGCACGTCTTTAAAAATGACATGGACTTTTTTCTTTTCATCGCGTTTAGCACGGATTCGTGCATGGAGTTCCTTTAAGTCAGGCATATGTATTGTTGGGCGTCGGGGAGTATACCACCTCGTACAAGAATGCGTTGGCTGTTATGCTCATGAGTGTTCCGTAATATGTATTCGCTTACAAAAAACGAGCTCGCACTTTTGCGATCGCTACGTACACCGAGAAAAATCCAGGATTATTTGAATTCATTGAAGCAAAATCATGAACCGGAGGGAGATACGTGTTTCTCGCCTAGGACGGTCATGAAAGAGAAGCGGGCCCATTGTATCGAGGGCGCGATGTTTGCTGCACTGGCATTTCGGATCCACGGGCAAAAACCGTTCGTGCTTGATCTGACAAGCAGCCGGCATGATTTTGATCATGTCGTTGCTCCGTTTAAGCAGCATGGGTGCTGGGGTGCGGTTTCAAAAACAAACCATGCCGTATTGAGATACCGCGAGCCGGTATACAAAACAATCCGCGAGTTGGTGCTCTCGTATTTTCACGAGTATTTCGACAAAAAAGGATTCAAAACTCTACGGAGCTTCTCCCATCCCGTGGATCTTTCGCGATTTGATACGCAAAGCTGGATGACCAATCCCAACCATAATTGGTTCGTCGCGCAATATCTCGTCGATGTAAAACACTACCTGCTTCTTTCGCGAGCACAAATTTCGTCCTTGCGGCGTGCAGATCCCGTCGAGATCAAGGCCGGGGAGATTGTGGAGTGGAGCAAGTTCTAGCCCCGATATTCCGGAGGGACTTCTTCCGGATACCACATTGGATATCCGCCATCAGCTCGCGGATGAACAAACCCGTGATAGATCGGATCATCAGATTCTGTTTGGTCAATGATGGCATCAACCGTGATTCCCGTGCTTGTCCGTTTGATCATGATAGACACGACTTTGTACTCCGGGAGGCCTTCGTAGTACGCCACGAGCGGTGTGACGACATTTGTCTGAATATCCGAGATTTCGCGGGCAGAAAAGGCAAGTTTGTTGAAGAAGTGAACCTGCGGTGTTTGCGGGCAGGTATTTTCTACCGGACTTGGTGTCGGGGATGACGGCATCACGATTGGCGTACCGTCGGGCATGGCGCAGCCTGCGCCAAGCAGAGCCAAAATTGGCAAAACAGCGAGGTGGGAGTGTTTCATACGAGAATCATCTTACCTTATCGTTCCAAACTACCGTAATGAAAGACGAAATAGACACGGACATTGCCGTGTTCCGCTGGTTCGTACGCATGGCCTACGCCGACCGAGTTCCAGTCCGGATGATAGATACTTTCGTAGTGGTCGCCACCCGGTCCTTCGGCTACGAATTCTGCCAGAACTTTATCCAGTGCAGTATTCAATCCGGAATCCGTCGGTTCGGCATAGTACCGAGCGATATTTTCAACAAAGTAATTCGATTTCCACCCGTTTGGAGCACCCTGTTTTGTAAATGAAATATTTTTTGTCCCGATCCATTCGTGCATGGTCTTCCCGTCCGTCCGCGTATGCGTAATCTCTCCACGCGTTTTCATTTCATCGGCCCAGTCGGCCGCTGTTTGTATGAGACGGGGATCGACGGCAAGCAATCGGACATTTTTCTGTTTCCGAAGCTCGTTTATTTTTTCTAGCCAATATCGGTTTGTATCGGGGATTGCGTGTTCCAGCGGCGCCGCCGATGAGAGTGTTCCGCTCCAATAACGAGAATGTTTTTGTCCGGCGCGCCCTCCAAGAATCCATCCTGCGCCAAAGAGGGCCGTATAGACAAGAAGGGCAAAAATTACAAGTGCGAACCGTGTGCGCATGACTGTATGGTAGCATCGAAACACGCTATACTTCATCTATCAAAAACATGTATGTCATTCCAAACGAATATCGCGATCGAGACTGAAGAAAATAGCCATTTTCGCAAGGTGCTGTTTACCGGTACAAAATCCCAGCTGGTGGTGATGAATATCCCTCCTGGAGGCGAAATCGGCGAGGAGACTCATGATCATGTCGAGCAGACATTGTATTTTCAATCGGGAAACGGGGAGGCGGTTTTGAACGATGTTGTTTCTGCCGTCGGAGCAGGCGATGTTCTCGTGGTTACGCCTGGCACAAAACACAATGTTAAAAATACGGGATCGGACCCATTAAAAATCGCAACGGTATATGCACCGCCAAATCATATTGACGGCCGAATCCACAATACAAAAGCAGATGCTGATGCGGATCTTGAGGATGAGGCCTTCGGTCACGGGACGTAACTATGCGAGTCACGGTATTACGAGGCATATCCGGTGCGGGAAAATCCACTTGGGTAAAACAGCACGCTGCCGATGCGCGGATCGTTTCTGCCGATCGTTTTTTTATCGTGGATGGCGAGTATCGTTTTGATCCGTCAAAACTTCAAGAGAATCACGGCAAATGTTTTCGGGCTTTCATGGATGCCATACGTTCGGGCGAGCCGCATATCGTGGTTGATAATACCAATATCGAGGCTTGGGAATATTCGCCGTATGTCATTGCCGCCGAGGCGTTTGGATATGTAGTCGAGCTCCTTACGCTCGATTGTACGGTTGAGGCGTCATTGTCTAGAAAGGCCTTGGTCAATAAGGCGAGCTTGGAGCGCATGCACCAAGCACTGGCACGTGAGACGGAGCAGATGCCTAAGCGCTTCCAATATATCCACCGCATCGAGAAAACCTGCTAGGGTTGGTGCATGGCACTCCCGCCGGTTTTGCATGAGTTTTTCGTATTCGGACTGAAGCAGGCCCGATCATGTATTTTTGCTGGGTCATTTTTTGTCCTGCTATTTTTGTCGCATTATCTCCCGCTCGGACCGCTGCCACGTTATGATTTTTTGTTCTTGGCGGCATTGGCCATACAGGCGGTTCTGTATCTTACAAAGATAGAAACGAAAGACGAAATCAAAACGATTGCGCTTTTCCATGTACTAGGTTTATGTCTCGAATTGTATAAGACGCATCCGTCCATAGGTTCGTGGTCGTATCCGGAATTTGGGTACCTTAAAATTGGAACGGTACCGCTTTTCAGCGGATTTATGTATGCGGCGGTTGGAAGTTATATCAGCCAGTCGTGGCGTATGATGGATCTGAAGCTTACGGGCCATGTGCGATATTTTGCGACCACTATTCTCGCCATTGTCATCTATCTCAATTTTTTTACGAATCATTTTTTTCCGGATGTGCGAACCATTCTTATACCGCTTGTCTTTATCGTGTATTGGGGCGTTTGGGTCGAATTTGTTTCGACGGAAAAACGACGCCGCATGCCCTTGGCAATCTCCTTTCTGCTCATCGCTTTTTTTATCTGGATTGCGGAGAATATCTCTACTTATCTCGGCGCGTGGAAGTATCCAAACCAGCTCACGACATGGAATATGGTTTCCCTGCACAAGATTTCATCATGGTATCTGCTGGTCATCATCAGTTTTATCCTCGTGGCCAACCTAAAGCATGTTAAAGAAAAACGTGTTAAGGTCATCCTATGAAATCCTCGTTTATCCGCAGTTACTCCGACCCGGCCATGCTGCCAAAAGAAGGCTTGCCGCAAGTCGCTTTTTTGGGACGTTCGAATGCCGGAAAGTCCTCTCTCATCAATTCGCTGACGGATTCAAAAAACTTGGCACGGGTTAGCGCGACGCCCGGTTTGACGCGGCTGATAAATATCTTTGATGTTGCCGGCAAATTCCATCTGGTCGATCTCCCCGGATATGGATATGCAAAAATGTCCCGTATTGAGCGCGAGGGATTAACGGCCCTTATCCATGATTATTTGAGTACGTCCAAGCTTCTTCAATTGGCTGTCGTGATTGTGGATAGCCGTATCGGTCCGACAAAAGACGATCGAGAGCTCATCGACAGCCTGCATCAGGCGGATATCCCTTTTATCCTTGTTGCGAACAAAGTGGACAAGCTGTCTCGGACCGAGCTTTCACAGATCATGTCTACCTTGCAGGTAAGCGTGCCTGGCGTTCCGATTGTTGCCCATTCATCCGTGACGGGCGCGGGGAGCGGAGAATTGTACGAAGAGATTGTCCGGTATCTGAGCGCTTCGAAGGCCTGATCCAATTTCCATGCGATACTTTCTTGCCCATATTCTTTCCGGCGATGACGCCGAACGGATGCAGGAACTGCGTCGCGAGATCAGCAAGCGGTTTCATGTCCATGCGGCGCTTAAACTTCCGCCGCATATCACTCTGGTCCGTCCATTTGAAAGCGTGGCGATGCCGGATTTTATTTCCGATGCGATTGCTGATGCCGGAGATTTGCTTGAGCCGCAAACGATCGGGACACGCGGATTTGCCGCATTTGGCAATGCGGTTTGGTTTTTGGATCTCGAGCAGCGTAAGCGCTGGTTTGAGGTAAAGGCGGAGCTTGAGAAGCGGCTGCGCGTCACGATTGCGTGGATTCCGGAAGAGTATGATATTGACGTGCATTTTCATTTGACGCTTGCGTATAAGGATGTCGAGCCGCAGACGCACGAATTGATCGGCCGCTTTTTACAAACCCAACCGATCCCGATCAAGCGCATCCAGTTTGAAAGTTATTCGTTGTTGCAACATGACGGAATGCGCTGGCAGGAGATTGAACGATTTCCGCTCGGTCGAAGATCGCGGTAGAATATCCGCATGCCGCCAAACCCGTTTTCTTCAGCCGATCTTGGCCGAGAGCGTATGGAAGCGTCCCTTATCCATCTTGCACAAAAAAAGCGGATATTGTTTTTAACGACATCGACGCGCTGGGTAGGCCAGAACGGAGAAAAGCCTAAAAGTACTTTGCTTGCCGAGCGGATGGCAGACCGTTTAGGGCGTGAGCGGGTTACCATTATCGACGCAACCGCGCTCAATATTTATCCTTGCGAAGGAAATGTTTCTACCGCAAAAGGAAATACATGCGGAGAGAAGGGGGCGCTCCTTGATGATAAAAATAAAAATCCCTCAGGCTGCCACCGCTGTTATGCCAGTATCAATAATCCTGATGACGAGCTTTGGAAAATCAGCAAGCCGCTTTTGGAGTCCGACGCGGTCATGTTTTTTGGATCCGTACGCTGGGGCCAGATGAATTCCTTTTACCAAAAACTGATTGAGCGTTTGACTTGGCTCGAAAACCGCCATTCGACGCTTGGCGAAGATAATCTTTTGAAGAATATTGATGCAGGACTTGTCGCGATCGGACATAATTGGCGCGGCGAAGATATTGTCCAAGTCCAAAAGTCGGTTTTGGGATATTTCGGATTCCAAACACCGAATGCGCTCTTTTGGAATTGGTCATACACCACGCCCGAAGACGAATCAAACCGTTCGTATCAAGATGCGTTTCGCGCGTTTGAACAAGCATTTCTTATTTAACCTTTTATGCTATTCATTTACGAGTTCATTATTTTTATCCGCGAACAGGGTGTGGTAGGGCTTGCAATCGGCTTTATCCTCGGCAGTTCGATCGGAAAAGTCGTTTCATCTTTGGTTCAAGATATTATCCAGCCTGCGATCGGTTTACTGGTCGGTTCGACCGACGGTTTGAATGCATGGCAGCTTGGTCCGATCATGCTCGGGAATTTCCTGTCGTCGCTTATCGACTTTGTCATCATCGCGTTCCTTATCTTCATCACATTTAAAATCCTCCGTTTGGACAGGATGGAGAAAAAGAAATCTTAACCGATTTTGAAGACAAGGCCGACGACGACTCCGGCAAGAATGGCCAAACCGCCAAGCAGAAACATGCGCATGCCCGTCCTGAACGGTTTGCCGTTAAAGCGCCTCGCGCTTATGTAGCCAAGCAAAAACAAGCCTCCTAGCGATCCGGCGATAGACATCGGGAGGGCTTCTGTACGTTCAAGGAATGCGTATGGAACAAGCGGGATGAGGCCGGCAATGATGTATGAAAAAAACATGATGGCGCCTCCGGCAAATGATCTTGATTCAGAGGGTTTTTTTCGGCCTTCGTACTCTTCAATAGATTCTTCCGATAAAAGGCTGCCGACTCCCATGGAGAAGGCTTCCACGATTACGAGAATTGCTCCGGTTAAAAAAATCGTGGCGCGCGGTACATCAGCAGCGGCGATACCGGCCAATAACCCGACGGTCGATACAAGGCTGTCCTCGACTCCGAATACGAAATTCCGAAGAAAAACAATTTTTGATTTTTTTGTAATGGACGGCATGCGGATAGTGTATCACGGCTTTTGGTACGGGAGCGGGTGAGCGCGGCTGAGCTGCAAGACGAGCTGTTTTGCTTTATGAAGGGAGTCTGCCGAGCCTTTTGAAGACAGGATATCCAAAATGGCCACCGCGAGACTTCGTGATTCCTCGGCGTTTATCCCGCGTGTCGTGATTGCAGGCGTTCCTATGCGCACTCCTGACGGATCCATCGGGGTGCCGGTATCAAACGGGATCATGTTTTTATTCACGTAGATTCCAACCGTATCCAGCAATTTTTCCGCTTCGTTCCCGCGCATTCCGTATCGGCTTACATCAATCATCATGAGATGATTATCCGTATGAATGCCAAATACCCGCGCCATAGCCTTGGCGTTTTCAAGAACGCGGGTTTGGTATTCGATGAAATCCGGTTGGAGCGCTTCAAAAAACGCGACAGCCTTCGCGGCAATAACATTGTCGAGCGGACCGCCCTGGATACCGGGAAATACAGCGCTATCTATTTTTTTTGCCCATTCTTGTTTGCATAAAATTAATCCGCCACGCGGACCGCGAAGCGTTTTATGCGTCGTGGCAGTAACGATATCTGCATGCGGGAAGGGATTCGGATGCAGCTTTGCTGCCACTAAACCTGCAATATGCGCCATATCAACCATTAATACAGCGCCGATTTCTTTGGCGATTTTTCCGAATGATTCGAAATCAAGAGCGTACGGATATGCGGAAAATCCGGCAATGATCATTTGCGGATTGTATTGCCGAGCCAAGCGCGCGACTTCATCCATGCTTATTAGCCCGGAATTTTTTTCTATGCCGTAGTGTACAAAGCGGTAGAGTTTGCCGGAGTAATTGACAGGAGAGCCGTGCGTCAGGTGGCCGCCATGCGACAAATCCATGGCGAGGATGGTGTCTCCCGGTTTTACCGCAGCGAGAAATGCCGCCTGATTGGCCTGCGAACCGGAGTGCGGCTGGACATTTGCATGAGCGGCTCCGAAGAGCTTTTTGGCCCGTTCGATGGCAAGGCTTTCGATTTTATCAATGAATTCGTTGCCGCCGTAATATCGTTTGGAAAAATACCCTTCGGAATACTTGTTTACGAGCGGCGATCCCAATGCTTCGATGACCGCAGGGGATGCGTAATTTTCCGAGGCGATCAATTCCAGTCCGTCTTGCTGACGTTTGATTTCTTCGCCGAGGTATCCGGCCGTTTCCGGGTCGGTTTTTCGCAGGTGTTCGTACATGGCCACAGCCTAGACAAAATCGACGTTTTCTGCTAGGTTGGGCGGGCTCGGAGGTATCATGTCAAACAGCAACGGACATGCGGAGAAGACGCGTGCCGTGAAACTGATCGAGCATTTCAAGTCAAGAGGAACGGGTACTCTTCCGTCCAATACCTTCCGCATCATCCTCATGGCAATGGGGAAGGTGTATCGGAACGTGGACCACAATATCGTCGACCACCCCACACGCGAGGTCCTGACTGTCGCGAAGGAAGTCGACGGCGTGAGCGAGCGAGAGCTCCTCGAGGCCATGATCACGGTGTTCGGTCTGGGTATCCCGATCGTCTATCCGGACCAGTTCAATCCCATTTTGATTCTCGCTCCCGACGGGAGCGAGCTGTGGAGCAGGCCCGCTCCCGAAAAGAAGGATGCTCCCGTCCTTCCGCCGCCGGCCGAGTCGGCCGAGTCGGCCGAACCCTGAACCTGACCCCCGTAATTTCTAGCGACAGCTGGATTACGGGGGTTTTCTAATTCAGCCGGCTAGCGTAGCCTATGTCCATGCAGATCGAGTCGCTTCGCCAGGTGCATTTCACCGGAATCGGCGGTATCAATATGTCGGGTGTTGCCAAGCTCTTGGTACGTGCCGGTGTGCGTGTCAGCGGATCTGATGCGGCGCGTTCCGAGGCGACTAAAGAGCTGGAAGCGTTGGGCGTGCCGGTTTCCATCGGTCATGATGCCAAGCATGTGCCTGCGGATTGCGATCTTTTGATTTATTCGTCGGCCGTCCCAGAAAAAAACCCGGAACGTCTCGAAGCACGTACGCGCGGCATCCGTGAGCTTACAAATTTTGAATTCCTCGGCCATTGGACGGCCGGCAAACGCACGGTTCTCGTAACCGGAACGCACGGAAAAAGCACGACAACCAGCTTAGCCGGACTTTTATTTGTCGCGGCACACCAAGATCCGACGGTTATCGTCGGCAGCCGCGTCCCCGGATTTCCCGATGGAAATGTTCGTTTCGGAAATTCCGACCTTGTCGTGATCGAGGGCGACGAATATGCCAAGCATTTTTTAGAGTTTCGTCCGTCGGCCGTCATCTTGAACAATATCGAGCTCGATCATACCGATATTTTTCCTGATCTCGCGGCGATCATGGATGCGTTCCACGAGATGCTGGACCGTGTCGTTGACGGCGGGCTCGTTATTGCGAATGCCGATGATCCGAATGTCCAAACCCTTATCGGACGTGCCCGGGGAAGTTTGGACGAGCGGGGGATACGCATCCGGACATTCGGATTCGGTTCGCATGCGAATTACCAAATCAAAGACCATTTGTCTCGAACAGGCGAGCAGGTGTTCGCGCTTCGCGATGAACAGGGTAAAACCGTACGATTCCGTTTGCATGTCCCTGGCAGAATGAATGTCATGAATGCTGCAGCCGCAGCTGCGTTATGCGCTTCGACCGGTTTATTGCTACAGGAGCTGGTAGAATCGGTTGCAGAATTCAATGGGATTTGGCGACGATTTGAAAAAATTTCGGATAAAAACGGAATCATCGTTGTTTCAGATTACGGACATCATCCCACGGCGGTTGCAGCAACACTTGAAGCAGCAAAATCGTTCTACCAAGGCAAGCGCATCGTGCTTGCGTTTCAACCGCATCACCGTAATCGCACCAAACACTTGTTTGATGCGTTTGTTCCAAGTTTTGATCGAGCGGACGCTTTGCTTTTGGTGGAGATTTACGATGTTGCCGGACGCGATAATGCAGAGGATACCGATATCTCGTCACGCGATTTACAGGATGCAATCGTACGGCGCGATTCGGAGCGGGCAGTGTCGCGCTCGGTCGAGTACGCGCCAAATCCCGATGAAGCTTTAGCTGTTTTAAAACGCTGGGCGCGTGAAGGAGATGTCGTCATCGTGATGGGAGCGGGGGACGTCTATCAGATAGCAAATAAAATTATATGATGCCGCTAACGGAAGAAAAAATTGCCGCGTATCTCGAACGTGTTCCCGTGTGCGTGCGGAATGAATCAATGGCCAAGCGTACGAGTTTTCGAGTTGGCGGCTTAGCAAAACTTCATGTGACGGCTCCGACATCGGAGGCGCTTGTGGCAGCGATATCATCCGCCTTGGATTTGGATATCCCATTTTATGTCTATGGAGGCGGTTCCAATTTGCTTGTTTCCGATGACGGTTATGAGGGAGTCATGATACAAGCGGCCAATCGCGGCATTACCGTCGAGGAAAATACGGTGCATGCCGAGTCGGGAGCCATCACCGGGATGGTCGCACGTACCTCGGTTGACAAAGGACTTACGGGATTTGAGTGGGCTGTCGGAGTGCCGGGAACAATCGGCGGAGCTGTATATGGAAATGCAGGCTGTTACGGCGGCGAAATGAAAGACGCGATAGAAACCGTCGAAGTCTACGATTACAATTTGAATATTCGAAAGTCGTTTTCAAATGGCGAATGCGGTTTTGGATATCGGGAGAGCATGTTCAAACACCGGCCATTCCTGATCTTATCCTGCGTACTGAGACTCGCGGAGTCAGCTGATCCGGCAAAGGGGAAGGAGCGGATGGATGAGATTATGCGGATGCGAAAAGAGAAGCAGCCGCTTGAATCCTCAAGCGCCGGATGCGCATTCAAGAATTTCGAATTTGACGACGAGTCGGCGCTCGATATTTTGAAACGCTCGGTCGAAGTGCCGGAATCGATGTTAAAAAATAAATCGATTAGCGCTGGTTGGTTGATTGATCATGCGGGAATGATGGGGCAATCCGTCGGCGACGCGCAGGTAAGTACCAAACATGGAAATTTTTTTCTCAATACGGGAAAAGCGACAGCATCGGAAATCCTTGCCCTTATTTCGCGCGTCAAAATGAAGGTTCGGGACGAGTTTGGAATCGAGCTCCAAGAGGAGGTGCAATACGTCGGATTTTAATTTATTGACACATTTCAATAGATACTGTAAGTCGAAATAGGAAGTTAGGAGGGATAGATGACTGATCAAGCATGGGTTGATGTCTCTGTTCTTCAGGAGCTCGATCTCTGCCATGCGAAGATTCGCGAGCTGGTATCAGCAGGCAAGGTCCCGCCTGTGCTCGCGATGCAGTGCTATCGAACCTTGCTCCTTGGTTTTGAACGCACAATCGCAAACACCGAGAGCATGGCAATGCTTTTCGTGAATACGACAGACACGAAAGGTGTAAGGGCTAACATGCAGACCCTGTGCAAGCATCGTGGAATCTGGCTGCTCGAAAACATCGAATTCAGCGTCCGCGCGTCGAATGGTTTATACAGGGCTGGGATCCGAAACTTGTACCAGCTTGTTACTCTTACAGAGGCCGAGCTTCTTCGGAAGAAAAATTTCGGCAAAAGGACTCTCGACGAGGTTCGTAATTTTCTACAGAAATACGAATTGAGACTAGGCATGACGGATCAGCAGATCGTCGGATGGTGTTTGCAACAGAAGTAGCTAGTTCTCGCTACTTGATACACGTCGCCCTCGCTTGGAGCGACGTGTTTGTTTTTGGGCCTATCGCTTGCTAGGCTTGAATTGTATGACTATCAATATCAATACGCGGAGCATGGAGCTTACGCCAGCTATCAAACAATACGTTGAAGAAAAGATGCAGTCCCTCGAAAAATACCTTGATTCTATCCGCCACATAGATGTGGAAGTCGGTTTGGCGAATGGCCATCATAACAAAGGCGATATTTACGAATGTAAAGCCAATGTTCAGGTCGGCGGCGAAACATTCTTGGTCGAGCGTGATGCAGAAGACCTCTACAAGGCTATCGACAAAGTTAAGGATCATTTGCGTGAATCACTTACCCAGTGGAAAAAGAAGATGGAAGAGCGCTAAAATTAGCCTAATTTACGCACAAAAAGACGCCTTGTACATGGCGTCTTTTTGGGCTAAGATCGGCCAAACTATGAATCTTCTCGCAAAGCTGTTTGGCGATCCGAATGCCAAGGAAGTCGCCAGACTGCGCAAGATCGTGGATCGGATTAACGGACTTGAAGCTTCGGTTTCGGTATTGGATGACGAGGCGTTAAAAGCCAAAACGGCCGAGTTCAAGGAGCGTCTCGCCAAGGGTGATACGCTTGATTCGATTTTAGCCGAAGCATTTGCCGTTGCGCGCGAAGCATCCAAGCGAGTACTCAAGCAGCGCCAGTACGATGTGCAGCTTATCGGTGGATTAGCTCTTCAATCCGGAACCATCGCTGAAATGCGGACTGGAGAAGGAAAAACGCTCACGGCCATTGCTCCGGCATATTTGAATGCGCTTACCGGAAAAGGCGTGCATGTCGTTACGGTGAATGATTACCTGTCTCGCCGCGACGCGATCTGGATGGGACAGGTGTATCACGCGCTCGGCCTCTCCGTTGCGTGTATCCAGCACATGTCGAGCTATGCGTATGATCCGTCATTCAAGAGCGAGCCCGAGCATGATCCGGAGCGCGATGCGACTGGTGCGTTTCGAGTGGATATGGACTACCTGCGTCCTATTTCGCGCAAGCAGGCGTATGCGGCCGATATCACATACGGAACCAACAACGAATTCGGATTCGATTTTTTGCGCGACAATATGGTCCAAAAGCTGGAGGATATGGTCCAGCGTCCGCTTCATTACGCGATCGTCGACGAAGTCGATTCGATTTTGATCGATGAAGCTCGCACGCCGCTCATTATCAGCGCACCTGCTGCAGAGGCGACGGAGCAGTATTATCGTTTCGCAGAATTGGTTGCACGCATGGTAGAAGGCGAGGATTATAAAGTCGATGAAAAACTTCGTGCATCAACATTGACCGAGTCCGGAATAAGCAAGCTTGAAGGATGGCTCGGAGTCGACAATCTGTATGTCCAAGCCGGCCTTAAGGCCGTTCATCATATCGAGCAGGCGCTTCGTGCGCATGCGCTCTATAAAAAAGACCGCGACTACGTGGTACGCGATGGGGAGGTGATTATCGTGGACGAGTTTACGGGCCGGCTCATGCAAGGCCGCCGTTACAGCGAAGGTCTCCACCAAGCGATCGAAGCCAAGGAGCGTGTTACGATCCAGCGCGAATCCATTACGCTCGCTACGGTCACGTTCCAAAATTATTTCCGCTTGTATGAAAAGCTGGCCGGTATGACCGGAACGGCTGTCACCGAAGCCGAAGAGTTCCACAAAATTTACAAGCTGGATGTTTTGAGCATCCCGACAAATAAAACAAACCAGCGCAAAGACTTGCCGGACAAGATGTACAAAAGCCAAGCGGCCAAGTTCAAGGCCGTGGCGCAGGAGATCAAAGAACGCCAAGCCAAAGGCCAGCCTGTACTTGTGGGTACGGTTTCGATCGAGAAAAACGAACTCTTGTCCGAGATTTTGAAACAGGAGGGGATTCCGCACGAGGTCCTTAATGCAAAAAATCACGAACGCGAAGCCGAGATTATCGCGCAAGCCGGTCGCAAAGGGGCAGTCACGGTTGCCACCAATATGGCAGGACGCGGCGTAGATATTATCCTTGGCGGCAATCCGCCATCCGAGGGCGAGGCGGATGCCGTCCGTGAGCTTGGAGGCTTGCATGTGATAGGTACCGAGCGTCATGAGTCTCGCCGTATCGATAACCAGCTGCGCGGACGCGCAGGACGCCAAGGCGATCCTGGTACGACCACCTTCTATATATCCGCGGAGGACGACCTTATCCGTATTTTCGGACCAAGCCGTTTCAAATCGCTCATGAAGGATTTTCCGGATAATGAAGCGATTGAAAGCAAGATTTTTACGCGCATGCTCGGAGAGGCCCAACGCAAAGTCGAAGGGCATAACTTTGATATCCGCAAACACTTGCTGGAATACGATGACGTGCTCAATAAGCACCGTTCCGTCATCTACAAAAAGCGCCGTGAAATTTTAGAAGCATCTGGCAAAGCGACAACCGAAGGCGTGAGTCCGCTGAGAGATACCGTCATGCAGATGGTCGAGGACGAAGTAGAGCAAATCGTGTCTTACCATACGGCCGCAGAAGATCCTGCCGAATGGGATATCGAAAAAATGGTCGAAGCGGTCCATGCAATTTTGCCGCAGAAACTCCAAAAGAATATTACGGCGGAGCTTCTCGTTTCCGGTATTGAAGGCAAGAGCGATATCGTGGAGAAGCGCACCGTGCTTGTTGAAACCGTGTTCGAACAAATGAAAAAAGCGTATGACGTGTTTACGGAAGACGCAGGGGATATTGCTGTACAAACCGAGATCGAAAAAGCCGTGATGCTGCGCGTGCTTGATGATTTGTGGATCAGCCACCTCGAATCCATCGATTACTTGCGCCACGGCGTCGGTATGCAAGGGTATGGCCAGCGCGATCCTTTGGTCGAATACAAGAAAGAAGCATACCGACTATTCCACTCGCTTCTTTCATCCCTCCATCAGCGCGTGAGCCAGATGATTTTCAAGGTACAGATCGGACGCGAGGCGGCAGCGGAGGAGTCTCCCATGGTTATAACAGCCGGCGGTCCGGCGCCGGCAGAAATCAAAGAGCCGGCAGCCAGCGGCAATACGGTCGGACGCAATGATCCGTGTCCGTGCGGATCGGGAAAGAAATTCAAGAAGTGTCACGGAGCCTGATATACTTGGCAATATGGCGATTAAATTGACTCTGGTTTTTCTGCGCAGGGGAGACGAGATTCTTTTAGGTTATAAAAAACGCGGATTCGGACAGGGGCAATGGAACGGGTTGGGCGGAAAAGTTGAAGAAGGGGAGAGCATCGAACAGAGCGCCCGGCGTGAAATGAAAGAAGAAGCGGGCGTTGAGGTTGGCGAGCTTACAAAATTCGGTATCGTCGAATGTGATTATCGAAATGTTGAAAAACCTGGAGTGGTGGAGATTCATTTATATGAATCGAGCGATTTTACAGGCGAGCCAAGCGAGACGGAGGAGATTCTTCCAAAATGGTTTAAGATTTCCGAGTACCCCTTCGATAAGGCTTGGCCAGATGATCGTTATTGGTTTCCCTTTTATCTTGAAGGAAAGTCATTCCGCGGAAGTTTTTTGTTCGATGGATACGACAAAATAACTTCGTACGAAATTATTCCGCAAGAACTTCCGGATTAAACAATTTTCACGGCTCGGATTCCCATGAAGAGCGGGATCTCTTTTCGTGCCGTGTTTTCTGCACGGGCCTTTGGACCAGAGTCGCTTATTTTATTCGAAACCCATTCTTTCAGTGCATCAACCATGAAGCCGTGTTTGGCGAGCGTATTGATATAAACCGATAGCGGACGATGGTACGAGTAGGTTTTTACCGTCGGCGCAGATCCGGGGTGGGCGATAATTGGCATTTCGTATTCGCTCATGTATTTGTCCACGCGGCGATATTGGAGCTTGCGTTCTTCATCCCAACCCCAGCCGCTTTGTCTTGGCTGACGATACGCCGGATGGTTCATGGTGATGACAAGATACCCGCCTTGTTTGAGCGTGCGCGCCGCTTGTTCAAATACGGGTTCAATCGGATCAATATTTTGTATGGCGAGATTGCAGACAATGCCGTCCATGCTTTCTGCGGGAATAAGTTTGGCAAACGATATCGCATCTCCGACCAAGAATTTAATAGATTTTGGCATGACGCGTTTTGCCTGGCTGATGAGGCTGGCGGATGCATCAATACCAGTGATCGATGCTTTTACGTTTTGCGAAAGCAGACGGCTGAACGCGCCTTGCCCACAAGCGAGATCAAGATAGTCGCCGCCATCTACGGGATCTAACAACCGAAGAGCTCCGGGAAAAACGATATCTTTTTGGTAATCGCCGCCTTCTTTTCCCATATACTCCCCATACCATTTTGCAACGGGTTCCCATGAACCTTTCGGACGTTTCATCATATCGTAAATCATGCTACGCTATCTACAGAATCATTCAATCTATGGAGATCTTTGTCCGTTTACTCGTCGGATTCACTATGGTCGGTATCGGAGCATTTTTTGTCCTTCGTACCGCCGTGGTTTACGACTTTTTCGGTTCGCTTCCATCCGCAGAAAAATATTTAGGCGGTGGCGGAACACGGCTTGCATACAAATTGATCGGCATATTGATCTGTCTGATCGGTTTTATTTGGGCGTTCAACCTTTGGGAGGCTTTTCTCCAAGCGACCATAGGTCAGTTATTCCCAGCGCCTGATCCAGCCGAGCAGTACACTCCGTAAAACCATGCGCCATAGCGGCAACGAGCTCATCAATCCGTTCAAGACTCTCGAATATGCGGGATTGCGTCCGGCGATGACCGTGGCCGATCTCGGATGCGGAGCCTTGGGCCATTTTGTTTTTCCTGCTGCGCAGATGGTGGGCGGAGACGGGCGCGTATACGCGGTTGATATCGACAAGTCCGCTCTTAAAGCAATTGAGCGCTCTGCCCGTTATGATCAGTACTGGAATGTCATTCCGGTTTGGTCGGATATCGAGGTGGTACGTGCGGCACGAATTCCCGACCATAGCGTCGATTTGGTGATCGTTGCGAATAATCTTTACCTATCGCAAAACCGCGCCGGATTGGTATCCGAATCCATGCGCTTGACCAAACCGGGAGGAAAAATTTTGGTTATCGAATGGAAGCCAATAAAGACAACAGTAGGTCCGCCAATTGAAAACCGCATGGCTCCTGCAGAGGCCAAGCGGTATTTTGCCGATCCGGAACTCACGCTCCAATCTGCATATGATGCGGGCGATTCTCATTATGCATTGCTGTATCGGAAGGGTATTTTGCCTGAGGAGACCGAGGTCTTGTCTCATCACAACCCATCTGATAGTTAATGACGATCAAATAACCCTTCTGCTATGAATCTGCTATCTTTCGGTTTCTGGTTCGGTTACACGGCATTGCCCATGACCCCTTGGATTTTTCAAGCGCTCGGACTGGCGAATGCGGCGTTGTTTGTTGCAGGTTTCGTGGTTTTGGCAATTCAAAAATGGTCGGGAATGTCCAAGCTCATGCGCCAAAGCATGCGGCGTTTGGCTGGACTGCTTTCCACCATGGGCTTTGTCGGTTTGTCTTTGTGCTTTTTTGTCTGGCAGGGGATACCGTTTTTGAGCATGCGTGTTTTTTGGATCGCGTGGTTTGCCGTCTTCATCTGGTGGGGATGGTGGGTTTGGAAGCAATATAAACAGGGGATGAAGGTTCTGCAGTCGGCAAACGAGAACGCTTCCTACGAAAAATGGCTGCCAAAACCCAAGGGAAAATAGGGCTGTGGATAACTTTCTTGGGATAGGGAATTGACAAAACAATAAAATAATGGAACGGGGTAGGAATGCCCGACACAAGAAAAATATTCGGATATTCCGGTGAAGATATGGCTGCACGTTATCTTGAAGCGCGCGGATTCCGTATTCTCGATCGCAATTGGTCCCATCGCCTCGGTGAAATTGATTTGATTGTCGAACGTCACAATGAAGTCAGATTTGTAGAAGTCAAAATGCGCCGTACCAAATCTTATGGATTCCCCGAGGCTTCCATAACCGCAAAAAAGCTTCGGCATCTCGGGCGCGTCATCGAATGCTGGCTTGAGACGCGATCCGTTGAGCCAACGCGCTATCAGGTCGATGCAATTGCGATTACCTGGCTCCCCTATGCCGAGCCAGAATTTTGCTGGATTGAGGGTATTTTATAGGATTGACAAAAAGCGGTTTTTTTGCTATATTGAGCGGTCATCCTTTAATGGATGCCATCACTATGGTAATTGCCATGATTGGTCAAAAAGGCGTCCCGAGCCGCTCGGGAGGCGTAGAACGCCATGTCGACTTCTTGTCGCGTGGTTTGGCTTCGCGCGGACACCGCGTGATTGTTTTTGGACGCCGCTGGTATGTCGGCAATGCTCCGACTCCGGCCGGCATTGAGCAGGTTTTTGTGCCCAGCATCCGCACAAAACATCTTGATGCCCTTACCCATAGCGTGGCTTCCTTGTTTGCAGCCATCAAATATTCACCGGATATCATCCATCTCCATGGAACCGGTATTGCTTTGGTTGCGCCTCTGGCCCGCATTCTTTTCCCCAAGTCCAAAGTTATCGTGACCTTCCATTGTATGGATCGTCTGTTTTCCAAATGGGGTTTGATTGCCCGTTTGGCATTCCATGTCGGCGAATGGATGGCCTGTAAAGCCGCCCATAAAACGATTACGATCTCACAAGAGCTGGCCCGTTATTGTCTTGATGCGTATGACACGCAGACCACCTTTATTCCGCATGCATTGCCAGTTCCGGAACCGGTAGTCGATGCAGGATCGATCTTGGATAAGCACGGCTTGAAATCGAACGGATACTTTTTGTTTGTCGGCCGTCTGCTTCCGCATAAACGCGCCCATGTATTAGTGGATGCGTATGCCAAGGCACGCGAGGCTCGTCCTGATATGTTTGCGGATAAACCGCTTGTCATTGTCGGCGGCGCCTCTTGGACCGATCGTTATGCGCAGTGGCTGTGTAAAATGGCTGCATCGGTTCCGGGCGTGCATATTGTCGGAGAGAAACACGGCCGTGAATTGGCGGCGCTCCAGTCGAATGCATATGCCCATGTCTTCCCTACCTCGAATGAAGGAATGTCGCTCGCAGTCATCGAGGCGTGTCAGTATGGACGGCTCGTAATCGCCACGGATATCGATGCGAATCGCGAGGCAACAGGCGGACACTTCTTTGCTGTTCCGACCCTCGATACCGAGGTTTTGGCAACGCATCTCATTTTGGCCTGTGCTACTCCGTCTTTTGTCCGAGAACGTGTCGCCGGTATGGCGTATGAATATGTCCTCCGCAGCCACAACCAGAATGACCGTGTCGATGATACGCTGCGATTCTATCAGGATGCATTAGATGGTCGCCGCGAACTCGTCACCATGCCGTCACTTGCCATGGCGTAATAAAAAAAACGCAAGCCAGATATCAGGGCTTGCGTTTTTCGTTTTGCGGAGGTCGGGGAGAATATTTTATATTTCGGATTCTCCATTGATCCACCCACTGGCCTATGCCTGCCTTGTCGCGCTTTTGCCGTATGAGCGGCTGGGTCTGCGACCATTCGACAAGGGATGGAAAGGTGATTTTGTAGCGGTTGCGGACAACGATATACCGGAGCGATCCGCCAGTTATCGCTCTCCGGATGGTTCTCGGATTTACGCCAAAAAGTCGTGCAGCCTCGCTGACGCTTACCCTGACTTGAAGGTCGGATTGGCGGTTATTTTCCATGGTTCAATCTTAGCCAAATACTGATTTTTTGTCCACAATATTGTAGACTTATCTATACCATATCCCCTGATGATACAGGGTCGGATGAATTCAAAAAAACTCCAATTTCTTGATTAAAATAAGCTTTTTTGGTAGCTTGTGTGAACCTTTCCTTGGTTTTTTCCGCACGTAGGACTGCGCATGAACCAACTCGTTGACCACTATCTTCTCTATCGTGTACGCGCCAAGCGCGACGCGGAGGCTTTTGGGCGTTTATATGACCAGTATGTCACTTCGATATACCGGTTTGTTTATTTAAAAGTCCCTACGCGTGAAATTGCCGAAGATGTCACATCCGAGACTTTCCTGCGTTTTTGGCAGGCGGTGCTTGATTCTCAAGATATTCTTAATATCCGCGCTTATCTATATAGAATTGCCCGCAATCTCGTTGTCGATTATTACCGCAAACAAGAATCAACCGAGCCCATTTCCGGAAGTGTAACGTTTTCGGATGAAAATACGTCTACTGATCATGAAGGCGAATTGTCCGATCGATCACGCCATGTGCGCTTGATCGAGGCTCGGGCAGATCTCCAAATCGTACTTGATCGGATCGGCCGGCTTAAAGAGGATTATCAAGATGTCCTTAAGCTTAGACTGATTGACGGCCTCGCATTTGGTGATATCGCCAAAATTATCGGTAAGTCGGCTGGAAATGTCCGCGTGATTTATCACCGCGCATTGAAAGCCTTGGATGCCCTCGACCCTACTCCATGAACAAGCGCGATCTCCTGCAGAAACTTGCATCCGTCCGATCGACGGAGCGCGGAATCGTGCCTGACCAGGCTTGGGTTGCGCGTACCCGTGAGACGCTTTTGATGCAGGTACGTAATAGCGCTTCCACGGCTCCTGTCCGCAGCCAGCGCCAAGCCAAGATCGCCGTCCAGCATTTCATTCCGGAAAAACTCATGAACTTGCTCCGCGCTCCGGCTTTGGCCATGTCGGCGGTATTGATGGCGGTACTCGGCGGTTCCATTGCTAGTGTAAATGCTTCCGAGCGCTCGGTGCCCGGTGATTTCTTGTATCCGATCAAAATTGCATCCGAGCAGACCCGTTTGGCTCTTGTGTCCGATAAAAGCGATAAACTTAAATTGAAAACCGAGTTTGTCGAGCGCCGCGTCCAAGAAATCAAATCCATCGCAACCGCCGTTGAAAAAAAACCGGCCTTGCTCAAAGAAGCTGCTGCAGGACTCAAGCGCGATTTGGATACCGTGAAGCAGCAGCTTGCAGATGTGAATAAAAACGAATTGCCCGCCGATGCCGCCCAAGCTGCCAAGCTTGTCGATCAAAAAACCGAGGCTATTGTCAATGAGCTCAAGCAGGTCAAGAGCGAGATTTCATCCGAGGCAGGATCCTCGCTCTCCGAGGTCGAGGCGGCTGCCGTCCATACCGGAGTTACCGCTATCGAGGTGCTTCTCCAGACAAAAAATAATCCGGATGCCCAGAGCGTTGTTTCCGAGGCGGATGTTCTCCAATCCATTACAAATAAAGTTGCCAGCTTGCAGAACACGCTCGACATCACGGCGCAAAAACTCCAATCCTTGTCTTCATCGACAACGCAATCAACATCATCGTCTTCGGTTCCCGAGATTTTGATGGCAAGCACCACGCTCGAGCAGGCAAAAACCTTGGTGAGCGAAAACAAGCTCGATCAAGTATCTGACAAGTTGATCGAGGCCGCCAAAACCACGGCGCAGGCAGAGGCCTCGGTAAACCAGCTCGCCGCATCCAGCACGAGCGCGATTGTTCCTATTCCCGAGCCGGTATCCGAGACATCAACAACTCCGGTTGTTGAGGTCCCATCATCAACTACGGCTACCACAACTCCGCCGTAAACAAGACATGACGTTCTCCCTCGACCAGGGCGACGCTGTCTTTATCCGCTACGGCGGACAAGCGGCAGAGCCGTCCTGACGAGCGGGAGAACCTCCAACGAGGTCCACCCTTTCGCTCGCGCTCGATTCCAACTCGATCCCGGTACTAAAGGTCGAATTCCGATCTAATGTCGGATTGCCGGGTATCTCTATTCAGACCAACACTTCTGTTCCCGAGGATTCTCACGGATTCGGAGGAACACAAAAACCCGCAAGGGTTACATTATGAGCAATATCTTTAAGAAAATTTTCTCAGGTTTCGTCAGCTTGACGACCATTGCATGGTCCGTCGGTTTCGGAACGTTCGTCGCTCTCCCCAGCGTCGCGTCCGCAGCTACCCCTGGCGAACTGATCAAGGCTTCAACCCCGGCAGTGTATTACTTCGCTGCTGACGGCAAGCGCTATGTCTTCCCGAATGAGAAGACGTATTTCTCCTGGTACAATGACTTCTCGTCGGTTCGGACCATTTCCGACGCAGAACTCGCTTCGTACTTGATCGGTGGTAACGTTACCATCCGCCCTGGTACCAAGCTCGTGAAGATCACGACCGATCCGAAGGTGTACGCTCCGTCCCACGACGGCGTCTTGCACTGGATCGAATCCGAATCCGTCGCTACGGCACTCTACGGAGCCTCATGGGCTTCGCGCGTCGTTGACGTACCGGACGTATTCTTCATCAACTACTCGATCGGTTCCTCGCTCTCGTCCCCGGTTCACCCGGACGGTACGGTCGTCTCCATGGGAGGCAGCCGCTACGTCGTGACTGGTGGCATGAAGCGCATGATCGCATCGGACTCGGTGTTCGCCTCGAACGGCTACAACACCTCGAACGTTATCTCCACCTCGGTGTCCTACCCGAATGGTGCTGACGTGACGGGTCGCGAAGGCCGCTTGGCTGATCCGATCTACATCGGTAGCGTCGCTGTCGGCGGTAACCTCACGGTTGCCCTCGCTTCAGACACGCCGGCTGGTGTGACCGTCCCGAAGGGTGCTTCGAGCGTTATGCTTTCGAAGTTCAACTTCACGGCCGGCTCTGCCGCTGCGACGATCGCTGGTCTTACCATCCGCCGCGTTGGCGTTGGTGCGACCTCCGATTTCTCGAATGTCTACCTTTACAAGGCTGACGGTACGCGTTTGACCACGGGCCGCACGATCAATTCGTCCTCGAATCTCGTGTCGTTCAACAGCTTGAATCTCGTGATTCCGGCCGGTCAGACCATGTCCCTCATGCTCGTTGGTGACATCAACCCGTCCGTAACGACCACCGGTGGTCAGCACGCCTTCGAAGTTTCGGATGCTGCTTCCACGGTCTTGTCGGCTGCTGGCACGGTTTCCGGTTCGTTCCCGGTACGTGGCAACACGTTCACCATCGGTACGACGAGCGCTTCGCGTCTCGACGTGCAGAAGGGTTCGACCCCGAGCAACCCGCAAATCGGCTCCGCCGAAGCGGAAATCTCGAACTTCAAGCTTGTCGCTGGCAACAACGACATTGAAGTCCGCCGCATCACGTTGATCCAGGCCGGTTCGGTTACGAACACGGACTTGACCAACTTGAAGCTCTACCAGGGCACGACGCTTGTTGCGTCCGCTCCGGTCATGGTTGGCGACAAGATTGTCCTCAACTTCAACCCTCCGTATGTGATCACCGATGGCTCCACCCGCACCTTCTCCTTGAAGGCGACGGTTGCCGGCCGCTCGGCTCGCACGATCAAGACCTACGTCGAATACTCGACGGATGTCTACGCTATTGACACCGAGTTCAACACCGGTGCTCAGGTTTGTGTCGACAGCACTTCACCGTGTGCCGGTACATTCGATGGCAACAGCACGAACTTCATTGAGGTAACGACCGAAGGCGGTCAGTTCACCACGACCTTCAACGGTCCGGCAGCTTCCAACCTGGCCAAGGGTCAGCAGGATGTTCCGCTCTACAAGTTCGCTCTCACGTCGTCTGACAGCGCGATCGAAGTCCGCAAGATGTACTTCGCTATCCAGGGTGCAACCTCGGCCGATGAGGTCAAGGGTGGATCCGGTACCGAATACTTCCGCGACATCAAGATCAAGAACCTCGACAACGGTCAGGTCCTCATGGGCCCGATCTCCATGCCGAGCACGGTTGCCAACAACGCATCCGACACAGGTGTCATGACCTTCACGGATTCGTTCACGATCAACCCGGGCCAGACGCTTAACCTCGCGGTTACGGCTGACCTCTCGAACACGGAAGACAACGCCAACGAATTCTTTGGCGACAACAACAACCAGTACCGCGTTGTTCAGGGTAACGGCACGAACCTCTTTGGCTCGTCCGACCTCCGCATTGTTGAAACGGGTGAATTCCTCCCGTCCGGCGATGTAGTACCGAACAGCCCGATTACGGGTAACTTCCACACAGTGAAGGCCGCAAGCCTCACGGTGTCCCTTGCTGCCAACCCGACTGCGGGTACGGCTGTCAAGAAAGAACAGAACATCCCGACTGCTGGATTCGTCTTCTCGGCGGGTTCAGAAAGCGAGATCTTGGTCCGCACGGTCAAACTCACGGGTCGCGCTGACGTTACCACCACTGGTACGTACGCCCTCGCTGACTTGAACGACGCGATCACGACCTGTTCCCTCTGGAACGGCACGACGCAAGTCGGTACGGCCCAGAACCCGGATGCCACGACTGGCTCCATGACGATTGACAATGTCAACGTTACGGTTCCGGCAGGTGGTTCGCTTACGCTTGTCGCCAAGTGTACGGCTGACTCCACGCTTACGAGCTCCGAAGACAAGTTTGCCGTTGGTATCGCCGCCGCAGCTGATGTTACGGCCGACGATCAGGACGACAACTCCGTCACGGCTTCGCTTAGCGCGAACGTCTCCGGCAATGCCGGCGCAACGCCTTCCTTGGTCCAAACGATCAAGAACGGCGGTATCCTTACCATCGCTACGGACAACCTCCGCCAGTCGACGATTCTCGTCGCCGGTGGCGATGTCTGGCAGAACTTCGCTCAGTTCAAGGCTACGGCTCAGTTCGAAGCCATGAACCTCGAGCGTCTCAACGTCACCTCCACGGGTGAATCCGCGAACTTCTCGCAGATTGCTGTTGCCATGGATGGTTCGCCGAAGGGTATGGAAACCCTCTCGTCGGGCTTCTCCGGTAACAAGGACGTTGATATTACGTCCTCGCCGATCATGGTTCCGAAAGATGGTTCGGTCACCTTCCAGCTGTGGGGCAAGCTCGGTCCTGTCCAGGCTTCCTCGACGGTTAGCGGTGCAACGACGGGCGCAGCCCGCTCGGGTGCTCGCGTACGTCTCGGTCTCGGTGCAAACCTCCAGACCGGCAACTGGGATGCCAACTACGCAGGCATGTTCAATGTCCGCGCAGTCGGTCAGGCCTCTGGTGATATCGTCTACTCGACTGGCGTAGCCACGACGGGTAACGAATTCGTCATCCGCAAGTCGAAGCCGACGGTCACCCGTCAGACGCTTTCGACCACGACGCTCGCCAACGGTACGAACATGGATCTTTACCGCATGCAGATCTCGGCAGACGCTGCCGGCTCCGTGGCTGTGAAGAAACTCACGTTCGATGTATCGAAGACGGGTTCCACAACGCTTGCCAACTTCCGCGTCCGCAAGGGCTCGTCCGAATTGCCGCTCAACACCGTCACGATTACTGATGGCGTTGGCGTCGATCTCGAGGCAGGCACCGTACCGGCCGGTACGTCCACGCTCCGCGTTGTCGTCGTATTCGCCGATCCTTCCACGGCTAACACCGAGGAAACGATTACTGGTTCCGGTAACGTCTACACGCTTACCGCAACGGTTGCAGGCACGATTGCTAGCGACACGGTTAGTGTCTCGCCGGCTCGCGACCTCGCAGGTACCATCGTTACGGGTTACATCGATAACGATGCATTCGCCCTCAACGGCACGTCCGTTGTTGGCCCGAACCTTGATGCTTCTGGCTCCGGTATCGCCGATGGCGCTGCCGATCAGCCGGGTTCGCTTGTCTGGTCGGATCTTTCCGAAGTTCCGCACTCGTCAGCCGAAGGCGCATCTGGTGGTTCTTACGACTGGACGAACGACGTCTTCGTCGAAGACCTCACCCAGGTCCAGACCCTTTCTCGCTAATTCGATTTAGCAGTCAGGTCTAAACCAAACCCCCCGCAAGGGGGGTTTTGGTTTTGTATTTATGCTATGCTGGGGGCCAATCAATATGACTCGCTCACAAGCCATCAAGTTTTTTAAGTGGATTGCCCTGATCGGGATTTATGGCGGACTTTTGGTGCCGCTGATGTTTATCCCAGTGGTTATTTTTCCCTTCGTCTTTTCCAAGCTGATTTATTTCCAAATTCTTGTTGGTTTAACTTTTCCGGCATATCTGGCTTTGGCCTGGATGGAGCCCAAATATCGTCCAAAAAAGCATCTTTTATACTTTGCGATTTTGGCGTATTTCGTGGCGCTGGCATTATCCGTCATATTTGCGGTCGATCCGGCTCGTGCATGGTGGGGGAATCAAGAACGCATGAATGGCCTGTTTACGCTTCTCCATTTCTTTGCGTGGATGACCATGGCTACGGGTGTTTTGCAGAAATGGGATGATTGGAAGAAATTGCTGATTTACGAAGTCTGTTTGTCCGGAATCATGGCCATAGTCGCCATCATGCAAAAATTGAATCCGAACCTGCTCTTGTTTACGGCTGGAGGCCGTGTCGGCGGATTGGTCGATAATCCGATTTACATGGCGGCATACCAGATCTTCAACTTCTTCTTTTTGGCTCTCTTGTTTTGGAAAATCCAATCAAATAAATGGCGCGCGTTTTTTGCCGTCATTTTTGCGTTGGACATGGTGGCATTTCTGCTCGCGGCATCGCGCGGCGCCTTGGTCGGTTTGGCTGCCGGACTTTTGGCATTTGCGATTTACGTCAGTATTTTCAGCAAATCAAAAAAAGTCCGCTTTTCGATTTTCGGTGCCTTGCTCATTTTAGCCGGAAGCTACGGTTTGCTGTATGCGGCCCGCGAAACCCCGCTCATCAAGGGGTCGCCGGTGTATCGTTTGACGGATTTGAGCACGACGGTCAGTACGCGTCTCATCGCATGGGAGATTGCATGGGAGGGCTTCCTCGAGCGTCCGCTTACCGGATGGGGATTGGATAATTTCCACATTCTGTTCAACAACAAATACAATCCGGTTTCCCTGCGTTTTGGTACGTACGAAACCTGGTTTGACCGCGCCCACAATACGGTCATGGACGTGCTTGCGATGACGGGTATTGCTGGATTTGTGACATTCTTTTCGATTTTTGTGGCGGTATTCCTGTCCTCGATCAAGGCATTCAGGAAAGGCTGGATTGACCTTCCGATTGCGGCGATCTTGTTCTCTCTTCCGATTGCCTATTTCGTCCAAAATTTATTCGTGTTTGACCATCCGGCAGGGTTCTCGATGAGTTATCTGCTATATGCACTCATTATTGCCGCGACGCGAGGAGAGTTTGTCGGCGATATCTCCAAAGAAGAAGTAAAAGCCGAGACCGAAGCGCGGGCTGATGCACCGTGGACGGCCTTTGTCGTCTTGCAGGTGGTGATGGCTTTGGTTGTCTGGCGAACGTCGGTATTGCCGTTCCAAGCATCGAGAATCTCGCTCCAGTCGAATGCCGTTATCATGTCGAATCCGACTATCGGTTTTGCATTGGCAAAACAGGCATCGGAAATTCCTACCATGTATATCGATGAGCAATCATTCTTGCTGTCGCGTAATTTGATTGCCATGTACGCAAACGGAGTCCTGCAAAAAATTCCCAATTGGCAGGAAATGTATGCATTGGCGAAAAAATTATCCGAAGAAGAGATCAGCCGGCATCCACGCAATACCCATCCAAAATTCATTTATGCCCGCATGGCACAGGAGATCATGATGCTGCAGCCGAGCGAAGCTCCGGTTGCCGAGATCCAATACAAGGCGGCAATTGAAACCAGTCCCAAACGCCAACAGCTCCATTACGGACTTGCTCGTCTTTATCTCCAAACGGGAAATCTTGATCCGGCGATCACGGTGTTCCGCAATGTTGCAGAATTCGATCCGGAAAATGGCGAGCCGTTCTGGAATCTTGGTCTGACGCTTTTCTACGATAAAAAAGCGTTCCAAGAGGGCGCCGAGTATATCCAAAAATCACAGACGGTTAAATTCAAGTACCGGATGTTGTCGGCTCGCGAGTACGTGCCGCTCGTCGAGGCTCTGCTTTTCTTGAATGATGAAGCCTTGATCAAAGAATTCATCGCCAAGCTTGCTGATCCCGAATACTACATCCCGGGTACGGCCGATGTGTATGCGCAAATCGCATACCGTTTACAACAGACAAACAAAATCGAGCTTCGCGACCAACTTTTGGCTGAAGCGGTCAAGGTTGATCCGAAAACGGTAGACGTGTTTAATGCGCTGCTCACGCAAGCCTCGGCTGTGCCCGAGACAATGCCAGCTGCAGCCGCGCCTGTACCTGCACCGGTCGCTGTACCATCCGTGCCGGTTGCAACGAATACCGTCCCATCATCGGGCGGTCCACGGCGTTAGGCTTCCAGCGCTTCCAAATTGCCGCGGTAGGTCGCCTCCTCTTGAAAGCTGGAGGCGGCTTTGTTTTTTGCGTTTTCTGAAAGCTGATTGCACATAGCCTCGTTGCTCGCCAGGTCTATCATGGCATCGGCTAATGCCCGCGGGTTTTGCGGCGGTACAACTACTCCGCAGTTATCGGAGAGCATCCATTTAGCGGCTCCGACATCGGTGGCTATGCTCGGGATACCGGCTGCCATGGCTTTAAGCAAGGCCCAGCTCATCCCTTCTTTGGAGGAGGGGAGCACGAAGATATCGAATGCGTTGTATGAAATATCAGCGTCTTCGCGTGTGCCGGCAAGCATTACCTGTTTTTCCAGTCCATACGTTTTGATTGCGGCTTCGATTTGGCTGCGCTGTTCTCCGTCACCGATCAGCAAAAAGCGGGCTTGAGGCATTTTTTGCGCGACAAGGGAGCAGGCTTCTATGTAACGAGGAAGATCTTTTGGCGGATAAAAATTGGCGATTGTTCCAAAAACGAATCCATCAATCCCAAGTGCGACACGCGCTTGTCCGCGCGGGAGCTGGGTTAAACGGAATTGTTCGGCGTTAATCCCATTCGGGACGGAGATGATTTTTTGTTTTGGTTTGATTTTGTAGGTGTTCGCAACCTCAATGTCCGCAGGATGGACGCAAATAATGATGTCTTTGACACGAGCCGTGTATTTTTCTGCCAAAATGTAGATTTGTTTTTTCCACGCCGGAAGATCTTCCAAAAAAACCCAACCTCCAATGCGGTATGTCACGCGTTTTACTTTTGCCAAATGCGCAGCAATAGATCCAATGATTCCGGTCTTGGTGCTATTCAGATGTACGGCATCGGGCCTGAATTGCGTCAGGGCATCTTTTATTTCTTTGATAGCCAAAAGGTCGTGCACGGGATGTATCTCGCGTTTCAGGTGTTTGAGCCGGATAAAGGGGATTTGAGCTTCTTCACAGCGTTTTTGGAGCCAGCCATCCGTCCCGCAAAAAACGGCTACCTCATGTCCATTTTTTTTAAGCCAATGCATAAAACGGGCCAAAAGATCTTGGACACCGCCATGCTCGCCTTGGGTGACGATAAGGGCTATACGCATGGGGCTTACCGTAGCCGAAAATGGCCATTTCGGCTAGGCTTGAGGCTATGTGTGGGATCGCCGGTGAAATCCGTTTATCTGGCCAAAAAATCGATCAGGACCGCCTCCGGCGCATGTCCGAGGCTTTGTCGCGCCGCGGTCCTGATGGAGAGGGGCTTTGGGTTGAGGGCCAGGCGGGCTTGGCGCACCGCCGACTTGCCATCATCGACTTAACGGAAGGCGGAAAACAGCCCATGTCGACTCCGGACGGCCGTTATACGATTACATTTAACGGTGAAATATATAATTATAAAGAGCTAAAGGAGCAAATAACGAACAGCGAATATCGATTCATTTCAGAATCGGATACCGAGGTTCTGCTCGCATTGTATGCGCTGGAAGGAGAAAAGATGTTGGAAAAAATCCATGGCATGTTCGCATTTGCCATTTGGGATCGGGATACATCCACGCTTTTCTTTGCCCGCGACCGTATTGGCAAAAAACCATTTTTTTATCGCGCAGCATCCGACGCATTCACATTCGCATCGGAATTGAAAGCGATTCGTGCGGTTGATTCGTTAGAGATCGACGAACTTTCCGTAAAGCTTTTTCTCGGACTCCAGTATGTTCCGAGTCCGATGACGGGCTTTGTCGGCATTTCATCGCTTGCGCCCGGGATGTGCGGCACGTGGAGAGAAGGCCAATTCGCGTTGAGAAAATATGTGCGCGATGCGGGATCTTCACCGGATTCTTTTGAAAAAGCTGCGATGCATGTCAAATCGCTGCTGGATGAAAGCGTGCGGCTTCGATTGATTGCCGATGTACCGGTCGGAATATTTTTATCCGGCGGGATCGATTCGTCGGCAATCGCCGCACTCGCATCGAAACAAGGAGCAAAACTTTCTTCATTTACGCTTGGATTTGACGATGAAAAATTCGACGAACGCGACGAGGCAGCCGATCTCGCCAAGCGTTTCGGGTTTGAGCACCATTCCTTTGTTGCAAGGCCGGAGGACTTGCTCGCTATCGCAGATGATGTCATCAAGCACTATGACGCTCCGTATGCTGATTCGTCCTCGCTTAATACATGGCTCATTGCCAAAGAAACGCGGAAATACGCAAAAGCTGTTTTGACCGGCGATGGCGGCGATGAGTTGTTCGGCGGTTATCGTCGGTATCGGTATTTTGAAAAAGCCCTTCGTTTTCCTCGTAGCACGTATCAGATAGCTCGCGGCATCGGAAAAATGACAGGCAATACAAAAATCCAGCGTTTCGCTGAAACGATAAACGGAGGGTACGCAGCATTGTTTTGCGGAGCGTACTTTCAACAGCCAGAGGCGCTGACGTTCATACGCGAACGGTTCAACAAGGAAATGGATCCGATCGGGGCAGCCATGGATTTTGATTTACGTTCTTATTTGCCGGATGATTTGAATGTGAAGATGGACCGGGCGACCATGGCGCACGGCTTGGAGGCGCGCTGTCCGCTGCTGGACCAAGATCTTGTCGCTTACGTTACTTCGTTACCAACGAGTTATCGGTTTTCATCCACGAAACAAAAAGCGCTGCTGGTTGAGGCGGTGAAAGACCTTTTGCCGCAAGATGTGCTGACTCGACCGAAGCGCGGGTTCCAAATTCCGCTTGCCGGATGGTTTCGTGGGCCGCTCCGCCGTGCATTTGTTGAGCGGTGTATCGGAAACAAGAAGCTCGAGCAGTATATTTCTCCGTCTGTTATCGAAACGCTTGTGCGAGAAAATGACCGAGGTTCCGATCATGGCAATCGTCTATGGATGACCTACTCGCTTGCCACATGGCTTGAAGTATATGGATAAGAAGCGTGTTTTGATTTTTGCTACGACCTACTATCCCGTTTACAGCGGTGCTGAAGTTGCCGTACATGAATTGACTGATCGGATTGACGATTTCGAATATGATTTGATCTGCGCCCGTTTTAAAAGCGGATTGTCCCGCTCTGAACGGATTGGAAACGTGATGGTGCACCGTGTCGGATTAGGCCGGCCGTTGGATAAATATTTATTACCTGTTCTTGGTCCATTGCGCGCACTCCGTCTCAAAAAGCCCGACATCGTATGGTCCCTCATGGCAAGTTATGGAGGATTCGCCGCCCTGTTTTTTTCATGGCTAAAACCGAAACCTCGTTTATTGCTTACGCTTCAAGAAGGCGATCCGCTCGAACACTATACAAAGCGTCTCGGGATTTTTTCTCCGCTCCATCCGCTGCTCTTTGCACGTGCTGATGCTGTCCAGGCGATTAGTCATTTTTTAGCGGATTGGTCCAAACGAATGGGTTTTTCGGGCGAGCCCGAAGTGATTCCTAACGGTGTTCCGATCGAGCAGTTTACAAAGCGTATTCTACCTGAGGAGCGTGCACGAATCCGTTCTGGGTTTGGGTTTTCCGAATCCGATACGGTTTTGATCCATACCGGACGGCTGTCTAAAAAGAATGGCGTTGATGATTTGATCCGTTCTCTTTTGATTTTGCCGTCTTCGTTCAAGATTCTTCTCATCGGCAATGGAGAGGATGAAAACGCATTAAAGAATCTTGCAGAACAGCTGGATGTTTCCAAGCGGATCGTTTTTGCCGGACCGAGGCCATATATTGAATTGCCGCCCTATTTACAGGCGAGCGATATTTTCGTGCGCGCATCCTTGTCTGAAGGGCTCGGGAATTCGTTTTTAGAGGCGATGGCATGCGGTATCCCCGTTATCGGGACTCCGGTTGGCGGGATTCCGGATTTTTTGACGGATGGCGAGACGGGAATCATGTGCCACCCACGCGATCCAAAATCAATCGCCGAAGCTGTTTTGCGCCTGATAGGCGACCGCGATTTGCGAGACAGGCTCGTACAGAATGGTTCGCGTTTGGTTGCCGATAAATACAATTGGGATCGTTTGGCCGACGCATTTGGAAAATTGCTCGCCAAGCTTGTCGTCATGAAAAGGATCCTGGTTGCAACAGGTGCGTATCCACCAAAGATCGGCGGTTCGGCAATCATCTCAAAAGAAATGACGGATGATTTCCGCAAGAATGGACATCATGTCGATGTACTTACATATGGCGAACGTGTCCGTTATGTCCCATTTGCATGGAAGGCTAGACGTTTGCTCAAACGCATGGATCAGGCGATGGCATTCGATGCATACTCTTCAGGTATCCCCGTGCGGCTTGCGCTTATCGGATTATCAGTAGAATTTGTGATCCGCTTGGGAGGGGAGTGGATCTGGGAGAGCTCGGTGCTGAAAGGGAAAACAAAAAAACCATTACGAATTTTTTGGAAGGAACAAATATTCTCTTTTTCCGACAGGTTGAAGCTCGTTTTGTATCGTTGGGTTTTAACGCGTACGGATCGAGTGATCGTTCCGTCGGCATTCATCGGAGACATATTGCCCACGATCGAGCCGTCAGTTGCCGGTAAAATCTCGATTGTGCCAAACGAACGGCGTTTTGAATCGATTGCACAGCGGCCGCCGAGAGCTCCCGGGCCGCTGCGGCTTATTTTTGTCGGCCGCTATGTCCCGGTAAAAAATCTTCCATTCCTTGCGGATATTTTAAAAGAGCTGCATCAGGAGGGCCTGGTTTTCTCCATGACGTTTATCGGAGACGGGCCGGACGAAAACCGTCTCAAGGAGATTCTGAAGGGGATAGAGGGCATACGATTTGCCGGACGGCTGCCGCACGATGAAGCGATGCGTGAAATCTCAAAAGCCGACCTCATGCTGCACCCTTCTCTTTCTGATATTTCGCCAAATACCGTCGTTGAAACCATCTCCCTTGGTGTGCCATGTTTGATTACAACCGAGCATGGTTTAACAAGACCGCTTCATGGCTGTACGGAGATCCCTCCGGATGACCGTGATGGATGGAAGCAGGCAATTAAACAATTCAAGGTATGAAAAAAATAATCGCACTCGTATTTGTTGCATTGGCTGCTTTTTTGAAATTACGGTTCGTGCCATTCCAGATATCCGCGGATTACTATACCTACCTTCAGACCGCGGATCTATTCGCGGGATTGCCGGTTGAACAAATGTACGGATTCCGTATTTTAAAACCGCTTACGAGTTACGGACTTTTGTGGGTCTCATCTCTCACCGGATCGTACGAGAGTGCGTTTTGGTGGATTATGATGGTAGGTTTTGTCGCGTGTTTGCCAGTTGCGTATTCAATCGGCAAGCATTTTTTTGGCAAGGAAAAATCGGGCATCGTGTATATGCTGTGGATCATGCTTTCTTATCCGATGCTCAAATACGGATTGGAGATGGCAACTGATAGCGTGGCTTGGCTCTTTTATTTTTTATCGACGCTGTTTCTTGTTTTGTATTGGATCCAGAAAAAGGAATCAGCCCTATGGATTGCGATGGTATGGATTACGCTCGGTTTTTTTTGGAAGGAGTATGTGGTGGTATCGCTTATCGCTTTGCATGTGCTCGTGCTCTTGGACAGGAAGCGTCCGTTAATCGATTCCATCGTTCTGTTAGCAAAGCTCGATGCATTGTTCGTTATCCCGCATGCCGTGTGGCAAGTTTATGTTTTTCAGACGTATGGTTATACGTATTTTGACTGGTATTTTGTTCAAGATCGTCCGTATCGAGAATGGACGCCGTATCATTATGGAAAGAGCCTGTTTGCTCTTTTGATGCTCGGATGGGCTTTTGTATTCGTTGGCTTGAAGCAATGGAAACAATTCGGATACGAGAAATTGCTTTTGGCGGCTGTGCTGGTATTCGCGGCTAGCTTTTGTTTTATTTGGGGCTGGCCTTCATCGCGTCTCTTTTTTGTCCTGACTCCTCCGCTCGCTTTGGTTGGGGTTTATGGATTCGAGCGAATTTGCAAAAAGGATTGGCAATACTGGTTCGGATTGATTGTGGTTTTGGGCGGACATCTTGCCTGGCTCCTCATGAACAGGTAAAACACTCGCATGCGGCTTAGTATCGTGATCCCTTGCTACAACGAACGCCAGACGATCGAGGGGGTTGTGGCCCGCGTCCGGAATGCGCCTTTGCCATCCGGCTGGGAGCGCGAGCTTATTATCGTGGATGACGGTTCAAATGACGGTACGCGCGACTTACTTGCGGGTATCTCCGGCCGCGGCGAAGCTCGGGTGATTTTGCATGAACAGAATAAAGGGAAGGGCGGTGCGCTCAAAACCGGTTTTCAGGCGGCCGAAGGCGATTATCTTTTGATTCAAGATGCCGATAACGAGTACCATCCGGAGGATTACCACGTTTTAATCGAGTCCGTAATCTCGAATCCCGAAGGCAGCGTGTTTGGCTCTAGAACTATGGGGAGCAATAATGTTCCGGTCAGCATGGTCTATTTTTATGGCGGGCAGATGATTGGCAAAATTTTTAATGCCGTACACGGGACTTCGCTTACCGACATCACGACTTGCTACAAGGTTTTTCCTCGCTGGGTTGTTCCGCAATTACTCCGCAGCCGCCGGGATGATTTCGTCTTTGATGCGATTGATTTGACCCATGCCCTGGTGCAGGCCGGTCCGATTGTCGAAGTACCGATTCGGTACACTTGCCGCGATGCTTCGGAAGGAAAAAAATTGAAGTTTTCCGACGGCTTGAAATGTTTTACCGCCCTTCTCAAGCAGGCGTTTTCTTTGGATAGCCTTATCCAGTGGCTCCGATTCCATCAAGTCGGGCGAGAGGTTAGAGCCGGTGCTATCGTCGCAGATATCGGATGCGGATTAGAGTCGGCATTTTTGTCGCGTATTCGAAACAAGATAGCTGGAGGATTAGCGATAGATAAACGAGCTATTCCAAGTACGCGCGGTACCATCCAAACAATCCCAGTTGATTTCGATCATCACGATGCGGAACGTATCTTCTCGGAGCTCCCGACATTTGATCAAGCGTTCATGTTGGCCGTACTCGAGCACCTGCACCATCCGGAAGCGGTTGTACGGGCAATCTTTGCGCATCTGCCGCCGGGAGGGTCGTTTGTCATGACCACGCCTTCGCGCGGATCAAAACCGGTGCTCGAGTTTCTTGCATTCAAGCTGCATTTGATAGACGCGCATGAAATCGAAGACCACAAACACTATTTTTCAAAAACGGAATTGATCGATTTGATGCGGCGTGTCGGTTTTACGGATATCACGCACCGTTATTTTGAGTTCCGGATGAACCATTTTGTTTCGGTGCGGAAACCGTGACGATGAATCCTGTTCCAAGACGGCGCAAGATCGGAGTGCGGCCAAAGCGTTCCAGCTGTTCCGAGATCCAACACGCCAATGCCGGAAGTATTTTATCGAGCGGGCGAAGCGCGATTTTCATATTGTAAAAAACCACGTCGTCAATCTGCCATCCGGCTGATGTAAGTGCCGAGAGCGTCGATTGAAGATCGTATTCACGGTGTTTGACGCCTGGACCTGATTTTCCTTTGCGGACGATCTGTAATATGGGTTTAGCTATCGCATGCGTCAGTCGATCCCATATGCGCGCAGGACTCATGCGGTGCGGATAGGTGACGGTAAAAATCGCACCAGGTTTTGCGACACGCAGACATTCTTTTAAAACAGCATCCTCGTTGTTGAGGTATTCCATGAGTCCCATGGCCGCCAACCCTTCTACGGATGCATTTGGCAGCGGAATCTGTTCGGCATTCGCAACTAAAAATGTGCAGTCTGGATCCGATCCGTACAGCTCTTTGCTGAGCTCGATCATGTGCGGGGCGATGTCGAGACCGATAAATTTATAGTCACGTTTCCGTAGGTCTTCTACAAATGTCGCAGGGCCGCATGCGACATCCAAAACCGTACTGCCGGCCGGAAGCTTGGCGAGCTGTTCAAGGCAGCGCGTGCGGCGTATGCGGAAGGAATGCCCGTCTTGATTACGTGCCTTGTACCATTCGAAATACGGTTTCGCGAGCGAATCAAAATGGGAGGTGACGCGTTCTTGTGGTTGAAATTCGGCCATATATTTAACGTTTTATGGCACGCAGTTTCGCACGCAGATCCAAAGCGGTCAATGCAAAGCGTACCGGATCGGACCAATAATCCACCGGATTGCGCTTTAACAAGAAGGGATCGTCATGTTTATGCACTTTTCCGTCGATCGTCGTGAGGCAGGTTTCATAGCCCGCATGTTTGATTGTATTTACAACCGCATCATTCCAGTCGGAAGGCTGGCCATTGGGAAATGCAAAATGACGGCAGTTGTTACCGAGTTTTTCCTCGATGCGTTTTTTGCTTCCGAGAATCTCATGCTCCATTCGTTCTGCGGCACAAGCAGCCAAAATCGGATGGGTAATAGTATGCGCACCAATTTCAAATCCTTGCTCCAAAAGATCGGAAGCTTGTTCCCATGTCATTGGTTTTTGGAGTGGAAATAATTGGCTCGCACCGGTGCGCTCTTCTAGCTCGCGTAATTTTGTTTCGCGTACATCCTCCGGAAGTTTTTTGAATTCTGCGCGGAGCTTTTCATCCGCTTTCGGATCAGGATTTATTTTTCTAAATGCATTTTCAAAACGGTCGACCCATAACGCATGGGTTCCGTCGATAAATCCGGTTGTCAGATAAAAGATAGCCGGCACTCCTTCGTCACGAAGAATTTTTGCAGCCGTTGTTGCATTGTCTGCATATCCATCGTCAAACGTTACGCACACGGCACGTTTTGGAAGCGTATCTTCTCCTTTGAGCCAGCCAGAGGCTTGTTTCATCGAAACCGGATTCATCCATCGTTTTACCCATCGGATATTTTGCCTGAACTGCCTTTCGGATACGTGCTTTTTACGGATATCAGGAGATTCCCGGTCGGAATCGGGCCGGACGCCATGATAAAGCAAAAATTGCAGGGAAGACATGAAAATGGCAAGCTCGTTATATGAGGATTCTGGTTATTGGTTGGGATACCACGGTGGCTAATCTTACGTCAATTTCAGCCAAAAGACAGCTGGCGTATTTTCGCGGCTGGAATGCGGATATTCTTGTCGTAGGAAAGGGAACTGAGCAAACTGTTTCGCTATCGCCACAGGTGACCGTGCATATTACAGGCGGGTCAAATCCACTGTCGGTCGTTTATCGTGCGTGGAATTTGGCACGCCGTTTATCTCGAAAAAACGGATATGATGTTGTTTCGGTTCAGGAGCCGCTGGTTTGCGGATGGATTGCTTTTTTGTCCAAATCCCGTTTGAGCGCTCTGCATGTTCAGGATCACAGCGCGCGCGTGAAACATGTGCTGGCAAAATTTATTGCGCGGAACGCTGATCGTATTCGGACCGTGAGCGTGCGAGGAAAAAGAGCATTGGTTGAATTGGGCGTGAATGAATCGCGTATCGATACGGGTTCGGTGGCTATCGATCTTGAGCGCTATTTTTCAACCGTCCGCCATCCGTCTGATCCGCGCATCGTGTGTATTGCTCGTTTATATAAGGAAAAAGGCGTGGATATATTGATGCGGGTTTTTTCCGAAGTCATAAAACGCGTGCCGATGGCGAAGCTTGTTCTCGTAGGCGATGGTCCGGAGCGTTCAAATCTAGAAACACTCGCAAAAGAGCTTGGCGTTTTTTCATCGGTCGAGTTTGTCGGCCATCAAACCGATATCGCTCCGTATTTGGCGAGCGCTTCGGTCGTGGTACAGCCTTCGCATTATGAAGGCTGGGGGCTGTCGATTACCGAAGCTGCGGCGGCAGGCTGTCCGATTGTGATGACGGATGTCGGTTGTGCCGGAGAAGTAATTATCGACAAAGAATCAGGGTTGGTGGTTCCTGTTGGCGATGAAGTACGCATGGCAGAAGCAATATTGTCAGTTTTGACAAATACATCACTGGCAGATCGATTAGGAAAAAATGCACGAGAAGCGGCAAAACGATTGCCGAGCGCCGAGGAATCTGTCGAACGCGTCCGCATGTCTTTGGAGAAATCGGTAAAACCGATTCGTTTGCTTGTTGTCGCGCAAGCTGTTGATGCCGACGATGCCTTGTTCGGATTTTTTACGGGCTGGCTCAAGTCAGCCGCATCGGTGTTTGAGCGTTTGACTGTCGCTGGTTTGCGTGTCGGAAGATATGATTTGCCACCGAACGTTTCGGTGTTTGCCATGCGCCGCAAAGAATCCCGCAGCAAAATTGAACCAATTATTACTTTGATGCGCGAGAGCTGGAAACGCCGCCACGACTACGATGCGGTGTTTGTGCGGGGAGATGCACAATATACGGCATTGCTTGGCTGGTGGTGGAAGTTGCTCCGCAAGCCCGTCGTGTTTTGGTATACGCACGTCACAGCACGTAGTATTTGGTTTTGGCTTGCTGTGCCATGGGCTTCGCGCGTCGTGACGGCTGTTCCGGAATCCAATCCGCTAAAATCCGCCGTACGCATCGGACATCATATCGATACCGAGCATTTTGCCGCTGCGGATCATCCAGAACATGATCCACCGATCTTGCTGATTTTTGGCCGCGTCTCGCCGGTAAAGAGGGTGGATTGGATTTTGGAGGCGCTTCAACCATTGGTCGAAGCCAGAAAACTCAAGATATGTATTGTCGGATCAGCTTCGGATGAAGAGACGGCAAAACGCGTCCGATCATACGTGAACGCGAATGTCGAATGGAATGAACAGGCAATCCCTGGCGATAAAGCTCCGAAGATCTATGCATCGGCCGATTTTTTGGTGAGTGCAACAGATGGATCTATGGACAAGGTCATCATCGAGGCGGCTGCCTCGGGACTCGCCGTATTCGCGGCCACAAAAGGGCACTTTTCTTCGATGCAATTTTCTACCCAAATGGAATTGCGCCAATCCGTAGAGACATATCTTGCACTTGATGCCGATCAACGGAAACGAATTAAAGAACAGCTTCGGGCTTGGGCAGAGTCACAACACGGGATTGCCGGACATCTAAAACGTCTCCGCGAAACGTTTCTCGGGGTATACTAGTGCTTATGCAATATCAGCAGTGGAAGCGTTACGAAAATCCAGAACGCTGGACAAGCTATTTTACCCAAATAGACCGTGTACTTTCGTTCCAGCCAGCGAGCGTGCTTGAGGTCGGGGTGGGTAATCATATCGTGACACATGCGCTCAAACAGCAAGGCTTGGATGTGACGACATTGGATATTGATGCGGGGCTCACACCCGACCTTGTAGGAAGTGTTGAGAAGATTCCGGCTGCAGACCAGAGTTTTGATGTCGTATTATGCGCCGAAGTGCTCGAACATCTTCCGTATGAACGCTTTGAAATTTGTTTGTCAGAATTGAAACGCGTTTCGCGTCACGGGGTTGTATTGTCATTGCCGCACTGGGGATACACAAAGCGTTTGATCCTGGATGTTCCCGGCTTGCCAAAGATCCGTTACGCTTGGAAATTTCCATTTTCAAAAAACAACGACACAGGCAGTCCGCATGAATGGGAAATCAACCGAACCGGCTTTCCACTGTCACGAATCAAAACGGATATTGAAAAACATTTTTCGATTGTCGAACATTTTTTGAGTCCGTGGATGCCGTACCATCATTTTTTCGTATTGAAACCGAAGCGCTGATATGTGCGGCATCCATGCATTAATAGGCGATGTTTCACGTTTGGACGACATGGTCCAAGCAACCGCCAATCGCGGTCCTGATGCGACGGGCGTTTGGTCGGAAGCGCGTCTTGGACTCGGACATAACCGCTTGTCGATTTTGGATTTGTCAGAAGCAGGATCACAACCGATGTGGAATGCGGATAAAACCATCGGCATTGTTTATAATGGAGAAATTTATAATCATCTAGATCTAAGAAGCCGAATAACCAATAGCGAATTTCGATTTAGATCTACGTCGGATACGGAAACGATCCTTGCTTTGTACGAGGAAGAAGGAATCCGTTTAGTCGACAAGCTTTGGGGGATGTATGCATTTGTCCTGTTCGACAAGCGGAACAATACGATACATGCGGTACGCGATCCGGACGGCATGAAGCCGCTCGTATATGCCGAGCGAAAAGGGGAATGGGCGTTTGCATCGGAACTGGCATCGCTTTTCGCCCGTTTCAAGCCGGAAGCCATTGATCCTGAGGCGCTGCGCTGGTATTTGGCCATGGGGTATGTGCCTGCGCCGCGGACATTCTACAAAGGATTTTCAGCTCTTCGTCCTGGAGAAATATTGAGCGTCTCCATTGCCGATGGAACGCAGACGCATGGAAACGTGCAGCGCGCACGCCCCATCCGTCCTGCGGATTTTTCATCGAGCCTTCGTGCATCTCTCGAGCGACATTTGCTGTCGGATGTTCCCGTCGGATTATTTTTGTCCGGAGGTTTGGATTCGAGCGTACTTGCGGCTGGTTTGGTGAAAGATTTGAATGTCCGTCCGGAATCTTTCCATGTATCGATACCTGGTCGACGCGATACCGAGAATGCACACGTCGTCGCGAGCTCGCTCGGACTTAAATTGCATGAAGTCTCCTGGTCAGGCGAGGATGCTGTGCGTCAAGTCGAAAATGCTATTCTTACATTGTCCCAACCGTTGGCTGATATTGCGTTTCTTCCCTTGCTTAAAGTGTCCGAACTCGCATCCAAATATGTGAAGGTTGTGCTCAGCGGAGATGGGGCGGATGAATTATTTTTCGGTTATGGAAGGCACTCCTACATCGCAGGACGCGCGGTGAAAAAATCGGATGACGTCATGATGGGCCTGTATTCTTTATTGCCGCGCAGGCTCCGTGCTGGCGCTTTGCGCTTTAGCGGAGATACGCTCGGAGTGTATTTGGATCAAATGCGCTTGTCGGATAGGGGTATTGTTCCTTCGGCCAAAGAATTGCAGATGCTTCTTGAACAGAGAAATATCAAACAAGGCGAGGATTTGGATCGGCACGTCTATCTGTCCGAAGATTTATTACCGAAGACCGATTGGGCCGGTATGCATTTCGGTTTGGAGGGCCGCCTGCCATTTCTCGATCCGGTGATGCAGGATTTTGCGGATGGATTGCCGGCAGATCAGAAACGAAAAAATGGGATTGGAAAAACACCTTTGAGAAATTTTTTGAAAGAGCGAGGACTCGGAAGTATAAGCATGCAAGGCAAACAAGGATTCGGGATTCCCGTACGGGAACTCGTTCAGGCAAACCGCTCAAAATTTGATGCGTCGATTCGAATGTTTTTAAAACGCCCCGAAGCTCAGCAGATTTTTGGAAAAACAACGTCGTCCGAGCTTTTGGACCGCGAACCTGTGATGGCGTATGCCTGCGCGATGGCAGAGTTGGTGAGCCGTAAAAACGGTGTTTAAGCTTTCTTGCAGACGAAAATGAAACGAGCGGGTTTTTGATGCTGCAAACATTCGTTACAAGAGCTTGTATACCATTTTGCTAGCAGACGGCAGAACAGATTGAGTCTCCAATATTTGTTATCAAGCAAGCGCCAACCGTGCTGAAGAATCCATGAGGCAGGGTGGTTCAATCGGTAATTATAGATGCGCTCGGTGATGGACCATCCATTTTCTGTCATCAAATCCACAAATTCTTTTTCTTCAACATGCACGTAATGCCAGCGCTCGTTTAATGGAAGATCTCGGCTCGGCAAGCTTACGATGAATATTCCGTCGTCTGTAAGATGGGATTTGATATCCGCCAAAACCCTCGGGTAGTGTTTTGGATGAAGATGCTCGAGCACTTCTACCATGATAATGCCTTGCGCTTGGCCATGTACGGGCAAGGCATCCTTCTCAAGATCCACTACGTGGAACGAATCGCGGCGATTGATTAATTTTGCAAAACCTATCGCATCCGGACTGAAATCGAAACCGGTTACGTCGTAGCCTGATTCGATCATCAAGCTGCTCATTTTACCATCTCCGCAACCTATATCAAAAACATTGGATCCGGTTTTTACATATTTTTTAAGGGTCTTGAGCACCAGATCCAGATATCCGAAGTACTCCATGCCGAATTGCTCATCTTTTTTAAAGATCCAGTGTATGGGCACGGGATAACGCGTTCGATAGTCCTGTACGTTCGGATTTGCGCGGGCAGACAGGATCTCATGGGCGTTCATAGTCCTCACAAGATTGACTTATGCCCGAATTTCTCGCAAGCTCTGCCCATATATGTCTGATGGCCGCATTCCGGTTTCCGTAGGTATACTGACTCTGAATTCGGCGTCATGGCTTGGACCGACACTTGATAATTTATCGGATTTTTCCGACGTATATATCTGCGACGGAAACTCGACAGATGGAACGCAGGATTTAGCCCGCAGCAAAGGAGTGCGCGTGGAGAAGCAGTTCGACAATGACGAGCCAAACCAGCGAATCAAAAGTTTTGGCGAAGCACGGACACGCTGCATGTCGTTTGCAAAAGAGCCGTGGTCGCTTCGTGTTGATTCGGACGAGCTCGTTTCCCAAGAGCTCAAGGACGAGGTTCGCCGGATATCGACCAATTCGAAACCAAAGTTTTTCGCTTACAAAATTAACCGAAAATATTTGTGGAAGGGGAAGGTCATTGACCGATGTATTACTTATCCGAACTGGCAGCCGCGATTTTTCCATCGAAGCGTGCTGCTCGGTTATTCGAAAGCGACGCATGAACGACCGGAGCTTGTCCCTGGTACAAAATACGGAAGGCTAAGGCAGGCGCAGCTCGTTCCGCTTCCGGATGAGTATTTGGCGTTTTGGAAAAAATTCGAGAACGGATTGTATTTTGACAAGATTCAGCATAAGGATGTTTCGCTTTATAGCTGGGTGTATGGAACCATACACACCGCGGCATGGCTTTGTATTTATACGTGGCGTTTGTTTTGGTCGCGTGTTTTGCCCGGGAATAAGCTTCCAATCGAGTTCGAGTTTGCCAGATTTAAATACCTGACGAAGGTCTGGTGGCTGACGACACGCTTCTTTTTTCAGAAGAAAAACATATGAGAATGTCCTTGCTTGAGCATTTGGCATGTCCGTCATGCGGAGGGGATTTCGATGTGCACGTCATCCGCAAAAATGAGCCGGCCGGCATGGAAGAGATCCAAGAGGGCGCGCTCGAGTGCCGGAATTGCAAGATGCTGTTTCCGATAAAAAATTACATCCCACGTTTCATACCAGACCAGACAAATGAATTACAGACGGCCACCATTCGTAATTTCGGTTTTGAATGGCAGACATGGAATGCCTTTGGATGGGGTGACTCTGTTCCAATGGAGACGACGCGTGCGATTTTTGACTATAAGGTTCTAAAGAAGCGCGGCGAACTCGAAGGCAAGCTCGTATTAGATGGCGGATGCGGCAATGGGCGCTATACAGCCGTCGCATCAGAATACGGAGGTACGGTTATCGGAATTGATTTGTCGACGGCGGTGGATGTTGCTTTTGAAAATCTTAAACACGATCCAAAGGTACATATCGTGCAGGGCGATCTTTTTCACCCGCCGTTCAAAAAAGAACGATTTGATTTCATTTTTTCCAATGGCGTGCTTATGCATACGGGAAATGCAAAGCGCGCATTCCAAAGTCTTTGCCGTTTTTTAAAACCCGACGGCGAAATCACGATCCATTTGTATCACAAAGGAAATTTCATATACGAAGCTGTGGACGCTAGCCTGCGCTGGCTTATTCTCAAGCTCCCACTCAAGACTGCGTTGGCCATATCGAAGGTTATGGCCAGCATTGCTTCGTGGATCCCAAAAGGGAATGCGTCAACTCTTGTGAATGGTTTTATCCGTCTCGAACCGCATCCGCATTATGTTTTTGATTGGTATACGGCGCCGATTGCCACGCATCATACGTATCCGGAAGTGTATCGCTGGTTGGAAGAGGAAAAACTTTTCCTTGTACACGATCACAATGCCACGGCACAGGGTTGGAAACGCAAGGTTATTCCGTTTTTATTTATGACCGTCAAGGCTTCAAAACTTCCACCGAACGGACTTCCGCTGCATACTCGTGAATAGCTTATGTTCCAACGCGTTCCCAAGACGGTCTGGTATGCGGTGATAGCTGCACTCATTCTGCGCTTGATCGGCTTGATTTGGGTTCATGTTAGCGGAAATTCAGACCGTTTATTGTACGGCGATGGGATTGGATATCTCGAGCTTGCCCGCAATCTCGTGCAGGGACATGGATTTGCCCTTTGGCGCGAGGGGCGTTGGATTATCGAGACCTTCCGGACGCCTGGTTTGCCGCTTTTACTTATCCCGTTCACGTTTATCCCAAATGGGTTGTCGGTATACCAGTTCGTATTGGCTATTGGTTCATCTTTTCTCCTTCCTTGGCTTGGGTATGAAGCTGGCAATAGGTTGTTTGGCGAGCGTACAGGCAAAATTGCGGCATGGCTGCTCGCAGTAGAGCCGCTCATGGTTTTTTTCAGCTGGCTGGCGCTCACGGAAATTCCTTTTTTGATATTGGGATTGTCTGCAATCATCCTTGCGTATGATGCGCGTGCATATCGACGGGCGGATTATGCGTTGTTCTCCGGTGTATGTGCGGCGGCGGCCGTATATGTACGTCCGGGAAATTATTTTTTGATGCTGCTTGGATACGGCATGCTCATTGTCGCTGATATCTGGAAACGACGTTATGGATGGAGGCTGCCGGTCATTTCGCTTTTGCTCATGATCGCGCTTTTAATTCCATGGATGGGCCGCATGTATGCGGAGACTGGATCTTTTTCGTTATCGGCAACCGGCTGGCGCAATGTGTATACGGATTATCTGGCCAGCATACGCGCCGTAGAGCATGGAACAACATTCTGGGATGAAAAAGAAAAACTTAAACTTGATGCGAATTTTCAATTTGGTCTTTCGCGATATGAACTGAATAATCCGGCAAACGGAGCGGTGCTGCGCGATTATGCATTGAAAGAGATTGTTCAGCGTCCGGTTACCGTCATCAAGCTTCAATCATTGATTTTCGTGTCATTTTTTACCAATGACAGCTATTCGTCATATTTGATGAGATTCGGCTTTTTGTCACAGATTACCGGCCGCATTTCACCAACATACGTGATCCTGACGGAAGGTGTTTCAGGGATTGGAAAAATCGCATATGAGATGCAGCGGCAATGGTTCGTTCCCGTCTGGGGTCGCGTACTGACGCTTGGATTATTGTTTACAGCGATTGCCGGTGCATGGAAATATCGCCGTAAACCGGTCGTGTGGTGGTGTATCGTGCTCATAGCTTGGACAGCACTCGCATCATCGGCAATCGGGTTGGGTGTCGAGGCAAGACTCCGTATCTCGATCATGCCACTGATTTTTTTCTTGGCGGGTGCCGCATTCGAGCGGAAGCAACGGCTATGAAGATTGAGATTTGCGTGCCTGCCTATAATGAAGCGGAGACTATTCTCCGAGCGTTGTCGGTGTTACGGGAGGCTATTCCAAGCGATATGGCAGTTGATATTGTTGTGGCCGAAAATGGGTCAACGGACGGCACGGCGGATTTGGTTGAGGGATCGGGACTCCCGAATGTGCGCGTGCTCCGCGTACAAGGAAAGGGGAAGGGTTTGGCGATCCGTACGGCGGCAGCGCAAAGCGATGCCGATATTTTTGGCTTCATCGATGCAGATTTGTCGGCTGATCCGTCGGTGATTCCGCATTTGATCAAGCGAATCGAGCAGGGGAGTGATATCGCAATTGGTTCGCGCATGCTTAATTCTGATTTGGTGAATCGCGGGGTATTACGGACATTCAGCTCTCGGATGTTTAATGTTTTAGCGAGAGTTATTCTTGGCGTTAGGTGCACGGACACGCAATGCGGTTTGAAGTTCATGAATGTTCGCGCTAGACAACTTATGTCGCGTGTTGAAGAGACGGGATGGTTCTTTGATTTGGAATTGCTGGCACTTGGTTCGGCTGGCGGCATGCGAATCGAAGAACATCCTGTTCCGTGGGAAGAATTCCGTTTTCCCGAGCGTCAAAGCAAGCTGCGAGTCATGTCAGACGGGCTGCAGGCGATCCGTTCAATGTTTGAAATCCGGCGCAGAGTCAAAACCGTATGAAGCCTGAAGCATTCGAGTTATTGAGGCATGCAGAGATGTCTTGGTGGTATGAAGCTCGGGCACATGTTGTAAAAAACATTCTCGACGAAAAACGGATCAGCGGGTCGATTCTTGATCTCGGTTGCGGGTTCGGCGGCATGCAGCCGTTTTTGAAGGCATATGGAAATGTATTTGGGATCGAACCAAATATGGAAGCTGCGAAGATTTGCAGGGAACGCGGTTACCAGAACGTTTTTTCAAATATTCAGGAAGTTGCCGAATCAGGTTTACGCTTCGATCTCATCGGGGCATTCGATTCTCTCGAGCATATCCAGGATGATGCTGCGCTCCTTGCCAGCTTGAAACCCATCATGAAAGAAAACGGATCGCTTCTTATCAATGTTCCTGCCTATCCGAGTTTGTGGAGCTCGCACGATGTCCAGCATGAACATTATCGACGGTATACTGCAGCTTCTTTAGAAAAACTCCTTGAAGCGAATGGCTATCGCGTTGTCTATATTGGTTATTGGAATTTTATTCTTTTTCCATTGTTCGCGCTTAGCCGACTTATTGGAGTTGGGGGCGAGTCGAGCATGTCATCAACGATGTTGAACGGTATTTTCCGCTTGATCCTGAAAACCGAGGTTCGATGTATCCCCCGATTTGCCCTCCCGTTTGGGAGTAGCGTGATTGCGCTCGCTGTGCTTAGATAAGGGCCAGCTTATGCGCTTTTTGTTTGTAAACCCATTGCCGTTTCCGACGACGCGGGCGTATGGAATACAGCTGGCAAAAACCGCCGACGCCTTGATCGAAGCCGGTCATTCGGTCGAGTTATGGATTCCTTCCTATGAGGCGCCGTATCCAGGAAATCGCGACGTCGAGTCGCTAAAAAAAGCGTATGGAGTAAAGCATCTTCCGGTGTTACGGACGGTGGATATGGGCATTACGCCGCATCGTTCATTTGGCGTTCCGATTTTGAATGCATTATGGTTCCGTTTTGTTGTTCGCCAATACGCAAAACAGGCGAGACGTCTGCTAGAAAAAGAATCAGGAGATTCAGTTATTATTACTCGCGATCCGCTCATCGTACATGCGCTCAGGGGAATTTCACAAAAAGTTTTTTGGGAGCTTCATACGCTCGGTAAAATAAGTACGCAGAAAAAAGCGCTAGTCTCTGCGGATGGGATTCTGCCTATCAGCAAGTCTCTGGAGAGTGCTTGCGTGGCTCTCGGATTCCCGCATCACGGATCTCGGATTTTACCCTCGGGTGTAGACGTGTCTTTGTTTAGCAGCGCTCCTACGAAAGAGGAGGCAAGGAAGAAGCTCGGTATTGATCCCTCATTTGTTATTTTTGCATTTGCAGGCAGATTTCAAGAAGCATGGAAGGGTCGCGATACGCTTTTGGGAGTTGCGTCGCGGTTAACCGGCGCTGAACGCCTGTATCTCGTCGGCGATCTCGGCGGGGGAGTTGATGCTTTTAAAAAAGAGGCGGAAAAACAAAGAGTGAATTTGGATCGCGTCATTTTTGCCGGCCATGTCGAGCCGAGTTCCGTTCCTTTGTATTTAGCGGCGGCAGATCTTTTTCTTTTACCAAATAGCGCAAAGGAGCCGATTGGCCGCGAACACACATCGCCGATCAAGTTGTTCGAATATTTGGCAGTGGGTCGTCCGATAGTTGCGTCGGATTTGCCTTCTGTACGCGAAGTGCTGGATGAAACGAATTCAAGCTTGTTTCCGGCCGATAATCCCGACGCTTGTATTGCGGCATGCCGTTCCATTATTTCGGACAATAGCCGCGCAGAAGAATTCGTGCGTGCCGGAAAAGAAAAAGCGGCCGCGTATGATTGGAAGTCGCGTGCGAACAAACTCATTTCTTTTGCCGAGGAGAGAGTGCGTGATGCGAAAACGGTTATCGTACCGATTTTTGACGGAGCCATCTCAAAAAATATCGTGGACTCCGGCGCTCTTCAACCGTTGGTAGACCGCGGGCATCGCGTTTTACTATGGGTGTATGAAGCCAAAGCGGATTATTATCGAAAGCGTTACGGTCCAAGAGGGTATGAAGTGGCCGAATACGGAGAGCCGCGTATTCCGTTATGGGCAACCATGCTCCAGAATTTTGCGATCGATTGTATTCCAACATACGCAATTTATTTGAAGCATGCGCGGCGCATGGTGGCCAAGAAAAAATATGTACTCGGTGCCGTGCGTATTGCGCTGTGGGGGCTTGGCCATGTCGCGCCGATTCGTTTTGTATTCCAACGTCTCGCTTTGTTGTGGCAAGTACCGCTTAAGATAAAGTCATTGGTGAGAATCGAACGTCCGGTTCTGGTTTTTTGTCCAACCATGGTATGGCTGGCAGAAGTGCAACTCAATCGTCATGCGAAGAATTTAGGTATACCGAGTATCGGTATGGATAAAAGCTGGGACAATATCACCAGCAAACTTATTTTACCGATCAAGCCGGATCTATTAATCGTGCCGAATTCGCGTTGTCAGGACGAGGCTGTGCAGTATCTCGGTTTCCCTCGTGAAAAAACACGGCCGGTCGGATTGCCGCAATTTGATCGTTATGCCGAACCAGGATTAATGGAAAACCGCGAAGGGTTTTTTAAACGGATGGGCTTGGATCCGGCGAAACCCATGCTTCTGTATTGTGCGGCAGGTTTGTGGATGGCCAAGGACGAACCGGATGTCTTGCTGTGGCTTGATGAACAGATCGAGAAGGGCCGTTTTGGTCCGCTGCAAGTATTGGTACGTCTTCATCCAAAATACGATTGCGGTGCGGACAAGCTTACAGGGACAAAGCATCTCGTCTTCGATCGACCAGGGACATATGTCATGAAAGATCTTACGCAATGGGAGTATGAAGATCATGATCTTCGCCATCTGATTAGTTCGATACGGTTTGCAGCAGTGACAGCAAATACGGCTTCTACGATGAGTATCGAAGCGGCATATTTTGACAGGCCGGTCATCAATATCGCTATTGATCCAAAACCGGTTCCGCATATCATGTCTATCGAACGATATTATAAGCGCGAGCATTACAAGCCGATTATCGATGCAGGAGGAGCGACGCTCGCGAGAACATTTGAAGAATTTGGCGCTCAGATTGAGCGTTACTTGAAGGATCCGGCGCTTGATCATGAGGGGAGAGAGCGCGTGATTCGCGAACAGTGCATAGACCGACAACCTATAGCCGCCAAGCGGTTGGCTGATGTGCTTCTTTCACATCTCGGTTATTCTTCTTGATATGCAGCCGACCGGTTCCGATATCGGCAAAGCCGTTTCATTCAATACGATCGCATCATGGGCCGCCAAAATTGGTCATTTTGCAGCGGCATTGATGATATTTCGGCTGGTTGACCCGGCTGCGTATGGCGAGTGGCGATTGATATTGGCCGCTTGGGCATTGGTGCAAGGCTGGCTGGCATCAGCTGTGTCGGTCATCAACGTTGAATATATCCGTACCCATGCCGAAGGGGATCAGGCTGGCTTTGATGGCAAAGCAGCCTTTGCAGGTTATGCAAAAATTGTCGCGCTGGTATCCACACTTTTCGCCATTGGCTGTCTGCTTGCTCCAGAAATGGTCAGCCGTATCGTCGGTGCAGACGATCTTTTTTTGATCCGTCTTATCTCGGCATATTTCTTTTTGTATATCCCGCGTGCCATCGGTGCAGCTTGGATGCCCATGGCTTTTGCTTTTGGAAGGAGCTTGATTGTTACAACGGTTGAAACATTTTCCTACGTAGCGGGATTGTTGATTTTTTTGGTGTGGCAGGGCCAGGGCGTAGTCGGCATTGCTTATGCACAGATACTCTCGACCGTATTCGGCGTGATTTGCATCGCATATCTTTTTCCTGATCTTCGCAAAGCAATTCCATTCCATAAAACCGGCGCACAAATCAAAGCGTTGTTCCGTATCATACGCCAACATGGAAAGTGGGCTGTTGCCACGGATGCTTTGAAAGATGCTTTGGATGCCGCGCGTTATCGCTGGCTTTCGTTTGCAATCGGGAATGAAGCAGTCGGTTTATTTGGGTTGGCAGAATCGTTGCTTGGTCATGTGGTCTCGCTGGTTTCAGCGGGCGCGCCGATTGCCTCCATGATTCCGCGTTTTGTAAAAGACCGTGAACGGCTTATCGGAACGATGAAGCGCGCCTCCCGTGTCGGTACCGCGGTTTCGGCGGGGTTGTTCCTTTTTGGCTGGGTATTTGTACCTATCTTTATTCCGGTGCTTTTTCCGAAATATATCCCATCGCTTCCGCTGTATCTTGGTATCTCGCCTGTGGTGCTTGTGTCTGGATTCGGGCTCGTGATCAATGCGGTCTATCCTGCGCTTCGATTCCAAAAACCGTTATTCCTGATGCTGTCTATCCGTGCAATCCTGTCGTTATCGATTTTGTATCTTTTCATCCCGATATTTGGAATCTCAACATTAGCCATCGAGTTCCTTACCGGTTCGCTTGTATTTTTAGGCATGCGTTGGATGTATTTGCGTGGTAAATTAGGCGAGAAATTGTTACTGCGAGACTTTCTCATTCCAAAAAAACAGGACTTGCTTGATATTTGGACTTTTGTCTGGAATCGTGTGCGTGGCTTGAAATCAAACATTTATGAACGAATTGCTTAAGCCAATCTTGAGCCGCGAGCCGATACGTTTTGAAAATGGTGCTGCTATTTTTTCCGAATCCGAATCATCGACGATAAAAGAGCGCAAAGCGCCAACTGATTATGGGAGCTGGTCACGCATCCGCAAATCTCACTACCTTTTTTATAAAAATCAACTTGCAAAAATAAATAAAGATTCGATTTTTCTAGATATCGGAGCTGGCGATCGTCATTTCCGAGAGCTTTTTGATCAATTTCCACATTATATTGCCGTTGATTTTGCAGCGTATCCCGATATTTCGATCGTATGCGATCTCACATCAAGCTGGCCTATCCGCGATTGGAGTGTTGATACGGTGATTGCATCGAATGTTTTTGAGCATCTGCCTGATACAGCAGCCGCGTTGTCCGAAAGCGCACGTATTCTTAAGCCTGGCGGCAAGCTTCTTATCGCCGTTCCATTTTTACTCGGCGTACATCAGGCGCCGTATGATTTTGTCAGACATACGCATTATTCCTGGAAGCGCTTGCTCGAGCAGGCAGGATTTGAAATTTTGGAAATCAATGCATCCGGAAATTTATACGACTTGCATGCGACCATGCGCGACAAGACTCATCCGCGTATGGGGATGACGGCTTTGAAATTTTCAAATCGGATTCTTAAATTTATCGAATGGTTATTTTCTCCATTCTATATGCGTACACCAAAAGATTTGGACTTGTGTCTTGGATATGAGATCTTGGCAATCAAACGTCCGATATGATCAAAGGAATACTCAAAAAAATTTATTACCGAGTACGCGCTTCAACCCCGGTATGGAATGCATTGAATGCAAAGTCCCGCAAAGAATTTATTTCGTTTGAATCGTCCTTGACCGGTGTCTCTAGGAGAATCGCTGATGATTTAACGCACGATGGAATTGCTATTTCAAATTTGGAAGAGCTAGGCGCACCCAGTCTAGAAGCATTTAGGCGATTTGTTGCAGAACGAAGCGCAATGGCTGCGAGCACGACCAAAAAAACATTTCTTCGTGAACTGATCGATTTGCGCCCATTATACAATCCGTCCGAACCGATTTGGGGTTTTGCTCTGCATCCGTCCGTCGTTGGCGCTGTCGATTTATATTTTGGTTTGGTTGCACGTTTTTATTATCTTTATGCAGCCGTGGCAGGAGTCATGCCGGACGGAGAAGAGGCGAAGCAGTCACAACGCTGGCATCGTGATCCCGAAGACAGGCAAATGTGCAAGGTATTCGTCTATCTTACGGATGTTGATGCGGGTTCCGGCCCATTTATCTATGCAAAAGAGTCGCATCGTATGGGTGCGTATTCGCATGTGTCGCCGCAAAAGCCGCCAGCAGGCTCATATCCGCCAGAAGGTCTTGTCGAAGCCAGCATTCCGGCTGAAAAAATCATGACATGTTACGGAAAAGCTGGAACGGTCATCTTTGCCGATACAGCCGGCCTGCATAGAGGCGGTTATTGTACGGAACGCGAACGTATCATGGTGACCGCCGGATATGTATCAGACGCCTCGCCATGGCCGACGCGCTACGCTCTCCCGCCAGGGTTTGATCCTTCCAGTGTCGAGCCTCCTGTTCGTGCGGCGCTTGCAAGCCGGAAGCGATCGTGGGATTCTGCCGGCTATTAATATGGAATCTGCAGCATCCATCGAGAAGCGCTATTCTGACTCTGGCCGTTATTTTCGCGGGAAATATCATGAGCAGGGTATCGAGGCTATCAAGCAGCATGCCTCGCGTCATCCGTTTTTTAAAAACGTGTTATATCGCGACTATCGTCCGCGTCATTTGCTCCGTTATTTGTGTATTGCAGAAGTTTTTCCGGAACCACTTACTGCAGAAATGATACTTGATGTTGGCAGCCGAGATCGCAGTTTGGAAGAGGTATTGAAGCGGCCATGTTCGCTCGTCGATAAAAATAATCCAAACTTACCTTCATGGGATTGGGAGAAAGAGTCTTTGCCGTATTCTGAGAGCGCATTCGATACCATTGTGTGTTTAGACACGCTTGAACACATCAACGATTTTCATGCCTCTTTTCAGGATTTATTAAGGGTATCCAAAAAGAATGTTATTATTTCATTGCCAAATTGCTGGCGTAAAATGTTCAAGCAGATGCTGAAGGGCAGGGGAGATGTTGCAAGCTACGGTTTGCCGCCAGAAAAACCGATGGATCGCCACAAGTGGTTTATGAATACGCAGGAGATCGAAGAATTTCTTGCATACCAGAGTGCGGCAGGCGAGCATCCGTATACGATCAAAAAAATCGTATACCATGTCCAAAATACTATTCCGCGCCACCGTATCCAGTATCCGCTTATGAAATGGTTATTGCCGGAACGGTATTTCAAAAATCTTTTAGTTAATAACGTATTCGTCTGGATTGAAAAGAAATAGAAAAAGCCCCTGCAGAATTGCGGGGGCTTTTAGTTCAGGCTGCGCCTTCGATGGCATCGGCGAAAGCCGAGGGATCGAGCTTGCGGGAGATTTCCCGACGGGCAGCTTCTCGCTCGTCGTCCGTGACGGTTCTCCAGATGACGGATTCGAGACTCCAGGATTCCGTGATGGCCGTGCCCACGAGACCGGAGGCGTAGAGCGGGTGCTCTTCGAGGCCGGTCTGCTTCCGGAATTCTCTTGCGGTTTCTGGCGTCCAAACGCAGATCGGCTTTCTGCCATTTGCGGCAGAGATGTTGAGCGCCGTTCCGAAGCATGAGACCGTGTAGTCGGCGATGCGTGCCAGGTCGTCCGAGCCGAAGGGTGACTCCGCGAATCGGTCCGAACGTTCCAGATCGGGCATCGGAAATTTGGGATGATGCTTGAGGACGATGACGGTCTTGTCTACCGACACGAGCTCGAGCATTTTCTTGAAAATGGCTTTGGTGAACTCGCCGCCTTGTCCGGCGTAGAGAACCAGCTGCTTCTCGCCTCCGGTCAAGCGCAGGCGCTCCGACTGGAGCTCAGGCGAGACGCCCGGCTCTGCCACGACCGCGCTCCCGACCGCTTTCCAAGGCGTTTCGCCGTGGCGACCTTTCTCGATGAGCCGACCGGAAATGCTGTTGATGGTGACGATCAGCTTCGCGTCACCGTCTACGCGGTTTGCAGCGCCGAAAGAATCTTCGGCGATGACGAGCGGGATGCCGTTCACATTGGCGAAGTCGGCATAGAACTGCTCGAGATTGATCGGGGACGAGGCGCCTACCACGATGATGTCGTGGAGCAGGGCTGATCCGTCGCTCACGATCTCGGCGCCAGTTTTCTGCCAGAGCTCCGCGGATAGGCCTTCGGCCACGATCCTGACACGGTGCCCGCGCTTGATGAGTTCGCGGTATCCGGGCTCGACGAAATTGAAACTGCCTTTGTCCTTGGTGACGAGTAGAATGTGCACGAACAGCCTCCGGTGGGGAGTCTACATGTCTGTAATAAAATGTCAATCGGGACTAGTTCGGCTTGGCGTACTGCTCTTGTTCAAATTTTTCTACAGCGCTTTTCCATGTTCCTTGCGCTTCCATGACCATACGAATTACTTCGGCAAGTACGCCTTCGCCGCCTTTGGCGGATGTGTGGATGGCGGCAATATCTTTAACTTCCGCGGCTGCATCTGCCGGACAAAAAGCGATTCCAACCTGCTTCATGCCGGCAAGGTCGTTCAGGTCATCGCCGATATATGCAATCTCCGTTTTTACAAGTCCGTATTCTTTTTCGATAAAATTCATGAAACCCGTTTCCTTTAACTCGGATTTGTAGTGCGCCTTGATACCGTACTGCGCTACGCGTTTTTCTACGGCATTACTGCGGCGTCCCGTCACAAAAGCAACCTTGAGTCCGTTCATCAAAGCGAGACGGAGCGGGGGAGAGTCTTTGGCGCAAAAGGATTTGATTTCGACTCCGTCTTCGGTGAGATTGATTTTACCGTCGGTAAGAACACCGTCGACATCCGTCACGATCAAGCGTATGCGTTTCAATTGTTCCGGAGTGGCAGACATTTCCGCTATTAATACATAAAATGATCAAAAAGAAAAGCCCTCCGATTCTTGGTCGGAGGGCTCAGGTTCACTTCCAGGCGAAGTATTCGCCCATCTCGTCGACTTCGTTCAGGAGGCCGATGAAACGCTCGATTTGCGAGCAGGCCATATCGTCGGCGCGCTTACCCTCGGCGAACAGCGTCAGGTTGTAGCCGATCTTGCGCAGGAGGATCTCCCGCATGAAGTGCGGCATGTCCCGCAGATGCTCGTTCGTGATGTCGGGCATGGCGTCTTGGTACGATTCGAGGAAGACGCGCAGGCCCGTGTTCAGGGAGTTCTCCCAGCGTTCGCCGCGCTCCTTGTTCCTGCAGACCATGTACTGGCGTACCAGCCGATGGCAGGCCATGCCGAGATCCATGCCGAGTGTCCCGAAGGACACATTGCCGAAATCGATGATGGCCGCGACGTTCGAACCGTCCATGATCAGGTTCTGCGGATGGATGTCGCCGTGGACGAGCTGGAGCTGGGAGAGCGGCCCTCGATGCTTGTTGACCGCATTTTCCGTCGTGATCGACAGGGTGATCAGCCGCTCGCAGTGCTCGCGGTAGAGAGCGCGCGTACGGCTCTCGGGCATGTCGCTAGCGGCCTTGTCCCAGAGACTGATGTCCATGGTGCCGAACGAGGACTTCGGAAATTCGTCTGCCGCCGGATACTCCCGCATCTTGCGATGGAGATCCGCGATGGCCTCGGCGGCATTTGCGAGTTCGCCGATGCGGCCGCGGAAATGGTGGCCGTCGACGAAGTCGCCCAACTGCCACAACTTGCCCTCGTACTCGCGAAGGACGATCCCTCTCGACTTCGAGAGGTATTCGGTGAGGCGAACGATCCGGACGACGGCTTCCTCGGAATTCTTACTATCCGTACGAAGATGGAATGTACCGTCGGCATGCTCGACGCGAAAATTTTCCGACGTCGTACCTTCGTTGATGCGCCACGCGGCTCGGAGCGTCCTGCCGAATTTCGACATGACTCCATGGAGCAACCCGAGCTCTTTGGGAGTACAGGGTGTTTGGCTGATCTGCCACTTGCTGTGGACGTTCTCGGTGAAGAGGCCGGGGATGTTCCAGGTCACGGAAACCTCGATGGGAATGAGCTACTTGCTCCCTACCAAGAAAATAGAGTAATGTCAACCGATCTATGCATATCCTGGCCATTATTCCGGCGCGCGGCGGGTCAAAGGGCGTTCCTCGAAAAAATATCAAAATGCTTGCAGGAAAGCCGCTTATCGCTTGGACCATTGAAGCTGCAAAAGGAGCACCATCCGTCACGCGCATTATCTGTTCAACGGATGATCAGGAAATCGCCGACGTGGCAAAGCAATATGGAGCCGAGGTTCCGTTTTTACGGCCGGCCGAAATTGCCAAAGACCTTTCGACCGATGTCGAGTTTTTGACCCAGGCTCTTGATTGGCTGAAGACTAATGAAGGATATGAGCCCGATATTGTTTTGCGTCTGCCCCCAACATCTCCTTTGCGTACGTCGGCGCATATCGAAGAAGGAATACGCGTACTGCTTGCCGATCCGGATGCGGATGCAAGCCGCCCTATCGCCGAGAGCCCAAAACATCCGTATAAAATGTGGAAGATTTCCGAAGATAAAAAATACCTGGAACCTTTTCTGCCAAAATCTTTCACCAACATGGATCAGCCGTACAATATGCCGCGGCAGATTTTGCCGGATGCGTATATCCATACCGGTGCCATGGATGTCATGCGGCGCGATACCATTCTTAAACTCAAATCTACTTCCGGAAACAAGCTGGCATACTTTTTTATGAAGCTGGAAGACTCGGTCAATATCGATCATCCTATCGATTTTGATATGGCGGAAATCCTGATGCAAAAGCGCTTGCAATCGAATGGGTGACATGTTAAGAGAACGGGGCTACGTGTAGCCGGAGAGTACGGATGACCATCACCCTCCTGGACAGCAACAAGTTCGACTTCAACGACCTGTTCATCTTCGAGATGGCCAACAACCACCAGGGCGACCTGGAGCACGGAAAGCGCATCGTCCGCGATGTCGCAGCCGTGGCGAAGAAGCACGGCGTGAAGGCGGGAGTGAAGCTGCAGTTCCGGGATCTCGATACCTTCGTGCATCCCGATTCCCGCGCCGACACGCAGAACAAGCACATTCCGCGTTTCCTCTCGACGCGCCTCTCGACGGAGCAATTCGCCGAGCTCGTGACCGAGATCAAAACGCAGGGGCTCATTTCCATCTGCACGCCGTTCGACGAACCCTCGGTGGACCAGCTCAAGAAGCTGGGCGTCGAGGTGCTCAAGATCGGCAGCTGCTCGGCCAAGGACTGGCCGCTGCTCGACAAGGCCGCCAAGGCGCGCCTGCCCATGATCGTGTCGACCGGCGGACTCACGACGGAAGACACCGACAAGCTCGCGTTCTTCCTCGAGCACCGCTATGCGCATTTCGCGCTCATGCACTGCGTGGCGATCTACCCGACGCCGCCCAGTGACTTGCAGCTCAGCCAGATCAGCCGCATGAAGCGCCGCTATCCGGACGTGACCGTCGGATTCTCGACCCACGAGAGGCCTGACAATGTCACGGCCATCCAGATGGCGTACGCGCTCGGCGCGCGAATCTTCGAGAAGCATGTCGGCGTCGAGACGGAGCAGTACAAGCTGAACGCCTACTCGGCCACACCCGAGCAGGTCGACCGCTGGATCGCTGCCTATCAAGAAGCCGTGGCCTCGTATGGCCCGAAGACCCAGCGCGCCATCGACCCGAAGGAGATCGGCGATTTGCTGTCGCTCCAGCGCGGCATCTTTGCCAAGGTCCAGCTCAAGGAAGGGGAGGAGATCACGTCGGACGAGATCTTCTTCGCCTTCCCGATCCGCGAGGGGCAGCTGCCCAGCGGACGCTGGCGGACGGGGCTGCGGGCCAACCGCAACTACGCTCCCAACGAGCCGCTCGATATGGCTGTCAGGCCTCCGGGCTACTCCACCAAGGAGCATGTGCATCGTGCGGTGTGGATGCTGCGCGGCATGCTGAACGAGGCCGGGATCACTCTCAACCCCGAAAGCGATTTCGAGGTCGAGCTGTCCCACCACTATGGCATCGAGCGGTTCCGCGAGATCGGCGTGACCATCGTCACGGTGATCAACCGCGAGTACTGCAAGAAGCTGCTGGTGGTGTTCCCGGGCCAGCAGCACCCGTACCACCACCACATCCGCAAGGAGGAGACGTTCCACGTGCTCTCCGGCGACTTCTGGTCGGAGCTCGAAGGGCGCAAGCGCCTCATCTACCCGGGAGACGTGCTCGTGGTCCCGCGAGGGGTCAAGCACCGATTCTGGTCGGAAGGCGGCGCGATCGTCGAAGAGGTTTCGACCACGCACTACAACAACGATTCGGTCTACGAGGACCCGAGGATCGCCAACACGCCGCGCGAGCATCGCAAGACCAAGCTCGACGGCTGGGGACGGCACTTCGACTTCGACGACTAGGATTGACTGAAGGTGCGGATTCTGCTACACAGGATCCGCACCTTTTCTAATTCCAGAGAGGTTTTCATGCGCGTGCTCGTGTTCGATTTCGACGGCGTCATCGCCGACTCCAACCACGTCAAGCAGAACTCCTGGTTCAAGATCTTCGAGAAGGACCCTCTCAAGGTCCAAGAAGCATTGAAGGCTTCGCTCGCCGTGATGCGGGAAGCCCCGCGGCGGCAGATCCTCGCCGACATCGCTCGGCGGCTCGAGCTCAATGCCCGAGCCACGGAGGAGTTCGTCAACGCGTATGCGGACGCCTATCAGAAGGCGGTAGAGCAGGGCGTGGTCGCGGGCTATTACCCGCAGACCGATGCCGCTCTCCAAGATCTCCGCAAGTCGCTCGCGCTCTACGTGAGCTCGGCCACGCCGCAAGACGGCATGGACAAGACCATCGACGCGCTCGGTATCCGCGGATATTTCGCCGCGGTGTTCGGCAGTCCGCCGGACAAGACGACCACGCTCCGCAAGATCATCGCGGATGCGAGGCTCGTTCCTGCCGATGTCGTGTGCATCGGAGACGGCGAGTCGGACCGCAAGGCGGCCGCCGACGTCGGATGCCGGTTCCTCGGCATCGCGAACGAGTTCAACCGCTGGTCGCCGATGTCGGGCATCGAGCTCGTCGAATCGGTGGCTGCACTTCCCGCGTACCTGCTGACCCACAAGGAAGGAAGCTGACATGAAGAAGGTCAAGATCTACGGCGCCGGCTCCATCGGCAACCACCTCGCGCAGGCGGCGCGCCGCATGGGCTGGGGCGTCGACATGGTCGATCCCGACCAGTCGGCACTCGATCGTATGCGCGGGAGTCTCTATCCCGAGCGTTACGGCGCTTGGGACGAGACCATCGGGCTCTTCACCCTCGGGCAGGAGCCCAAGAAGGGCTACGACTTGATCTTCCTCGGCACGCCTCCGGACGTGCGCATGGGTCTCGCCCGCGAGGCTCTCAAGGAAAGTCCCGAGATTCTCCTGCTCGAGAAGCCGTTGTGCGGTCCGTGGGACACGAACTTGAACGGGTTCATCGACGAGTACACCAAGCAGTCCGGCACCATCGCGGTGATGGGCTACGACCATGCCGTGTCCGCCTCGGCGGACAAGATGTGCATGATCCTCGAGACCGGTGCGATCGGCAAGATCCTCGCGCTCGACGTGCAGTTCCGCAGCCACTGGAAGGGGATCTTCAAGGCCCACCCGTGGCTCAAGGGTCCCGAGGATACCTACCTCGGGTACTGGAAGCGCGGCGGAGGTGCGAGCGGCGAGCATTCGCATGCCTTGCACCTCTGGCTCACCTTCGCCAAGGCGGCCAAGTTCGGCCGTCCGACGGCAGGGTCGTGTTTCATGGACATGCGCGAGGAGAACGGGGCGCAGTACGATGCGCTCAGTGCCTTCACCCTCCAGACCGACACCGGCAAGGTCGGCCGGGTGGTGCAGGACGTCCTCTCGCTGCCGCAGAAGAAGTGGGCGCTCGCGCAGGGCGAGTTCGGCTCGGCCGAGTGGCTCTGCGAGAAGAGCTACGATCTCGTGCGGGTCACGCACGACGGACAGCCGCCGCAGGAGTACCGCTTCGACAAGACGCGGCCGGATGATTTCTTCCTCGAGATGCAGCATCTCGACGCGCTCATGCGCGGCGAGGTGAAGCCCGCGGAATCGCCGATCTCGATGGACAGCGGCCTGCAAGTGATGAAGCTCCTCGAGCTCGCGCACAAGAACCGCAACAGCTCGTTCACGCTCTGATCTACTTGCCTCTCCAAAACAGCTGTGATGAAGTCCTCATCACAGCTGTTTTTCTTTTTTTCGTATGACGCAGATCGCCATCATGGGGACGGGCATGGTCGGGGGAGCTATCGATCGATACTTCCGACTTCATGGCGTTCAAGCCGGTTTATTTGATCCGCCCAAGGGATTGTCGGATCCTTCCGTTCTCGCAAATGCCGACGTGATTTTTATTGCAGTTCCAACCCCGTACTATTTGGACGGATCGGGATTTGATGATTCGTATTTGAGGGCCGCGATTGAGGCGATACCGGTTCCTGGGAAAACCATAGTACTCAAGTCCACGATTTTGCCTGGCACAACCGAACACATGCAGAGGGAGTATCCGATGCACCGATTTTTGTTTAATCCGGAGTTCCTGACGGAAACCACGGCCGATCGTGATATGCAGTTTCCGAATCGGCAAATTGTCGGTTATACGGCCGAGAGCCGACGCGACGCCGAATTGGTCATGGGGATGCTTCCGCGCGCCCCGTTTGAACGGATTGTTCCGGCAACAGAAGCCGAAACCGTCAAATATTTCGGGAATGCGTTTTATGCACTCAAGGTCGCGTATGCAAACCAAATGTTCGATTTATGCAAAACGCTTGGGATTGATTACGAGATTGTAAAAGAATGCGCAAAGGCCGAGCCCTGGATGGGAACGCACCATTGGGAGATCTTCCATAAAGGCTATCGCGGTTATGGAGGAAAATGTTTGCCAAAGGATACGCGCGCCATTATCCAGCTGGGGGACAGGGTCGGATCCGAGCTCACAATTTTGAAGCAAGCGGAAGAATATAATAATATTATTGCCAAGGCGCAAGGTATTGATATCCAATGGGAGGAGGGTTCGCCCAAAAAGCAAAGTACTCCCAGTTTTTTAAAAGCCATGCCCAAACGGTATCTCGTTACTGGCGGAGCGGGATTTATCGGCTCGACTCTGGTCGATGCATTGATTTTGCAAGGGCACCAGGTACGCGTGATCGATAATTTATCGACGGGAAAACGCGATCGCGTAAATGCACAAGCCGAATTTATCTTGGCAGATTTTACCGATTTGGATCAGATAAAAAACCATTTCCATGGTATTGACGGCGTATTCCATGTCGGAGCTTTGCCGCGTATCCCGTTTTCGATCGAGCATCCGCTGCCTGCAGCCGTAGCAAATGTCATGGGCACGCTCAATGTGTTTGTTGCCGCACGCGATGCTGGCGTGAAACGCGTCGTGTACAGCGCTTCTTCATCCGCGTATGGGGCGCAAGAGACTTTGCCGCTTCGTCCGGATATGCCGGCAAATCCGTTGAATCCATACGCGCTGCACAAATATATCGGGGAAAAGATCGCGGAACAGTTCCATCGTTTTTACGGCATGGAAACCGTGTCGCTCCGTTATTTCAACGTATATGGTCCGCGCATGGCCGATGAAGGTGCGTATGTTACGGTGATTTCCCATTTTGTACGCCAATACAAAGCGGGACAGCCGCTAACCGTTCACGGAGATGGCGAGCAATCACGCGATTTTACGCATGTGTACGATGTCGTGCGTGCGAATTTGCTTGCGATGGAAAGCGCACGTGTGGGACGAGGCGAAGTCTTGAATGTCGGAGCAGGCGAACGTCACAGCATGAACAAGATTGCGGATATTTTTGGCGGCCCGCGTACGTATACGGAAGCACGCAAGGGAGAAGCGCGTCATACACAGGCGGATATTTCGCTTACACGCGAATTACTCGGCTGGGAACCGCATATCCGGTTTGACGATGGGATACGCCAATTACTCCGCGATCAGGGGATCCATCCTGCGTTTTAAGTTCCTTGGCGGCGCAGAACAATTCCAACCGTACGGAGCAAAATGAGCGCATCGAGAAATAATGAGCGGTGTTTGATGTAATACAAATCGTATTGGAGCTTTTTCAAGTTGTCTTCCAGGCTTGAGGTGGGTGTAAGAAACATGACTTGGGCCCAGCCCGTGAGACCAGGGCGCGTGAGGTGGCGCAATGCGTAATGCGGCATACGCTCTTCAAGCGGGGCGGTAAATTCCGGACGCTCGGGACGAGGTCCGATGAAGGAGAGGTCGCCTTTGAGGACATTCCAGACTTGCGGCAATTCGTCGATTCGGGTCATGCGCATGAAACGTCCCCAGCCAAACAAGCGCGGATCGGTTTTTGCATTTTGTGTGAATTGCGCTCCGTTTTTTTCCGCATCCATACGCATACTGCGGAATTTCACGATGGTAAATAATTTTCCACCCTTTCCAACGCGCGACTGCGTGTAGAAAATCGGACCAGGAGAAGAAAGTTTTGTCGCGATAAATACAAAGGGCATGATAGCGAGCGTGAATAGACCGAATGGAAGAGAGAGGAGAATATCAGCGACGCGTTTGGCTGTTTCGTACCACGTTTTCTCGGATTCTTTTAAGTGATGGAGGAACCATGTTTCCGTGACATGCGATAAGGGAATGCGCGCAGTGGTGGCTTCTTCCAATTCGGCCCGGTCGAGAATGGTAACTGGCGTAAAGAGCGATTTGTATAGCTCTTTTTTCAATTCCGGAAAATCATCAGGACGGACGCCGAGTACCACGGCGTTGATTTGTTCTTGTTTGAGCATGTCGGAATAGGCGTGCAGGCCATTAGCCCATTTGATGTCGGCGTGTCGATACGGTTCGCCGCTGGTCGCAATGGCCGCTACAAGCTCAAGCCCGAGCGCGCTGTCACGGAGGAGCGCGTCAACGCGCTGCACCTCTTCGGCCGGTCCGACGAATAATACGCGGCCTCGGCTAAAGAGAGCGGGGATCAGCCGTCCAGCACTGATGCGCCACGCATATCCAAGCAAAAGACTTACGGAAAAATGTACCAAAAGCACGGCCCGCGGAGTGAGCCCAAAAGGAAGCAGATAGAAAAAACCGAAACCGATAACCAAATTGGCCAGCATTGCTTCCACGTAGGTGCGGAAAAGGCGGACGGGTTCGCGAAGCAAGGTCAGATTGTAGAGACCGATAATGTAAAAACAGACTACCCAGACCAGAGAAAGGACGCTAAATGGCAGGAAATTTGATTCCCAACGGGGGAAGTCCAAATCGCCATACCGAAGCCAAAGGCTTAAAAACAGGGCCAGTTCAAAGACCAAGAGGTCTCCAAATACGATGAGGAGGGCTTTGAGGCGCTGGAAACCGATCATAGAGTACGCTAAACTTCGCATGAATGAGGCTCATCTATCAAGTGGCAAGCATTTTTTTGGTGTTTTTTGCCGTACCTGTGACGGCTTTTGCCATGGTACCAAATGACCCGCTTTATGCGCGCCAATGGTATTTGAAACAGATCGGAGCCGAAGAGGCCTGGAAGGTAAGCATCGGCAAGCCATCGGTAACGGTGGCGCTTATTGATGCGGGTGTCGATATTTACCATCCTGATTTGTTGGATGCGTTTTGGGTTAATGGGAAAGAGCTTCCTGGCGACAAGATCGATAATGACGGAAACGGATATGTCGATGATGTGCGCGGATGGAATTTTGCGATGAATACCGGGGATGTCCGCCCGGTCGGGAATGCAGATACGTTGGATGCCGTATGGAGCCACGGGACGGCCATGATGGCCCTGATCGCTGCCCGTCAAAATGATTTTGTCGGCATGAGCGGGATTGCGCCTGGCGTGCGCGTCATGCCGCTGGTCGTGCTTGGTCCTGACGGATTCGGCAACCTCGACCACGCCACCGAAGCGATTTACTACGCGATCCGCATGAAAGCGGATGTGATCAATCTCAGTCTTGCCGGATTTGAAACGGATGAAAAACTCGAGCGTGCGCTTGCAGAGGCCGAGCGGGCGGGAATTGTGGTTGTCGCGGCAACGGGAAATAGCGATATGCCGGAAGGGTTTGATTTGGATGTTGATCCTGTGTATCCCGTTTGCAGCGAGGATGCAGAGCACGCCATTATCGGCGTAACGGGGAGCGATGTGCTTGACCAGCATGCGGCATACGCAAATGTCGGTGCATCGTGCACGGATATCGCAGCACCGGGATACGATTTGCTGTCGGCGCGCCCGACCCAAGAGTCGAATGGAGCATCGGTTACGAGTTCGGGAATGTATTTTTCCGGATTGATCGGGACAAGCGCGGCAGCACCATTGGTGAGCGGTGCGGCAGCTTTAATAAAGAGCGTGCATCCGGAATGGAGTCCGGCTCGGATACGTGCCCAGCTGTTTGCGACGATTGATCCTATTGAGGAAGGTGTCGGGATCGGACAGAAGGGGAGCATGGGTTTTGGAAGGCTGAATATCGGTGCCGCTTTGCGTTGATATGATCAGGCAGTCGGTGCATTTTGTGAAACATGAATGGAAGAGTGCGATCAAATTTTTGATCGTAGGCGGTACTTCATTTTTGATTTATTTTTTCGGGTATGCCGTTTTAACCCGTTTTGTTTTTCCCACGGCTCCGCTGGTTCTGATGAGCGTGGTTGCTGTTACGATTTCAGCTCTCTTCAACTTTTTTGCCCATCGGGATTGGACGTACCGCGCCCAGGAGAAGAAGCTTTCACAGCCTGTGAAATACATTTTTGTTGTCCTGACGAATACGGCGCTCAATACCTTCCTTTTTTGGTTCGGCGTTTCCATCTTGAAATGGTTTGATTTGACCGTGGCCGTATTGGCCGCCGGTCTTTGCGCGGTCTACACGTTTTTGGCACATCGTTTTTTCACCTTCAGGTCCAAAAACGTGGTATAATCCGCCCATGGCTACGAAGCACAAGGTTATTGACCGCAAGAATATTCTTGTAACCGGTGGTGCCGGTTTTATCGGTTCCCATCTGTGCGATGCGCTGGTCAAAGACCACCACGTCATCTGCATGGATAATTTTTCAACAAGCACGGTTGCGAATATCGAACATCTTTTACAAAATCCGAATTTTGAATTCATCAATCACGATATTACCCAGCCATTCGATTTGGCGAGCTATCCGGAGCTGGAGCGTTTTAAGGTCAAGTTCCAAGGGATACAAGAGATCTACCATTTGGCATGTCCGATTTCCAAACGGCATTTCGAACAATTCAAAATCGCCACGGTTTTGACCAATTCGATCGGCGTAAAACACGTGCTTGATGTCGCGGTCGCAAACCAAGCAAAAGTACTCTACGCTTCATCGTCGGTTTTATACGGTCCGCGCCAAGCGGAGCGTCCATATGTTTCGGAAGGAGATCCGTGTTTTATCGACCATCTCACATCGCGCGGCGCTTACGACGAGGGTAAGCGTTTTAGCGAGGCGATTTTGCAGACGTATGCCGATGTGTACGGTTTGGATGTCAAAATTGCACGTATTTTCCGTACCTATGGAACGCGCATGAAACTGTTCGACGGGAACTTACTGCCGGATATCATCAATAACGCGATTGACGGAACCGATATCGAATTACACGCTCCGGAGGATGCGAAGATCAGCCTGTGTTATGTTTCGGATATTATCGACGGCATGGTGCGCCACATGAATACGCCGATTGAAATCACGGTCGTGAATCTCGGGTCTGACCAAGAAATGTACCTCTCGAGCGTCGCCGCAATGGTGACCAAATTGGTCGAGTCATCTTCGCGCATCCGTTTTCAAGTCTCGTCCCATCCATTTTCAGAACCGGCGCTTCCGGATCTTACAAAAGCCCGCCAAGTACTTGGATGGATTCCGCTTGTCCGTGTCGAGGACGGGCTCCGCCAAATGATCGAATATGCGCGTTCCCGCCGACAACAGCAGAACGCATTCTAATATGGCCGACAAACCAATGTTCGAAAAAAAGAACGTGCTCGTGACCGGCGGTGCCGGATTTATCGGTTCGCATCTGTGCGATGCGCTTCTCAAAGATGCGCGCGTCATCTGTCTCGACAATTTTTCCACGAGCCAAGAGTCGAATATCGACCACCTGCTCAAAAATCCTGATTTCGAATTCATCCGCCATGACATTACCCAGCCATTTGATCCGGAAGCATTCCCAGAGCTGGCCCGTTTCAAAGTAAAGTTCCAAGGGATTCAGGAGATTTACCATCTTGCTTGTCCAACAAGTCCAAAAAAATTTGAGCAGTATCGCATGCAGACGCTGTATGCGAACAGTCTCGGCATGAAGAATGCGCTTGATCTCGGCGTTCGTTACAAGGCGAAAGTCATCCACACATCTACGTCGGTTGTATACGGGCCGCGTCCTGCAGACGGACATGGATTCCGCGAAGAAGAATTTGGCGCAGTGGACGTGCTCAGTCCGCGCGCGTGTTATGACGAGGGCAAGCGCTTTGCCGAGTCGTGCTGCGCAACTTATAAACAAGTGCATAATCTCGACGTGCGGATCGCACGTATTTTCCGAACGTATGGACCGCGCATGCCGCTGTTTGACGGACAGATGATTCCGGATTTCATCACGAATGCATTAGACGGAGTTGATCTCGAGATTTTTGGCGACGAGACCTTCCGCACATCGCTCGTGTACGTAACCGATGTGGTAGATGGCATGATCAAAATGATGGCGGCGCCGCAGGATATCGGACCGGTAAATCTCGGCAGCGATATCGATGTACCGATTATGGATGTCGCGAACCGGCTGCTCGAGATGACGGGTTCTTCATCCAAAATTACTTTCAAGGGCGAGCTATTGTTCATGACCCAGCTTGGACTTCCTGATCTGACCAAGGCAAAAGAACAGCTAGGCTGGATTCCGCTTATTACGCTGGACGAAGGGCTCAAGAAAACCATTGATTATACGATTGCGAATAAGAGCTTGCTTAGTTTTAAGCAGTTCTAGTAGTCTTCTGACATGTCCGTAAAATCTTTTGAAGATCAACGTTGGGTTTCACAAGACCAGCCGGTTGAGTTTTGGCATACTAAAGCATTATCAGCCATTACTTCTGGCCCTGTTTTGGATGTCGGATGCGGCGTTGGTCTGCTTTTGGAGCTGTTAAAAGAAAAAAATATCCAAGCAATAGGTGTCGATGTATCTTCTTCTGGATTGAAAAAATCTATTGAAAAAGGCCTGGATGTTCGCGAGCATGATATCGAGCACGAGCCACTTCCTTTTGAGAACGGATCATTCGTTCATGTCACATGTCTTGAGGTCATGGAACATCTCCATCACCCTGAGCATGTTTTGAAAGAATGTGTTCGAGTATCAAATGGGGGGGTCTCGGTTTCGGTTCCGAATTTCAATTCAATATCCGCCAGAATCCAGGTTTTGTTGGGTAGAAGGCCTGAGAACAATTCACCTCAGAAAGGTCATATTTTTTGGTTCAACAAGTCCATCCTTGAAAAAATGATTGAGGCATCGAATGTCGAAATAGTTTCATTTTCTGGTCTAGGTTATTGGTCGAAGAAAAATTCATTTCAACGTTTGATCGGCCAATGGCTAGCCGATATTTGTCCTTCCGTGTTTGCTTTGTCGTTTTTTGTCACGCTAAAGAAGCGTATTCTTGTCCAAAAATAGAAAAGAAGGCTAAGGTATGGGCATGAAGGCTATAGCCGTCATGCCGGCCATGAATGAGGCTGGACGGATTGGCCCCGCGATTACCGGGGCGTTTAAGCATGTCCAAAACGTTATTGTGGTTGATGATGGATCCAAGGACGTAACGGTCGAAGAAGCAAAAAAAGCGGGCGCGATTGTTTTGAGGCATTCACTCAACCGCGGACAGGGCGCGGCGCTTAAAACCGGCACTCAAGCGGCCCTTATGCTTGGGGCAGATGTTATCGTGCATATTGATGCCGACGGCCAGCATGATCCGGACATGATTCCGCATATGCTCGCGCCGATTACGGAAGGAAAGTCTGATGTGGTTTTTGGATCGCGATTTCTCGGCGTTTCATCCGAAGGGATGCCGTTTGCACGGCGTCTGCTCCTTGGTGCTGCCATGGTTTTCAACCGTTTGATTCTCGGGATTTCAAAACATATCACGGATCCGCAAAGCGGACTTCGCGCAATGACAGCCGATGCGGCTCGCAAAATCGATTTCAAACAGGACCGCATGGCGCACTGCTCGGAGATTTTGCGGCTCGTGTCGCGGTCGGATCTCCGTTGGATGGAAGTTCCGGTGCGCATCCGGTATACGGCCGACACGCTTGCAAAGGGTCAAAAGCCGGCAGATGCCTTTAAAATTTTATGGCAGCTGCTGCTCGGATCATTCCAATAATATGCTGATGCAACTTTTGTTGAGCGCTTTGTTTTTGGCCAGCTTGTGGCTGGTGTGGCGCCGCCGCAACCAAAATGCCGTCGGTACGCCCGTAGCCCTTCTTTGGACGCTCGGCGTGGCCGGCGGACTTGTTGTGACTTGGTATCCGGATACCGCGAGTTTTTTTGCCGATCTTGTGGGCGTGGGGCGCGGAGCCGATTTGGTCGTGTATCTGGCCGTCGTTTTGTTATTCGTGCTTGTGTTTCAATTGCACGTTTCTCATGTACGCATGGAACGGGAATTGACCAAGCTGGTACGCGAAGAAGCGCTAAAAGATTTGGAATAATATGCGCGTTGTCCATTTTGTGTGCGAGGCACCGCCGGAAATCGGCGGCATGGGCAAGGCCGCACTTCGAGAAGTTTCAGGACTGCGCGCGCGCGGTATCGAGGCCAAGTTAATCGCACCAGAAATTCAAGAAACAACGCAGGAAGCGTCTTTTGTTAAACGCTTGCCGTTTATTTGGCGTATCGGTAATGCCTCTACGCTGAATGGTTGGAAAGAAGAGGCTAAAAAAGCCGACGTGATCCACCTCCATTATCCGTATTATGGGACGGGAGAGTTCATGCTGCTCTCTTCGGAAACGCTTCCGCCGATCGTCGTGACATATCACATGGATGCACGGGCAAGCGGATACCGCGAAATCTTGTTCCGTCTTGAACGGTTTTTTTTCCAGTTTGCGATGCTCAAACGGGCAAAAAAGATTTTGGTTTCGTCTTTTGATTATGCAAAGCACTCGACCGTATCAAAGATTTTTCAGCGTCTGCCGGATCGGTTTGTTGAGCTTCCTTTTGGCATAGATACGCATGCGTTTTCGCCGGGTCCGGCTACTCGCGCACGATTTTCCGTTCCGAATGGCGTCCCGTGTGTTTTATTTGTCGGCGGATTGGACAGGGCCCATGCCTTCAAAGGGATTGATATTTTATTACATGCCGTGTCGATGATTCCGGATGCACATGTGCTTTTGGCGGGAGACGGAGACTTGCGGCCAACCTACGAAGAGCAGGCTCGAATGCTCGGTATCGCATCACGCGTCCATTTTTTGGGAAAGATCGATGACGTCACGCTAACCGACGCGTACCGGACGGCCGACGTGTTTGCATTCCCATCCACGTCATCAGCCGAAGCGTTCGGACTTGTGGCGCTTGAGGCGCAGGCATGCGGCACACCGGTCGTTGCCTCGGATCTTCCGGGCGTGCGAACGGTCGTGAAAGACGGATTAACGGGATTTTTGGTTCCTGTCGGAGATGTCGAGCGGTTTGCGGATCGCATACAACAAATCGCGACGGATACGAATTTGCGCGCGCGCATGTCCGCAGAAGCGGTCAAGCATGCCTCCGGATACTCGCACGATGCCCATATCGACGGACTCGTGCGCGTCTATCAAGATATCCTTCGATGAAGATCGCTATTCTTGCAAATGCTTTTCCTCCCGCGCAAACGGGCGGAGCATCTCGGATCGCGGCTTGGCAAGCCGGTATTTTGGAGCAAGCCGGGCACCAGGTGCATGTCTGGCATCCGCCTATTCCTTGGTTTGATAAGCCGATTTTTTTGCGTTTGTACTACCATTTGGCCGACTTGCTCCCGCGTCAGGATTTGGTCAGAGAAATACGCGCTTGGCAGCCAGAAGTACTCATTACGCATAATCTCACAGGCTGCGGATTTGCGACGGCCCGAATGATCCAGCGGCGCGGCGTGCGCTGGATCCATGTCTTGCACGATGTCCAGCTTTTCGAGCCATCCGGACGCATGACGGACCAAGCTTCGAATGCATGGAGAAAGGCGTGGGGGTTTTTACGACGGCTGAGCTTAGGAAAGCCCAATACGGTATTGTCGCCAACCAAGTGGCTGTTAGATCAGCATCGCCAGTATGGTTTTTTTCAGGATGTCGAGACGGCAGTTTTGCCTAATCCGGCTCCGCCTGTTGTTTTTGCGATGCGCATGCCATCCCCAAAACCGAAACTGTTTATGGTTGGTGCTACGCGTGAAAAAGGGATAGAGCTTGCCTTGGAATTGCTTGAGCGCGTACCTGATATTGAGCTGGATGTCGTGGGCGAGGGGATGACCGAGGGCAGGGTACGTTTTTTGGGAAGATTGGACACGGTGCAGATCATGGAAAAGATGCGCGAGTCGGATGTCCTGCTTGTACCGTCGCAAATCGCAGAAAATCAACCGACCGTTATTTTAGAAGCTTCTTCGGTCGGATTGCCGGTCATCGCTTCAGATGTCGGAGGAATAAAAGAGACGTTGAATGGTGCCGGCGTATTGTGTCCGGCTGATGATATTGAATCTTGGGTAAGGGCCGTGGCCGCTCTACGCGATCCATCCGTTTATGCCGATCAAGCATCAAAAATGTATGAGCTGGCCAGGCTGCATGATCCAAAAGAGTATGCGGATCACTTCATCAAGAATTTGTAAACACGCACGGTTCCGTTTTTGATGTCGCGTTCGCTATTTGCTTGCGCGGAAAGTTTTGAGGCAACACGTTCGGCGTCCCACCAATATTCATTCAAGACAACGTAGACGATTTTGCTTTCGCCAAGTCGAGCGGCATTTTGAATAGCATCGAAAGACGGATCAGGCGCAACGGCTTGAAGGAACTCTTGATAGAGAGCGCCGCCTGTCGGGATAGGATAAAAGAAGACATCTCCGGCATAGCGCTTGAAACCAAGCTCTTGTACCGCAGCGGCGCTTACGCTTTGGTTGGCGAGGACGGTATACGGTTCTTTGCCTGCATCCTGCTCGATCCAGCGCACGGCATCGATGTCGGAACGGCCCACGCTCCAGCCGCGGCTTGCCTGTGCCGCATCATGGCGCGGGAGGGCGTTATAGGTCTGGGCTCCCATCCATGCATACGAAGCGCATAGCACGTAACACGTAGTTAGGATGTGGGTGCGGGAGAGACGGGATAAAAGAAAGCCGAGACCAGCGGCGGCCGGAATCGCGACAATCAGATTGGCCATGATCGATAGACGGTCCGTGTAATTTCCGCGTTCATAATCGATAAGGAAAGGGAATTCGCCGGCGGCTTTCAAAATAAAGCCAGCAGCCAATAGCGAGCAGCCGGCAGCAAGCAAAGCGATCCAATATGCGCGGCGGTCTCTATCACGGAAAATGGAAATGATGGCAAGCAAGATTGATGCGGGAAGAATCAAAAAACCAACAAGGCTCGACCAATCGGCCCAAAGTGCCACGCGGTTTTGCGGCGGCGTGAAGGCGGAGAGCGATTTCCATATTTCATTCATGTCGATGATCCGCGACCAGTCCCAAACGACGGCATTGGAAGAAAGAGAACCGAGAAGAAGAAAGGCTGCCGGAATCGAGAGCCCGGCGGCAATTACTCCAAGTACGGCAAAAGAATAGGTTATGGGTTTGTAGCCGTAGTTTTTACCAAGCCGGATGCAAAACAAGGCTCCGGCAATCGCAGCAAAGGGGAGTCCTGCAAGCGGATGGATGGCAATGGACCAGAGAGCCAAAGGCAGCCAGGCGAATGGATGCAATTCTTCGTCGAGAGAAATTAGAATGCTAATCAGGCCGATAATGTAGGCGAATGATTGCGGAGTTGTGGCGACAAATGGGGCGAGGGGAATAAGCAGCAGTAAAGCAGGAATACCGAGAAGATCTCTCGACTTTGCTCGAGATGACAAGAAGAAAAAGGGGATGAGGGCAAAAAATACCGGAACGAGCCAGCGGTCTATGAGCGAGATGTCGAGCGCGGAAAAGCGTGCGAGCCAAGTCGTGAAAACATATTGGCCGATATAGTATGGAGGTTTTGGATCGAGCGTACCGGTGTCGAGGATGATGTGTTCGCTCGCACGATGCAGGAATCCATCAAATCCAAACCCAAGCTCATAGAGTGCGGGCGCAATGGCGCTTATTGCAAAGGATGTAATTGAAACAAGGACAGCCGTGGCAAGTCTTGAGCGGCTTTTCCACGCCGCGAGCAGGGACGCGATAACAAGAGAAGCGCAAGCTGGAATGGTCCAAAAAGGCAGCATGACCCATGGGGAGCGGATTGCGACATCGGTTGCGGCACGAAACGATGCATAGACCACGCCGCCGCCAAGCAAGACTCCAATAACCAGGAGAGGGATAATCCAATACCAATTCGGTTTCTCTTCAGACTCGGTTGGGAGTTGGTGTTTTTTTGGCTGCCAAACCAATAAGGGAAGCAGGAGAAGCAAGCCGGCGGCCAAGGCCCATGCATCCGTGTGGCTACCCAATGTCCAGCCCAGATAGTAAAAAACGGTCTGGAAAAGCGATTGGGACGCGATAAGCAAGATGATTCCGATGCGTTCGCAATACATCCATGCGGCTAATAGAAATGCCGCGATCGCCAAAAACTTCCATATGATACTCCCGGGCAGCACCAATCCAATGATTAAAACCGCCACGATTAGCGCGGCGGTAATGGGCATGTCGCGGTATAAACGGTTCATGGATCCTATTGGAACGGAGTGATGGGGTTCTGTCCAGATTTGGGTTTTACGGCGGGCATAAACATAACTGGACGTTTTGTTTTTTCTGCAGCCGGAGCGTTCGAGATTTTTTTTCGTAATTCCTCAACGCTAAGATCCTGCAACGCGGCTTCTTGTTGCTGCATGCTGGCGAGTCTGCCCGCTATTTCGGTTTTATGTTTTTCTTGTTCTTCTTCGATTTGACCGATGACTACCTCGGCCTTTTCTTTGTCATCTGGCCCTATTTCGAAGCCCACGTTTTTTAACATCTGCGATGCCATGAGGCGTTCTTGCGGATTTTGGCTTTTGGCGATTACTTCCAGAAACATCTGTTTAAAATCTTTTTTTATCAAGCCGGGCGAGACGGGTTTTTCGCCTGTACCGCCCATGATTTGGGTTTCTCCCACGTTTTTCATATGAACCAAGATTATCAAAAATTGCTGTGTATGGCTATTTTTGCGCTTTTTTCGTATGATGTAGTCGCGGTATGCTCATGACTAATGAGAATATCAAGTACTTTCCACATGACCGATTGATGGAGTGGACGGTACTTCGATTTGTTCCAAGTTTTGTACGCCCAAACCATTTCACGATCCTGCGGATGATCATGATTCCGTTCGTGCTGTATTTCTTTTTGATGAAACAGTGGGATATAGCACTTCCGATCTTCTTGATCGCGGCAGCAACCGATGCCATTGACGGTTCGCTGGCCCGCGTGCGCAAACAGATTACGTTGTGGGGAACCATGGCAGATCCGGTGGCCGATAAATTGCTTATTGGATCCACGGTCGTCATCTTTGTCGCGCAAGAAATTCATGTTTTATTTGCGGTCCTCATCGTCTTTTTTGAGTTATTGATCGTTATCGGCGCGTTGTATCGCAAGCATCGCGGCCTCTATGCTTCCGCCAACAATTACGGCAAGATCAAAATGCTGCTGCAAGTAACCGGTGTATCGCTCCTGCTCGTGGCCAAGCTTGCGGGATTTTCGCTAGCCGTACCATTTGCGACGGCAACATTCGCACTCGCTATCGCCTTTGCTATCGTGTCCCTGCTTACCTATAGCTCATGATCCACTCTCTCAAAAAATTGATACCAAAATCCGTTTTGGATGTTTACCACCGCATGCTCGCGCACGCGGCAGATATTTGGTATGGGCATCCGTCGCGCCGGATGATCGTGATCGGAGTTACAGGTACAAACGGAAAAACAACTACGAGCTATTTTATTGCCAAAGCCATCGAAGCCGCGGGGTATAAAACGGGATGCACGACGACCGCGATCATGAAAATCGGAAGCGAAGAATGGATCAATAAGACAAAGATGACCATGCCTGGCCGTTTTTATCTCCAGCGCATGCTCAAAAAAATGGCTGATGCCGGATGCCGATATGCTGTCATCGAGACGTCTTCGCAAGGGCTGATCCAGCACCGCCATATCGGGATCAAGTATCAAATCGCCGTCTTTACCAATCTTACTCCGGAGCACATCGAGGCCCATGGAGGTTTTGAAAATTACAAAAAAGCAAAACGCTTATTGTTTGAGTCGGCTCCGACGGCCGTGCTGAACGCCGATAGCGAACATGCGGCGTACTATGCACAAACGCCGGGTCTCAAGGACGTGCATTGGTTCAGTACCCATACGGATCGCGGATTGCGCGCCAAAGATGTCGAGCTTCGCCCGACCGGTTCTTCGTTTACGGTCGATGGACACCGTATCGATCTTGGATTCCCAGGGGATTATAATATTTCCAATGCCATGGCTGCGATGACGGTTTGTAAAGTGCTCGGGATTGATCTCGCGCTTGCAGCCAAAGGCCTGTCCGAGGTGACGCGCGTTCCTGGCCGTTTTGAACGCGTCGAAGAAGGCCAGCCTTGGAGAGTTATCGTGGATTACGCGCCTGAACCCGAGTCGTTCCGCCAGCTGTACCTCGCTTTGGATTCCATGCCTCGTACGCGAACCATTCATGTTTTAGGTTCTTGCGGGGGCGGACGCGATGTTGCCCGCCGTCCCGTGCTCGGGCGTATGGCAGCCGAGCGGGCAGATATCGTCATTGTGACAAATGAAGATCCGTACGACGATGATCCACAGCAAATTATCGACCAAGTTGCAGCCGGAGCGGTCGAGGCCGGCAAGGTCGAGGGAAAAAATCTTTTCCGAATCGCCGATCGTCGGGAAGCTGTTTTTTTCGCGATGAAACAGGCACGGGAAGGGGATTTGGTCGTCATGACCGGCAAGGGCTGCGAGCCGTGGATCTGTGTTGCGAATGGCGGTAAACTGCCATGGGACGAAGTCGAAACCGCCAGAGAAGCCATACGTTATGTTCTCCATCCGTGACGTTATCCAGCTGCAGCCGAATGAAAAGATTGAACTGTTTGTTCGGCGTTCGGTGTCGGCCATGCTCGGACAGCTTGTGCTCGCGGGTGTGCTGATTGCATTGCCGTTTTTCTTTTTATTTTCACTTCTCCGATCGGGGAGCATCGGTGCAATTATTCTCTGCTTGTTTTTGGCAGCGGGAATTTTGGTGGCCTTGCGCGCGTTTCTTATCTGGGATTCGCAAGTGTTATTGCTCACAAATCGCCGAGCTGTTTTTGTCGAACAAAAAAATCCCTGGCATCGCATCGTGCATGAAGTCGCATTGGTTGATGTGCAAAATGTCAGCTTCTCCAAAACGTGGATTGACGGTTTGTTTGGACGAGGAACTATCCGTTTGTCGTCTGGAGGCTCGGTGTCTGCTTTGGAAATCCCCGATCTCCCTCGGGTCAAGCCGCTGGCCGAGACAATCACAATTTTGAAACAGGACCTGAACGGCGTGCGTACCACCATGGACGGCGGTTTCCGAATGAAGCCGCTCTAAGGTATTATGGAACGTATGAATGGCTTGAAGTGGCCTTTTTTTGCAGCAGCCAGCGGCGTGCTTTTTTTCGCAGTCGGTATTTCCACGGTTCGAGAAACGTATCGCGAATGGAAGGTAGACCAAGAAATACGCCAAATGCAGGCCGAGGTTGAACGCTTGGAAGGCCGCAAGCTCGGCCTGGTCGAGCTCTTACAGCGCTTGGACTCCCAAGATGCGCTCGACAAAGAAGCCCGGACGCGGCTTGGACTCCGTAAACCGGGGGAGCGGGTCGTTATCTTGCGCGGACTGGAGGGTTCGCCCCAGACATGGGAAACTCCGAACGCCGTTCTTGCGGATTTGCCGCCGCCGGATACCCGTACAAATGCCGAACGCTGGTTTGATTATTTTTTTAAAAAACAGAATTAACCTATGAACTTTCGCCTCAAACCAGCTTCGCTCATTGCGCTTTCCCTGATTGTATTGGTCGTATTCGGCGCTTCGGGCGCTTTGCTTTTTGGGGCGTATGTCCGCCACTCCGAGGGAGTGGTGATTCGAGCTGTCGGTTCGTGGCTGCCGGCAGCCAAGGTCGGATCAAGAAGCATTCGTTATGGGGAGTATCTTGATCATGTGGATGCTGCGGCAAAATTTATGGCCATTCAAGGTCCGGCCGAGGGATTGTCCGGCGCAATGACCGATGCCGAGCGTGCCGGAGCGCTGGACCGTGCCGTCCGGATCCATGCCGTGCAGGAGATGGCTGACGAGATGAATATTGTTGTTACGCCGCTCGATTTGGACCGCGCCATCGATCAGACCTTGATGCAAGCCGGAACATCCACGACCATCGGGGAGTTCCGCGAGTATCTTGATAAAGTTTATGGATGGAATGAGGACGAGTTCAAGCGTTTTATTTTGGGGCCTGCCTTGCTTGAAGAGGGGGTAAAGCGCGCGTTTGTCCGTGATGGCAAGACCGAAGCCGATTTTACGGCCGAATTGGATCGCAGGATGAGCGAGCCATACGCCAAACGTTATTTAAAGTTCAGTAATTGATCCTTGCCAAGCGGTTTTTGGTCTGGTACTGTCCCGTCCACGATCGAACCGCAGATTAGCCACGCGGGTATCGTATAGTGGCTATTATGAGTGCTTCCCAAGCACTAGAGACGGGTTCGATTCCCGTTACCCGCTCCACGCCGATGTAGCTCAGTTGGTAGAGCAGTGCTTTCGTAAAGCAAAGGTCGCCGGTTCAAATCCGGCCATCGGCTCCATAAAAAATACTTCGCATATGCGGGTATTTTTTTGTATTTGCACATGTTCTGTTTTTGTTCTATATCTGTTCTATCCGCATAGAAGCGGAGAACTATGGAATTTCCGCGTTCCGACAAGCTGATTGCCCATGTGGATATGAATTCATACTTCGCCTCGGTTGAGCAGCAGGCGAATCCGTTTTTGCGCGGGCGGGCGGTGGGAGTCTGTTCGTATCTGCACGAGTACGGCTGCGTCATTGCGGCATCTGTCGAAGCAAAAAAGCTCGGCATGAAGGTCGGGATGACGGTCAAGCAGGCGCGAGAGGTTGTCCCGGGTGCCGTTTTTGTCCAAAATGATCCGCCCAAATACCGCGCCGTAACCTCGCGCGTATTTACGCTACTGCACACCTTGTCCGACCGTATCGAACATTATTCTATTGATGAAGCGTTTCTCGATTTGACCGGCTGGTACCGCGATGCGGCCGAGGCGTCGTTTGCCTTGTCGCGCATCAAAAAACGCATCACGCAAGAGGTCGGCGAGTGGCTGCGCTGTTCGGTCGGAATTGCGCCGACACGGTTTTTGGCAAAAACCGCGTCGGATCTTAAAAAGCCGGACGGGCTGACCATTATCGATTTCGAGAATCTCGATGATATTCTTTCGCGTCTTGATTTGGAGGATGTGTGCGGCATCGGTCCGCGCATCCGCAAGCGTATCGAGCGGCTCGGCTATCGCAATCTCATCCAACTAAAGTATGCGCCGACGGAAAATTTAATACGCGCGTTCGGTGTCTACGGATATTTTTTGAAAGCGAAGCTGCATGGATTGGATGTCGACCATGTGGAGCAGCATGACGAGCGCCTGCCAAAGTCGGTCGGACATTCGTATTGCGTTCCCGAACGCGTAAACCGCGAACGAAAGGTTCCGGCCACGCTTGTAAAATTGGTGGAACGAGCGGGCCGACGCATGCGCTCGCTCGGGCTCTTGGCGAATACCATATCCATCTCGGTGGGCTTCAAGCTCGAGGGCGGACCAAAGCCGCAAGGCCCGTTTTGGACACCGACGGCTGCCGCGGGAGGTTCGGTGCATACAAGTTTTCCAGAACCGACGGACGATTCTTTTGCATTAACCGAGATGACACTCAAACTGCTGCATGAATTATGGCATGGTGAGCGCGTAAATTTTTTGGCTGTGACACTTTTTGATCTTTCTTTGCCGACCGGACAAACGCGGTTGTTTACAGCCTTACCGGAGCGGCGGAGCGCGGTTTCAAAGGCAGTGGACCTTATCCGTGATCGCTACGGGATGAATGCGGTTATGCTGGGCAATATGATGCGTTTGGAGGAAGAGGCTCCGGACCGTATCGGATTCCGTAAAACCGAAGGGGTGGATGTTGTGCGAAACTTATGACAGGATCAAACCATGCGATTCCTGCTCGACTATTTTGAGCGTCTGGATTGGGTGCTGCTTACTGCCGCGATGACGTTAACTGCCATCGGGCTTATGGCTATCTACGGCATAGGGATTTCGCAGGAGCCGTCCAACCTTTTCCTGTTTTATAAACAGGTAGCCGTACTGGCGGTCGGTATCCTATCTATTGCCGGATTGATTTTTGTCGATTACCGCCATCTGCGCTCCGTCTCGCTGTTCATTTATCTCTTTGGTGCATTTTTACTGCTTTTGGTCGTATTCTTTGGCGTGACGGTCAATAATACGACTGGCTGGTTCCGATTCGGTGCATTGTCTTTTCAGCCCGTTGAAATCGCCAAGGTTGCACTCACGGTTTATTTGGCGGCATTTTATGTGAGACGCGGCCGAGGACGGCTTAGTTGGGCGACATTCGGTATCAGTTTTGCGGCAACGTCATTTTATGCAGGTTTGGTCATGCTGCAGCCGGACTTTGGTTCGGCCATGGTCCTATTCCTGATTTGGGGCGCGATGTCGGCATTTGCCGGACTGCCACGAAGCGCATGGATTATTCTGCCTTTGGTTGCTTTGGTTTGCGGCGGCGCTATTTGGACATTCGGGCTTCAAGAATATCAGCGCGGACGCATCGAATCATTTTTAAATCCCGAGGCGGATCCGCGCGGAGCCGGATACAATGCAATACAGGCGCGCATTGCGATCGGATCCGGAGGTATTTTTGGCAAAGGGATAGGGGAGGGGTCTCAGGCGCGTCTGCGTTTTTTGCCGGCTGCAGCAACGGATTTTATTTTTGCCGTCGTTGGCGAGGAAATGGGTTTTGCCGGACTCGCGCTCGTCTTTTTCTTGTTCATTCTCCTGTTAACGCGCATGCTCAAAATCGGGTATGAGAGCGAAGACGATTTTGCATCGCTTCTTCTCGTGGGTCTTGGCTCGATTTTCCTTATCCATTTGTTTGTGAATGCGGGCATGAATCTCGGGATCATGCCGATTACCGGTATTCCTATGCCGTTTTTGTCTGCAGCTGCTTCGTATATGCTGATTGTGTTTTTGTGTATAGGTTTGGCAGAATCCGTGGCAGTCAGAAAGCGCGGTACGGCTGACGCCGAGGCAGGAGTGATGCTGTTTGAAAGCTAGTTTTGGAATCGTTCGCTCGACAAATACGCATCCGGATCGAGAATATTCACGCTCGCACGAATTTCGGTACGGGTAATTCCCGGAAGGTTTTCATACCAATTTATGGAAATGGGTGCCGATTCTCCCGGTTTTACATCACGCCGCGTGATCGTGGTTACTCCGACAGGCGAAGTCCCGCGATATAAAATAACCGTGAGCTCGACATTCCAGTATCCATACGGCGAGTCGTTGACCATGGTGAAATCCGTGCGGCCGATTGTTTGCGTACCGATGACGAGATCGCGGGTGTAGGTGATATCTTGGAAATCAAAAGCGAGACGCGATTCTGCAAAGGATTTGTAGTCGCGGTTGACCCACGCCGGATCGATCCGCATCCAACGGATATTGTCGACAATCAAGCGTGCTGAACGGCCGGTTGAACTCGCAAAACCAAGCTCGGTGAGATAACGCTGGCTTTGGGGGAGAATATACCCCTGGCGCGCGGGCGTTTGCATGCCGGAGATGTCGAATTTGTAATCAAATGCGGCATACCATTGCGGGTTTGGGTTGGAGAGCTCAACCAGCATGTCGCGGCGGCCGCTTGTGCTGTCGAATACGTAGACTTGCGAAGGCTGGAGGGGTTTTGGCGTGGCTGCGACCAGGCTTTCTGCCGTAATTTGGTTGGTGGCGATTTTTAGCGGGATGCGGGACTCGAATGGATAGGAAATTGCCAGCCAGTCGAGCAGGCTCCAAAGCACGAATAACCAGAGGACAACGTTAAATGCAATCAAGGATCCGTGCAGGATTTGCCGCAGGAGAATGCGGTTGCGAACCCAAAAAGAAGCGAGCTTAAGCTCCTGCTCGGTCATGCCGGAACCTATGATGTGATCATCGGGCATACCATCATGATACCATATCCATGTGGCCAGGATTTCCTGTGCGAAGGCAAAAGAATTGCTTCAAGAGCTGAAACTGAATCAGCGAGAGATTCGCGATCAGTTGAGGTTTTTTCATTCCACAGGCGACTTGGAAGTTTGGAACCGACTTAGGATCATGCGAAGTAGGCAAGAAAATCTTTCTGCCGAGATGCGCTACGAACTGCCGATCGGAATGGATTTTGAAAGGGCGAAATTGATTATGGGGGAAGAAAGGTTTTTCGGAGCCGAAAAAACAAGAGCAAGAATTGATTGGTCAATCGGTTTCGATGAAAAAGAGATGGGGCCTATCCCGTTTTCTCCAAAGGAGCTGCATGATGCAGTAGAAGAAGGCAAATACTTGATCCACCGTTTTTCTAAAGACATTTCCGGAAATGATGTCACTATGACGTATTTGCGGATGAATGCTCCCGATTCTTTGCCACAGAAAAAATCTTTGGAAGGACTGTATGCAGGTTCTGAAGGGCGTAATTTACAAGATATGTCGGTAAAGTCCGGTTGGTATCTTTCAAGCTTGCGCACCGACCGCGTGTTTTCTCCGCATGCAAAACAGCCGATCGAGCCCGGACATTCGCTGGCTGAATTTTATTATGACGGAATCATAACGGGTGATTTTCAAAATAATTTTAATAAAAACCAAGTCACAAACACGACCGTTAAAGTACTTACGAATACGAAGACTCCCAATGGCATGCGATTGGCTGTCGCTATTGCTTATTCACGCGCTTCAAATTTTCATACCATAGTGGAGCCGGTTTCTTCCCAGCGAGGAACCTACCTCATGACCTCCCAACGGAATTCTTGACATAACGTTTGATTTTGGCGCTGGGTTCTGCTATTATCTTGGCATTACGCTATGGCAAAAAACGACGAAAAAAAGCCCAAATCTGGGGCTTATGGAGCTGAGCAGATCTCGGTTCTTGAAGGGTTGGATCCGGTGCGCAAGCGTCCGGGCATGTATATCGGCTCCACGGGGCCGGAGGGCTTGTTCCATCTCCTTCGCGAAATCGTCGACAATTGTTTTGACGAAGCCATGGCCGGCCATGCTGATCAAATATCGATTACCCTTTTACCGGACGATACGATCGCCGTCACCGATAATGGCCGCGGTATTCCGGTCGAAAAACATCCCAAGACAAAAGTTTCTGCCTTGGAAACCGTACTGACCGTGCTTCATGCCGGAGGTAAATTTGGAGGCGAAGATTCTGGCTATAAAATTTCCGGTGGTTTGCATGGCGTCGGTGCATCCGTGGTAAATGCTCTGTCCGAACGTCTGGAGGCTATCGTCGAGCGCGATGGAGGAATGTACAAGCAGGAGTATTCCCGCGGAAAGCCAAAGGGTGACGTTAAAAAAGTCGGAACGAGCAAGAATCACGGAACAACCATTATTTTCAAGCCGGACCCCGAGATTTTTAAGGAGGGTACGCGTTTTGATTACCAGCGAGTTCTCGACCACTATCGCCAGCAATGCTATTTGACCAAGGGTATCAAGCTCATTGCAACCGACGAACGCGAAAAAGGCCAGCATGATGCGTATGCGTTTTATTTCGAGGGCGGTGTCGAGTCATACGTCCGCCACCTGAACCATAAAAAGCAACCAAAGCACGAGAATATTTTCTTCGTGGAGCGTCAGGTCGATAAATCCGAAATTTCGATCGGTCTCCAATACACGGACGACTACACGGAAACGCTGTACGCTTTCACTAATAACATCATTAATCCGGAAGGCGGAACGCATGTACAGGGTTTTCGTGCCGCGCTTACGCGCGTTTTGAACACCTACGCCCGTAACAAAGGATATCTCAAGGAAAAGGACGATAATCTTTCGGGCGAGGATGTGCGGGAAGGATTGACGGCGGTTATCTCCGTGCGTTATCCGGAGCCTCAATTTGAAGGCCAGACCAAGGGGAAGCTCGGTACACCCGAAGTCCGAGGCGCAACCGAAAGTGTGATGGGCGATGCGCTTGCGACGTTTTTGGAAGAGCATCCAAAAGATGCCGAAGCAATTATCGGTAAATGTGTCTTAGCCCAACGCGCACGCGCCGCTGCCCGTGCTGCCCGCGATACCGTACTACGCAAAGGCGCACTCGAAGGCATGACCTTGCCAGGCAAGCTGGCCGACTGCTCCAACCGCGATCCGCAAGTTTCCGAACTGTTCATCGTTGAGGGAGACTCGGCAGGCGGATCCGCTAAAATGGGACGCAACCGCGATACGCAAGCCATCCTTCCGCTGCGTGGAAAAATCCTGAACGTCGAACGAGCACGTCTGGATAAAATGCTTTCGAGCGAGCAGATCAAAAACCTGGTCATTGCGTTGGGTACCAATATCGGAGAAATGTTCGATATGGCCAAACTTCGGTATCACAAGGTTGTGATCATGACGGATGCCGACGTGGACGGAGCGCATATTCGTACCCTGTTACTTACGCTGTTCTACCGATATTTCCCCGAGCTGATCCATAAAGGACATGTGTATATTGCCCAGCCGCCGCTCTTCCGCGTCGCGAAGGGCAAAAATGTCCGATACGCTTTCTCCGAGGCCGAGCGCGATATGTTTGTTGAAGAATTTGCAAAACTGAAAGAAGAAAAGGCAAATGCAAAACGCAAAGCAAAAGGCGAAGTAACCGAAGATGAAAGTACCGAGGAAGGCGCTGACGGAGAAGAATCGCCAGAAGGCGAAACCAAGATTGCCGGTGTTTCGATACAGCGCTACAAAGGTTTGGGTGAAATGAATGCCGACCAGCTTTGGGAAACCACCATGGATCCCGGAACGCGCGTGATGAAACAGGTAACGGCTCTCGATGCGGAGAAGGCAAATGAGATTCTCGACGTGCTCATGGGTTCAGAAGTTGCGCCGCGTAAAAAGTTTATCCAGACAAACGCGAAGCATGTAAAAAATCTGGATATTTAATATCCACAAGATTGTTGATTATACGGTTGTTTCAAGCTATAACTGATACATGAGCATTCAACCATCGAGGCTGATCGTGGAATGCCCCTTGTGCCGGGCGTCTTATGGGGATGAGGCCGTCCATCTTTTGCGGGATGGCGGGAGTGCCCGACTCTTCCACTGCACCTGTCCTTCTTGCGGACGGTCGATGTTGGCCCTTATGACCGACCACCAAGGTTGGGTAAGTACGGTCGGTTTGGTTACCGATCTTGAAATTTCCGACGCGATGCGGCTGGCTGAACGGAATCCGGTCGGATCGGATGAATGCATCCATCTTTATCAAATATTCAATCAACAGAGCCAAAAATTCTGTGAATGGCTCATGTCTCCCGCCCCTTGACGGATTGCCGGCTTTTGCGTAATCTAAGGTCACTTTTTCCGATTTATTTATGACCTACGCATTGTCAGCCAAGCCCCGCACCAGCATGGGCAAGCGCTCCAAGGATGAACTCGCTGTCATGCGCGTTCCGGCCGTTATGTACGGCTCCGGAGTCGCCAACCAGTCGATTTCGGTTCCGCGCTCAGAATTTATCAAGGTCTACCGCCAAGCCGGTTATTCCTCGCTTGTGGATATCACGGTCGAAGGATCCCAGCCGGTTAAAGCCGTCATCAAGGAAATCCAATTCGATCCGCTCACGGTCGAGCCGCGTCATGTCGACTTCCACCAAGTGCGCATGGACCAAGAAATGGAAGCCAAGATCCCGCTGGTATTCACCGGCGAATCAAACGCCGTCAAAGTCGATGCAGGTACGCTCATCAAATCGCTCGACGAAGTCGAGGTCCGCTGTCTGCCTGGCGACTTGCCGCATGAGCTCACGGTCGACCTTTCCAAGCTTGCCACTTTTGACGATTCCATCACGGTTGCCGATATCAAGCTTCCGAAGGGTGTCGAACTCGTCACCTCGCCGGAAATGACCATCGCTACGGTTGCTCGTCCGCTTACGGAGGACGAACTCAAGAAGCTCGAAGAGGGTACGGTCGCCGATGTATCGCAGATCAAGACCGAAGCCGAAGAAAAGAAAGCTGCCGAAGATGCCAAGAAAGCCGAGGAAGAAGCCTTGGCTGCCGAAGGAAAGAAATAAAAACCATGGATATCCCGTCTCTGCTCGAGACAATCAAGCGGTTCCGCTGGCAATTTGCCATCGGAGCCGTTTTGCTTGTTGCCGTGTCGGTGGGAGGGCTCTACCTGATCTTTTCAGGAAAGACGCGAGCTTCGCGCGATGAAAAAAAGGACATCGCCATCACGCTCCCTCCGCCCGAGGATTTGCGCGAGCGGTATTTTGACGGCGTTATGGTTCCGGCCGGGATGGACGCCCTTGCTCCGCGTGCCGTGGTGATTGAAAACCATCCGGATGCACGTCCGCTGTCCGGCGTTTCCCAGGCGAGTCTCGTGATTGAGGCTCCGGTTGAAGGCAGTATTACCCGTTTGCTTGCGTTTTTTGCCCCATCTACAACGGTTATGGAAGTCGGTCCGGTACGCAGTGCACGTCCGTATTTTGTCGATTGGGCGGATGCGTGGAATGCAACGTTTTTCCATGTCGGAGGAAGTCCGGAAGCGCTCGAAAAGATCCAATCCATGCCATCGTTTGCGGATGTAAACGAATTTGCTTATGCCAGATATTTTTGGCGCGATGCCGGCCGTGATGCGCCGCACAATGTCTACACGCGAGAGTCTTTGATGGATGAAGCAGTTATCAAAAAAGAACAAGCCGCGGCTAAAATTGACGATGCATGGCATTTTAAAGATATGGCATCATCCACGGAACGCGGCGATATTAAAAAGATTGCGGTTCCGTTTGGCGGTTCGTTTAACGTTACCTGGAATTTTGACAGCGAGCGCGGCGTATACGTGCGTTCACAGGGAGCAAATAAGCAGATTGATAGGGGAGGAGCGAATCAAGTCGAGGCTGACAATGTGATCGTTATAAAAACCGAGCAAACCGTGCTTGATAGCGTCGGACGTTTACGCATCCGTACCACGGGCAATGGACAAGCGATTGCGTACCGCGATGGAAAACGTTTTGCTCTGCGCTGGAATCGTTCCGCAGGACAGCCGATCCGATTTGAATCAACCGATGGATCGGAGTTTATTTTCAATCGTGGAAAAACGTGGATCGAAGTCGCTACGAATGATTCGGTGTTTGCAGGCTTAGAACGATAAAGCGCTCGCGGCCGCAATGGTCGCGGATGATTTCTGCTTCTGCATCCGGAAAAAGACTCTTCGAGAAATCGAGGAGTTTTTTTGCTTGAGGAGGATCGCATTCCAAAAATACGTTTAGAGCTGGGTTCCCGCCTGCGCGGGAATGACAGAATGAAGAAATTTGTTCGAGTAGCTCGATGATAAGCTGATTGCCGTCTTGGCCGGTAAAAAGGGCGAGGTCGGGTTCGTATGCCGTGACGGATTTTGGCATGATGGCCTTGTCTGAATCCGGCAGGTAGGGGAGATTTGCGCAGATCGTGATAGACGGATAGCGCTTTATCGCCTCGATTAGTTCGTAATGCAGCAGGAATCCTTTAAAAAAACTTACGTTTGCCCCAAGATGTTTCGCATTTCGTTTTGCGATGTCGAGCGCATCGGGAGAAATGTCGCTCGCAAATACAGGCCTGTTTGTCTCGAGAGCAAGCGTGATGGCGATGGCACCAGAGCCTGTTCCGATGTCTATAAATGCATCAGGACCGGTTTTTTTCGCCAGATCGATCATGTCTTCGGTTTCCGGACGCGGGATCAATACATGCGGATCGACATAAAAGTCGCGTTTGTAAAACGGTGCTGACTGAAGGATATACGCCAGTGGTTCGTCTTGGAGGCGACGCGCAACCAACTCGTCCAAGGCGAGTCTTTGTCCGACGGTCAGTTCTACGGTATGACGATTCGCCGCGATCCATGTGCGGCTACTTCCCAGAGTTTTGGAGGCGAGCCATGGAGCGTCTTCGGTTTTCTTTTCGGCTTCGACCAGCCATTCGTGCAGGGTCATGGCATCTATCATACAATAAACCCCGAAAAGCGTTTGCCTCGGGGTTATTGATGGTGGACGTTGCAGGATTCGAACCTGCGACCTTTCGAATGTGAATCGAACGCTCTAACCAACTGAGCTAAACGTCCAAAGTAGCATTATCCTAAAGAATCCATTAGGATCTGGCAAGCATGAACCATCTCACGGAAAAGGCCTCAGGCTACGTAAAAAACATCATGGAACGCTCGATCAAGCGCAAACCGCACGAGCGTGTTGTTGTGGTCTTTGACCGCCAGAGCGGACTCTCTCGGATCATGGCCGAAGCCTATCAAACCGCCATTCCAGACGGTGAGTTTATCGATTTTGACCAGGTTACGCCGGAGCAGATCTTAGAGAAGATCAATGCGCTTACACCCGGCGATATTGTCGTACTTGTCCAATCTACGAGTTTTCGTTTGAACCAATTCCGTTTCCGTTTGGAACTGTTCAATCGCAAATTAAAGACCGTCGAACATCTCCATTTGGACCGCATGAGCGAAGATCAATGGGAAACATGGATCGATGCACTGGCATTTGATCCGGAAACGGACGGCGTACTTGCCCGCGAATTAAAGACGCGGATTGATACTGCTTCGCATGTGGAGATTGCTTGCGGCCCGCATCGTCTGGTTTGGGAGGGCGGTATGGAGGAGGCAAAATTGAATATCGGAGATTATACCGGGATGGAAAATATCGGCGGTACATATCCGATCGGCGAGGTATTTACCGAAGCGCGTGATTTATCAAAGGTGAACGGCGAGCTTTTGATCTACGCCTTTGCCGGGGATGATTTCATGATGCGTTTTTACAAGCCGTTTCTCGCTATCGTCCGTAATGGATTGATCGAGGCCGGACCGGATGCACCGCAAGAGTTCAAAGACGTACTAAAAAAGATCGCAGAAACGGAACAGCCGATCGTGCGCGAATTTGGCATCGGATTGAACCGGGCCATCACACGCGAGCGTCCAGTGAACGATATTACGGCTTTCGAGCGCACATACGGACTGCACTTGTCATTGGGAGAAAAGCATAGCGTCTACAAAAAACCAGGCCTCGTTCCGCAGAAAACACGTTTCCATGTGGATGTGTTTCCGGCATTTGATTCGGTCCATCTTGACAAATATTCGATTATTTTCTAAGTTGGAAATCCATGGAAATCATCGGATTAATTTTGGCCGGCATCGTCATGGCCTACGCTTACTGGCTCTATAAAATGGGTGCAGATATTTTGGATATTGATTCGTACTTCAATACGGCCGTTTTCACGTTTTTTATCCTGTTTATCGTGGTCGCCGGAGCCATGGCTGTTATTGTTCCGGATCCGGCCAAAAAGGCCAATTTGGGCGGATTGGTCCGAACCTGGATGAATCCGGTCATTGCCTCCGAACAGCAGCTCCCGATGTACTAAAAAACCTCCCAAATGGGAGGTTTTTTAACGTCTATTTTCGTTTAGGACATGGTGGGCTAAGCTCTGGTTATGCGTAAGCAAACCGCCTTGTTGTTTTTTGTCATTCTGATGACTTGTTTGATTTTTGTTTTGACGAGTTTACCGAACCCGAAACGAGTGCCGTCTGGCCGCATTGATCCGAAGCTGCAGCTGGTTTTACTTGATGAAAACAAAGGAATTGTCGCGGGATATTATGGAGAGGGCGAAAAGAAAATTATTTTCGAAGCAAGGCGAGATGACCGCAGAATCACGCTTTTCGAGCAGATACTCAAAAGAAATCAATGGGACCGTTGGACCACAGCGGCTGTGCATTACTGTTCTTTAAACGGAGATTGTTTTGCGATGCAGGCAGAAGCGGGTGGGCCATGGTTTCTTCCTGCAACGAGCACACACGCATATTCGGATGAACGTCGTCATTGGGAGGCTGAGTACACGGATCTGGCTGCACGCGCTCTCGTCGACTATCCGAATATCCCATCTGAATTGTATTGGGAAGTACAGGACCTTGTCTCTTTGGGTAATTGGATGAATGCAGCTAACGAATAACTTAGACGATGAGTGGAAGCTCGGTCAGGTCCATGTGTTCGCCGGTCAGGACGCTCTCAATGCGGTAGGAGCCGTGCGTGGGCGCTTCGATGTAACCGTTCCAGGCAAAGCGCGCCAAACCGCCAGAGTTGATCCAGTCAAAAAGCCACTCTCCAATCAAGAGCGGATCTAGCTGGGGCGTGCCGCCACCGACGGTTTCAAGCCATTTTTTATTGAAATCCTCCTGCGAACCGATAGGAGGTGCCATAAGAATTGGCATGCCGATTCCGGTATAAAACGATAGCTCGCTCGGCTTGGTCCAAAGGATGTCGGTGGTACGGAGGGTCTGGATAAAGGCGCGGAAATACGTCGAGCGATCTGGGTAATAGTGGATATGCAGCTGCGTTTCGAGCGATGAGCTAAGGCCAAGTTTTTTGGCAGCCAATTTGAATTCGTCGGCCAGCTCTTTGCGTGTTCCGGCCTCGAGGTTAAAGGTAATTCTTTTCTCTTTAATGGCTTTTGACAATCCTTTCAACGCGTCAAAGGCAATTTGTTTTTGCGCCCCTGCACCGCCGACGGAAAACGTGAGTGTCAGAGAGTGCTTCTTTTTGAATTTGCAGAGCGCAGGCCCGAGCTCGTCATGCAGAATTTTTTGGTATTTTTGGATGAAGATGCCGTTCGGGTCGAGATTGCAGATACGTGCGGCCAGATCTTTTTTTATGATGGACGCCTCCGGACCGCCGATCAGTTTTTTGGGGAGGGGAAAGCCGGTCAGGAAAATATTTTCAGACCGAACACCGTAGAGCTTAAGACGTTCAACGACACGTCCATTGGATGCAAAGTATTTGATGCGGCTTTTTTTTGGATCAAGCGGCGCCCATGCACGCGAAATGTCCGCATCGCACGTTACGATATAGATATCGCCCGGGTAGCCGTATTCTTCTGCGGCAAATGCCGGAATGAAGAAACTGCTTACAAATGGCAATGGGCGTTTGGAAAGTTTCTCGACGAGATGTTTACCAAGTCCGCGGCGGATTTGACGGTAAATTTCTTTGAGCTGGTAGCTTGGCTTGCTTAAATCGCGCCGCGGATAAAAATCCGGAATCCGTTGAAACGTGTCCATGGCACCAAATGCCAGCGGACCTATTACCGGCAAGGGCTGAAGCCGGGAAATGGTTTCGTAGATTTTGCGTGTCTGCGTCCATTGTTCGCGTTCGGTGTCGGGAATGCCCGGGTAGGCATTGGCTGTGATGATTCCGCCGGATGCAAGATCTTCCAAACCAAATGCGGCCCGTTCATGGCCATATCCCATGTTAACGGAAACGACCCACGCATTCTTATGACGGTGCATGGGTCGTATGATACCATTATTTCTTTTTTCGTTCGATACGTTTTTCGGTTTCGCCAGCTTCGTCTTTCATGTCAATCTCGGCGACGTATTTGTCGAAGTTTTTTTCGTAGCGCTCCTCGATAAGGCGTTCCAATGCTTCGCGTTTGATGCCGGATGTTTTATCCCCAAGCTCTTTATCGGTTTCTTTTTTGGCTCGATGCCAGGCCCATTCGTCGGTATAGGTGTACCAGACATATTCCCAGAGCTCATCTTCCAGCTGGTGGAACAGGGCGTGCGCCTGCTCTTCATTTATGCCCAGCATCTCTTCGAGTTTGACCAGATTTTCCGGATATTCGATATCTTCCAGACCTTTTTCTCTGCGCATGGCCGCATCCAAAATATAACGGATGAGCATGCCTTTATGCAGCTCGATCAGATCTTCTTTTGGAAGAGTGAGCGAGATGAACGAGAGGGTCATAGTTATGGTTGGGTAACGGGTTTTTCGTCGATGATATCAATGGTATAGCAGTAACGTCCGGCAGGGTGCTCCCAGAACCGGGTGGGTTCGCGGAACATGATAGGCGATGCGACTCCGTCGGAGTTTGAATCGGTTTCAAAGGCGGCACATAATTCGTATTTCATTGCTCCGAGTACGCGGTATTCGTATGGCATTCCGGTTTCTGGATCTACGATTCCGGAAACATAGACATCGCGTCCTTTGGAAAGCGTGTCCAGACTTTCAGGCAGGGATTTGTTGATGCGATACCATTGGTCGGCGGCATAAGAGACGGATTGCAGATCGGAAACGCGGCGTTCGTCCAAGCGGCGGGCGCGCTCCTTGGCAGGAGAACCGGATGTCCACAGGCCGGCTGCAGCAACAATTGTCACGGCTGCTAATACAAAGCCGATGAATGCTTTGACGGCCATAGGACGCTCTTTCGCCTTGGTTTTGCCGGGTTCTTTTTCTTCGCCGCGCAAATCCCAGAGGTAGTAGCCAAAAATCGATCCGGCGATCACCAATACAACGAGTACCTTGAGCAAGAACCGCGTCGTGATTTCTCCGCTCAAGAAATAACTGACCAGAGTAATTAAGTCTCCGATGATAACGCTTGCGGCTACAAAAAGCGTGACATAGGTGAGCCACTTACGAACTTTGGAGCCGCGCTTTTCCGGATCCTTGGACATGGCGGTGCGGAGTGAGCGTGCCATCCAAAAGAAAATCGGGAAGGTGATGATGAGCGCTGCGGTGGCCGAGCGGATAATGCCGGTTGTCGAATCGTAGAGATACGAGTAATCGCCGGCAGCTGCATCCGGGAATGCACGATTGATGAATTGGAAGAGAATGGTGCCAAGCGAGAACGTGCTGATGTAAAGCGTGAGGAACATCACGAGATACATGAATGCTTCGCGTGCCGAAAGATACGGTTTGCGTTTTGGTACGGCGATGGGGAAGTCGACATCCGCATAGTTGGAAAGCGCCGCTTCAACATCGTCCGCCGGCCAGTTGGCTTGTTTTAGGGCTTCTTTGAGTTTTGACTTGGAAATTCCCTTAGATAAGCCTTCTTTTACGAATAGTTGGAGTTCAGTGCTCATAATATATGTACTGTACCATTCATGAACGGATTGTCGAACGGATCCTGACGGCATGCTAGGGTGTCTGCCTATGGATTATTCGCAAGCTTCATTGGATCTACATGCGAAATTACGCGGAAAGATCCGCATCGAGCCAACCGTACAGATTGAAACGAAAGAGGATTTGTCGCTCGTCTATACGCCAGGAGTCGGGGCAGTTGCCAAGGCTATCGCCGAGAATCCTGCTCTTGCCGATACGCTTACCTGGAGAAAAAATACGGTCGCAATCATTTCCGACGGGACGGCGGTTTTGGGTTATGGAGATATCGGACCATTGGCTGCTTTGCCGGTACTCGAAGGGAAGTCGGCGATATTCAAACAATTTTCAGGAATTGATGCCGTGCCGATTGTATTGAATACAAAAGATCCGAAAGAAATCATCGAAACCATCGTGCGGATTGCTCCGAGTTTTGGAGCGATCCAACTTGAAGACATTTCTTCTCCGCGCTGCTTTGAGATAGAACGCACGCTCATGGAGCGGCTTGATATTCCCGTCATGCACGATGACCAGCATGGGACTGCGATCGTCGTGCTCGCAGGATTGATCAATGCGCTGCGTATCACAAAACGCGAAATGCAAGACGTGAAAATTGTCATGAACGGGGCAGGCGCGGCTGGTTTGGCGATTGCAAGGCTGCTTGTCGATTTCGGAATGAAGAACGTGATCATGTGCGATCGTGCCGGAGCGATTTATGCAGGGAGGGAAGGTTTGAATGAAGAAAAAAGAGAGGCGGCTTCATTTACGAATTTGGAAAAACGGTCAGGATCGCTGTCCGAGATGACAAAAGGAGCGGATGTGCTTATCGGCGTGAGTGCGGCTGGTGCATTTACCCCGGAAATGATCAGGACCATGAACCAAAACGCAATCGTGTTTGCTTTGGCGAACCCCGTCCCAGAAATCCTACCGGAAGAGGCCAAGGCTGCCGGAGCGGTAATTGTCGCAAGCGGGCGCAGCGATTTTGCCAACCAAGTAAATAATGCCTTGTGCTATCCGGGATTATTTCGCGGGATGCTGGATAAAGGCGTGAAACGGGTTACGACGGAAATCAAGCTCAAGGCGGCACAAGCGATCGCTGATTCGGTTACGGATTTGGGTCCGGAAAACATCATCCCTTCGATATTCCAGAGCGGATTACATGAATTAGTCGCCAAGGCTGTATAATGCAGCCGTGCCGTGGAAGAAGATTGATTGTAAGGAAGCGAAATATCATATGCATGCCTTGAAGGGGCATGTGTCGATATTGGAATTGGATATTGGTGAATTTAAAAAGACTGGTCAGGGAGAGTATGATATCCAGTTAACAAAAGAAGATGTTTTGGGACATTTGAATTATTTGTATGACGGATTGCCTGATGTTGAGCTTTCCATCAAAAAAGCAAAAGAGATAATGGGGGAGTACTTCCTTGGAGCGGAGAGATTCGAGGAAATATTTGAGACGACTGTCGAAACAGAGTCCATGGGACGAATTCCTTTTACGATAGCCGAGCTCAAGAAAGCAAAAGAGCAAAACATGTTTCTCATGTTAAGAGCGGATACTGCTGAGCCAGGCGATCCGATCCCTTCAGCTGCTCATACTGTATATGACGAATTAGGCGTGACATTTCCCCGTGACCATCAGATCGAGTGGATGCAGCCAGTGGAGAGGGCGTGGGTATTGGTAAGTACAGGTAGCTCGCAAGAGATGCCTCTTTACCTCAATCTTGAATCTTCTTGGAATCGCGCGCGCAAAATCATTGGAGAGATAGAGACGTCGGATCAATTTCCAACGCCTGCTGAATTCGTTGAGAGGAATCTCGCTAGGATAGAAGAAATTTTTGACAAAGGAGATAAAAAGGTTGCCGCAGGGTTACTACATGACTCGATCGCGAATACCTCCTCAGAAGAGTCCCGTTTTCTTGTGAGAGGAAATGAGCTTTTATATGATGCATTGATGATATGCGGGAGGGATGTTAAAGATCTTGCGATGTATCTCAAAAATAGGATTGTCGGCATGGAACGGAACAAGGATAATCAACCCAAGTTCGTGAAAATTTACCTCGATGAAAACACCAAGAGTGTAATGTATTCCCATCACGAGATTGATGAGAAGTGGCCAAAGATGGCGAATCAAATCCGCGTGTAATTATGCCGTGGAAGAAGATTAACTGCAGTAAAGCGAAGCATTATTTAAACGAGCTACATATTAATGCTCGTGATTTTAAAAGCCTCCTGAATGCATTAACTATTCATGGAGAATTTAAAAGTCCGGTTGAATCGCGGCTATTCGACATCAGTAAAAACAATATTCAAAATTATACGGATGCGCTATATAACGGTTTGCCGGATGTAGAGCTTTCGGTTGCGAAAGCAAAAGAGATAATGGGGGAAGATTTTTATGGAGCGGAGAGATATATAGAAGTGTTTGGTCAGGAGCTCTATTTGGATGAATTAGGCCGCGTGCCATTTACCGTTTCGGAATTACGAAAGGCAAAAGAAAAAGGAATGCGTTTAGTTGCTCGATATGACCTTAAAAATGTTACGCCGTCTATTGTTTCAGAAAAAATACAGGACTTAGGGATAAATCTACCGTCAGATTATTCAGAAAAACTTACTGAGAGAGTTGAAAATGGATGGGCGCTTGTGGGGGAGCGCGGCGAATTAACTCATTTGTATCAATACGCACAGCTTTCATGGGAACGTGCGCTTGAGTTTCTTGGACACGATTTTGATAATGAGGCATATAACGATGTTAAGCATTCAGTCGAGCTTATTAAAAAGGCGTATCTTGAAAATGATATTGATACGGCAAATGAAGATTTGATGGATTTAATGACCGGTACGTTTGCAAATGGTCCATATTTTTTGGTGAAGGCAAATGAAGCAATTTATGATGCACTACTTATTTCGAAAGGTGACCCGAAGCGCATGAGAGAAATGCTGGATTCAGTTGTTACAGGAACCGTTGTTGAAAAGGAGAATAATAGGTGGGAATTTCTTGAACTAGATTACTTTTACGGCACAGGCCAGAATTTTGAATTTTCAAATATCCTTACCAAGACCCATGGTTTGAATCGTGTTTTGGCGAATGGGATGCCATATCAAATCCGCGTGTAGACAAGCCAAGAATCTGGTATAGTAGGCGCTATGATTGTCTTGGAAAATGTCACAAAGACGTATTATCCGGATTCCACGGGCTTGGAGGGGGTTTCGCTCAAGATAGAATCGGGAGAATTCGTGTCTATCGTGGGCCAAAGCGGGGCAGGGAAGACCACCCTTGCCAAGATTTTGATGGCCGAGGAGCAGCCCTCCGAGGGCCGTGTGGAAATCGGCGGTTGGGACATTACCCGTATCCGTCCTCGAGAAATCCCCGAGCTCCGACGGCAGATCGGCGTCATTTTTCAAGATTACAAACTTCTGCCAAAGAAAACTGTTTACGAGAATGTGTCGTTTGCGCTCGAAGTTGCGGGTGCCAAGTCCAAGCATATTCACGATGTTGTCCCGCAGGTCTTGCGTATCGTCGGTCTCGAAGAAAAAGCCAACCGTTTTCCGAGACAGCTTTCCGGAGGCGAGCAGCAGCGCGTGGTGATCGCGCGGTCGCTCGTCCATCGTCCAAAGGTATTGCTAGCCGATGAGCCGACAGGAAATCTCGACACGCTCAATACGCAGGACATTATGGATTTGCTCGTCAAAATAAATGCATTCGGTACAACCGTTGTATTGGTCACGCATAACCGCGAAGTCGTGAATGCACTCCGGCGCCGCGTCATTACCTTGAAAGACGGGAAAGTCGCATCTGACCACGCTCATGGCAAATACACATTGACCGTATGACCATGGCATGGCGCATCTTTGCGGCCTCGTGGAAGCACTTTGCACGCAATCTCTGGATCGGACTGGCAACGGTCGTGGTTTTTACCATGGCATTATTGTCCGTGAATGTATTGCTCGGAGCGAATGCAATTGCCGAGCGCGTGGTTGCGCTGCTCGAGGAACGTATCGACGTTACGGTCACGTTCAATCCCGGCACGCCAGAGGGCGTGTTAAACCAAGCCCGTTTTTATATCGCTTCGCTTGACCAGACCGAGCGTGCGGAGCTCGTGAGTGCCGAACAGGCCCTGGAAGAATTCAAAAAACGAAATGCAAACAATCCGAAAATTTTGGAGGCGTTGACGGAACTTTCCGGTAATCCGCTCGGTGCACAGCTCATCATCAAGGCCAAGCATCCCGATGATTATCCATTTTTGCTCGATGTGGTACGCGGACCGCAGTATTCGTCGTTCGTCCGGACATCCTCGTATGATGACCATAAGACAGCCATAGCCCAGATCCAGCAAATCGGATCGCAGGTACGCTTGTTCGCATCCGGTTTGGTTGTCGTGTTCATTTTGTTCGGGCTCTTGGCTGCGTTCAATGCCATCCGCGTGGCGATTTATACCCAGCGCGAAGAAATCGCGATTATGCGGCTTGTCGGCGCGTCTTCATCATTCATTCGCATGCCGTTTGTGCTTGAAGGAGTGTGGATTGCCTTATTGGCAAGCATGCTGACATTCGGCTTTGTCGTGATTGGAATAGAAATCCTTGATCCAAGGCTGACCTTCTTGTTTGATGGAATGGATACGGGTCTCAAATCGTTTTTTGAAATGAACGCACTTTCTTTGATTTTGATTCAGGCCGGCGGATTGTCGGCATTGTCCGCGGCCGTATCCTGGATTGCGGTCGGGCGGTATATTAAACGCTGATATGAGAATGCATCCGACGGAGTCATTTATCCATGAAGCGAAGCATTCGCGGGTTGTTGAGGCAGCAAAAGACGAGCGCAAAGTGATTACGCACGAGTCTGTTGATCCTCGGATCGAGAAACTCGCAAAAAAGGCGAGAGCAACTTTGTTGAAGGCAATTGATGCGAAGCCGAGATTGGTACGGGCAATGGAAAAAGCAGGCACCGATCTCGTTTTGCGCCGAGGAAGAATTGCGAATCGTCATGAGACGAGCGATTTTCCGATGATTGACCTGCCTATTGAATCGGATGGATCCGATTCTGCGGAGCGTGCGAGAATCGCCAAACTGATATGATCCTGCTTTTTGATGCCAATCAAGCATATCTCGGCGAGCTGCTGCTTGACGAAGGGCGTTTAAAACATTTTGTCCTTACGCAGATGGGAGAGAATCTCATCGGGTCGCATGCCGTGCAGTGGCAGACGCGCGGGATTGGCGTCTCGCGATTGATTCCGTCGGTGAAACCGGATGGATCGCGCGAAGATGTCGCATTCCAGCAATACGTCCAACCGCGCGAGCACGGGTTTGGGGATGCGTTCCGATTATGGGCGGCCGAGCACGGATATCATGCCGTAGAGATGGATGACCGGATGATGTCTTTGTGGGAGCTGCTTTTACGCTTGCCGTTTGAACCTGCCGAGCGTCACGCCGTGCTCCTTGCGATCCGGAGCACGCCAAACCAATTCCATGAATGGAGGTCTTGCCTCCAAGAGGCAGATACGGTAGTTTCTGGGCCGGCCAGACGTCCTGACCGTGACCGCCAAATGCTCAAGATAAAAGCCAAAGCAGGAAAAGTGTTCTGATCCCGTTCGGGGATCGTCTAATGGTAGGACAGCAGCCTTTGGAGCTGTTTATCTAGGTTCGAGTCCTAGTCCCCGAGCCAAACGAAACCCTCCGTACAAGCGGAGGGTTTTGGTGTATAAAGGGACGGCATGAACTCTTTCAAGATTGTTGCGGCGCTCGGAATGATTGTTTGGGCAGGCGCGGGCTGTCAAAAAATAGAAGTCGCACAAGAAATTCCGAAGATAACTTGGGAGGCGGTTTCGGATGGAATGGAGCGTATTGAATTGCCGCTTCGCGATGCAAGTTCAACCCATGTTATTGCGTATGCATTTGATACGGAAAAATTTTCTTTTGATTTTGCGTATTCAACTACCGCGAAGACCATTGCTTCGTGGATGCCGGAATATCCAAAAGCAGCAGCGATATTGAACGGGGTTTATTTCCATGAAGATTACACGCCGTCGGGAGATTTGATCGATGAAGGAAAAAGAACAACAAATCGTAGATTTGATTTGGATAAAAGCGAGTATCTGGTACTCGCGCCGGTTTTTGGCATAGGTAATTCAACCGGATCTGAAGCGGGCCAGAGTTATCCTATGTTAGTTCGTGATGGCAAGGATGTAGTCGAAGTAGATAGCGGGAAAACAGCAAGACGGACATTTGCGGGCATTCGTGATGACGGGAAAGCGGTATTCGGTCTTTTGGATGAAGGGGAAATAAGTTTATACGCATTATCACGGGAATTGGCGCGCCCGGAATTAGGACTGGAGGCGGCGCTCAATCTCGATGGCGGACCTTCTACCGGAATGGTGGTGCGCGAGCCGGATGAATCAATAAATAGTATTTTTGCTGTTCCGGTGGTAATTGTTATTACTCGTAAATAACCATGTTCAAGAATGGAGATATTGTCCCGCAAGACGGGTGGTATATCTGCGTGCCTTGCGGCTACGTAGACGAGTTTAAGGCCGGAGACGTTTTTCCGGTTTGTCCTGCGTGCTTGGCCGGAACGGAAGACGGCCCGGACGGATCAACAGATCCGCATGCGGATTATTGGGATTTTTTCGGCTAGAAAAAGACCCGGCGAATTTCCGTTCCGTTTTGCGTATTGTTTTGCGATCGATATACCGCTACCGCGCATGCTGCGAGCAGGATCAAGGCGGTGATCGCCGCGAGCATTTGTCGGTTCATACGCGAATGCTAACATGCAGTTTCAAAACTGTGGAATACGAATTGAAACGTCGCCGAGGCATGCGGCATATCCGGATATCTGTCCATCCCGGCGGCAGGGTTTTGGTGAGTGCGGGGCTTTTGCGTCCGGTTCAGGATATCGAGCGATTTATTGAGGCAAAACGCGTGTGGATAGAACGCGCAGCCGAACGATCCAAGGCGGCAGGGGAAAGCCTCTTGCACAAACGCGATCCGGAAGAATACCGCGCATTGAAAAACAAGGCGATGCGAATGATCTTGGATCGGCTTGAGTATTTTAATAAAACTTACCAGCAGACTTGGAACCGCGTCTGCGTCAAACAGCATCGGAGATTATGGGGCAGCTGCTCGCGGCGCGGGAATCTGAATTTCAATTACAAACTCATTTTACTTCCGCAAGACGTTGCCGATTACGTGATCGTGCACGAGCTTTGTCATCGAATCCACTTTAACCATTCGAAAAAATTTTGGAGCGAGGTTGCGCGTGCCATCCCGGATTATCCGCAAAAAAGAAAACACCTCCGGCTGGTGGCCAGAGGCGCTTCCTTGCGTTGATATTAGGTGTGGATTTTGACGCGGCTGCCGCTGCCGATCGAGTCGAGCGGCGGGCGGCGGAACTTTTTGTCTTGCGAACGGTTATCGGCGCGGGAGAATCCGCCATGCGCTTTGGGACCGTAGCTCGGTTTTGAGCCGCGCTTGCCTTTGGCGAGGAAGGAGTCATCAAACGCTTTTATGCCGGCGCCGAAGCGGGAGCCGTCGGCTTGCGGTGCGCGGGGTTTTGCATACGAATCGCTGCGTGATTGACCGTACGGTTTGCGCGGACCGCGGTCGGCGTACTCGGGGCGCGGAGCAAAATCCATGCGGCGCGGAGCAGGCAAGTCGCCCGGGTGTTTTACGGTAATGACTTTGCGGATCAGGCGCTCAATGCCTTTCACGTCTTGGCGCTGGTCCGGCGATGCAAACGAAATGGCTTTTCCTTCCATTCCCGCGCGGCCGGTGCGGCCAATACGATGGACGTAATCTTCGTAGTGGTCCGGGAGATCGTAGTTCAATACAAGTTCGATGCCTTTGACATCGATACCGCGGGCGGCAATGTCGGTTGCAACGAGGACGCGGAATTCACCAGACTTGAATCCATCAAGAGCCTTGCGACGCTGGGCCAATGTACGGTCCGAGTGGATTTCGGCGGCATTGTGTCCCATATTGCGGACGGCGCGGCAAATCTTGGTTGCACCGTGTTTGGTGCGGCTGAATACGAGAATGGTGCCTTTGTATTCTCCAAGAAGTTTTTCGAGCAAGCGGAGCTTGTCATTGCGTTCCACAAAAATCACTTCCTGCTCGACTTTTTCGGCCGAAGTACCGGCGCGGGCAATTTCGACGCGCGTCGGGGATTTCATGTAGCGATGGGCAATATCCACGATTTCATCCGGCATGGTTGCGGAGAACAGCATGGTCTGGCGCTCTTTGGGAACGGTTTGGAGAATGCGCTGGATTTGCGGTTCGAATCCCATGTCGAGCATGCGGTCGGCCTCGTCGAGCACGAGTACGCGGACATCGGAGACATTCACCGAGCGCTGGTCGAGGTGATCGATCAAGCGGCCGGGAGTGGCAATCAAAATATGCGGCTTACGGGCCAAATCCTTCTTTTGGTGGTACACCGAAGCGCCGCCGATCAGCACCGCGGTGCGGAGGTTCAAGTGGCGTCCGATTTTTTGGAAGATCTCATCAACTTGAAGCGCGAGTTCGCGCGTCGGAAGAATAACGAGTCCGCGGCCTTTGGTGACGGCCAAACGCTGGATCATCGGCAAGCCGAAGGCGAGCGTTTTACCGGTTCCGGTCTGGGCAACGCCCATGACATCCTGTCCTTGGACAGCAATAGGAATGGCCTGCGCCTGAATAGGAGTAGGTTCGGTAAATTTATTTTTTTCGAGCGTTTCAAGGAGTTTTGGAGCCAAACCGAGGCCGCCAAATCCCGTAGAATTGGTTGACATGTTGAGTTCAGGTCTATCGAGACCCGAACCCGGAGTCACATAGCTATGACATCAACCGGCACGAGTCGTTATCTGCATATGGCAGAAAAACGATAGAGGTCACAAGCATAGCGGATTTTTCCGCTTACGTCAATAGTGGTATCCTATTATCCATGCAAACAAAGCCCCTTCAACAAGCATTTTTTCTTACCGCTTTAGCTGGCGTCTTGCTGCTCACAGCATACATTTTTTTGCCATATGCGGTCACAATCGCAGTATCGGCTACTTTTGCCGTTACGCTCTATCCGTTTTATAAGCGCGTTCTTGCCTTGGTGCGAGGACATGGCTCGATCGCATCGGCTTTGACCGTGCTTACTGCGATTGTGTTAATCCTCATCCCTCTCACCATTTTATTGTGGCAGGTCTTTACCGAAGCGCGCGATGCCTATGTTGTCATCCGCGATAACCGCGATTCCTATCTCCATCTCGTTGAAGACGTCATCCTTCAGCCGATTAAAACATATATTCCGCAATTCGAGTCAAATACCGACCGGTATTTGGAAGAAGCGCTCGGTACGCTTACAAGCCAGCTTGCAGACATCTTTTCGGGAACCGTACAGACGGTCATCAGTTTATTCCTCGGTCTGATCTCTCTTTACTATTTCTTGAAAGACGGCGAGCGGTTTGTGGCTTCGCTTGTTTCATTGTCACCGCTTGCGGATAAATACGACCACAAGATTTTCGAGCGTATGGCACAAGCCGTGCACTCGGTGCTTCGCGGCCAGCTTTTGATCGCTTGTATCCAGGGTTTGATGACAGGTGTCGGGTTCTGGATTTTTGGCATTCCGAACCCGTTTTTGTGGGGGAGTGTCGGGGCGCTGTGCGGACTGGTTCCCGGCGTTGGTACGGCGCTCGTGCTTGTTCCCGGTATCGTGTATCTCTTTGTGACAGGACAGACGCTGCCGGCAGTTGGGATGACAATTTGGGGGTCCGTGGCCGTCGGGCTCATCGACAATCTTCTCGGGCCAACCTTGATCGGGCAAAGCGCCAAGATCCATCCGATGCTTGTTTTGTTCGGTGTTATTGGCGGTATCTTGTTCTTTGGACCTATGGGATTCCTGCTCGGTCCGCTTACGGTCAGTCTGTTATTAGCCCTTTTGGATGTCTACCGAATGCTTATCCTCCGAACGCGGGACTAATCAGGATTTACCGCGTCTCCAGTACGCCCAGATAATCAGTAGGCCAACGGCGAGTACCATCAATATTTGAATGATGTTTTCAATACTGCTTACGCCATCAAGCAGCTGTTTGGATTGAGATAAGCCTGCATATCCCAGATATAGGTAAAACAAGTTACGGACAAAGGTGCCAAGAGCCGTTCCGATCAGGAAGGTGCGCAAGTTCATTTTGATAGCTCCGCAGGCGATGGAGACGGGTGCGCTTGGCATCACGGGGAGCGATCGGATGAATGCCAAAAGCAGGTCGTCTTTCCAGCCGCCGGTAAACCGTTTACCGAGTTCTTCGATTTGCTGGTGGGTGATGCCAAAAAATTTTCCAAAACGCGGGACGAGGACATCCTCAAGCTTGTCGGCGGCTGCATATAAAACCCATGCACCAAAGAGTTTGCCGAGCATTCCTAAAAAAGAAATGAGCAGAAGCGAAACAAGCGGACGACTTTGCTCTAACGCTATAGATCCCGCGATGGTCATCACGAGCGGGGAGGGGATAGGCGCGATGATTTCTTCGATAGTCGAACCGAGGATGACAAACGGTTCCAGCGGAATTTTTCCGGCGGTATCGGTCAGCCACTGTTCCAGCGGATGGACTAGTTCGGAGAGCATTATTTCAAGAGACGTCCCAAAGGTCCGTCGGTATTGATGTATTCCTCTATATCTTCATACGGAAAGAAGATTTGCGGCTGGCCGGCAACATAGGGCGTGATTTCGTAGACATTCCAGAAAAAGGTAATACCGGAGCGTGCGATGAGAAAATTTGTGTTGTTTCCGTAGAGACGTTTTTGCAAGTCAGGTGCGAGTTCGGATTCGTCTGCCGCACGTTTTTCAAAATCTGCACGGCTCTGTTCAAATAAGGATTCATTGAATTCCGAAAGTGCACGGATAGCAATCATGCGCTGGACATGCTGCAGCTTGTCCGAGCGGATGATGTCGGACAGGACGAGCGGCTTGCCGGTTTTTGCGTCAAGGTTGACGCTCGTGATCCATGGCATGCCATGGGCTCCGCCGGAATAAAAATACCCTTCGGCAGAAAGCGACAGAATGTCTTTTTCATTCAATTCGATCGTGAAAGAGGTGTCATCCGAGTAGCCGAGAGTTGCCGTTGTTTCGGCACCTTCGCCCATGAACTGGATTTGTTCGGTAATTTCCGGAAGACAGCTCGCAAAAAACGATTCCTTTTTTTCGTCGATGGTTTGGCGCGTACCCGAGGCGTTCTCAAGTCCAAACGCTTTTTCAAGTTCGCGGTTCATGGATGCGGCGATGACTCCATTGCCTTTTACGACCGGGTAGGCCATGGAGAAGTAGCAACGCTCGATATTGGAATCGTCTTTTTGCGTTGCTTCTACGAGCCGCACGTCCAGCGGCGTCATGCCGGCCGGATTATCCAAGTCGAATGACACTTCTTTTTGCGTTCCATCGGATGCCGACCAGGTGCCGGACAGCCGGCCTGCGTTCCATTGACCGGTGAATACGGCAGTATCCTCCCATAGAGGACGGCTGTAAAAGCGTAGCTCGATTTGGCTTGTGCCCGTTGGCGATCCCATGACGCCGCCCGTTAAGAGCTCGGTACCAGAAACGCTTTCAAATGTTCCGCTCAAACGGTCGCCAAGCCGGACAAGATTGATGGAAAAATCTTGGCCGTTGATTTGGCTTTTTAGCGGAGCAATATACGCGTTTGCATCACCGGGAAATGATGTGTCCGGTTTGGCCGGAGCGGTTATCGAGACGGGCTGTGTTGCCGTACACCCGGCGGCAAGCAAAGGAAGGGTCAGTAGAACCGCAAAAAGACGTTTTATCATGGGTGCATGATAGCACGATGGAGAGCGATGCAAACCATGCCTCCGCGGTCCGCCTCGCGCAGACCAGCAACCAATTCTTTTTGGGCGCGCAGATGAGATAAAACGGCGTCGCGTAATCGTCCCGTACCGGCGCCGTAAACAACGCACACGACCGATTCCGAACGGAGGAAAGCGGCATGCAGGAATGCATCCAGATCAGGCAAGGCGGTATTTAATGTATGTCCATGGATATCCAGAGTCGGTATGGATGCATCGAATTGCGCGGTGTAGAGCAAGGTGTCGATCTCTGGCGGGGTCATGCGTCGGAGCGTATCATGGATGCCATGTCTAAACGCAAGTTATACCGGCTGGCGATATTGTTCATTGCAGGATTCATTTTTACGATTTCTTTGCAGGCGCCGGCACAAGAAGATCGCCCGAGCGAAGTCGTGCGCCAAGCGGCAACGTCTACGAATGCCGTCATTACGAGAGTAGTAGACGGAGATACAGTCGAAGCAAGATTGGATACGGGAGATGAAGCAACCGTACGGTTGCTTGGCATCAATACTCCTGAAACGGTTGATCCGAGACGGCCGGTAGAGTGTTTCGGAAAAGAGGCATCCAATTATATGAAGCAGATGGTTGACGGACAGAGAGTCCGTTTGGATGCCGATACCCAAGCGGATGATATCGATAAGTACGGAAGGCTGCTTCGGAATATCGTTTTGGACGATGGTACGGATATCAATGCGCGTATGGTGCGGGATGGATATGCGTATGCGTATATTGATTTTCCGCTCAACAAAAACCGAAAAGCCGAGCTTGTAAGGCTGGAGGAGGAGGCTCGTACAGCAGAACGGGGACTTTGGAGTCAGGAGACTTGCGCCGGCGCGAAATAGGGGCTAAACAGCATACATATGAAGATCTTGTTTGATGGCTTTGCCGCTCATGAACGGACAGCCGATTTGGCAATTTGGCCGGTTTTTAAAGGCGCTGGATGGAAACGGATTCCTGATGATACCCTGCTTTTTGTAAGCAGTGCCGAACATTTTGAGGGCGGATTCGGCGAATGGGTCGTGTTGCCGACACTCAACCGTTTTAAAGCGCGCAAATTTGCCGTAATGGGTATGGGAGAAAAATCCGCATTTGATGCGGATGCCATGCGCAGACTTGGAGCGAATATCATCAAGCGCGCCAAGGAAACAAAAGCAAAAACACTGCGTATTTCATTTTCGCTTTCTTCATTCGGCGAATTATCGGTGCGCGAAGCCGGCCAGGCCTTGGCCGAGGGCATGATTTTAGCCGGATATGGATTCCATTCTTATCACGCAAAGAATGCAGAGAAGGCAAAAAACCAATCCGTTGTTTCCGTAACGATTGCCGAATTAAGCGCTTCCGACCAAATAAAGTTTTCCCGCGGCTGTGCAGATGCGGAAGCCGTATGCAGCGGAGTTTTGATCGCGCGGGATTTGGTGAATACGCCTTCGATGGACATGTTTCCGCTCGCCATGGCCGAGGCGGCTACGCGCGTTGCGGATCGTTCAAAACGGATTTCCATCAAGATACTTGACCGCAGCCGCATGGAGCGGATGAAAATGCAGGCAGCGTTGTCGGTTGCGCGCGGGTCGGAGCACGAGCCTGTCGGCGTGCATATGGTTTATAAACCGGCTGGAAAAGCCAAGAAACGCATCGTGATTGTCGGTAAAGCCGTGACATTTGATTCGGGAGGCCTCTCGATCAAACCGGCCGACGGCATGATGACTATGAAGATGGACATGGCTGGCGGCGCATCCGTCATCGGGTTGTTCCGTGCATTGGCGGATATCGATGTAGATGCCGAAGTCCATGGAATTTTTTTGGCGGTTGAAAATATGCCTTCCGGAAACGCCTATCGTCCGGGCGATGTCGTGCGTGCCATGAACGGGACAACCATCGAAATATTGAATACCGATGCCGAGGGACGCGTTGTTTTGGCGGATGCGCTTTGCTATGCGCAAACGCTGGAACCAGACGCAATCATCGATTTGGCTACTCTTACGGGCGCTTGTATCGTGGCGCTCGGAGAAGATATTGCCGGGCTCATGACCAATGACCGAAAACTTGCCGACCGGATTTTGGCTGCAGCTGACGAGAGCGGCGAGCCGATTTGGGAGCTGCCCATGTATACCCCGTATGAAGAGCATGTGAAGTCGCGGATTGCTGATATCAAAAATATCGGCGCACGCGGACAGGCGGGCACCATTGCCGGCGCCATGTTCCTCAAACATTTTGTCGGATCTACGCCGTGGGTTCATCTGGATATTGCCGGACCGGCCTATACCGAACGCGAATCGCGGCCCGATTTGCCGGCCGGTGCAACCGGCTTCGGAGTCAGAACGCTCGTGAGATATCTACAAGGATTGTAAACGCGTGGTATACTGTCGACATAACGCGCAGAGCGAAACCAAAAATAAACGAACCTTATGAATGTCAAAGTCTATTCCACACCGACCTGTCCTTATTGCAAACTCGCGAAAGATTATCTTCGCGAAAAACAAATTGCGTTTGAGGATATAGATGTTTCGGCTGATTCTGCCGCTGCCCAAACCATGGTCAAGCTTTCCGGACAAATGGGGGTCCCGGTGCTTGATATTAACGGTTCCGTGATTGTCGGCTGGAACAAAACTGCGATTGAAGAAGCCTTAGCCGCGGTAAAAGCCTAAGCGATAGCCCGGGATTTGACGGAATAACGCCGGCGAGAAAAGATAGGCCGGATTATGTCTGCTTCATTGCGTTTTTTGGCTGTTTTTTCGGCCCTTGTTCTTTTGGGGGCAGGTTGTTTTGGCGCATCTGACACTGGTCCGCAGGATGTCTCATCAAGCGCAATACATTTTATCCCTGGAGACTCATTCGAACTGAAGCCGGCTTCCGGAAATACTCGGACGGTTACCATCAAACGATTTGCTCCAATGAACCACGCTGAAATCGATTGGTCGATGACGGATAATTCCGCTTCCGTTACAGGAACGGTAACAAATATCAATCTTCAAAATTCGCATTCTGCCCAGCTGCCTGCATATTGGTTAAAAGGGAAGCAATCTTTGGCAGATGAAAAAACAGGCATCTGGCTTTCGGATGATGCGTTTCAGGAGCTATCCCGTACAAAGCAGACGATTTTAAATTACGGCATTTTTGACGAAGATGCCCAAGCGATCGTAAAGTCTGACCCAGCATTCAAATCCGCATACGATGCGTTACGCAGCCGCGCCGGCACCGATGGCAAAACGCACGATCTCACTTTGATGAAAGCCGATGCCGAGCCGCTCGCTTGGAAAATTTCGGTCAACGGTAAAGAACGCGAGGTATCAGCTTGGCGCGCACGCAATTGGTTTGGCGAAATCGTCGTTCTCAATGACCGTCAGAATCCGCTCATACTGAAAATGACCTTGAACCAAGACGAATACATGGATAAGGTTTTTGCCTACGAAGTTTCGAATATTACCCTGAACCGCTAGTTACTTGCGTTTCGTCCAAGAAAGTTTGCAGAGCTGGGGATAGAGGCGCTGATAATATATCTGGTCGCGGATTTGACGGATTTTTGAAATCTGCCGGCTTTGCGCTTCTAGTTTTTGGGGAAGCTGCACGCCCAGGTCCGGCCATGTTTTTTTACCGCCTTCCCATTCCGTTTCGGAGGATTGTTCGAATGCGTTCAGGAATTTGTCCCATTCCCGTGCGAGACGTTCTTCTATGTAGGTTACGGCTTTGTCGGTTTGGCTCTCGCAATCTACTTGTTCGATGGTTTTGACGACGTGTTCCATTCCTTCGATATCCGGATCCACGATAGCGAGTTCGGTTTGTTTTCCTTTTTCGAGGAATCGCGCATGCTCTTTGTGCTGCGCCTCGTCTTGTTTGAGTATCTCCTGCGCGACAGTAAGCGCGATGGTTTGGTCGGTTCTCGGGTTTCTCATCCAGCTTGCAGCCCGGATCATTTCGCGCACGCGGTCTGCGTCCTCCGCGCTGCCGTCCGCCTTTGCCAATTCAAGATCATCCAGCAGGAGCGGCTCGGCATCCCATGTATTGCACAGGAAAATATTTTTACAGATCTCGGCGCGGGTTTTTGGCTGCGGATGGCGCGACTCGAAATATCCAGGGCGCCGGCTCTGCATTTTTGCGCCAAGATCGCGGATACGCGCGTACTTTTCTATCTCGGCTTCATCGGCATTTCCGGCATCCGGATGAAAATACACATACAGACTGCGCTCGTCCGGCATGCGTTCGGCTTTGATTTTGTTTTCTTTGGACTCCTTTTCTTTGAAGCCGCGTTCTTGACGCGCGCTCGCATCGCGGGCTGCTTGGAAACGGTGATACGAGGCCGCACTGCGGCGTTCAAAGGGGTTCATATGTGAAAACGTTGCGGCCATTTTGGATCGACTTTGACGGTGAGTTCGAGATACAGCTTCATGTCGGAAGCGGCTTCAATTTCTTGGCGTGCGTCCATACCGATCTGTTTGATCATGCTGGCGCCTTCTCCGATAATCATTTTCTTATACCGTTCGTCCGTCGTCCAGACCGTTGCGGAAATACGGCGTCCGTTTTTTCCGCGTTCTTCGATGTCGGTTACCTCGACATGGATGCTGTAGGGGAGCTCTTCATCGAGCCGCAAGAAGATTTTTTCGCGGATGACTTCTTCGAGCCAATCCTTGTGGCTCATGTCGGTTAATTGTAGATCCGGATAAAACGGTTCGCCTTCTGGCAGAAGCTCGAAAATTTTATCCACGAGCGTGTTCAGGTCTTGTTTGCGCAGGGCCGAAATTTCGAGCGTGGCTTTTTGTCCGACATCGATGACGCTCATGTTCATCAAAAACGGCTTGCGGTCCGGTGCAAGGTCGCTTTTGTTAATGGCGAGGATTATCGGAACCGGGAGTTTGCGCAGCATGCGCTGGATGTCGTCTTCCTCCGGGCCAGGTTCTCGTGTGGGATCGGTAACGTAGATTACAAGATCGATGCCCTCGAGCTGTTCTCGGACCGAAGCATTCAGTTTTTGCGAGAGTTCGTCTTTTTTTCCCAGAAAGAATCCCGGCGTATCCACAAAGACAATTTGGCCGCGTGCATCGTGTTTGATGCCGCGGACAGGACGGCGCGTTGTCTGCGCTTTGGGCGTTACAATCGCCACCTTGGAGCCAACCAAGGCGTTCAACAGGGTCGACTTGCCGACATTTGAGCGGCCAGCCAAAACAACAAAGCCGGATTTCATGTATTTGAGTATACCAGTTTTGCTACGACCTCGACATGCGGCGTATGGGGGAAGAGGTCCAGAGCTTGGAGGGATTCTACGCGGTATTTTGTCTTGAGCTGTTTCAATTCCTCGGCAAGACGATGGAAATTGCAGGAGACGTAAATGATTTGTGGCGGTTCGTTTTCAAGCAGGGCCTTGAGCGCTTTTGGATGGAGTCCGGCACGCGGCGGGTCGATGATCACCGCATCCGGTTTTTCGGCCGACCAATCGAGAGCCTCGACCGGGCCTGCGCCCCAGCGGGTCTTGTCCGCAACGCCATTATCTGCGGCGTTCCGTTTTGCGAGCTCAATTGCCGGAGTATCCAGCTCGTGGCCGTACACCTCATTCCCTTTTTTCGCAGCGGCAATTCCAAAAAAACCAAGTCCGCAATACAGATCGAGAATTTTTCCGGAGGGCAGGAGATCCAAAACAGCAGTTTGGAGTTTGCCGGCCATGTCGGAATTTGTTTGAAAAAAAGAATTCGGATGGATGGTATAACGGATACCGTTTACTTCTTCCGTCAGATATTCGTTTCCATGCAAGAGGATAAAAGATTTTGCATAGGAAACATCGGTGATCTCCGGGTTCTCGCCGAGATACAGCGTGGTGCAGAGCGGAGCGAGGGCGGTTTTGATCTGTTCGTGAAACGGGGCAAGCCGTGCAAAATCCTTTACAAGGAGGATGATCATCCGCTCAGAGGTATTTTTTCCGAGACGAATGACCGTATAACGCAGATCACCGGTGTATTTTTTTGCATCCCATGGTTCGAGCTTGAGATCGCGCATCAGGCCACGAATGGTTTCCAAAATGCTTGGCGTTTCTTTGTCCAATAACAGACATTCTTTGATATCGACGTATCGATTCCATGATCCGTATTCTTTGAGGCCGAGTTCGCCCTTCCATCCAAATACATAATCCATCCTATTTCTAAAAAAGAATTGTTCGGTTGAGGGCTGGACAATAACGGGCTGTTCGAAGGTTTTTTGCAGCATGTCTTGTTTCAAGCGCAGCTGGGCATCATACGATAGCTGCTGCCAGAGGCAGCCGCCGCACACGCCGGCATGCGGACATGGCGCATCGACACGGTCCGAAGAAGGGGAGGTGATTTTCGTCAGCCGTGCGATTTTCATTCCTTTGTCGCGTTTGACAAAGGCGGCCTCCACTTCGTCTCCGGGGAAGGTGAAAGGGATAACTCGGTCTTCAAACATGCCGCGACCTTTATCGTCGAGACCGGTTATTTTGCCATTCAGGGTGTCGCCAAATTTCATGGGAGCATGGAAACATGAAACGGCCGCCCGGAGAAGGGGCGGCCGTTTGGTTCGGTCAGGTCAGGTTGTCAGATCAGGCTGTTCGCCTTGAGGCGGGCGTATTCGCCGCGCACGTAGGGACCGACGCGGTCGGGCGTGGTGGGTCCCGTGAAGGGACTGCCGAGGAAGCCGTCGATGAACTGCTCGTTGGCGCCGAAGTACTCGGCGGGCAGGCTGCTCAGGTCGGCCTTGATGCGGCGGGGCTCGTCGAGCGAGGCGCCGTAGAGCACGCCGGCCTTGAGGCCCGCGAGCTCGAGATAGCCGTCCTTGTTCTCGATGGTGCGCGTCTCCATGAAACCTCCTTGTGCCAGAGCTGTTGAAATAACAGCTTCATGGACTTGCAAGAATAGCTTATTTAAGCCATTTTGTCAATCAATATGCGCGAACTTCATTTAATGGCACACGATATACGCTCGCTCGAGAATGTCGGCGCGCTTTTTCGGACATGCGATTCGCTGGGTGTCGCAAAGCTTTGGCTGACCGGATATACCGCAGCGCCTCCTGATCCGCGAATCACAAAAGTTGCTCTGGGAGCGGATAAATCCGTCGTATTCGAACAGAAAACGGATATTATGGAATTGATCAAACAATTTCGTGCCGAGGGTATCCCTGTTTATGCATTAGAACTCACCAAAGACGCGATTGATTTGGCTAAATTTGCTGCGCCAGACCGCATGGCATTGATTGTCGGAACGGAAACAACGGGGATTCCGCCGTCGCTTATCGAAGCATGCGATGGCGCGATCAAAATCACCCAAAAAGGGATCAAAGAATCGTTAAATGCCGCCGTGGCCGCAGGAATTGCTTGTTGGGCTATTTTGGATGGACAAAAGGGCTAAAATCTGCTAGATTAGGGAGCATGAAACTCACGATTGTCATCCCAACAAAGAATGAGGAAACCCTGCTTCCGCGGCTTTTGCAATCCATCCGCGCGCAGGAGTTTCAGGATTATGAAATCGTAGTCGCCGATGCCCATTCGACCGACCAAACTCGCACCATTGCCGAAGCGCATGGAGCGCGTGTCGTGGACGGCGGAATGCCTGGCCCAGGGCGCAATCGCGGTGCCGAAGCGGCAAAGGGCGAGATTTTGTTTTTTATGGATTCGGATGTCGTCTTGCCGGAGCCGAGCTTTTTGAAAGATATCGTGTCCGAGTTTGAAGCGGTATCAGCAGGAGTGGCTACGCTCGCTCTTAAACCGATGACCGATAATGTATTCGATAAATTCGGCCATGAATTTTACAATGTGTATTTAAAGGCGCTCGAGAGTATCCGTCCGCATGCCGTAGGTACCTGCATCATGGCGCGCAAGGATGTGCACGATGCCATCGGCGGCTTTGACGAAGATGTTGTTTTTGCGGAAGACATGGAATACGTCCAACGCGCACACGAAAAGGGACATTTGTTCAAGGTGATGCGTTCGCATCCGATGCTGGTATCGGTCCGCCGCCTAGAAAAAGATGGCCGTTTAAATGTTGCTGCAAAGTATATTTACGGAGAATGGCACATGATCACCAAGGGTCCATTCAAACGCCTGCCATTCGAGTACAAGTTTGCGCATTTTGACGAGGGCGATAAACCAACGGAGTAAACATGCCGCTCAAGCGCCGCATTCCCGTTGCCAAAACGGGAGAGATTCCGGACGGGCAAACAAAATCGTTCCAATTCGGACCGTTCAAGGGGATTGCTATTCGTAAAAACGGGAAACTGATCGCTTTTGTGAATCGATGCACCCACATGGGCGGACCTGTTGAAATGCATGCAAGCGGAAACAAGCTCCGCTGCCGCTGGCATGGAGCAGATTTTCATCCGGAAACGGGGGAGGCGATAGAAGGACAAGCTCCACAAGGGACGGCGCTCCAAAGGATCGAACTGATCGAACAAGACGGAACCGTGTTTGCTTTGCTAGAATTACCGGACGATCCTTTCGGCTAACTATGCTCCGCTGGCTTTCAAGAATTTTTAACGGTCAAACCGACGGTATTACCGCTGCGGCACTTATCGTAGGAGCGTCATCGCTTCTGTCGCGCGTGCTCGGAATCGTCCGCGACCGCGTTCTTGCCGGGACTTTCGGGGCAGGCGATGCGCTGGATGCTTATTACGCGGCATTCCGTTTGCCGGACACGGTCTACAATCTCGTGATTTTAGGAGCTATCTCTGCCGGATTCATACCGGTATTTACGGAGTATCTTGAAAAGAAAGGAAAAAGCGAAGCCGCAAAAATCGCAGGACAGATTTTATCGACGGTCGGGGTTATTCTGGTTGCCGGCAGTATTTTGGTATTCATATTTGCCCCGTGGATTTTACCGTTCATTGTCCCGGGCTTTTCATCCGAAAAATTATCGCTGACCGTCGAGCTGACCCGTATCATGACGCTTTCGCCGGTATTTCTTGGATTGTCGGCGGTGATTGGGGGCGTGATGCAATCCTTGAAGCGTTATGTCGGATTCGCATTGGCTCCAATTATGTATAATGCGGGAATTATCGGAGGAACGTTAATCCTTGGTCCCTCGATTGGCATTCTCGGCGCAGCGTGGGGCGTCGTGGTCGGAGCATTTCTCCATCTCATTGTGCAGGCAGCGGCTTTCTCGGACTTTTCCATGATGCGGCTGCCGGTTCCGACCTTAAAATCCGAAGCCGTGCGCAAGATCTTGTCGCTTATGGGTCCGCGGACAGCGGCGCTTGGCGTATCACAGCTCAGTCTTGTGATTTTGCTTGGTATTGCGACAACGCTTCCGGCCGGGTCGGTGGCCGTCTATAATCTTGCAAATAATTTGCAGAGTTTTCCGTTAGGCGTATTCGGCATTTCATTTGCTATCGCCGCGTTTCCGCTTCTCTCGCAGGCGGCAAGCAGGTCGGATGATGCGGCGTTCCGCGCCGCTCTCACGGGAGCGGCTCGTAAAATCGCGTTTTTTATTCTCCCGGCAACGGCTGCGTTCATCCTTCTGCGCGCGCAGATCGTTCGGTTGGTTCTCGGTATGGGCGAATTCGATTGGAGCGACACGATTCGTACTGCCGATGTGGTTGCATTGCTGGCATTGTCATTGATCGCACAGTCGATTGTTCCGCTCCTGACGCGTGCATTTTATGCACGGCAAAATACTTGGACGCCATTTTGGATAACGGCAATTGGCGAATCGCTGACTATCGTATTAGCGCTTTGGTTCCGTACATCCTTTGGCCTGCTTGGTTTGGCGGCGGCGGTTTCTATCTCCATTACCATCCAATGCCTGCTACTTGTGGCTGCACTTAGAAAACAGTTTGGATCATTAGGACGCGGCGAGTTCATGTATTCGGTATATCGGAACGGCGTAGCCACGATTGCGTTTTGCGTTGCGGGTTTTCCGGTACGCGAATGGCTCGGTACCGTTTTTCCGCTCCGTACATTCTGGCAGGTTGCCCTTCAATTTAGTGCAGCGTTTTTTGCAGGGATGGTGGCCTTTTGTATCACGGCGTGGCTCATGAAATCGCCGGAATGGAAGGAGCTGTCGGAGGCTATTCGACAACGGCTATGGAAAAAGGCTAAGCTCATGGAAGTCATATGAAAAAACTCCTTATTGTTTTGGGCATTATTTTGCTTGTTTTGGCCGGTTTGGCTGGGGCGGCGTGGTATGCCTTTACCCAGCTCCCGGGCTCTCTAATCGGTAATGCTTTGGCTGGCCTTAAAATCGCCGAGCTCCAGCAAGAAGGCGGAGGCTTTCTTTCCGAGGTTAAAGGCGATGTCCAGCTCGAACGGGCGGGAGTTGTAGCTCAAGCGGTGAACGGCGATAAGCTGGCCGCGGGCGACCAGGTCCGCGTCGGTATTGGCGGTTCGGCGGTGATTATCTGGTCCGGTTATGGCCGTACGGTTTTGGATGCAGGCACGGATCTGCGCATAGACCAAGCCGAAGGAGAAGACAAAGCAGGAAAACTGAATGTGAAGATGCGCGTCCATGCAGGACGTATCTGGACGCGCCTCCAGAAGCTTTTGGATGTCGGATCCGGTTTCTCAGTGCAGTCATCCAATGTGGTTGCAACCGTCCGCGGAACATCATTCGGTATGTCGGCACAAGGCGGAGCGGCTACGGTCCAAGTCATGGAGTCCAATGTCGGGATGACCATGGAAGGTTCGGCTGATGAAGTTTTGATGAAGCCAGCACAAGCCATGGTAATGAATCAAGGCGTCCAGCGCTTGCCCAATCCACGACCAATGACGGAAAGCGAATCAAATAACCCATTTGTCGTAGAAGGTAACCGCACGCTTGCCCAGAATGAAATGCTTGCTCCTGTTACGCTCCGACGCTTATTGGATGCACTTGAATTCCCGTTTTACGGCATGAGCAAGGAAGACCTTGTCGGATTCATTGCTTCGCTCCCGGATATTTCCGAATTAAAAATGCAGGCACCCGAATACTTCCAAGAAGTTTCCGAATCGGATCTGATTATTTACCAGCGCCTTATTGACGAGGCTCGCGCATGGGCGCGAGAGCAGGGGGCGGAGCAGCCGGCAACCGAAATCCAAGTTGAGACCAAAACCGAACTCAATATCAATTAAGATCGAACATGGAGCAGTCACGCATCCGGAATTTCTGCATTATTGCGCATATTGACCACGGCAAATCCACGCTGGCGGATCGTCTTTTGGAAATCACGGCCACGGTAGAGAAACGGAAAATGAAAGAGCAGCTGCTTGATACCATGGATTTGGAGCGCGAGCGCGGCATTACGATCAAGCTTCAGCCTGCACGCATGCGTTATACGGCGAAAGACGGGATCGAGTATGAATTGAATCTGATTGATACGCCGGGACACGTGGATTTCACCTACGAAGTTTCGCGTTCCCTGGCTGCTGTCGAAGGAGCGATTTTACTCGTTGATTCTACGCAAGGCGTGCAGGCGCAGACGATTGCAAATTTATATTTGGCCATCGAGCAGAATCTGCATATCATTCCGGTGCTCAATAAAATCGATTTGCCCAATTCGGATGTCGAGCGGCGTGCGGCCGAGCTTATGCAGCTGATCGGCTGCAAACGCGAAGAAATTTTGAGCGCATCCGGAAAAACCGGCATGGGCGTTCCGGAAATCCTCGAGCGTATCGTCAAAGAGGTTCCGCCTCCGCAGGGTTCGCGCGAGAAACCGTTCCGTGCCATGATTTTTGATTCCAAATACGACGACTATCAGGGCGTGGTCGCGTATATCCGGTGTATCGACGGCCATATCGAAAAAAATAGCGGCGTTGCCTTTAAAGCGACCGGTGCTGTCGGATCGGCGCTCGAGATCGGATACATGAATCCGCAACATTTTTCGAGCGGCCACATGGAGGCAGGGGATATCGGGTATTTGGTAACCGGTTTGAAAGATATTGGCGCCGTACGCGTCGGCGATACCGTCGTGAGCTCTTCGCAGGCGGCAGAAACCGAGGCATTGCCGGGATATAAAGAGGCGCGTCCGATGGTGTATGCCGGAATTTTTCCCCAAGAAGGCAATGAGTATGAAAAGCTCCGCGATGCGATTTTGAAATTAAAATTGAATGATGCGGCCTTAACATTTGAACCCGAGCATTCTATTGCACTCGGATTTGGTTTCCGTGTCGGTTTGCTCGGCATGCTGCATTTGGAAATCGTACAGGAGCGCTTGTCGCGTGAATTTGGCATGGATGTGGTTATCACCACGCCTTCGGTCGGATACGAGGTTACATTGACCGATGGAACCGAGACATCCATCAAATCGCCGGGAGGCTTTCCGGATCCGTCGCGTATCGCGGAAACACGCGAGCCGTGGGCTCGTGTCGATATTTTGTGTCCGAAAGAATACCTCGGAAATGTCATGGCCTTGGTGCAGGACCGCCGAGGTATCTACAAAAACACCGAATACCTCGATGTCACGCGCGCGCTTTTGCATTACGAAATGCCGCTCGCATCCGTGATTGTGGATTTTTATGACAAGCTAAAAGGCGTGACAGCCGGCTACGCCTCGCTCAATTATGATTTCATGGAGTTCCGCGATTCGGACGTCGTTAAATTGACCATCCTTGTTGCCGACGAACCCGTGGAGGCATTGGCAACCTTGCTGCATTCAAGCGAGGCCCAGCGGCGCGGAAAAGAGATTGTCGAGACGCTGAAAGAAGAATTGCCTCGACAGCAATTCGTGATCAAGCTCCAAGCATCGGTCGGGGCCAAGATCGTGGCGTCGGAGCGCATTTCGGCCTTCCGCAAGGATGTTACCGGCTACTTGTACGGCGGCGACGTAACGCGCAAAATGAAATTGCTCGAGAAGCAGAAAAAAGGTAAAAAACGCATGCTTGCACACGGAAAGGGTTCGGTTGAGATTCCGCCGGATGCCTTTATCAAGGTCTTGCGCAGAAGCTAATATTATGATATCAACCTCATCACGGCGATTGCTCATGAAAGTCTTTGCAGGCTTCATGGTGTTTGCCACGGTTCTTTTCCTGTTCGGCCCGTTCATCCAGGCCTAGGAGGTTTCATGGATCAAAAAAAGGATTCCAAGAGCGAAATGCCTTGGGACGAGTCTTCGTGCGATGTCCGCGGCTGCAACTACCCCAATCGTCCCATCCGGGCCGAGGAGTACACCCGCAGCGAGCTCGCCATAATGGCGAACGCGGATTGCCGTTTCCTCGATCCGGACACGCGCATCCTGCTGGAGCGCGAATGATGTCGGCGCATGCGATCGACGAGGATCGCCGGCGGCTGCGCGAGCGCATCGCCTCGTTCGAGGAGGAGCTGCGCCGGGACCAGTGGGATACCGTCCCGTCGCAGATCGGTATCGTGATGCCGGTTCCGAGCGAGCTCGGGCGGTACACCGATGCCGAGCTCGAGCTGATCAAGACCTTCGAGTCCGAGGCACGCGAAGCGTGCATCGCCAAAGGCATCGAGCCTGATCCGCGGGACACCCTGTCCAAGGCGCTCGCCCGCTTCAATCTGAAGACTTCCTGAACCTGAACCCCACGCTACGGCGTGGGGTTTTCAAATAAGATATTTCCTTCTCGATCGACGTAATGCCATTTGTCATCGGTTTTTATTTTTCCGACACCCCATTTGTCAAAATCCCGGATAGATTGGAACGGGCTGCCTTTCATGACAACGAGATCGCGATTGAGAAAGATCCAATCACTTTCGCCGCGTTTAATCGCGCACATGCCATTATGGAATTTACGAGGTTCCCATCCATCATCCAGATCGAATGTTTTTCCCTTCATATTCACAAATTTTTTGCCGCCCCGGCTGGTTTGGTTGGTCAATACGATTCGCTCGCTATAGTCGTATAATTTTTGGAAGCTTTGCGGATCGTTCACGCGGTTTCCGTTCGTATCGATAAAAATGTGCGTATTGACTTTGTACGTAATGCCTATTCCGTCGCTAAAGCTCCTTATCTTATCCATTTCAGCAAATGGCTCTTCGCGCAAAACCTCGCCTTTTTCATTGACAAGAATCCAATTCGTTTCTCCGTCGCGCTTTGCCCATGAGACTCCGTCATTGAGACCGTTAAAAACGCTGAATGGTCCGGCAATTTTTTTGCCATGAGCGTCGATGAGTTCTATTTTTCTGTCTCGAGCTACAAAGGCGACTCCATTTCCAAGTTCACGCGCCACTTCATATGACGTTCCGTATAGTTCTTCGCCTTGCGCGTTAATAAATACGTACTCTCTTTGACTGTTCCTGATTATGGAGCGATTGTATTTAAATTCGGTCGGACTGGAGCCGGATATTTTTGAATGGATTTCTCCATTTTTGTCCAGGATGTGTATTTCGCCGTCTCCCGTATCGGCAATAGCATATCCATCGTGAAAATCATGCAATGTCTTATATCGAAACGTGCTGTTGATGGATTCTCCGGATTCATCCAATAACTGGGCCACGTCATTATTGATGAATGCCCATGCGCGACCATTGGAATAATTCCGCAGTTTCGGGTAGCCGCCGCTGATGATTTCTCCGGAGCGGTCTACAAAACACCATGCGCCTGCCAGCTCCATCCTTGCACGGTTCTCGACAAATTCGCTGACGTAACTTGCTGAGTGTTTTTTGGCAATCGCGTCCCGTAATTTAAGCGCGATTTTTTCGTCCGTTTCCAGTCCTTCGTATACCTTGGATGCAAAATATTCCGTCTGCTCCTTGAAAAATACCATTAATTCGCCGGCTTCCACGCCGCCTGTCCGGTGAAATTCTTGGTAGAACTTTTTGAAACTATCAAAATGCTGGCGCGTCAATTCAAGATTGCTCCGCAGTTTTTTGCAGTCCGGACCATGCATGGCTTGATTGTAGCATGCGGGACTGCAAAGATTGAGTCTCATGCAAAAGAGGTGGAAGGTTGCCGAGCCGTGCCCCGAGTCCTTTATGCCGGATACTGGCAGGCTTTTGGCCCAGGTTTTATGGAACCGCGGTCTCCGTACACGGGAGGAGGCTGAAGCGTTTTTGGCGCCGTCATGGGAGGCGCATATCCATGATGCAAAGCTCTTTCGAAGAATGGACGGCGCCGTTGCCAAGGTCTTGGATGCGGTCAAAATCGGCGAGAAAATTACCGTGCACGGAGACTATGATGCGGATGGCGTAACAGGCTCGACCATGATCATTACGGTTTTAAAAAAACTCGGTGCCGATGTCGATTCTTATATTCCGCATCGCGACAAAGAAGGGTACGGACTGAGCAAAGAGACGGTCGGGAAGCTGAAAACCGGAAATTGCAAGCTGATCATTACAGTTGATTGCGGGATCGCATGCGTTGATGAGATTGCATTGGCAAAAAATGAAGGCATGGAAACCGTGGTGGTGGATCACCATACATTTGGAGAGAATCTTCCAGACGGACACCTTATCCATCCCGGACTCCCGGATGAAACGTATCCGTTCAAACATTTGGCAGCCGTTGGCGTTTCTTACAAGTTTTGCTGTTCGTTGATTGAGGGAGCGCGTTTAAACGGAATGGATATTCCTGCCGGATATGAAAAATGGCTTCTTGATCTTGTCGCGATAGCCACGGTAACCGATATGGTGCCCTTGATTGGGGAGAACCGTGTCTTGGAAACATACGGACTGAAAGTTTTCAATAAAACAAAACGCCCAGGTCTTCAGGCGCTTATGGAAATTGCCGGCGTTGCGCCTGGTTCGGTTACGTCCGAGACCATCGGATTCGCAATCGGTCCGAGGATTAATGCGGCTGGCAGAATGGACCATGCCTCGCTTGCATTGCGATTGCTTTTGTCCGAATCCATTGATGAAGCAAGAATATTGGCGCAAGAACTGGAGCTCTTGAACAAGCTGCGCCAAGACACGACGCGCAAGATGATGGCCGAAGCGGAAAAGATGCATGAAGCGTCGGACGACAAAATTATCGTGCTTTGGAAAGAGGCGTGGTCGCCGTCTTTGGTCGGGCTTATTGCCGGCCGCTACCTCGAACAGTATTCACGACCGGTGGTTGCCATCGGTTCGCATGATGGAAACTGGATCGGATCCGGCCGTTCCATCAGTGCGTACAATATTACGGATGCGGTAAAGGCAGCAGGCGAGGGGATTCTTACAAGATCAGGCGGACATGTGCAGGCGTGCGGGTTTGCGCTGGATGACGGAACAAAACTGGATACGTTCAAAGCGCGTCTTATCGAGCATGCATCGGCAATTCCTGAAAACGAATTGATCCCTCAAATTTTAATCGATGCCGAGTTACCATTATCTGCCGTTACCTCCGATTCAGCAGATTCGGTTGCAGGACTCGAACCGTTTGGCATGGGCAATCCAAAGCCAATTTTTGCGACACGCGGGGTGCGAGTTTTGTCCTGCGATACCATGGGAGCATCCGGTTCGCATTTACGATTATCGCTTGTGGATGAAAACGGCCGAAAAGTAAAAGCCGTCGGATTCAAAATGGGAAAGCGTTTACTCGATATCCTCCATAAACCCACGATTGATATTGCGTATACAATTGCCATGAATGAATGGCAGGGTATGCGCAATGCCGAGTGCCATCTGGTAGACTTCCAATGATATGCATTTGATAATCCGTACAGACGGCGGTGCACGAGGGAATCCGGGGCCGGCAGGGATCGGCGTTGTGATCGAAGATGAAAAAGGAAAGGTATTGGAAGAACATGCCAAGTTTTTAGGCGTAAAGACAAATAACCAAGCTGAGTATGAAGCCGTGATTTTGGGATTGGAACGGGCCAAACATTTGAAAGCGGATTCGGTGGAGGTCGTGGCTGATAGCGAACTCGTGATCAAGCAAGCGAATGGGGAGTATAAAGTGAAGCATGAAAATACCAAGCCGCTGTATGCACAGATGCGGGCCCTGGTTTTACAAATCGGAAGCGTGAAATTCCGTCATGTAAAGCGCGCAGAAAATGAGCATGCGGATGCACTGTCCAATAAAGCCATGGATGAGGGGATGGGGCGGTAAAGGTGTGCTATACTAAGGTCATTATGGGCTTGTTCTCATCCGCGCCTCCGTCTGCCAGCTATCTCGGTGTAGATATCGGATACGGAGGCATGAAAATGGTCGAATTGAAAAACGAAAAAGGCCGAGCGCGGCTTGTGACGTATGCGTATGCGAATTTGCCGTCGGACAGCCTCGACAAATCGCTTTTGAACGATATACCGTTTGCGGCCGATCTCTTGAAAAAGATGGTGGCTAAATCAAAAGCGACTGCCAAAAAATCCATTTCCGCTTTGCCTATCTCGTCCGTCTTCTCCTCTATCCTCTCGGTTCCGACGGTGAATGACAAAGAGTTGAAGGACGCCGTTGCCATGCAGGCAAAAAAGCTGATTCCGCTTCCGCTTGAAGAGGTTTCATTGGATACCAAGATTATCGACAAAATCGAAAAACCAACCGATGGCGCCAAACCGGCAACGCGCGTGCTTGTGACGGCTGCGCCTAAAACCCTTGTGACAAAGTATCTCGAGATTTTCAAGCAGGCGGGTCTTGAGCTTGTGTCGCTGGAGACCGAGGCATTCGCGGAAATCCGCGCTCTCATCGGCAAAGACCGTTCGACAATCATGGTAGTTGATATCGGATCATTACGTACAAATATTCTCGTAGTTGAAAACGGCATTCCGTTTATCACGCGTTCCATTGCGACAGGCGGTACCGCAATTACGCAAACAATCGCCAAAACGCTGGGTATTCCGCTTGAGCAGGCAGAGTCCATGAAACGCGATATCAAATCCATGCAGGCGTTTGCACCTACGGGGGATTTGAGCCCGATTTTAACCGTGCTCGTAAAGCCGATACTCGACGAGATCAAATACTCGTTCAATCAGTACCAGCAGCAAGCAAATGGAAGCGGCAAGCGCATCGAGAAAATTATTCTGACCGGCGGTTCGGCTTTGCTGCCTCGCTTGTCGGAATTTTTAACCCAGCAGATGAACGTCAATACTTATCTCGGAAATCCTTGGGCACGAGTCGTGTTCCCGCCAGATCTCCGTCCGGTATTGGAAGAGCTTGGTCCGCGTTTTGCAGTACCGATCGGATGCGCAATGCGTGACATCGACAATGCTTAGTACGTTTTTCCGCCGCGTTCTTGATGCGGCCGTAGAAGACGGGGCCATTGGCCGCGGCGATTTGGATGTTGTCCGTTCGCTTACGGAGCAGGGAGTTACGCTCGAGCAGTCCCTTGTGGGAACGGGCTTGGTTGATGCAAAAACGTATGGTAGCTGGCTTTCGCGCGTGAGCGGTTTTCCTGTCGCGGATGTTCTCCCAGACGAGATCACGGATCGTTCTGGACTTGATGATGAAATTATCAATCAGGGCGTGCTTCCGATCCTGATCACAAAAAAAGCCGCAGAAATTGCTTTCATACAACCCGACCCCGCGCTCGTTGATATGGTTGAAAAGTCAGTCTTGCACGGCTCAAAAGAGTTTCGGCCGTCGGTGATGCTGATTGCTGAATTCCGCAAGCGCCGACCTATTTCTGATACGGTCATGCACCCGATCCGTACAATCAAGCGTTTGTTCCGCGAGGCGGATCAGCGGGGAGCACATCATATCCGCCTACTGCCTTCCGAGAAGGGATTCCACGCTTTTTTTGACAGCAAATCGGATTCGGACGAGGCGTTTTCTATCCCCATGAACCATGTTTCCGCAATCCGCATGCGGCTTTCGCGGCTCGGATCAAAAAGCGGATGGCATGCCGAGCCATCCCGTTCCGGAGTTGAGCCGGTGATTAGACTTGTACGAAGAAGCGGATCAGGATCGCATCCGCTTGAATGGCTCTCGGATGCGGATGACCGCAGCGGGCTTACCGTTTTTGTTGCACCTGATGCATTTACTGTGCGCCATTTGATTGGGCGTATCCGTGCGTATGAGCCGGAGGGACATTGGACCGACGGTACGACGCAGGCCTATGACGCCGACGATCAGGATGGACAGGAACTCGCGGTGCATGCCGCGCTTTCCGGCAGATCAGCTGTCGCGGTCGCGTCAAAGGATGGCGATTGGTATCAGCCGGCTCGCGAATCAGGCATTCCGGTCCGTATTATCCGCGGGTATAAAACCGCTCACGGGATTGCGTGGGAGGTAGTCCGTTGATATGGCAAAGATTTTTTGGATGGAGGATGATGCTGCCTATGCGGCCATTCTTAAAAAAGCCCTGCATTCAGCCGGCCATGAAGTGGTACACGCATCAAACGGCGAAGACGGTCTCCGCAGGGTGACGGCAGAAGGCGCGGATCTTATTTTGCTTGATATCGGCTTGCCAGCCAAAGACGGATTTGAAGTATTAGAAGCTTTGAAATCCGGGGAGTCCACCAAGCGGATTCCGGTGGTCATGCTTTCGCGGCTTTGTTCACGCGAGGATTTGGACCGCTGTTTCGGGCTCGGGTGCGATGAGTATCTGATAAAAACACAACACGGATCTGACGATATCGTGCGGCATATCAACCGCAGACTCGGAGCGGCGGGATTCAGTATCCCGGAGGGACTTGCCGTCGGTGCATTTGTGTCGGTCGGGCTATTGGGTTTTATCCTTTTGCTCAGCGTGGCAAATCAGCTACAATAATCCATATGACGTTTCGACGCGCTTTCACCATTCTCGAGATCCTTATCGTGCTCGCCGTTTTTGCCCTGCTCGCGACGCTCGCGGTTATTTCACTGAATAGCGCCCGTGCCAGCATGCGCGATGCGCAGCGTTTATCGGATATTAGCGTGATGCGGGCGGCGCTAAGCCAATACTGGCTCGACAAGGCAACGTATCCAGAATCCGACGGAGTCGAGCTTGGCATGCCCGGGACAAATACCGATGTTTTTGGGTCGGCAGGATTTGCCGGTTCAGCGGATTCAAGCCAAACCCTCTATCTTCAGCGCGTGCCGACAGGACCGCGTAGCGGCGAGTATTATCGTTACAAAGGAAGCTCAAGCGGCTATTCGATCCGTTTCAAGACGGAAACACGAACCGATCTTGGTCCCGCGAATGTATATTACGCGCATCAAAGCGGAATAGACGGCGAAGACGTCGAGAAATGAACTGGCTTGAATTGATTGCGTTGTTTGCGTTTTTTTCATATCTTTTTGCGCTCTCATGGTTTGATTGGAAAAAGAAGCTTTTACCGCTTGAACCAATGTACGTGGCGATTGTTTTGTTTTTTTTGCTGCGCGTATTTCAGGGACAAGCGCTTTCATCCTTCATCGGGATACTTGTCGGTGCGGGATTTATCGGGGCTCAAGTCTGGCTTTCAAAAGGCAAATGGATGGGGAAGGGAGATATTTGGTTTGCGGCGAGTACCGGGGCTTTTTTAGGATGGCCAGGCGAAGGAGTCGCCTTGTACCTGACCTATATCGTGGGCGGGAGCATAGCGGTATTGCTGCTCATTACCGGTATCTATAAGCGCGGCATGCGCATCCCATTTGCTCCGTTTTTGACTTTGGGAGCTGTTTTGTCGGTGTTGTGGGGATCCAAAATCAGCCAGTGGTTTGCGGAGCGTTTGTCGTAGGGTAGGATATACAGCGATGAATAAAACGGAAGCGAAGGAGCGTATACGCAAATTACGCGAACAAATCGCCAAATATCGATACGAATACCACGTGCTCGACAGGCTTTCGATTTCTGAAGCGGCTTTGGACTCGCTCAAACACGAGCTTTACAAACTGGAGCAGGAACATCCGGAATTGATAACCAAGGACTCGCCCACGCAGCGTGTAGCTGGTAAGGCGCTTGAAGGCTTCAAAAAGGTGACGCACCGCATCCCGATGCTTTCGATTGAAGATGTCTTTTCCCGCGAAGAAGCAGATGAGTGGCTGGTCCGCATCCAAAAACTCGAGCCGCGCAGCCATTTCGATTTTTTTGCAGAAATTAAAATGGACGGTTTGGCTGTTTCACTCGTGTATGAAGACGGGCAATTTGTCGAGGGCTCTACTCGCGGGGACGGACGAGTTGGCGAAGATGTGACACAGAATCTACGAACAATAGAAGCTATCCCGCTTTCGCTCCGGAAGCCGGTCCGTGGCCGTATTGAGATCCGCGGCGAGGTTTACATGACAAAATCCCAGCTGAAAAAGCTGAATGCCTCGTTGAAAAAGCGAGGGGAGAGCGAGCTCGCCAATCCGCGCAATGCGGCAGCCGGATCTATCCGCCAGCTTGATGCAAATTTAGTTGCCGAGCGCGGATTGTCGTTTTATGGATATGCCCTGATTGCAGATCTCGGAACATCTACGCATGCAGAGGCGCATCGGATGCTTGCCGAGCTTGGCATTCCGCAAAATCCGCTCAATCGACACTGCAAATCATTGGATGAGGTCGAGAAATTCCATGCCGAGATCTACAAGAAACGCGACAAGCTTGATTATTGGTGCGATGGCATTGTCGTAAACGTGAATGACGATCGATTGTTCGAGCGGCTCGGCGTGGTCGGAAAAACACCGCGCGCCATGATTGCGTGGAAGTTTCCGGCAGAACAAGCAACAACTATCGTCCGCGATATTCAAGTGAATGTCGGCCGGACAGGCGTGTTGACTCCCGTAGCTGTCATGGACCCGGTTCTTGTCCAAGGCACGACGGTGACGCATGCATCGCTTCACAACGAGGACGAGATACGCCGGCTGGGTTTGAAAATCGGCGATACCGTGATCATCGAAAAAGCAGGGGACATTATTCCGAAAGTCATCCAGGTTTTACCGAAATTCAGATCGGGAAAAGAAAAGGAATTCCACATGCCCAAAAAATGTCCGATGTGCGGATCTCCGGTCGAACGCAAACACGGAGAGGTTGCAGTCATGTGTACCAATCGCGGATGTTTTGCCCAGCAGCTCGCGCATCTGCTCCACCTTGTTTATGCGTTTGATATGCGCGGACTAGGCGAAAAAATCGCAGAGCAGCTGATCCAAAAAGGATTGGTCCATGAGCCGGCCGATATATTCAAGCTCGAGCCTGGCGACTTTTTACAGCTAGAAGGGTTTGCCGAAGTTTCAGCAAATAAGCTGCACAAAGAAATTCAGGCACATACCGAGATCGGACTCGGCCGTTTCATCAACGGCCTCGGTATCCGACATGTGGGAGAAGAAACTGCCGAAGATTTGGCGGCAGCATTCGGATCAATTGAAAAACTCAGACAAGCCACACTTGATGAGCTGTTGGCAATCGACGGGATCGGGCAAGTAGTGGCAGAATCCATTGTTGAGCATTTTAAAGACCATAAATATACAAAAGAGCTTGATCATCTGCTTGAAGTCGTGCGTGTAAAGCATGCAACCAAACCAAAAAAAGGTCCGCTCACGGGTACATCCTGGGTCATCACGGGAACGCTCGATTCATTGTCTCGAGAAGAAGCAAAAACCCGCATCAAATCCCTGGGCGGCGAAGTTGGCGAATCTGTTTCGAAGAACACGACATATCTCGTTGTAGGAGCCGAACCGGGATCAAAATACGACAAAGCAAAAAAACTCGGGGTAGAAATCCTCGATGAAAAACAGTTTTTAAAAAAGCTCTCCTGACGGAGAGCTTTGTTTTTTTACCTTACGTAGATGACGGGGCTTAGGCTGCTCAAGACACGTTCGCCATTTCGGTCATAGAGGACAACTTCATATTGTATGGCGCTGTTCAAACTGGTTACAGGGAAGGCTGCCGTACATGTGCCGCTATTTTGACACATGAACTCGAGTTTGTTTGTGCCGGCTTCGATAATGTGAATTTGATTTCCGTAATAGTCCCAGTTTCCGACATGATTGGCATTAATGGTCAGGGTGACGTTTTCGCCACGGTTGACGAGGATTTTATCGCTTTCCGCAACCAGACCCGTAACACGGTTTTCGCCGTATTCCGACGAAACCGGCCGTGTACCTGTTTCTGCCAATTTCATGAATTCATCCGGCGTGAGGAATGGAGTCGGCGGGATGACGGGTGCGCCGTCATCTACAAGGAAGCTCATGCCTCCGTTTACACGCATGGTCATTGTTGATGAAACTTTACAGTCATATTTGCTCGTACGCGTATTCCATGTGCAGTCATTTTTTTGCTGTTCGACCATGCTGCCGCCAAATTCGATACGTTCAACGCGTACTTTTGGCACATTCACATTCGCGACCATGGCGAAACGGTTTAACTGGGTCCGCAATGTTGCATAACGCGTATTTATGTCGCGAATGGCTTGCGTGCGATAGCTGTCGCGGGGGAGTCTGCGGATTTCCAAATTTTGAACGGCATTGATAAATGCAGGGTTGATACGGAAGCGCAGGCGGCGGATTTCTTCACCCGAGGCGTTTCTCCAGGTTTTTTCTACGCGCGTGACCGAGAGGATGGGCGTGCGTTCAAGCTGTTTCCATTCAGCCGTGCTGACTCCGGTAAGTTCTTCAAGGGTTTTGGTGTCGGGAAGGGTGCGGATTTCACTCAAGCCCTGAGTCAGGTCATCCAATTCGAGAGAGGTGCCGACCCATACGCCAATAAGCGGCGTTGGATCAAAGCCTGCCTCCTTTTTTGCATATTCGATGATACCGGACGGAATGTTTACGACACGGATATAGGCCATTTTATCTACGATTTTCCATTCAGCCGTAATTGGTCCGTTCCATGCGATCGGAGCCACGCTCAGAAAAGATCCTCCGGTGAGTTCGATCGAGAGTCGGCCTTCGTTTTGTGAAAGCTTCGGATCGGTATTGGGTATGGAGCGTACGCGGAAGCCGATTTTTGAATTCATTGACAATGCTTCGTCTGCGCCGCTTTTGCCGACAGGCTTTATCTCGACATCGTAGCGGAACTCGCCTTCGACGCGGCTCGGTGCGCGTTCGTTGATGTTTAGGAATGCCTTATTTAGAAGCTGGGTATTGGTGAGCGGTGCGGCAATCGCTCCGATCGGGAATGCGATAAGCGTCAAGGCGCCAAGTACGGTTTTGCGTAGATTCATATGGACATAGGCTATCAGGATTGATCAAATACTCAAATAGGCTTATTCTAGCCTCGATATGGCACTCTCACGCGAAGATGTGAAACGGTTGGCCGAACTATCCCGTTTGGCACTCACCGAAGAAGAAATGGAGCGCATGGAACAGACGCTGGATCCTGTTCTTGAATACGTCGGCCGCTTGGCAAAGCTCGATACGAGCGGAGTCCCGGAGGCCGAGGAATGGTCGGATGCGCTGCCTCCGCTCCGTGCCGACGAAGCGCACCGTGCAAGTCCGGAAACAAGAAAAGCCATTCTCTCAAATTTCCCGGACAAAGCCGGAGACGCCCTGCGCGTGCCGGGGGTATTTGAAAAACCAAAAGGCTGATATGACCGATTTTTTGAAATTGAATTTGAAACAGCTTTCGGACGGGCTGGCCGCCGGACAATTTTCGTCCACGGAGATCACCAAAGCCTTTCTCCAACAAATCCGCGGACGCGATATCTCCGTGCATGCATTTTTGGACGTATTTGAGGGCACGGCACTCGATGATGCGCATGCTTCGGACGAGCGGCGTGCGGCTGGAAAGAGCTTGGGAGCTTTGGACGGTATCCCGCTCGCGATCAAAGATAATATTTTGATTCAGGACCAGCGTGCTACTGCCGGCTCCAAGATCCTGGCAAATTATCGCGCGGCTTATGATGCGACCGTCATCTCTTCACTAAAAAAACAAGGGAGCGTATTCCTCGGAAAAACAAACATGGACGAATTTGCCATGGGATCTTCCACGGAGCGGTCTGCATACGGCCCGACAAAAAACCCGTATGATCTTGCGCGTGTTCCCGGCGGATCATCGGGCGGAAGCGCCGCGGCTGTTGCGGCAGAAATGGCGCCAGCTGCACTCGGGTCGGATACGGGCGGATCAATCCGGCAACCGGCAAGTTTTTGCGGCATTGTCGGTTTCAAGCCGAGTTATGGTGCCGTTTCCCGATCCGGTCTCATGGCCATGGCTTCATCGCTCGATCAAATCGGACCAATGACCAAGACCGTAGAGGATGCTGCGATGCTGTTTGACGCGATCCGCGGAACGGATGTGCTGGACCAGACGACGCAAGAAATCCCGTTTTCATTCGAAGCAAAACAAAGCATGGCAGGGATACGTATCGGTGTACCAAAACAGGCATGGGGCGAGGGGATGACGCCCGGCGTTCGTGCCCAGTCGGAAGCGGCCTTGGCTGTAGCCGAGCGCATGGGTGCGAAGCTCGTTGATATCGATTTGCCATATGCAGCCGAGGCCTTGGCCGTGTACTACGTATTGATGCCATGCGAGGTTTCGGCCAATCTTTCGCGTTTTGACGGCATGCGGTATGGCGTACGGGATGCAGGACTCCCGCTCATCGAAACCTATATGCAGTCGCGCGAACACGGACTTGGCGAAGAAGTACGTCGACGCATCATGCTCGGGACGTACGCATTATCGAAAGGATATTACGATGCGTACTATCGCCAAGCGAGACGCGTGCAGACCTTGATCCGCCGTGCGTACCGCGATGCGTTCAAGAATGTGGATTTGATCGCTACGCCCACGGCGCCATCCATCGCTTTTAGACTGGGAGAAAAATTATCCGATCCGCTCGCAATGTATCTTGAGGACGTGTATACCGTCGGTGTTAACGTCGCAGGACTGCCGGCCATTTCCATTCCATGCGGATTGGATGATGGTTTGCCGGTGGGCTTCCAACTTATCGGCGCAATGGGAGGAGATGGCGCGGTGCTTTCCAATGCCCACGTCCTTGAACAGGCGCTCGCATAATCACCATGCTGCAATTTATTCCCATCTCGAATACAGCTGTAACCGAACCGGTTTCGAGCGGGATTGGCGTTCCCTCCATGATTGTCTTCATTGCTGTTCTCGCGGCCTTCGTGATTGCCGGGTTTGTATTTGCTGCCATTCTCCGTTCGGTTCGTGTGCGGGAAACCGACGGATTGAATCGAAAAAAAATCCGCGAGACTTGGATGGAGATCGAAAAAACATCCGGCATGGGTCTTATGGGCGCAAAGCTATCCGTTATCGAAGCCGATAAATTACTGGATACGGTTTTGCGGGACATGCATATCCCTGGAGAGACCATGGGAGAACGTCTCAAAATGGCTGCGTATCGTTACCGATCCATTAGCGATGTCTGGCCGGCGCACAAGCTTCGCAACCAGCTGGTGCATGATTCGACTTTGGAGTTATCCACCGGGCAGGCAAAGCGCGCTGTCAAAGATTTTGAACGTGCGTTAAAGCATTTGGGAGCACTATGATTCCGTGGATCGAATCCCATATGATAGGCCCGTTTCAGACATGGGGCCTGTTTGTTGCCGCAGGATACGCATTAGGTACTTATATCGCATATCGCAGGGCTATTCAGAAAAAACAGGATCCGCAGAAGGTATTGGATTTGGCATTTTGGATGTTTATCGGAGCATTTTTAGGCGCGAGGATTTTTCATGTCTTGTTTTATGATTTTGATCATTACCTTCAATTTCCTTTGGATGCGATTGATCCGCGCAAACCGGGATTTTCCATGTTTGGCGGACTGCTTGGGGGCGCGGCGGTTTTTACATGGATCGTGAAGCGGCACGCGCTGGACTGGATTTCGTATGCGGACACCATCATGTGGGGAGTTCCATGGGGCTGCGGTGTTGGCCGTATCGGCTGTTTTTTGATCCATGACCATCCCGGGACGCTTACGAATTTTATTTTGGGAGTGAAATATCCTGACGGAGAAACGCGGCATGACCATGGCTTGTATTTGTCTTTGATAGGATTCGCAACCGGTTTATGGTTTTTGTGGCTGAACCGCAAGCAGCGTCATCCTGGTTTTTGGCTCGGTGCGTATATGATCGTAGAGGGATTCTCCCGTTTCGGTTTGGATTTCTTACGTTCGGTTGATGCTACGTATTTTGGACTTACCCCTACGCAGTATTTGGCTATGCCGATGCTCGCTATCGGTATTTGGCTAGTCATGAAAGTAAAAAAATCGTAGAATCTACCCATGTTCGATGTCGTGATTGTAGGCGGAGGGCCGGCGGGAATGGCTGCTGCCGTTTATTTGGCGCGTCAAAAATTATCCTTTGCCATGTTCTCCGGTGTTTTAGGAGGGCAGGCTATTTGGTCATCGGATGTCGAGAATTACCTTGGCGTTCATCATGTCAGCGGTATCCAGCTCGTCGAGTTATTCCAAAAGCATCTTGATGATTATAAAAAAGCGATGGACTTGCACGAGGACGAGCTTGTCACGAGTATTACGCGCGGCCAAGGGAGTTTTATTATTGAAACCGCCAAAGGGGCATATCATTCCAAAACCGTATTGATTACGACTGGTTCGGATCATAGAAAATTGAATATCCCGGGCGAAGATACGTATTTCATGAAAGGCGTGACGTATTGTGCAACGTGTGATGCGCCGTTATTTGCCGGTAAGAGGGTGTTTGTGATCGGAGGAGGAAACTCCGCAATGGATGCCGCGCTTTTTTTGGAAAAATATACGAAGGACGTGCATCTCGTAACCGTGAATGCCGAATTGAGCGGCGATGCCGTATTAAAACGAAAATGCGAGACGAGCCCGTCAATCAAGGTGCTTCCAAATACCAAAACCGTTCGTTTTGAGGGGAAGGATATGCTAGAGAATATCGTGTTGATGAAAGACGGAAAAGAATTTATTGAACCAGCGGACGGTGTTTTTATTGAAATCGGGCTGATTCCGCAATCCGGCTTTATCGACTTTGTCCAAAAAGACAAACGGGAACAAATTATTATCGACAAACATGGCAGAACATCGGTCGAAGGTATTTGGTCGGCTGGAGATGTGACCGATGTTACCGAAAAGCAGATTTCCGTCGCGGTCGGCGAGGGGAGCAAGGCGGCGATCGATATTATCAGGTATCTCCAATCAAGCCAGAAATGAAAGATGAGTCGGATTTTTGCGTATTACGTGACGGCATGCCATTCTTTCGCTACCTATGCAGGAAACTTCAAATAAGGGTTTGCTATTCGGAACCGTCGGGATCGCCATCCTGATTTTTGCCGGATTAGCTTGGGCGATCTTGTCCGCGCCATCAGATTCCGGAAGTATCGGAGGCACAACGCCTGCCGAGCTTACGGATACGGACTCGCCGTTTGTCGGGCCTCCTTTGGCCGGAGTTACGGTCCATTTATTCAGTGACCTTCAGTGTCCAGCCTGCCGTTCAGCCGAACCGGCCGTCCGGTACGCCATGGAAAAATACAAAGACCGCGTAAAATTTGTCTGGAAAGATTTTCCGCTCATGAGCATTCATCCGAATGCGCGGAGTGCGGCAAATGCTGCTCGTTGCGCCGAGGAGTTTGGAAAATTTTGGGAGTACAAGGATATCCTGTTCTCGTCACAAGACAGCTGGAAGTCCGGAAATCCAAAAGACAGCTTTATCGCGTATGCCAAGCAGCTCAATCTTGATGAAGAATCTTTTACAAAATGCTATGACGACCGCCGGTATGACGGCAAGGTCATGAGCGCGGTAGCCGAAGGAAATCGTAATGGCGTAAACTCAACTCCAACGGTCTTTATCAACGGCCAAAAGTACAATGGCTTGTCACAGACCGAGTGGGATACGCTATTGACGGCGGCACTCGCACAATAATCACAAATCCATTATCCTTAGCAACCATATGAGCCAAAGCTTCTTTGATGGGGGGAATAAAACCATGTTTTTCAGCGGATTGTTTCTCGGCGTAGCCGCATCCGCCTTAGTCGGGTTTGGTCTGGTCTTTAGCCTGGTTTGGAACGGTAGCGCCTTGGGAGCCGGATTAGCTGCCGGAGGAAACGGCGGATATGTTGCTCCGAGTGTTCCGAGCCAGCCGGTTGCGCCAGCGGCGCCTGCCGGTCCGGTAAAACCCTATGATTCCAAGACGGATTGGGCGATCGGTGCGTCCAATGCCAAGGTTACCTTGATCGAATACTCCGATTTCCAGTGTCCGTTCTGTCAGCGTCATCTCCCTTCGGTTAAACAAGCGCTCGCGGACTACCCGAATGATGTGCGCTTGGTCTACCGCCATTACCCGTTATCCTTCCACCCGGAAGCCCAAAAGTCGGGTGAAGCATCCGAGTGTGCCGGTAAACTTGGCGGGAATGAAAAATTCTGGGCCATGCATGACGAGCTTTTTGCCAACCAGTCCCTGCTTGGCCGCCAAATGTATATCGATACGGCCAAGAAGATCGGTTTGAACGAAGCAAACTTCACCAAGTGTCTGGATAGCGGTGAAACCGCAAATCAAGTTTCCGAAGATGCCGCTTCGGGTAATGCAGCCGGAGTTGAGGGAACGCCTGCAACCTACGTGAACGGTGCTTTGATCAGCGGAGCTGTCCCGTACGCGGAGCTCAAAGCCGCGATTGACGCTGCTCTCAAAAATTAAGGATTAAAAAAACTCCTCCGACATGTCGGAGGAGTTTTTTATTCCATTCCTGCGCTTAGCCACATGATAGCGATACCGATGATCATGGCCAGCGATTGCCATGCCCGCGTTTTTAATTGGGATTCTTCTTTGATTTCGGAAAACAAATTGGTACAGGCCATATAGATCATAAATCCGGCAGCCAAGGGAATAGTCCAATTTGTGAGCTGGGAGACAAAGCCAAAAGCGATCCATGTCCCGACCACGCCTGCGATCATGGCGCTGGAGACAAGAAGGTTCAGCCAAAGCGCTTTGCGTTTTGAAAAACCTGATGAAAGAAGGATGCCGAAATCGCCAAGTTCCTGCGGGACTTCGTGCAGGGCAATCGCGAATGCGGTATTCCAGCCGAGCGCCGGATTGACCAAGAACGAGGACATGACCGCGATTCCGTCGGTAAAGTTATGTAAGGCGTCTCCGATGAGATTGAGATACCCGACCGGCTTGGTCGGACAAGAGCCGCCATGATCATGGGCATCATGGAGGCGGTGTCCAGCATGGCAGTGGTAAATCCAGAGCAAAGAATCGAGAAGGAAGAAGATGAGGATTCCGCCCAAAGCCCATGTCAGTGCGTCAGGAGAGGCTTCAACGGATTCCGGAAGAAGATGGAAGAATGCGTTTCCAAGCAAAGAGCCTGCGGCAAAAGCCACAATTGTTTTTTGGATCATGGCTACATTCTTGTGGCTCCAGGCGAGGCTTGCATATCCGATCATCGAGAGAAGGCTGATGGCGACGGCGGCACCTAAAGCGGGCAAAAGTGTTGTCATATGCAGGTAGCATACATGGAATATTGACAAATGCAACTCTGTTGCATTAACTTGTCTCTATGACCGGACGAAATACAAAAACGAAACGCGCATTACTCGCTGCGTTAAACTCATCCAATATACCGATGAGCGTTTCGGAGTTGGTAAAAAAATTGCATGTAAATAAGACAACGATCTATCGCGAACTCGCCAGCTTTATCGAAGAGGGAAGCATATCCGAGGTGGATTTTTCCGACGGGCAGAAACGGTACGAGTTGACGCCAGACGGACATCACCATCATGCCGTCTGTATGGATTGCAAGGCTGTCGTTGAACTTGAAATCGAACCAATTATCAAAAAATTAGAACAAAACGTTATTAAACAGAGCGGATTCATGCTGCGTAAACATCAAATTGAGTTTTTTGGAGTGTGCCGGGATTGCGCTTGACGCTAACCTATTTCTGGCGTAATGTTTTATCCCGTTCTTTCCCTCGGAGGGAAAATGGCGATCACTCCAAAGATGGTCAAACAGCGCTTGCCGTTCGTTTGGAAGCTGTTCGAACAGCTCAGTACCCACATCGCCCAGTGCGATCCGGCTGTCATCTTCCTGCCATCGCATCTCGAAGCGCATGAGCTGGAGCAGATCAAGAGCGCGTTTTCCTGTCAGGAGACGCGTCTCGCGCTCGAATCCGCATTCGGCTTTCGTGCCGAGCTTTTTCCTGGCCACCGCGTGGCCGCGTATCACACGGAGCTTTTTCCGTGCGGGTGCTGATGCGCCTGAAATGAACCCCTTGTCCTACTCGGCAAGGGGTTTTAGTATGTATCGGCGTTCTTTGGAGGTCGAAACATGCATCCGTTGACGATTAGTCCGGTTGTTGCGCACGAAGTCATCCAGCGAGGAGAGATCGAGCCGGAGGAGTTTCGCCGCAATGTGCGGCATTGGTTCCCCGCAGGCTGGTCCATCTGCAATGAGCTCAAGCGGCGCCATACGTCATTCCCGGCGCGGCTTCACATCGAGGTTTCCGTCGGCAAGAAGGCCGTACGCGAGGTCCGCAAGCTCATGAGCGCCGAGGCGATGCGTACCTGCGTCGAGGCCGCATTCGGACTCCGGTTCACCCTCGAGTCCGAGGACGTGATCGTGGCGTACGAGCCGTCGGATACGCCGACGCGCAATCTCCGGCGCATCAAGTCGGCGAAGGCGCTCGAGGCCGCCGAGGCCAAGGCCGCGGAGTGGCGCAAGGCGTATCCGAAAGGGTATGCACAGATCGAGCGCGCCGTGGACCAGCTCGGCGCCAAGAACGCGTTCGCCATCGATGATAGCGAGATCTCGGACGAGATCCGCAAAGAAGTCGAGCTTCTGATGGCGATCGAATCCGCGCGTAGCGCGATCGAATCTATTTTCCGAGTGCGTTTCGTATTCCTGCTCCCGTGCCGCATCTGTATGGCGCGCGACGGATACGAAGACCGCATTCTCAAGTACACGCGGCCGGTGGAGCAGATCGAAACGATCAGCATCCATCCGTCCACTGACTGACCTGAACCCCTCTGCGTTCCGCAGAGGGGTTTCATGTTTCTCGTTTGGCTGCGCGTACGGCAAACAGTTTTATCGTTTCCGTCATAATAAAATAACAAGCAACAACCAAGAGAATGATACGCAGGTGGCTGCCTGAAGGCTGGACAAAACCGAGCGTGGTTGAAATGGAAGAGATCGGTATCAGAACGCATGCGACCGCGGCGATGAGAGTGAGCCAGAACAAGAGGGGAGAGAGGGTGCGCGCTTTCCAAAATGGTAAACGCGTTCGAATAGAGAGAATAAGGACGAGCTCGGTCAAGACCGAACCGATGAACCAGTTCGTGCGGAGGATTTCGATCGGCCCATTGCGGAATAAGGCAAAGAAGATGAAGTCGAATACGGTTGAAACGAGCCCGAGCATGATGGCGAGCAGAACAATTTCTCGGACATCGTATTTTTTCGGTTTGCGCAGCTCTTCCGGATCCACAGCATCAGTCGAGATGGCAATCATTGGAGCATCGGTAAGCAGGTTTACCAAAAGGATTTGCGCCGGCAAGAGCGGGATTTGTTCGATGAACAAAGTGGAGATGGCAATGGCGTAGAAATTTCCGAAATTGGAAGTGAGGGTCGCTTTTATGTAGGTGGCGGTATTTGCAAAGGTTTCGCGACCGAGACGGATACCGTTCATGATCACGGACAAGCTTTTATCGAGCAAAATAATATCCGCGGACTCGCGGGCAATATCCGAGGCATGCTGGACGACGAAGCCGACATTGGCTGCTGCCAGAGCAGGCGCATCATTGATTCCTTCGCCTAAAAATCCGACATCATGGGTTTTTTGCAGACGTCGAATGATATCGTGTTTTTGTTCCGGTTTTACGCGGGCAAATACCGAACCGATTTTTACCGCCTCGTTTTTTTCATCCTGGTCCATAGCCTCGTATTCGGTGCCGGTATAGACGTGCCCATGCCCCTTGAGCAAACCGACCTCATGCCCGACTGCAGCGGCAACATCGGGTGCATCGCCGGTGAGCATGATGACGCGTACGCCGAGTCTTTCTGCCGTGCGGACGGCCTCGGCTGCATCGGCTTTGACCGGATCCTTATAGGCAATCAGTCCGACGATTTCCAAACCGTTTTTTTCTAGTTCGTTGGTTATAACCGTTTCATTTGCGAGTGTTTTTGCGGCAATTGCCAAAATACGGCAGCCCTCGGCACCGCGTGCTTCGATCCATTCTTTATGGCTTTCATTTGTTCCCACAGCCTCCGGTGCTCCGCGTACTATTAAGATTCGCGTTCCATTCAGCTCGACGATAGCGCTATTGAGACGCCGCTCTGGATCAAAGGGACGTTCGGCAAGCAGTTTTGATTTGCGCACCGCGCGACGCTCAGGTGAGGATTGTGCATGATAGAGGGCTGAATCAAATGGATTTTCCGGAAGCTCATCGCTCTCGATGAGGTCGCGGGATCCGAGCGAAGCATGCTGGATGACGGTGCGACGGTCGCCAAAGATATCGGCTACCGTCATTTTGTTCTCGGTCAAGGTGCCGGTTTTATCCGTGCACAAGACGTCGATGCTGCCCGCTGCCTCTACCGCCGACAATCGTCTGACAACGACATTTTGACGTGCAAGCTTGAGCGCTCCATTGGACATCGAGAGAGACATGACGAGCGGCAGGGCTTCTGGAATGACGCTTACTGCAAGCGCGATGCTAAAAACAATTAATTCGCCGAGATCGGCCCTTTCGCCTTTGATAGCAAGATTGGCAAGCAGAACTACAACCAGAGTTACTCCTACCATTTTTAAAATAAAGGTTGCGAAATTGCTGATACCTCGCTCAAACTCGCTTGGCCGCGGACTCTCGGTGGCGAGCGTTGCGGTTTTGCCGAGCGAAGTTTTTGCACCGGTGTCGGTGATCTCGGCCGTTGCTTGGCCTTGGACGATATGGGTTCCGGAAAATAGAGCATCATTGACCGATTTGGAAGCGGGCGCAGATTCGCCCGTCAAGATGCTTTCATCGACTTCAAGCGAATGCGTGATGCGGATCTCCGCATCTGCAGGGACGATGTCTCCAGATCCGAGCCGGATGATATCGCCAGCGACAAGCTCGCGGCTTGAGACTTTGCGCCATTCGCCGTCCCTCAGAACATGCGAGTAAGGACGCGTATACGCTTGAAGCATGTCGAGTGCTTTTTGCGAGCGCGCCTCTTGGACAAAACCAATGCCAATATTGATTACGACAAAGGCAAGTATCAAGCCGGCCTCGATGCTATTTCCAAGACCGAGAGAAAGAATGGCCGCGGCGACTAATAGCAGAACAAACGGATCCTTGACTTGGCGCAGTGCCAAGGCGAACCAGCGATTTCTGTGGCGCGGCAGTTCGTTGGCGCCATTTGCACGCAAGCGTTTTTCGGCTTCGGCTTGCGATAATCCGCGCGGAGCACTGTCCATATTGGCTACAGGATAGCATGGTAGAATGGAAAAATCGTATGAAGCGGTTTACTTGCGAACAAGCACGGGATTATCTCGACTCCGCCAAAGCGGAATTGGATTTATTTAAACAGAGAGTCGAACAATTCCGACAGACCGGAGATATCGATGTTCAAGGATTATGCGAGATCCGAAAAGAATTTTTACAAGAAGCGGTAGACGAATTGATGGAGGGAATGCGGATCTGCAAATTGGAACGTGCGAAAGAGATTTTGGGAGAAGAATATGTGCTTGGCTTACCGCCTCTCAAGAATCAGTTTGTTCCGTTTTCAGAATCGCAATTAAAAATTTTCCATGAAGAGAATGAAACAGATGCTAGACGCAAAACAGTTTTGGTTGAGTTTGAATCGTTTACCGATGAAGCGATCGAGGAGATCAATAAGATGTTGAACCCAAAGACGGAGCTCCCTCCGCTCAAGTCCGGCTGGCGATTGATGCAGACTGACGTATTGCCTCAAAGCGCCGGTTCGGCGGGAGACGGATTAGAGCTGTATACGCATCAGATAGAGATCATGCGCAGATACGAGAAAGAAAAAAAATTGACGGAGTTCTCCATCCGCCACGCTAGCCCGCATGAAGTGCTCTTTCTACAATATGCCAAAAAGGATAATGAAGGACGGCAACCGATTTTGAATCAGCGGGGCTATAATTTGCTGACCGATATCCAGGGCGATGACGGAGGGGTGGTCGTCATGAGAGTCGCTGATTCCGCTGCGCAGAGCGATCTGGTACTAGACTATATTCCGAGACATAGCCGGTTTTCGAGGATCGGCTGTTTGGCCGTGATCGAGCCGGATGCTGAAGCAAAACCTCCGAAAAGGATGATTGATGTAGCCGGTATTTAATCTATGTTAGAATAGGGACATGCCGCCAAAGTTGGGGGAGCGTTTATTGATGACGTCGCACAATGTCGGTGCGGGCGACAAGGATATTGTCGTTCCAGAAAAAAAAGAAAAAACCCCGATCACGAAAGAGCTGTTCGAAGAGTATAAAAACTCCCTCCAAAAGATGCTCGATAAAAATCGGGGACTGCTTGAAGCGTTTTCCGGCGACGTTTCGCTCGAGTTTATCGTTGCAGACAAGTACGCCATCGATTTTGAGAGTGGCAAAGTCTATCTTGATGCCACAACTTTGCATGAGCGCAAAGAAACCGAGGAGCAGGCGCTCTGGTCGGTCCTGCACGAGCTTTCGCATTTTTTGGATTATGTAGAAGACAAGAAAGGAATATTGGACAATTTCAAGCATATCCAGCGCAAGGCAAAAAAAATCGCGCCGAAAATAGAAAGGAAGGTAGTGGAAGCATTCGGCGAGTCGCATCCGGAGCTTGTCGAATCCATCAAAAAGAAGCAGCCGAGCGGCAGCAAAACATTAGAGCCGATGAGTTGGGCAGAGCAGGCCGGCTACAAGATGTACCACACATTTTATAATTGTCTCGACGATATCCACGTAAATGCACGCCTGACTTGGAAAGCCCAGCGTTATCGTCCGGAGGCAGAAGGCGGACAGGCAGTAAAAACGCTGTATCGCGACACGCTGTTTCCCGGCAATGATTATGCGGAGCATCCCAAGCATATGCAGATGCCGTACAAGCTGCTGCGCGAATCAATGGTGCCGGACCAAAACGTTATTTTAACCGAGCGCGTATTTCAGGAATTTGAAAACAAGATTCCGCTCATGGGCAAATCGCTTACCCCGAAAGAATGGGCGAACGAGATTTTGATTCCGGGAGTTAAAAAAGACAAGCGCACCGGCAAGAGCCAAATCAAACAAGTATCCGCCTCGGCGCGTAATGCCGTGATTCGTCAAACATTGGAACCGGTGTTTGACCGGCTTTTGTTGGAGGATTTGGAAGAGTGGGAGCCAAAATTGCCCGCCCCTCCAAATGAAGGAATGGAGCAGGGAGCGTCCGGGATGCCGCAGATGCCATGGGAAAAAGAATACAAAGAGTTTACGAACATGTCGCCCGATCAGGCGCCGGAAGGTTTTTATGAAGATTTGGCCGAGCAGGTAATCGAGATGAAAGAAGAACAAAAAAACGAGGAAGAAAAGAAGAATGAATCCCAAGGCAAAACGCCGGTGCAGCGCGCACAGGAGCTCAAAGACGCGGCAGACCGCGAATGGTGCAGGAAAAACGATTTAACACTTGAACAGTTCCGCGAATACGAACAGCTCGAGAAAAAGATAGAACCGTATCTAGATGAGCTCTCCAATTTATGGACCAAGATTTTACGCGGACTGCGGATTGAGCAGGGGAGACGCATGGAAGGCTATTTCCAAACAGGAGAGCTGGACGTCGAAAAAGTCGTAGAAGAATGGCCGAAAATCGAACAGGCGAAATTTGACGAAGTGCGGGTAATGGAGCGGCAATTGCCGAAAGAAATTCTCATCCGTAAACCCGAAGAAATCCGGATCAGGCTTTTGGGCGACAATTCCGGCTCAATGAATGGAGAGCGTATCGAGATGTTAAAACAGGTTGCCACGCTCATTTTGTCTTCGGTGCGCGAGTTTAATGCGCGTATGGCATGGCAGTCGAGCGAAGGGGATGTGGTGACAGCTAAATCACAAGTCGTGCTTTACGGCCATGACCATGTGGTTGCCAAACCGCTCGAGGCCGCAAACGGCGATCAAGAAAGCGTGGATATGCGCAAAGCCGTAACCGCCTGCAATGCCTCCGGAAATGACACGCTCGACGCGCTTGCCTTACATGAGGTTTGGAAAACCATTAATACTCCGGAAGAGCAGGAGCGTATCAAATCGGGCAAAGTGATTGATATCATGTTCGAGATTACTGATGGAGGCACAGGAACGCTCCATCAGAGTATGCAAATAATTAAAAAGCTTAAAGAAGCCGGTGTTATTACGAAAGCATTCCAGGTCGGGACGGCGCACGAAGGAGAGAAGAAAGTTTTTAATACAGAATGGAAAGAAGATGGAAAAATCGTTGGAAAGGACTTGTCCAAAGTCGTGCCTGCGATTGCCGAAATGCTTGAAAAAATTATTGGTGAAAAGTTTTGAGGAATAAAAAAACCCCCTCGACATCACACCCGCGAATTGGAGATACCTATTGTTGAACTTTTCGAGATATTGCTATCTCTATCCGAGTGGGTACGGAAGGCTTCGAACAACGGTTGTCTCAAATTCTTTCAGATGTTTATCAAGGGGGATATCACGCCCAGTGAAGAGCGTGGCCGGCACAGCCTGGCCGACTTAGGTGCCATCCCCATTGCTGGATCAGGCGATTCAGAGCAGGTTTTTGTCAATGAGTGCAATCGTTATCGGAATTTCACCTCCGACACGATGATTGAAGTATAGCATAAAATGACCTTTTTGTCAATAAAATATTGCTTTTATATTAGCCAAAATTATCAACACCTGTTCTGCTAGGTTGCGAGGTTTTTATGTGGTATTATTCGGACATATTTTCCTATGCCTTCCCAAAGACCTCCTGCGCCGGAATCAATGCCGCCGCAGCGCGTCAAAGCAGAAATTGGCGATACGCTTCACTCCATCGTATTCGAGATGAGAAATGGCCAACTTCGGGCCTCTAGTACGAATTTTAAAGCGATGGAATTAGAAGATGCGAAATCCGCGGAGACCATCCAAGAAGGGCAAGCGTATGATGTGGTCGTGGTTCGCGATACAAGGCCGGAAGATCCGAATAAAGGAAAATTGGTCGTGCGTGTGATCGGACTTTCATCGTCCGGAGCGAATGTCCCGCAGGAACGCTGGGAGGGGGTACAAGAAACCGTATACGCAGCAGAAAAACAAAAACGAAAAGCTGCAAAACGCTCGACCGAAATCGGGCTGCTGTCCGAGTTAGCCACCGGAAAGCCCATGACCTTGGCCGAACGTCTCGGGCTGACGACCGAAGAGGCGATTGCGCGGTTTAAAGCCGATGTCGAAGCGCGCGAAGCTGCTGCAGGCAAAAGCGTACGCGAGGCAAGACGTACAGCAGAAACAAGCGGTGAAACTCGACGCGTCCAGGCGGCTATGGTTGAAGAGCGCGAAGCACGAAATGCCGTAACCGAAGCCTTGGGTCCAGAAGGCACGGCTACGCTTGAAAATGCTTTCGTCTCGTTCCAATGGACGGAGCTATCGAATGCTTTACGAAAAGACCGCGCCTTAGACCGCGAGCGCGAAGCCTTGGTCAACCCGCCGTCATTATCCCAATCACGCGAAGAAGAGGCTGAGCTTAAAATGCGTTCGATCAAGCGCAAACTTAAAGGCATGGGGCCAACTGCGGCATCAGCCGAGGTTGCGGCCGAGATCGGTCCGGCATTGGAGCAGATCGACGAAAAACGCGAGCAGATCTTGCAGGAGAGTCCGGAAGCGTTTTTCGGACTCCATCTCAAGGATTTGAAAAAATATCGCGAGCAGCTTGATTCCGGAAAAATCGTCGAGACGCCGTATGTCGAGAGGCAGGCGCTCGAGCTTGAGGCCAATGTCCGCCGAGGACAACCGGTGTTTATCTATGGTCATCTTGGCTCGGGTAAAACGGAGCTGGCTTTACATGTGGCCGAGAAAGTCCTGCAAAAACGGGAGGACTTGGTCGAGCGTGATGCAAAAGGCAAGATCGTTCGCGATAATCGTCATGCCTTGGTTATTTCCGGTTCAAAATACATGGCCCAGTCCGAGCTTTACGGACACCAGGTGCTCGCAGTAGACAAAATGGACAAAGAGGCTATCCGCGAGACGGTGCGCGAGGTTGAAGAAGAGTTTAATGCATGGAAAAAAGAGAACGACGATAAGAAAAAAAATCTTTCAGAAGATGAACGTATCGCAAGCGAACAGCTTGCGCATGACCGTATTTTACAGACCTACCTTACGGCCAAAAAAGGCGGCACCATCTCCGATTTTTATCTCGGCCCGGTTTATCAGGCCATGGAGGACGGACGTCCGATCATTATCGACGAAGTCAATGCTATCCCGCACGAGGTTCTTATCAGCTTGAACCATGCGCTGACGCGCCGGCCGGGGGACGTGATCAATGTCCAGCAGGATAGCGGCAAGCAGATTACGGTTCGGGACGGATTCAGCGTTGTGATGACAGGCAACTTGAATGTCGGGACAGGCGAAACCGTCCAAAAATACGTGAACCGCGAAAAGATGGATCCGGCATTCATCAGCCGTTTGAAATTGATGGAACATGACTACCTTCCGCAGGAAACAGCCAAGCCATTCCGCGACCAGAACGGCGAGGTGACTCCGGCTGCAGAAGGGGTTGATAAAGAATTATTTACCGTCATGCTTGCCGGATTGATGGATTCATCGGGAAATGTCGAGGCGCCCAAGGATGCGTTGCCAGAATTATGGAATTTGGCCATGGTCGCACGCAGTACGCAGGATGCCTTTGCCGGAAAACGCAAGGCGGAGTTTGCGCAAGCCGGACAAAAAGCGTTTCCCGTGCCGGTACAGTACGCTGTCATCTCCATCCGCGGAATTAAAACCGTAATGGATGCATGGCAGTCCGAGTCTTATCAAAAACCGCTGGAGCGGGTAATTTTCGACACTTTGATCAAAGACCAGCCTTTGCCTCAAGAGCGCGCATGGCTGTATCAACAATTCCAATCAGCCGGATTCTTTAACCAAACAGACGGATGGAAAAATGCCTCCGAGCTGACCAATGTCCAGACTTCTTTCGAAGTAAAGCCTCCAAAACGCAAGGCAGAAAAAATCGAATTGGAATTCAATACTCCACGAGATTTAATCAAGGTTTTGTATGGAGACGGTCCGGAGCGCGAGCGCTGGCCGGTTCTTAAAAGCCAAGAAGAAACGGAAAAAGAATCCGGATCATTTAATCCCGAACAGGCAGAACAATTGGCCGAGTATCAAGAATTCCTCGAGAAAATGGAAAAGGAAATTGCGGATCTCTCCGATTTGGTAGACAAGCACTGCGCAGTTGAACAGCGTGCAGCAGAGGTAGCGGTTTAAATCAGGCTAAGAGTTTTTTGAGAGCCGAAACATTCGGAACGGGCACCGGATCGATCCGGTGCCTTTCTGCAATATAGTAACTCGTAAACGCGCCAAATTGTACGGCGTTCATGGCTTGGATGAAGCGGTTCGATCCCATCACGTCTATCACGGCGGAAGGAATGCCGTTTTTATCCAAAATCCCCGAGGTAAGCTCGATGCGTTTACGGTTGCGCGGATGGTACAGATCGGATTGCAAGAAAATTGCCATGACATGGCGTTTTGCCCCGTACGGGAAACCCAAGCCTTCAAGGAAATGGTGGTCGAGTTCCGGAATCGGCTGTGAAACGCTGAGATGTTTTGCGTTTTCGTTGAGCTGGTTATTGAAGACGTGTGCCGATCCTAGCAGGTGCTCGGCGGACATGAGCAAGAGAAAACGGTTTTCGGAGTAGCCGGCGAGTTCGGATGCGGGATTCTCCAATGCTTTGAGAGTCGTGTTTTGTTTTTTGAGTTCATTTGAAGCAAGCAAGATCATCCGTTTTGTCAGAGGAATGAGTCCGAGCCGCGAAAGGAGGCATCCAAGACCGGCGACCATATATCCAATGGCCATGCGCGGCTGGTTTGAGGGGTTTTGATCGGCTTCGATTTTCCAATACGGCCAATCCAGCGCATGCGCACCATCAAGCAAGGTGCCGCCAGCCGCCATTACAAAAACGTGTGAACCGGATTCTTTTGCCTGCTCGGCGCAAGCGAGAGTCTCCTCGGTTGTTCCCGAATAGGAGGACAAAATAACAAGAGTGTGTTCTCCTACCCATGGCGGCAAGGAGTAATCGTTAACGATATGAATCGGGATTTCCAGCTTGCGTGCGAATGCATATCTCAGAAGATCGGCGCCTAGCGTTGAACCGCCCATGCCGGCGATTACGATATCCGAATATCGAGTATCGATGAACGATGCAGGGAGATGTATTTCAGAAACTTGGCCCCAAGCATCCGTGAGCTGGGCCGGAAGTTTCAATATTGAATCCAAAAGATCGGGCGCGAATCTCGCCATGTGTATCATTATATCAAAAAAGACTCCCCGAATCGAGGAGTCTTTTTTATGTTGGCTACATTGCCGGCCAAAGGGAGATGATAACCCCCATCAGGCAGAGCGAAACAAGATAGTATCCGGCGGTAATCGGGAAGAGCTTCCATGGTTTTCCGCCCCAGAGCTGATCGCCCATAATTACGGGAGCCATAAAACCGAGCCAGTTCCAGAGTCCGCCCTGCAGACCCGCGGAAACACCCGAGATATTCAGGTAGGTCGTGGCAAATACCATGCTGTGAGCCATGACATACGCCATAACCAAAGTACCTACGGCATTGAGAGCCATGGTTTTACCCATGCCTTCCTTCTTTGATTTCTCAATATCGGAGGCGGAAATGCCCATGGCTTTCATCCAGGGTTTACCGAAGAGCGGACCGAACCAGACCCAACCAAGTACGAATGACGCGGCAGCGGCGGCAAGTACCGCAAGAAAATTTACAGGGACCATATGAAAGAGAGTGAATTATAAATATTAATATATCATCAAACAAAATACCGCGCCATTCGCGCGGTTTTTTGTGTGGCGGAGGAGGGGAGATTCGAACTCCCGATACCTTGCGGTATGCTTGCTTTCCAAGCAAGTGCACTAGGCCACTATGCGACCCCTCCGTGGCTCTGATAATGTGGCCAGAGAATAGCGGATTTTAGGTGCGATTGCAAGCCTCTTGATATGCCCTCGAAACATGCCGATTACGTGCGTTATATCGCCGAAGATCTTTTAGCGGGTCTGCCTCATATAACGGTGAAGAGGATGTTTGGCGGGCATGGCTTTTATTTTGAAGGCAGGATGTTTGGCCTCGAGGCGGATGGACGCATCTATTTCAAAGTTGATGAACAGTCGCAGCCGGATTATGAGCTAGCTGGGAGCGAGCCGTTTCGATATTCGTCAAAAGACCGTACATCAGTGACCATGTCTTACTGGACGCTTCCCGATGACGTGCTGGAGGATCATGAGAAGGCGGTCATGTGGGCCGAGAAAGCTATTCAAGCGGCGCGCCGATCATCAATGAAAAAGAAAAAACCCCGACACACGTAAGAGGTCGGGGTTTTTTGTTAGCGCCTTGTCAGGATTCGGCTGCGGGCAAAGTCCAGCTTCTCGTCCAGATTATCATGGTCCCGCATGAATTCGAGGCGGGCCGCCGTAGTATGAAGCGCTTCGGTGTCCCATGAAGCGCATGCGGCGAGCCGCGCTTCGATCTGGGTATCGCTGTCGCCGCGCTTACGCATGCGACGTCGGAGCGTTTCGGTCTGCGGGCTCAGAATGTAGATCGATCGGACAGCCGTCATGAGTCCGTGCTGACGAGCGGCTGTCTGCAAAGTCCGTACGCCTGACAAGTCAAGCGCGGCAAAATGCCATACATCGCTCCGAAGGACATCGAGCACGAGCTGCGCACGCGTACCGTAGCGCTTTTGTGCGACATCGGTTTTCCAGGCGAATGCATTGTCAGCGGACAGGCGATCGAATTCTTCGTCGGTGACGAACTCGTATTCGCCTTGCGCATCGCTGGCACGCGGCTGACGCGTGGTAGTGGATCGTAGATAGCCGCTCTGCGGCGTTTCGGCGATCAACCGTGAGATCATCGTCGATTTACCGACGCCGGAGGCTCCGCTTATGGATAAGATCATGACCGCGACCAGATCCGGTACTTGCACCAAGCGGCGACCGAGCCGACCGTTGTCTGGGATGACTTCATGACGACCTCCTCCCAATGCGATCGCGAGATCCAGCGCGGCTGAAGACTGTCTTCTGCCATGCCGATCCGATGGCCTTGGTTGTGTTCCGGGTTCGCCGCGACGAATACGTATTGATACGACGTACCCGTATACCAGTATGAGCCGAGGGGGATGAGCGTTTCCGCTTCGTACCCTGTCTCCTCGTACAGCTCACGGCGGGCGGCATCTTCCGGCTTCTCGTTTTCCTCGATCTTTCCACCGGGGAATTCCATGAGCTCGGAGCCGGCCTGATGCCGGTAATTCGAGATGACGAGAATCTCGTTTCCGCCGCGGCGTATGGCTACCACGATGGCAACGTGCGGCTTCTCTTCTACGACGACTTCGTAGGATTTTCCTACCGCGTTTTTGAGCTTGTCGATGCGGACTTTTACTCCGCGCTCATCAAAGATCGTGGTACTTGAAATGGGCTTTTTGGGGCGCATCCGCACCTCCGAAAAGGACATTAACAGGTATGGCTAACTCGACAAGGGCGAGGGAAGACGATAGGCTAGGGGTCAAGCCTGTTTATCGGGCCGATTTCTGTATTTATGCAAGACAAGATCGTCATCCGCGGTGCGCGCGAACACAATCTCAAAAATATCTCTTTGGAGCTGCCGCGCAATAAAATGATCGTTTTTACGGGCTTGTCCGGATCGGGCAAGTCGTCTTTGGCATTTGATACGATTTTTGCCGAGGGTCAGCGCCGTTATGTCGAGTCTCTGTCGGCTTATGCACGACAATTTCTTGGGCAGATGGATAAACCGGATGTCGATGAGATCGAAGGGCTTTCGCCGGCCATCTCCATCGATCAAAAAGCGCATTCGGCAAATCCGCGCTCCACGGTGGCCACGATCACGGAGATCTACGATTATCTGCGTGTTCTGTATGCGCGCGTCGGACGTCCGCATTGTCCCATTTGCCGCAAGCCAATCCGCAAGATGACCGTGGATGAAATGGTGGACCGAGTATTGAAACGTACGGACGAGATCCATCGCACGACGCATGTGAACGGGAAGAAACAAAAGTTCACAAATGAAGTGACCGTGCTTGCACCGGTGGTGCGCGGGCGCAAAGGGGAGTATCACCAGCTTCTTCAAGATTTGTTTGAAAGCGGATTTATCGATGTACGCGTGAATGGACGCATGTACAGTTTGCGCGACCGGATCCCTTTGGATCGATACAAGCAGCATACAATCGAGGTTGTGGTAGACCGCGTGCCGCTTGCGTGGCCGATCGAAGGCAATAAGCCATTGCAGACCCGTTTGAATGAAGCCATAGAGATGGCGTTGGACCGTGCCGAAGACAATGTCATGGCCATCCTTGATGATGGGAGCGAGCTGCTTATGTCCGCGCGCTTTTCTTGTCCGGATGACGGATTTGCCTTTCCGGAAATCGAGCCCCGTCTTTTTTCTTTCAATTCGCCTTACGGCGCATGTCCGACGTGTAATGGGTTGGGCACCAAAGAAATTTTTTCCGAGGAGGAGTGCGAAGCCTGTCACGGGAATCGTCTGCGTACGGAAGCGATGTACGTATGGCTGGGCGATAATAAAAATATCGTGGACGTGGCATCCATGCCGATCAATGCGGCGGCGGATTTTTTTCTCGCGCTTGATCTCAATAAAAACGAAGCATCGATTGCCGAGCCAATCATGCGCGAAATCCTTGCACGTCTCACCTTCTTATTGGATGTCGGCTTGGAGTATCTGACCTTGAACCGTAAAGCCGGATCTTTGTCCGGCGGAGAAGCCCAACGTATCCGTTTGGCATCGCAGATCGGTTCGCGTTTGGTAGGAGCCTTGTATGTCTTGGATGAACCCACGATCGGCCTCCATCAGCGCGATAACCAGCGTTTGGTTGATACGCTGACCAAACTCCGCGATATCGGAAATACGATTATTGTCGTCGAACACGATGAAGACACGATACGCGCATCGGATTGGCTGGTGGATATTGGTCCCGGAGCAGGCAAGCATGGCGGACATATCGTTGCCGAGGGCCCGATGCCGAAAGTCCTCCAAAACAAAGACAGCCTGACATGCGCATATTTGCGCGGGGATAAACGCATCCCCATGCCGGCAAAACGCCGCGAAACAGCCAAAGAGCATATTACGATCCATGGGGCTTCAGAAAACAATCTAAAAAATATTACGGCCAAGATTCCGCTCAAGCGCTTTGTCTGCGTTACGGGCGTTTCTGGTTCGGGTAAATCGACTCTCACAATCGACGTGCTGTATCGCGAATTGGCGCGCAAATTGAACGGATCAACCGTCAAAGCCGGCAAGCACGAGGGGATTGATGGTATCGATTGGCTGGATAAAGTCGTGGATGTCGATCAAAGCCCGATCGGACGCACGCCGCGTTCCAATCCCGCAACGTACACCGGTATTTGGAATCATGTGCGCGAATTGTATGCGCTCACGCCGGAAGCGCGCGTACGCGGATATAAAGTCGGACGGTTTTCATTCAATGTACCGGGCGGGCGATGCGAGCACTGCGAAGGCAATGGCCAGCTCGCTATCGAGATGCATTTTTTGCCGACCGTGTATGTGCCGTGCGATGTCTGCAAAGGACGCCGCTTCAACCGCGAAACGCTTGAAGTGAAATATCGCGACAAAAATATCCACGAGGTTTTGTCGATGACGGTAGAGGAAGGCGCGAAGTTTTTCCGAGACATTCCGCCGATTCATGACCGTTTGAAAATCATGTCGGAAGTGGGCCTCTCGTACATCACGCTCGGACAATCAGCCACGACGTTGTCCGGCGGCGAGGCGCAGCGCATCAAATTGTCGACGGAGCTTGCCAAGCGGGACACGGGGCGCACGTTTTATCTTTTGGATGAACCGACAACCGGCTTGCACTTTGATGATATCCGCCGTTTATTGGAAGTGCTCCACCGTCTTGTTGCGCGCGGGAATACGGTTCTCGTTATCGAGCATAATCTCGACGTGATCAAGAATGCAGACTGGATTATTGATATGGGACCGGAAGGAGGAGATAAAGGTGGTAAAATCGTGGCACAAGGCACGCCGGAGGACGTCGCCAAGAGTCCAAAGAGCTTCACGGGAAAGTATTTGAAGGACGTATTGAAAAAACGATGATTCCATCCCACATCAAAATTAAGAATGGCGAATTGCCGGCGAGCCCGGGCGTGTACATCATGAAAAACGCCAAGGGAACGGTTTTGTATGTGGGCAAAGCCGTATCGCTCAAATCCCGCGTACGCCAGCATTTTGACCGTCCGCATGGTCCGCATATCCCGGAAATGACCAAGCAGGTGACCGAGATTGATTACATTACCAAGCCGACGGCACTTGAAGCGCTGGTACTTGAAGCGAATCTCATCAAGCATTTTTGGCCAAAATATAACGTACTGCAGAAAGACAATACGTCTTTCATGTATTTGGCAATTACGGACGAGGATTATCCGCGGCCGCTCCTGGTCCGCGGGACCGATCTCGATGATGAGTCAGCGAAAAAATATAAAGTCGTATTTGGACCATATACATCATCACGCGCATTGAAAGCGGCGCTTGATTTGGTGCGCAAGGCGTTTCCTTGGTCCAATTGTAAACCGGGACAAAAACGAGCCTGCTTTAACGTGCATCTTAAATTATGTCCGGGCGTGTGTATTGATGCGGTTGATAAAAAAACATACCAGAAAACTATTCGGGATTTGATCCGTTTTTTTGAAGGCAAGAAAGAAGATATTCTGAAGGACTTCAAGAAACAAATGAATAAGCTGTCGAAGGAGAAAAAGTACGAAGAGGCGGCAATCATCCGCAATAAAGTATATTTTTTGGAGCATATTCAGGATGTGGCCGTGTTAAAACGTGACGATGAAATGGTGGACCGCATCAAACCGGGCGAGGGGATGGCGGTAAATTTGTTCGGCCGTATCGAGGGATACGATATTTCGAATATTTCCGGCACATCACAGGTTGCTTCAATGGTTGTTTTTGAGAACGGAGCGCCGGCAAAAGCGGAGTATCGCAAATTCAAGATCAAAACAGTCGAGGGCTCGAATGATGTTGCATCGATGCGGGAGACTCTCATGCGCCGATTGAAGCACCGCGAATGGAGCAAGCCTGATTTGATTTTGATTGATGGCGGACTACCGCAAGTGCATGCGGCCGAAGAGGTACTGCATCATTTAAATGTACAGATTCCCGTAGTCGGAATTGCAAAAGGGAGGGAACGTAAGCGCAATGACATTATTTGTTCGCGTGTCTCGGTTGAGCTCTGCGAGCTTTGCAATACATATGTAGACCTTCTTGCGCAGGTGCGCGATGAAGCCCACCGATTTGCGATTACCTATCATAAAAAAGTGCGATCCCGGACTTTTTTACCAAAGTCGTGATACAATAAACTTGCAGGATCAAAATGGTTCTGCTACAATTTCCGTCCCTGGATGATTCATCTCAAGATAAACGTTTTGTCGAAAGACGAGGCCTAGAATCTTGAGGAGAGTGTTCCAGGGCTAACATTAGCCATTATTATGGAACATCTTGAAATCGTAAATGAAAATACAGGCAAACCAACAGGCGTTGTTCTCCCGCGTCACGAGGTAATTGCCAAAGAAGCTTGGTGCCGCTCTACCAATGTCTTTGTGCTGAATCACAACGGCGAAATTTTGTGCCACCAGCGCTCGCTTATCAAAGACAGCAAGCCGGGTTGGTGGATGACACATTTAGGCGGACGTGTCGGAGTCGGGGAGACGTATGAAATCAATGCGTTGAAAGAATTGGAGGAAGAGGCGGGGATTATTGTCCCGGCCAAACGGCTGATTCCGTGGCGTACAACGCGCGTCGAGGCTTCGCGCTTTTGGTCGCGCGAGTTTGTCACGGTGTATGACGTTCCGGCCGAGCAGCTGGTTCCGCAACCGGGTGAAGTCGAGCAGTTCAAATGGATGTCTATCGACGAAATTGTTGCGGCCGCAAAATCAGGTCAGGAAAATTGGAAAGCGGGCACGCACGATATCATGTCGGAGTATTCCTGCATGCTGTCCGTGATCGGATCCGCACATCACCTCGGAGTGCATGAAGTTCCGGATTCGCTCCACACTTGGACGCCGGTGTGGATGGGAGCAGGAGTATAAAATAATTCGCCACCAGGCGGATTATTTTATATACTGTGGTTATTATGAATCAAAAATCGAATATACACGCAATCATTATCGGTTTGCTGGTGTTGTGTCTATTGCTTACGGGTGGAGGAATTTTCCTTTTAAATGAACAAATCAATGATTTGAGAATGGTTATCGCCCCGACTACGTCTGCACCGGTCGGTGGAAAGATTGCTGTTGAAAGGTTCTGCGACAACGAAGCAGGAGGAACGGGTCTATGTTTTGATTATCCAAAGTCTTGGTCGGTTTCGCATTACAGCGATTCATTTACGAGCGGACAAAAAAATCTCGAGATTTCTGCGAACGCCGCTGGTGGAAAAGTCACCATCGAGCGTTTACATAAAGGCCAGAAGGGTATGAAAGGACAAAGAATTCCTGAGTATCCTGGTTTGTACGAGTTAGGAGAGCTTTGCTCGGATGATGATGGGCTTACGTGTCCCCAGTATCCTTACTATCTAACGCTCGACGGCGATCAGACGGCTTTCGCAGTGCGCGTCTACTATCGCTGGGAGGATCGTACGGAGGTGCAACCGTTGGTGAATACGATTCTTTATAGTCTAGAGATTGGACCGTAGATTTTCTACAAATAAAGATTAAGGTTTGTAGGTACGATTGACATTTTTCGTTTTTTGTCCTTAGATTCGAGCACCGTATAGGAGGTTCGACATGTTCTTTTTCATCGTCACGGCACATCACGCGACCGGTCATGGAGACGCGGCAACGCCCTTTCTCATCACCAAGTACTTCGAGTCGGCCGTGGAAGCCGTTGATCAGGCGAAGGATTTAGGGTACGAGTTCCGTGGCATGGACCACGGCATCTCCATCTCCCACATGGAAGCGGAGCGGAGCTACTCCAAGAACGATTTCAAGAGTCAGGACGGGCGACCGGTCCCGGTCGATTTCCCGAACATTCTCTTCTTCCGCAAGGCGCAGGATGGTTTCCGCGTCGAGTATCACGTGTCGCTGCTCGCGCGGCTGGATCTTCAGCTTCCGGCCAAGTGGCTGGAGCGAGCGATGCCCATTCCGGAGTGATGCTTCATCACGCCCGCTATCAGATCAGATGGCGGGCGTTTGTGTTATAATACTAGTCATGGACCAAGAATTGAAAGAAAATCTGCCTCTTTTTAGTGTCTTGGTTTTGGGCGGAGCACTCATTCTCCTATTATCCGGCGTGATTTTGTATCAGCAATACAGGGGCGTGGGAAATGAGATTGCCATCATGGAAGAGAGAGTACCGGAACGTTCTTCGACAAACACTCAGACGAATAGCGGCAAGGACATGAAAATGGAAGTCCAGGAAGTTTCTATCATGGGTGCGTGGCAGGATCCTGATCCAAAAGACGGGGACCGTGCATATATTTTTCAATCTAACGGTTTATATACGGAACAGTATTTCCATAAGGGTTCTATCTGGCCAAAGGCTCGGGGTACTTTTTCGTACTATCCCAAAACCCGATTTCTTACATTCATTCAAACGGATAGCTACGAATTTGCAACATTTGGTCCGCCGATTCCGGATGGTGCCGAAATAAGTGTCGAGGTCAGCAAGTTAACAGATACCGAATTATGCCTGAAAGGTATGACCGAAGTTTGCATGGTGCGTTTGGGAGCTAATATCCCGACAAGTCCTTCCAATGATCCCAGTTTTACCGAGCGCATGCCTAATCCGATTGCCGGTACATGGGAAACCGGACATCAAGTCGCAAGCGGAGAAGGGGCGGAGTTTTGGGGCGGCGAAGGGGCCGAGCTCTATGGGAAATGGGTATTTAACGCCGATGGCACATTCCAGCATTCTCTCGTGAATACCTCGAGGCCGCCAATCGAACCCATGATAGAGGGTAAATATCGTGTGGGCACATACAAGGTCTCGTCCGGAAACAAAATAGATGTGATCGGATTTACCGAATTCCGCGCAGGGGAGACGGATTTTAGGGATCAGATCGGGAAAGAGCAGGCTGAGTTTGTGGTGATTAACAATCTTCGTATCGATAGCGCGAATCGAATCTGTTTGTATGGAGGGGACATCTGGACGGACGAGCCTTCCAAGTTACGCGAAGATCAATGGCAATGTCTTGATAGAAAATAAAGTGGGAAATTAGTTATCAACATTGGAACAGAAAAAGAACGAAAAATACGCTGTAATAAGCGGATTTTTTGATTGATCAAGATGTTTGCGCAAAGGTGAGAAGTGGCATAAAATGGAATGCAGTGGGAATACGTGGGAAATCTCACTCGACTACTGCCATGTTCATCGGGGAATACCATCACACTCTTGATGAAAAAGGCCGGATGTCGGTTCCGGTCAAATTTCGTGCAACCTTGGCGACCGGCGCCGTGGTTACGCGCGGACTAGACCGTTCCCTGTTCCTTTACCCAAAAGACGAATGGCAGAAGCTTGCCGAGAAGCTCGCCGCCTTGCCGTTTGGCCAAAGCGATACGCGCGCCTTTGCGCGTTTGATGCTGGCCGGCGCCATGGAGGTTGAGGTCGACAAGTCCGGACGCGTGCTGCTCCCGGAGTATCTCCGGAGCTATGCGGGTCTTTCCAAGGACGTCGTGGTTGCGGGTCTCTATAACAGACTCGAAATCTGGGACGAAACCGTTTGGAAGGAATACGCCGCCAAAACCGAGGATCAAGGCAATGAAATTGCCGAACGTCTCGGATCCATCGGCGTATGAGCACTATCCACCTGGCTGTAATGCTCGAGGAAACCATGCTTGCCCTCGATGTTCAGCCCGGAGGGTCGTATGTCGACGCCACCCTTGGCGGAGCCACCCACACCGAAGCGTTGCTCAAGCGCTCGGAGCCCGACGGACATGTCTATTCCTTCGATGTAAATCCCAAAGCCTTGCTCGCCGCTGCACAGCGGCTGACGGCATCGGGAGATCGATGGGCCGGTATTGAAGCCAATTTCCGATTTCTCGATCGAGAGCTCGAAGCGGCGGGTGTCATGCCCGGTTCCATTGACGGCATCTTGTGCGATCTCGGCTTCTCCTCCGACGAGATGGCAGATCCGTCCACGGGATTGTCTTTCCAGCTCGAAGGGCCGCTCGATATGCGTCTCGGTCCAAAGTCCAACGATGACGGGCTTACGGCATCGGACATCGTGAATACCTGGAAACCGAACGAAATCGAAACGATGATCCGTAACTTCGGCGAAGAGAAATTCGCCTCGCGGATTGTCGACGAGATCGTCAAGGCGAGAAAGATTGCGCGCATTACGCGCACGACCGAACTCGCGAGCCTGATCAAACAGGCCGTGCCCCAATCGTACGAGCAAGGCCGCATTCATCCGGCGACAAGAACCTTCCAAGCCCTACGCATCGCGGTAAATGACGAGCTAGAAGCCTTAAAGGATTTCATGAATGCCAGTCATCGCATGCTCAAGCCCGGCGGAAGGCTGGCCATCATCAGCTTTCACTCGCTGGAAGATCGTATCGTCAAACACGCATTTCTCACGGATGAGTGGGAGGCTCTCACCAAAAGACCTGCCGAAGCCAGTCCGTTCGAAGTACAAGCCAATCCGCGCGCCAGAAGCGCAAAACTAAGAGTCGCAATCAAAAAATAAATCCAATATGGCACGAGCCCACGCCGCAATCGCATACCGCCAGCCGCATGTCGCGCTGGGTTTGTCGATGCCGGCCGGCCGTAAGATGGCAAAAGCAGCAAAAGGTTCTTGGGCGGTTTTACTGCTCATTATTACCGCAGTTTGTGCGGGCGCGTATGTTTATCAAATGAACCGTGCGGCGACGAAAGGCTATTCCTTGCGCGAACTTGATCGGAAATTGGAAGTGTTGCAGGACCAAGTCATGGTTTTGGAGGATGAAGCGGCAAAAAAACAGGCGCTTCGTACCATTGAAGAGCAGGTAAAAGGCATGGGATACGTTCCGGTTGACCGTGTCGATTTTGTAGACGTTGGAAGCAATGCATACGCCATCGCCGAGTGATCACGGTCCAATCCGCCTATGTCACGCAGACCAAATGTGACGTTGGCAGACTGGTCCGGGATTCGTCCCGAGCCGGAATCCGGTTCCTCCCTGATTCGCGTGCAGGGGGGAATCGTTTTTGTTACAATTACCTTATGGCCTTCTCGGTTTCCTTATTGAAGCTTGCCGTTTCCGAAACCGCCGGCAGTCTGCTGCGTTTTCCATATTGGTGGTATACGGAAGGCCTTTCGAGGATGGTCCGCGTATTGCGCGACGGACTTGTATTTCGATATCGCTCGTATGCCATCGGGTTGTGGGCAAAAAATATACTAGTTCCAATGTATGGTCAGTATGATATTACCGGCAGACTGGTAAGTTTTTTCATGCGGTTTGTCATTCTTGTTTGGCGATGTGCCGCTTTTGCCGTGGAAGCCTTGTTTAATGTCGTATTGGTTGTGCTTTGGATCGCAATGCCGGTTTTATCGCTCGTGATGCTGCTTGAACCGCTCACCCGTCCTTTCATCGGATAATATGGCCACTCTTTTAGAACGATGTCCTACATGCCAAGGCGATGGCCGCGCATCGGTGCGCTGTGATACGTGCAAAGGCGCGGGTGTCATTTTACGGACTGATGTCGGGTCATTGGTATGGAGGCAGCCGTTTACCGCCGAGTTATTCGCCATGCGGAAGGTGCGACAATTTGTCGATGGGATTTTACATGCGGTAATCGGGATTGTGATTGCAGGATGTCTTGCCCTCTTTTTGTTCCCGTTTTTTACGGGAATGCAGGACGACTGGCTGTTTTCGCCATGGTTGTGGTGGGCTGTTTTGTTTGCCTGTTTTCTTATTTATCGCCTTCAAACATCGGGCCGCCGTACCGAAGACTTGCCTGGTTTCACCATGACCGAGCATGAACGAGACGAACGGCTTCATCCGGATATAGAACGGGAGACCTCGGCTTCATTTAACGAGGCGGCTTGGCTCGTGCTCGAACGCGCTTATGAGCTCGCCACGAATTCCGGTTCGGCCGAGATCGGTCCGGCCCATTTGTTTGCCTCGGCGCTGACTGCTCCTGCCGGAGGGATTTTTTTGACACGGCTCGGTATTGATTTTGAACGGCTAAAACCCGGATTAGCCGAGCTCCTTCGCCGAGGAGCGACCGGCATGCCAACCACGCTTTCTGCAGCAGGAAAAGAAGTAATTTTGCGTGCGTATTTGGATGCCGTACAGAATCGGCGCCGTCATGTAGGTACTATCGAAATTTTTATTGCCGCATTCCAGGCAGATGAGGGGCTTCGCGATTTGTTTGATGCCTCAGGTTATCCTCCTGCCGATGTGCTGCATGTGGCAGAGTGGATCCGTATCCAAGAGCGGCTTATTGAGGAGCATGATCGGTTTGTGCATTTGGCTTCGCTCAAGCCGAATAGCGCCATGAACCGTTCCATGACCGCACAGGCAACGCCGTTTCTTGACCGGTTTAGCGAAGATCTTACCAGGCTAGCCCGCGACGGATACCTTCCGCCCTTGATTGGGCGAGACCGTGAAATGGAAGAGCTTCTTCGCGCGCTTGAAAGCGGACGCAGGTCCGTGGCGTTGGTAGGAGAGCCGGGAGTAGGAAAAACCGCCTTGATAGAAGGGTTGGCAAGAAAAATGGTAGAAGAGGACGTTCCGGCTGTCCTGTTCGACAAGCGGCTGGTTTCGGTAAATGTGGCGCAAGTGATTGCCGCAGGCGAGCCTGCTATGGCGCCAAACCGTCTCATGTCGCTCCTTCGCGAGGCGGGCGCGAGCGGAAATATTATTTTGGTCATGCATGGCATCGAATCGCTGGTCGGTACGGGTACGGGAGGACTTGATCTTGCCGAAACGCTTTCATCCGAGCTCGATAAGGGGTATTTGCTTGTGATCGCGAGCTGTACACCGGAGGCGTGGACATCGACGCTCGAGCGCCGCTCGCTCGGGACAAAATTGGCCAAGGTCCAGGTCGGCGAAATGTCCGGAGAGGAAGCTATCCGTGTCGCCTTGGCAAAAAGCGGTTCTATCGAATATCAAAATAAAGTTTATTTTACCTTTCAAGCGGTCGATAAAGCCGTTGGTTTGGCTGGCAGGTATTTGCGCGATTTGCGTCTGCCGGAAAGCGCGCTCGATCTCTTAAAAGAAGCGGCGACCGGAGCAAGGCGTACCAAGGGCGACGGGAGTTTGGTTACCGCGGAGGATGTGGCGGCCGTGGTCCATGACAAGACCAATGTCCCTGTAGAGGCTGTTACAAAAAACGAGAGCGATAAATTGCTCTCACTGGAAGAAAAACTACATGGCCGCGTGATCGGACAAAATGAAGCGGTCAAAGCCGTTGCGCAAGCCATGCGCCGGGCACGGGCGGATATGCGGTCAGGCAACCGTCCTATCGCAAACTTTTTATTCATGGGACCGACGGGTGTCGGAAAAACGGAGCTGGCGAAAGCATTGGCTTCCGAGTATTTCGGCAGCGAGGAAATGATGATTCGTTTGGACATGTCCGAGTACCAGCAGCCGTCATCGGTGACGCGGATGATTGGCGCGCCTGGGGACGACCGCGGAGGACTTTTGACCGAGGCCGTTCGGAAGCGCCCGTTTGCCATCGTACTTTTGGATGAATTGGAAAAAGCGCATCCTGATATTCTTACGCTGTTCTTGCAGGTGATGGATGATGGCCGTTTAACCGACGGGGTTGGCCGGACCATCGACTTTACGAATGTTGTGCTGATTGCAACATCCAATGCCGGCACTTCTTATATCCAAGATCAGGTAAAGGCAGGAGCGTCAATGGAGCGTATCAAGACGGGATTGCTCGAGCAGGAGCTGAAAGGAATATTCCGACCCGAGTTTTTGAACCGATTTGACGGCGTCATTGTGTTCAAGCCGCTCGAACTGGACGATGTGACACAAATAGCCTGGCTTCTTTTGCAAGGCGTTACCAAGCGCTTGGCGGAGAAAGGTATCAATTTTCGAGCCGAGGACGAAGCTGTGGAGGAATTGGCTGCTGCCGGATTTGATCCGCTCTATGGTGCGAGACCTCTGCGCCGGGTGATTCAAGAACGCGTCGAGAACGGACTTGCGGATTTGCTGCTGACCAACTCGGTAAAACGGAAAGACACGGTCGTATTAAAAGCAGGAGGAAGTTTGCAAGTCGAGGCTTGGAGTGCATAAAAACCCCTGCAAGAGAAGCAGGGGTTTTACTTGGTATACGGTTCGAGAGCGGCTACGTCCTGTACGAGCGAGCGCAGACGATCGAATTCGTAGCCTATGCATAGGCCGCGCGCATCGGAGTCGGCGATTGCCGACTCGATGAGATCGTTCGGGTACTCGGTGTGGAAAATGAATTCCGTCCGGTCGCCGTAGACGAGCTTCAGAGCCTCGATGGTCCAGTCAATGTCGGTGAATTCATCGACACTGATGATTGCGAGATCGATATCGAGCTGCTGCTTGATATCGCCGGGCATTGCGCCAAGCGATTGGATGAGCGGAGTGCGGCCCGAGTACGTGCACGTCTCCAGATAGAGCTTCATGCTCTTTGCGAGTTCGGGCTGATGCTCGTTGATGATGTGGATTCGAATGAACGCGTTGGGATCGGGAGGAACGGTTGCCCGATCCTCCGGACGGGCCGTGATGACCTCGTCTTCTTCGGAATCAGACATAGTTACCCCCGCGACAATTGATCATGCAAAAACCGATTTGTCAATCCGACGGATGTCTGGGAGAATCAAAAAAGTCATGAATCAACCGTTATTTTGGATGATGGCAGCCGCATTGCCTGCGGGAGCGGTTTTCCTTTTTGCCTATATTGTTCAGCGTTTTGCCTATGGCGCAAAGATTGTTGACGAACCATCAGGAGGCAGAAAAATCCACCAAAAAACAACGGCATTACTTGGAGGCTGGGCCGTCGGAATACCACTGCTCATTCTGATAGCGGGACTCGATTGGTTCGGCATATTTTTTGAATTATCCAATGGCAGGCTTCAGCCTTTGCAGATCAGCGGGATTTTAGGGGGAGTATGTCTGCTGCTTTTGGGCGGCGGATTGGATGATCGGTATAATCTTAAGCCGCTTGTCCAGATCTGTTTTCCCCTTAGCGCCAGTATTTTAGTAGCGTTGACAGGCACGAGGATTAGCCATGTAACGAATCCGCTGGATGGCACGCCGTTTATTTTGCCGTTTCAAACGCTTCTTACCATTGCATGGCTGCTGGGAGTGACCTATGCAACAAAATTGATGGATGGCATCGATGGTCTCGTAGCCGGACAGACCGTCATTGGATCGTCCGTGATTGCGGCTTTGGCCTTATCCGCCGCGTACTTTCAGCCCGCGGTCGCGCTCATTGCGCTCATGACTGCATCGGCTTTTGCGGGATTCTTGCCGCACAATGTCCATCCGGCAAAGCAATTTTTAGGGGAGTCGGGGAGTACGCTCGCTGGATTTTTACTCGGGACGCTGTCTATCCTTGGCAGCACCAAGCTTGCGACCGGACTCATGGCACTCGCGTTGCCGCTTACGGATGCGGCGATTGTCATCAGCGGACGGGTCATGCGCGGATCATCCCCGTTTAAAGGAGACGATACCCATCTCCATTTCAAGCTTTTGAAAGCCGGATTTTCCCAGCGGCAAGTCGTTTCATTGATGTGGGGTCTTTCCTTGGCATGCGGAATCGCTGCCTTATCCCTGCAGACCAGAGGCAAGCTTTTTCTGATTGTTTTTCTCCTGCTCGTGACGGCGGGACTCTCGTTTATGGCGGGTAAAAAATCATTTACAAAAACATCCCTATGAACCCCGGATCAAGTTTTGGTTGCTGGAAGGTTATCATTATTTTGTTCTGTATCTTGATGTTTGTTGCATCGATATTTTCATTCAGCGCGTTCAAATGGCTCGAATCGCTTCCTATCAATAGCGAGACGATCGGTTTTGATTTCAAATTTAACAGCGAAACAGGAGAGCAGATTTTCAAACAGACGTTCAATACGACCTTGAACGGAAAGGAAATCGAATTAGAAATTGCCGATGAGCCGGCAGAAATCCGCCAAGGGCTTTCCGATCGGAAAGAGATGGGAGATGCGGAGGGTATGCTGTTTCTATTGGAACGCGGACATCATCCATTCTGGATGAACCGGATGCATTTTTCTCTCGATATGATTTGGATAGACCAAGGTATTGTGGTTGATATCGCAAGGGATGTGCCGCCGCCGAGCGAGACTGGCGGAGTTCCGGTGACGCGAGATCCCGGGGTGGAGGCAGATATGGTTTTGGAGCTAACCGCAGGCGGTGCGGAGCGTTATGAAGTGCGGGTAGGGCAGCCGCTCGATATCGAGGGATTGGCAAGATAAAGGGGTTGACTTTTATTATAATTTCTGCTAGGTTGTGGGGCGGAGGAATTCATGAACGATCCGTTCTTTTCGCGGTTCGCAGAGACCATGCTCGCAAGCGCCAAGTTTCCGTTTCCGGAGGGCGTGGATCCGGTCGAGCTGATCACATCACACTTCGAGATCGTGCCGGGGCGGGTGGGGACCGTCCACCACCAGCGCGCGATGCTCAAGGCCGTGATGGCCCGAATCCTGCAAGCGCAGGGCGGGCGCGGTTATCCCGCGCGTCACGAACGCCTTCTCAAGTCCGCTGCGGACTGGACCAAGGTCGATCCCGCTGCCTACGCCGAGATCCTGCTCGAGGCCTGTGCCGCCGACCACTTGCTCGGAATTCCGAACAAGGAGGAGTGGGCCAAGGACAATGCCTTGGGCAAGTCGCTGTCGGTGGCCTTCGTGGAAACAGCGGTCTATCTCTTCACGGTCAAGGACATCGATTGGGTCGTGAACATGCGCTGCTGTCATCACGCCAGCCGTGAGATGGAGGAGGTGATGTTGGGCGAGGTGCTGAACATTCTCGTCGGCAAGCGGACCGATGTGCTGGCTTGGATCCTCCCGGGAGCACATCGCAAGACCAAGACCCTCGAACACGTCTTGCAGCTGTTTCTCGGCGACGATCTCGAAACCAAGGACAAGCCGCTCGACACGGCGGGGTACGAGATCGTCACGCTGTGCATGCGTGACGAGAGCCGCGACATCCCGGACGAGCAGATGAGCGAGATGCTCAACAAGCTGGCCAAGCCGAAGCAGGAAGCGGCCCGAAGCTGAACCCGAACCCCTCTCTTTTTGGCTAAAGAGAGGGGTTTTCTATTGGAATAGCGGGGTTTGACATTCTCATCGTTTTCAGATAGGGTATGCGAATCAAAAATATGTTTGCTGTCATCAAAACCGGCGGAAAGCAGTACCTCGTCAAAGAGGGAGACGTCCTGTCCGTAGAAAAATTGGTTGCCGAGCCGGGTTCGAGCGTGTCTTTTGATGTGCTCATGACCGGAGAAGGCGACAAGATTAATGTCGGTACGCCGCTGCTTCCGGGCAAGGCGACGGGCGAAATCATGGCGCATGGCCGCGAAGCAAAGATTTCGGTCGTAAAGTACAAAGCCAAGAGCCGTTACACGCGCCGCACCGGACACCGCCAACATTTCACCAAGGTAAAGATCACAAAAATCGCCTAACGGCGATTTTTTAGTGCATCGGAAAGCGTATTGGCATCCGCATACTCGAGCGCGGCTCCGGTCGGTAATCCGCGGGCGAGCCGTGTGACCGTTACCGGAAAATCGGTTAATCGTTTGCGGATGAATAGCGCAGTCACATCGCCGGGGAGATCGGCATCGAGTGCCAAAATTACTTCTTTGATTTTTGATCCGCTGATTCTGGAAGCGAGTTTTTCGATCGAAAGCGTTTCGGGCGTGCGGCCTTCGATCGGATCTATGGTGCCGCCGAGAACATGGTAAAGGCCTTTATAGGCAGCCGTGTCTTCTACGGCGCGTATATCCGGCGACGTTGCAACTACGCATAGGATAGAGCCGTCGCGGCTCGGATCGCTGCAATATGCGCATGGCGACCGATCCGACCATTGACCGCAGGTATCACAGTGCCGAACTTGTTCGGCGAGACGCTGGATATTTCGGGCAAAACGTTCGATGGATTCTTTGGGTTGGGTGACAAGCCAATAGGCGTAACGCAATGCCGCCCGCGGCCCGACTCCGGGTAGCGAGTCGAACGCGCTGGCGGCGTTCTGGATTGGTTCCGGGAGTTGGGACATTTATTTGATCAGATCGCCGAATTCTTTGGCGAGGTCCGGTCCGCCCATTTCCTGCAGCTTTTTTGCCATCTTGGTTTTGATTTTCTTCATGGCATCGTTTACGGCATCTTTGACGAGGCCTTCCAGCTTTTCGCGGTTATCCATGGCGCTTTGGTCGATGCTGACGGACTGGATGTCTTGGTTGCCATTGACCGTGACTTTTACCTTGCCCCAGCCGGCCGAGCCTTCGTCAGTAATGGTGGCAAGTTCGCTCTGCAGACCCTTGGCTTTATCGCGCAAATCTTTGAATTGTTTGAGTTTGTTGAACATAGTCAGCGAGACGTTAGCATATTAAAACGGAACATTCGAGCCGGGGATAGGAGCCGAAACACCTGGGGGGAGATTGCCGCCGGCCATTGCAGGAGATGGGGCCGAGGGCGGCGGGAGCGGAGGACGGTTTCCGCCGCCCGGGAGCATGTCGTTTTTGGAGATGTTTTTGAAGCTTGCGCGAGCAGCGTCGAAGAATAGCTTTACGAGACCCGTCGGTCCATTACGATGTTTGGCGATGTGGATTTCGGCTAAGTTGAGTTCTTCGGGCGATAAATCCTCCGGACGGTAATTACGATCCGCGGCTTTGCGGTAGATAAACAAAACGACATCGGCGTCCTGTTCGATCGAACCTGATTCGCGCAAGTGGGCGAGGCGGGGGATGGCGGGCTTTTGCAATTCTACGGAACGGGACAGCTGGGAGAGCGCGATCACAGGCACGTTCAATTCACGGGCAATGGATTTGAGACCGCGCGTGATCTCGGCGACTTCTTGAACGCGGTTTTCGGAATTCTTTCCGCGGCTTTCCATGAGCTGCAAGTAGTCGATGACAATCATGCCTAGGCCGCGTTCCATTTGGAGCCGGCGCGCCTTGGTGCGGATTTCCATGATGTTTGCGGAGGCTGAGTCATCAATAAAAATCGGAGCTTCTGACAGGACGCCCATGGCATGGCCGATGCGGGCGAATTCGTCGTTCTCTCCATTATCATGAAGTTTACCGGTGCGCATGCGCCACAAATCGACATTTGCTTCGGAACAAATCATACGATCTACCAGCTGCTCCTTGGACATTTCGAGCGAGAATATACCGACGGGGATTTTGTGTTTCGCGGCGGCAAAACGCGCCAAGTCGAGAGCAAATGCGGTTTTTCCGCAGGACGGACGAGCGGCGAGTACGATCAAGTCGGACTTTTGAAGGCCTCCGAGAAGACTGTCGAGATCGGCATAACCGGAGGGGATGCCACGCAACTTGCCTTTCTCACGGTGGATTTCGTCGATGCGGTCAAAGGCATCAGCCAAGACGTCGCCGATTGGCGTAAAAGAACGTTTGAGAAATTTTTGGGAGACATTAAATAATTTTGATTCGGCCTGATCAAGCAAAACTTCTACGTCTTCGGCCTGTTCATATCCAAGCGCGGTGATTTCGCCGGCGGCTTGAAGCATGCGGCGGAGCGTGGCTTTCTTTTGGATGATTTCTCCGTAGTGGACAACGTGGCTTGCTGTTGGAACGGCATTGGCCAAACTTATGAGCTCGGCTCGTCCTCCGATAGCTTCCAACTCGTTTTTATCCTGAAGACGACCAGATAACGACAAAATATCAATCGGGATGGATCGGCGGTACAGATCAAGCATGGCTTCGTAGATGCGGCGGTGCTTGTCCAAGTAAAAATCTTCAAGGCCGAGCATGTCGGCAACTTTGATGATGGCGTCTTTATCAATCAAAAGAGAGCCTAAAAACGATCGTTCGGCTTCAAGGTTTTGGGGCGTGATTCTTTCGAGCTGAGACATGGATGGAGATTGCCACGCCGATACACTCCTCGCAATGATGATTGTCAAGCGTTTTGCGACGCAAGACGAGGGGGGATTTGCTATACTACCTTCCATGAGCGAAAAAGCTCTTTCCACATTGAAGGCAAGCCTGGCAATGATCGGCGCGATCGTGGGTGCCGGTATTTTTGGTTTGCCGGCGGCGTTCGTGCATGTCGGATTTTGGCCGGCAACGATTTTATTTTTTGTCTTGGCCGTGGCAGTGACGATTACGCATTTGTTCTTTGCGGAACAGCTCCTGTCTATACGTGAAAAACATAGATTGACCTGGCTTGCCAAGCATTCGCTTGGGACATGGGGCGAATGGCTGGCGCAGCTTACATATCCATTACAAATTATCGCGGCAAATTACGCGTATCTTTTGCTTGGCGGCGAGTTTTTGGATGTTATTGCCCGTTCGGCAGGCATTGCAATTCCCGTGGGGATTTGGCAAATCTTGTTTTGGTTCGTATGTGCAACGACCGTATATTTCGGTTTGAAAATGATGGCGCGCGTCAATGCGTATGCGACAGCTGCTTTGATCGTAGCTCTTATTTGGTCGGTTATTGTTCTTTTGCCTCACGTTGATATACGTGCGGTTGCACGGGCGGATTGGTCGGACTGGTACCTGCCATTTGGCGTCTTTTTGTTTACCCTTTCGGGACTTTCCTCAATCGGTGAAGTTGTCGAGATTGCAAATAGAAAACGTAAACAGGCATACATCGCGGTCGCATCAGGGACGCTTGTTTCCGCAGCCGTATCATGGGTATTTGGATGTATTATCTATTTATCTGCCGGCGGCTATCCAGTTCGTACCGTCTCGGAAATCGCTTCCGTATTTCCGGAACAGTACGCGCTTCTTATCCCAATCGTTGGTCTGCTTGCGGTCGCAACATCGTATTTTACGAGTGCAGAAGATCTGAAAGTTTCATTCACGCATGACTATAAATTAGGAAAGGTGCTTGCGCCGGCTTTGGCTCTGGGTACGCCCTTAGTCATGCTTGCGATATTCCCGCGGGATTTTTTGGCTACGATCAGTTTTGTCGGGGCAGTATTCATCGGGATCAATTCGATGATTGTTTCCATGATTGCAGTGAACGGGTTCGGACGTCACAAGACGCGTTGGATCCGGGTCGGGGGCGCGCTTGTTTCGTCCGGGATATTTTTCATTTTCTTATTCGGCGTACTCCAGCGCCTACTTAGCAGAGAGCTTCTATGAATTGGCATATATCTATTCGCGGGTTATTTCTTTCCATCCCGCGCTTCCTCGTTCTGACTGTTTTGATGACGTCGTATCTATGGATCGATTGGTCGCCCTTGCCCGAGCGTCCGGCGCTTTTGATTTTGGTGTACATTACGCATTTTGTGGTTACGTACTTTTTTGCACGATGGACATTTGGCAAATATCGGCCTCATTGGAAAGACATCATGGTTCTATTTTTGATGTGGATGCTTATCCAGATTTCGCTTGAGGCTTGGTACCAATCTATTCGAACCGGCGGAGAGTTTCTAAAAATTGCCACAACATATAATTGGTGGAGCCTGCTTAATATTGTCGTGTATGCGGCTGCCATTTTATTGGCAGCAGAACGCGTCATCTCCAAACATCATTCGGATGCACCAGAAGGACTCGAGGTATAAGCCAAATCAACCAGGTTTCTCATCAATAAGGCGACGGTCATGGGGCCAACGCCTCCCGGTACGGGCGTAATCCAGGTATCCGTATCTTTGAACGACTCAAAATCGGCATCGCCTTTTACTTTGCCTTCAATATGCGTGGTCCCAATATCGATGAGTACGACATCGTCCCGGAGCATGGAGGCGTGGACAAAGCCTGGACGGCCTATAGCAGTAATCAGGAGATCGATCTCTTCTTTCAACCGATCCTTGTCCGATGTGCCGATATCGTCAGGATTCCAGATATCTACCGAAACACCACCGGCGGCGAGGAGATGGGCAAGCGGATCGGCAAAGGTTTTTGAGTTGGCGAGGATGACCGCCTGCGATCCCGATAATTTCATCGGAGTTTCGTTGAGCAAGCGCAGGACCGCTTCATGTGTCGGCGAGATGACGGGCGAGCCTTGGCGGAATCCATCGACGTCTTTGTGTAACGCGATTTTCTCGATGACGGTTTTTGTGTCGATTTCTTTCGGGAGCGGAAGCTGGACAAGGATGCCGTTGATATCGCTGTCTTCATTCCAATGCTCAATGACAGAAACAAGTTCGGCGGTGCTTGCCGTTTGTATTTTTTTTACGATCAGTTCGGCGCCGATGGCTGCTGCTGCGTCTTGCTTGCGTTTTACATACAGCTCGGATGCCGAATCTTGTCCGACCAATAAAACGGCCAAACGCGGTTTTTTTGCGGATTGGGAGATGCGTAATTTTTGTTCATCCAAAATTTTTGCGGCCAACGATTTACCGTCGATGATGTGCATGTGCCGAGGGTAAAAGAAAGCCCCGACTCGCGCAAGCGGTCGGGGTCTATATCAGGTAATGGCGGTGAAGCCATTGTATGGCGGCTCGATGACGACCGCATGCAGGCCGCGGACGGCGGCCAGCTTGCCTGAGCGGGTAAACCGCAGGCCTCCTACCCGGACGCAGATGAGGATGTATCCGATCTCGGATGTTTCAGCCAAGGCGAGCAAGCTTCGGATGGTTTGTCCGGGATCGCGGTTCCAGGTGGTATGCGCCAAGACGTTCTCTTGGCGCGAGACCAGATAGACAATTTCTTTGCGGAAATTGCCGGTTCGGCTGTACATGCGTGCGGGCTCGGGCAGGCTCCAGAGGAGCTGGTAGAGCGGCATGCAGAGCAAGGATCGGTCTGCTTGCCATGCGTGGATGCGCATGAAGAGCGAGATGTCCGGTTCATGCTTGAAGGTTTTTTCGATCCGTTTCAGCTCGCGGCTGAGAAACGGGTACCTGCTTCGCAGAGGATGATGCGGCAAACGTTGCGGCATACTTACCTCCTTGCCAGTATCCACCTTGCCTTGTCTTGCGGAAAACGTCTACCTCCGCTAATCTACGCTATTATGTCCGATTCCGGAGCCGTCAGGCACCTGGCGATGATTATGGACGGCAATCGCCGCTGGGCCAAGGCTCAGGGCATGCCTGCGGTAGAGGGCCATCGCGCCGGCTACAACAAAATGAAGCAGGTGGGCGATTGGTGTTTGGCGCGAGGGATCGAAATCGTCACGGTGTATGCGTTTTCTACCGAAAACTGGAAACGAAGCGAAACCGAAGTCGGATTCCTCATGAGCCTGCTCGAGCACGCATTAGAAAAAGAATTGAATTATTTTACCGACCGCCAAATCCGTCTGCGGATACTCGGCCGCCGGGACGGATTTTCATCGACCATTCTTTCGCTTATCGACAAAGCAGAGGAGGCTACCAAGCATTTTGAAAAAATGACATTTGCCATTTGTCTCGGATATGGCGGACGAGCCGAAATCGTGGATGCGGTAAAAGAGATTGTGGCGGAAGGCATGCAGAGCGAGATGATCGACGAACAATCGATTGCCAAGCGGCTCTATTGGCCCAATATGCCGGATCCGGATTTGATCGTCCGGACTTCGGGAGAGCAGCGGTTGTCCGGATTTCTCCTTTGGCAAAGTGCGTATAGCGAGCTGTATTGGATCGATAAAAACTGGCCGGCTTTGGAAGAAGCGGATCTGCAAGCGGCCCTTGACGAGTTTTCCACAAGACAAAGACGATACGGAGCCTGAAGTGTATACTTGGGCTTTATGGGAAAACGCCGCACGTATATTTTCATTACCGGTGGAGTCATGTCGGGGGTCGGCAAGGGAGTCGCGTCCGCAAGCTTGGGCGCGATTTTGAAATCAAGGGGATTACGTGTAACCGCAGTCAAAATCGATCCGTATATAAATGTGGATGCAGGAACGATGAATCCGGTCGAGCATGGCGAGGTATTTGTGACACGCGACGGCGACGAGACGGACCAGGATATTGGAAATTACGAGCGCTTTTTGGATGAAGACATTCTCAAGGTGAATTACATGACGACGGGGCGCGTATACTTGTCCGTTATCCAACGGGAACGGACATTGGGGTATGGCGGAAAAACGGTCGAAGTCGTCCCGCACGTACCGCAGGAGGTCATCAGCCGGATCAAGCTTGCGGCCAAGCACCATGATGCTGACGTGACTATTATTGAAATTGGCGGAACAGTCGGGGAATATCAAAATGTTTTGTTTTTGGAAGCGGCCCGCATGATGCGGATCGAGACGCCGGATGACGTATTAGTGGGCCTTGTCAGCTATTTGCCTGTCCCTGGCGCACTTGGAGAGATGAAGACCAAACCGACGCAGTATGCGGTCCGGACCTTGAATAGCGCGGGGATTCAGCCCGATTTTGTCATTGGACGCTCGACGCACCGCATTGATGATCTGCGTAAAAAGAAAATGGCCGTACATTGCAGCGTGCAAGCCGAGGACATTTTTAGCGCGCCCGATGTTTCGAGCGTGTACGAGGTGCCGCGCGTCATGGAGGAAGAGGGGTTAGGCGCACGGGTGGTCAAAAAATTGAAACTGCGTGCCGGGAAACCCGATTTACGCGCGTGGAACAAGCTTACAAAGAGCATTGCCAATGCAAAAAAACCGGTCCGCATCGGAGTGGTTGGGAAATACGCAGCGAGCGGCGACTTCAATTTAAGCGATGCTTATCTTTCCGTGCTTGAATCGATCAAGCATGCCGCATGGAGTATTGGCAGAAAGCCGGAGATTGTCTGGATTGATGCTGGCGAGCTCGAGAAAACAAAAAAGATTTCAAAAAAGATAGACGGGATTCTTGTCCCTGGCGGTTTTGGTTCCCGCGGGGTTGAGGGCAAGATCTTGGCGGCAAAATTTGCGCGCGAGAAAAAGATTCCGTATTTGGGATTATGTTATGGAATGCAGCTCGCATGCATCGAGTTTGCGAGGCATGTCCTGCATATGCGAGGGGCGCACACGACCGAGATCCAGCCCGACGCGGCCCACCCGGTCATCCATCTTATGAACGAGCAGGAAGAAAAGATGAAAAATAAATCGTATGGAGGAAGTATGCGGCTTGGCTCGTATATCTGCCGTTTGAAAAAAGGTTCGCGCGCGCGGAAGCTGTATGGCGAAGCGGCGGTTGAGGAGAGGCACCGGCACCGGTACGAGTTTAATCCGGATTACCGCCAAGCGTTTGAACAAAAAGGACTCGTGGTAAGCGGCGAATCTCCCGATGGAATGTTGGCGGAGATTATAGAGCTGAAAAACCATCCATTTTTTATGGGTACGCAGGCGCACCCCGAGTTTTTATCAAGGCCGTTCAAGCCGCATCCGTTGTTTTTGGGATTTCTGCACGCGTGTACAAAGAAATAGTTCCTTGCGAGGCGGTTGGTTTCCAGTTCGGAAATTTGAAGCCGTTTGATACGACTCGAGCAGTTGGTTTTAATTCGGACATCAGTTTCTTTTCAAGACGAGGCATGGCGTACGGAATTTGGAATAAATAAACGACATCAAATCGCGTAAGATCCGCTTCCCAAAAACTGGTACGGATGATCTTCGCATTTGTGTAGCCGGCTGTCTTTTTGGATGCTTCTCGGGCAAGGAGCGGGTCAATTTCAAATCCGACGGCTTCGGCAACATCCCTTTTTGCAGCGGCAAGTACCACTTGCCCGTCTCCGCAGCCGAGATCAGCAAAACGGTCGGAGGCGGACAAGTTCGCGAGAGCGAGCGCGTTATTTATGGACGAATGGGTCGAGGCAACATACGGAGCGCCGCCATACAATGCCATGGTTCGGATCCGAATACCGAGAGTCAAGACGAGAAAAACCGCCATGATCAACAAGATGAGAACGAATATCAAGAGCAATACCAATACGGCATCCATGTGGATAGTCTATCAGGCTTGCCGATTTGTCTGAATTCTGTTAGATTGCGAGCCCGTTCTTTTTCAGGAGGCAGGCGTGAGCGATGCATTGCAGGCAAAAGGCTGTCCCCATGGATCCGCTGTCTTGATCCAGGACTGGAGATGCTCCGGTTTCATCCTTCTCAAGAAGATCGACCCTACACCGGGTTCGGTTTTTGACGGGAAGTACTCCTTGTTTGGCGGCAGATGCCGGCCCGGGGAGAATTCGGAGCAAACGCTCGAACGGGAATTGCGTGAAGAGTGGCAAGACCGGACCCTGATCGCCGACGTGATGCGTCGTGCCTTCGCGGTCAAGCCGATGGTGCTGCCGGCGCGCGAATGGGGCGGATCGTACGTGTTCCATCCGTACGTCGCCTCTGCGACCAGCGAAGAGCATTTCAAGGACTGGCTCACCATTCTGCTCGAGGAGGGCGCGGTGAAGGAGGGGAGGGCGGTTTACCTCAGCCGTCACCAGCTTCTCGAGGAGATCAATTCTCCCGAGAAGTTCTTGGCAGGTTTGGAGATGATGATCCGCCGCCACTTCGATTTGCTCATGCGGAGCGACCAGCGCATCCGTATGATCTGACAACTGAAAACCCCTCCGGCTGCCGGAGGGGTTTGTTTTTATTTCGATTCGAGCGGGATCACGTTGGCAAACTTTGCGAGTTTGAAGTGTCCGGTATAGCGGCGGATGCGCTTGTCGCTGAATTTGACCACGCCGTCCTTTACGGCAAACAAGGTGTCGTCCTTGCCCATCATGACATTTTCACCTGCGCGGATTTTGGAGCCGCGCTGACGAACGATGATGTTACCGGATTTTACGAATTCTCCGGCATAGCGCTTCACGCCCAGACGCTGACCCTGGGAATCGCGGCCATACTGTGTAGAACCGCCAGCCTTTTTTGTTGCCATAAGGGTGTGAGAGGAGTTAAGAGGGAATGGGCGCTAGGTTACGCGAAAGCCCGCGACTTGTCAAGAACCTTCACTTAGGCTAAATTTCGCTTTATATGGCGAAAAACCCGCAGGAATTTAAGAGTGAAGTGGAAAAGGTTCTGGATATTGTCCGGAGCGGTTTGGCTATGCATGGCGGGAATGTAGAGGTAGTAGAGGCAGACCCGGCCACAGGCAAGGTGGGGATCCGTTTTCAGGGCGCATGTGTCGGATGCCCGATGTCCGAGATGACATTTCAGGCCGGAATCGAAGAAGTCCTATTAGAAATGCTTCCAGAAGTAAAAGAGGTCGTGCAGGTTCCTTGATCAAGGAGTAGCATGTCGTGGATGACGTTAGACGGATGGTGGCTTTCGGCCCGTTTGGCCTGGAGCCGACCGTGGATGCGCTGGTCGGCAATTTTTTCGATTGCTGCAAGTGCCGGAGTGTCCATTTGGTTTCTCGCGACAACCTTGCCGTCGGTCCGACGCCACGATGCCTTTATATATCATTATAATATTTATCTTGGCATTGACGATGTCCGCGTTTGGTCCTGGGTCTTCTTTTTGCCGTCGGTTTGGTTTGCCGTTACCGTGCTTGATCTTATCGTCGCGTTTGGACTGTTTCGTTCGGATTCTTTGCTTGCGCGAGCCTTGGTCACCTTGGCTTTTGTCTGGGTCTTTCCCTGGGCGGGAGCTTTGTTCTATCTTTCCATCGTAAACTTATGACTATCGATCCCATTCTTGTTGCGAAACCGCTCGGTATTGCCGCGCTTGCATTTGCCGTTTCCGTATTGGTCATGCCCGTGCTTATCAGCGTCCTAAAGAAATACAAGATGGGCAAATCCATCCGCGATGCCGAGTCCGCCCCGATTATGGCGGCGCTACATCAAGCAAAAGCCGGAACGCCAACCATGGGAGGAATGGTGATTTGGGCAACAGTCTTTGCCATTGTCTTATCACTAGAAGGGTTATGTCAGCTTGCCGGTGCCCAAAGCGTGTTTTGCCAAGCGAGTTTTTTGTCGCGCGGACAGACCTGGCTGCCGCTCGGTTTGATGGCTGCAGCAGCTATTGTCGGATTGGTCGATGATTATTTGAACATCAGACGCATCGGAGGAGGTAAAGGCGGAGGATTGCGCGAACGCGAACGATTGTTCTCTTACGGACTTATTGCTGCAATCGGCGCATGGTGGTTTTTTACCAAGCTCGGCTGGGATCAGTTACATGTACCGTTTGTCGGAACGTACGAGATCGGCTGGCTGTATATCCCGTTTTTCCTGCTCGTGATTGTTTCAACCTCCCATTCTGTCAACGTTACGGATGGTCTAGATGGATTGGCTGGCGGCACCTTGCTCGCGACATTTGCCGCTTATGCGATCATTGCATGGTCACAAGGCAGGTATGATCTTGCAACGTTCTGCGCGGCAATCATCGGTGCATTGCTCGGATTCTTGTGGTTCAACATCAATCCCGCTGATGTCTTTATGGGTGATACGGGAGCCATGTCGCTCGGAACTGCGCTTGGCGTGGTTGCGCTCATGACCAACCAGCCATTGCTTTTACCGCTTATCGGGCTGCCGTTTGTCTTAGAGAGCTTGTCAGTCATCATCCAGATTTCGAGCAAAAAATTACGAAATGGAAAAAAAGTTTTCAAAAGCGCACCGATCCATCACCACCTGCAGGCGATTGGCTGGAGCGAACCGAGGATAGTCATGCGTTTTTGGATGATCTCATTCGTCCTTTCGGGCGTGGGCATCGTTCTCGCTTTGATCGATTCCATTTAATCCCATGAAGCTGTCGCTGCGTGAACGAGTCCTCGCTCTTGATCCGGCGATTATCGGAATCGCCGCCGGACTTCTTGTGCTCGGAGTTGCGGTACTCATGTCGGCAACAGGTCCGGTAGCTTTCCAGCGAACAGATGATAGTTTGTATTACGTAAAAAGACAGCTTTTGCAGGGCGTAATTCCTGGAATGCTGCTCTTCCTATTTTTTTCATTGATCGATTACCGGATTCTCAAAAAATTTGCGTTTCCTATTCTGGTCGGTTGCATCGGTCTTTTGCTGCTGGTGTATGTTCCCGGCTTAGGCGTGAGGATAAAAGGTGCGCTTGGCTGGCTTGAGCTCGGACCGATCCGTTTTCAACCATCCGAATTAGTTAAGCTCGGGTTATTGATTTATTTGGCCGCTTGGTTTTCTGAACGGAAACCTGAACAGGTCAGGGATTTAAAAGAAGGCTTGCTTCCATTTATGGGGGTCGTATCAATTTTCTTCTTTCTCCTGATTCTTCAGCCGGATACCGGTTCCATGGCCGTGGTGGTCGGAACAGCCGGCATGCTGTATCTGGCAGCAGGAGCCCCGATTTCTTGGTTTTTGCTTTTGGGGGCGGCGGGTGCTGGTATTCTGGCTTTGGTTATCAAGCTTTCCCCGTATCGAATTGCACGTTTCATGACTTTTTTGCATCCGGAGCTTGATCCGCAAGGACAGGGATACCATATCAACCAAGCCGTGCTTGCCGTGGGTTCAGGCGGCATGATGGGTCTTGGGTTTGGAAAGTCCCGTCAAAAATACCTTTACTTGCCTGAGGTTGAGGCTGATTCGATTTTTGCCGTCATGGCCGAGGAGCTTGGTTTTATCATGATTTTAGCCGTACTCGCCTTGTATGCGGCATTTATTTGGCGGTCGTTCCAGATCGCGGGCAAGTCTCGTGACCGGTTTGGCGCGCTTTTGGCGGTTGGTATCGGCTCTTGGATTGCGATCCAAAGCGTCCTGAATATCGGCGGCATGATCGGAATCATGCCGATGACAGGAGTTACGTTGCCGTTTGTATCCCATGGAGGTACATCCATGGCGATTTTGATCGGTGCTGTTGGACTGCTTGCAGGAATTCCCCGTTTTGCGAATGATAGATCCTAAATTATGAAGATTGCTTTTGCCGGTGGCGGATCGCTCGGACCAGTAACGCCTTTATTGGCCGTGGCGAATGCGATACGACGCAATACAGGAAATGGAAACATAGAATTTGTCTGGTTCGGCACGCCGGACGGACCTGAACGACAGCTGGTCGAAACTGAAGGCATACGTTTTTATCCAATCACGGTGGCTAAGCTGCCCCGCTATCCTTCGGTCCGATGGATTACGTTTTTGTTCGACGTATGGAAGGCGAGGTCAGAGGCAAGGGTTATTCTTCAAAAAGAAAAGCCCGATGTTATAGCTTCGGTTGGCGGTTTTACTGCGGTGCCAGTCATGAAAGAGGCAAAGAAGCTCGGAATCCCATGCGCCGTACACCAGCTTGATGCGGTTTTGAGCTGGTCCAATAAAGCGGTAGAGCGTTTTTGTGCCGTTCGCACAAGCTCGTTTGCACGCGAGGGATATGAACAGATTCCGACTCCGGCGAGATTTGGAAATACAGGATTGCTTCGCGCTGCTCGCAATGACAAGAAGAAAACGATTTTGATTGTCGGCGGCGGTACCGGTTCGGCGGCGATGAATGAAGCAATTTTATCGAGACAAGATGATTGGTCGAGAATCGCGAATATCATCCACATAACAGGAAAAGGAAAAATGGGAAATCTTGCCGAGCACGAAGGATACTCCGTACATGAATTGCTAGGTGAAGAGGGGATGCGGCGGGCGCTTATGGAAGCGGATTTAATTATTTCACGCGCAGGGATAGGAGGATTGTCCGATATCGCTGCGTGCTCGAAAGCGGCGATCATCGTGCCGATTCCGGGAAATCAGCAAGAAGAGAATGCAAAAAGATTTGCCGAGGCTGGCGCCGCAATAGTCGTTCCCCAGCGCGACGGATTCGCCGACGCCTTGCTTCAAGCAGCGAAAAAACTTTTGTCTGATCCGGAACAGATGGAGCTCATGGGATCAAAAGCACACGATTTCTTCAAAACGGATGATGGAAGCGCCCTTGCACAAAAAATCTTGGATATGAAATAACCCCACGCTGAGGGCGTGGGGTTATAGTTCGTCGAGCATCTCACCGAACATGTCCAGCAGACGATCGCGTTGAAGGGGCGTTGCGACGGGAATGTTGACGAGAGCGTGTTTTCCATCGATCCGACCGTAGATCATCCGCGTGACAGGGAAATTGAACAGTCTGCCGAGCGGAGATTTCTTTAGCGGGCGGCGGAGCTCTTCGCGGGTCAGGATAAGCAGACCGAGATCCGCTGAAGCTTCGACCATGCCCGGACGGCCCAGGTGAGGAAACCGGCGCCATCCGCTCAACTTCAGATCTCTTCTGACCAAGATGGTGCCGCTCTCGGTTGTCGAGCAAAGGCCGACATGACATGACCAGCCGATACCACTCCATCCATACTCGAAACTCACGCAGGGCATTCCGAGTACCTCAGGATCATTTCGGCAAACCATGTGCGGAGGTAGGGGTCGTCCGCATCAACGGTGACGGTCTCGGCTCCTGCGCCAGGCTGGACCGTGCCGTTGATGATGGCGCGATGGGTGACGGGCACCTCGATGCTCGTCTTGCGCATGAGCAGGTCGAGGATCTTGCGGAGGCTGGAGCGCGGGATCATGCCCATCTCTCCGTACTCGGTTCCGTGTTCCTTGTAGAGCACGGTCAAATAGAGGAAAGGGCCGTTCCGGTGGAACCGGATCTTGATGTGCTGGCCGGTGTACAGATGGGTAAAGGTGCGACTCGTCTCATCCATGCGCTAGATTTAGCCGAAATTCGCCATTTTGTCAATGGATTGCTATCCTACTTTGCAAGCTCCTATGGATATACAGGCGTTTAAAAAACGTTTTGATCCGGTTTTGATGAAGTTTTTGGATCGGAAAATCCGTCTTTATGTAAAGCACACTTCGGATCCATTCATTTTGGAGATGATTGGGTATGCCTCAAAACTACTTTTGGCATCTGGGAAGCGCGTCAGGCCATACATGGCGGCGATGACGTACAAAGCCTCCGGAGGACGGTCCGATGCAAAAGCTTTGCCGGTTTTTGCCGGATTAGAGCTCTTTCATGCGTTTGCGCTTGTTCATGACGATATTATGGACCGCGGCGAAGAGCGTCACGGTATTCCAACCGCACATCGGTATGTAGAGCGTCGCTTGAAAGAACAAGGCAGGACAGGGAGCGCCGCACATCTTGGAGAAGCGCAGGCAATCTTGATCGGCGACCTGCTTTTTTCTTGGGCAAATGAAACGCTGGCAGGGACAAAAGCATATCCTATTTTTATCCGGATGATCGACGAGGTGCTTACGGGCCAGATGATCGATGTGGATGTCATGACGCGCCGCTCGGTGGATGACGGATTGATCATGGACAAGATGCGGCTAAAAACGGCTACATACACCTTTGTGCGTCCGATGCAGATCGGTGCGGTGCTTGCCGGAGCAAATGGCAAGATGGCAAAATTTTGCGAAGCGTACGGGTTGCCGCTCGGACTTGCGTTCCAGATTCAAGACGACATGCTCGATATGATTACGCCGGCACATGTCCATGGAAAAACCGCGTTCAGCGATTTACGAGACGGCCAACACACGCTTTTTACCCAGTATATTTTTTCGCACGGAACCGCATCGGAAATCCGCCAATTGCGATCCATGATGGGAGCTTCGCTTTCTGAACGGGATCGTCCGCGCGTGATCGCATTTTTTGAATCAACCGGATCACTGGAATATGGCCGTACAGTTATGAATGCGTATTTTGATGAAGCGGAACAAGCGTTAGTCAAAATGAATTTTCCGAAAAGAAAAGCACAGCCGTTTTCTGATTTGATCCAGTATATTCGCAAGCGTGCGTCTTAGGGTATGACTTCTGAGCTGCAGAGGGCGTATCGGGAGTGCCAGCGCATCCATGCCAAGCATGGGAAAAGTTACTATTTTGCCACGCGTTTTTTTCCGAAAGACCTGCGCTATGCAACTTACGCGCTATACGCGTTTTTCCGGCTTCCAGATGAAATGGTCGACAATCCTGCGGGACGTGATCCAAAAGCGGAGCTCGAGCGGTTCCGCGATGAATGGCGGAGCGGAGTAACTACGAATCCGGTTATCATGGCTGCGCGCGATACGTTCGAACGGTACAAGATCCCATTTCAATATTCTGGAGTTTTTCTTGATGCAATGATTCAGGATACTTGGAAAACAACGTACAGCACATATGCAGAACTCGAGCAGTATATGTACGGTTCGGCTGCCGTAGTCGGGCTCATGATGTCGCATGTGATTGGATTCAAGCCAGGAGCACTCGCGTATGCGGAGAAGTTGGGATATGCCATGCAGCTCACAAATTTTTTACGCGATATACGCGAAGACAAGGAAAAACGCGGACGCGTGTACATGCCGCAGGACGAGCTTGCGCGTTTTGCAGATGACCACGTCGCATTCATGAAATTCCAGATAGCGCGCGCAGATGCGCTTTATGACGAAGCAAACAGGGGGATTCCGCTTCTCGAAGCGCGCGGCCGGTTTGCGGTGCGCGCCGCAAGCGATTTGTACCGGGCGATCTTACGAAAAATCGAGCAGCAAAATTATGATGTGACGCTCCGCGCGAGAACATCGTTTGTAGAAAAAATATTCATCTGTCTCCGTGCAAAATTTACCGTATGAAAAAACACGCTGTCATTATCGGGTCGGGATTTGGCGGACTCGGCTCGGCGTGTCTGCTTGCAAAGGCAGGATACCGCGTAACCGTTTTGGAAAAAAACGAACAACCAGGAGGGAGAGCGTCCGTGTTTTCCGAACGCGGGTATACCTTTGACATGGGACCATCGTGGTATTTGATGCCCGACATCTTCGAACACTTTTTCCAGCTCATGGGAGAAAAGGTAGAGGATCATCTCGTGTTAAAAAAACTCGAACCCTCGTACCGGATTTTTTATAAAGACGAGGACCGCACCATCGATATTTTTTCGGATCTGGAAAAGGATATCCCGACATTCGAAATGCTCGAACCCGGTTCAGGTGCACGGCTTCGCGAGTATTTAAAACGCGCAGCATACCAATACGATGTCGCAAAAAAACGGTTCTTGTTTAAAAACTATGATTCGATTTTGGATTTTTTGAACTGGGAAACGGCGATCGAGGGCAGCCGCTTATCGGTTTTTTCGAACATGGATTCATATGTGAGGAAGTTTTTCAAGACACCGGCCGTGCAAAAAATCATGCAATATACCCTCGTGTTTTTGGGGAGCTCGCCCTACAACACGCCAGCGCTGTACAACATTATGAGCCACATCGATTTTTCGATGGGCGTATTTTATCCGCAAGGCGGGATTTACGAATTGGTGAAGGCTTTGGTCCGGATTGCCGAGAAGCATGGAGCGGTTGTCCGTACGCATGCCGATGTTGCGCGGATACTTGTTGAAAAGGGGACGGCAATAGGCGTTGAGCTGGTCGGGGGAGAGCGTATCGAGGCGGATATCGTGATTTCAAATGCGGATATGGCTTTTACCGATCTCCAGCTTTTGCCGGAAGAGTCGCGAGTAAAGGACGAGCGGTATTGGAAGTCGCGGACGCTTTCTCCGTCAGCATTCATCATGTACCTAGGTATTGATGGACGGGTTCCGGAGCTCACCCACCATAACCTTATTTTTTCGAAAGATTGGAAAAAGAATTTTTCCGAAATTTTTGACAACCCCCAGTGGCCGGATGATCCGTCATTATATATTTGCGCACCCAGCATTACCGATCCGAACGTCGCTCCGGACGGCAAAGAAAATCTGTTCGTGCTTGTGCCCATTGCTCCGAATCTTTCGGATGCGGATGAACAATTGGAACTGTACGGAGAAAAAATTTTACAAATGCTGGAGACAACTTTGCGTATTCCGAACCTGCGAGAGCGGATTGAATACAAGAAATTCTTTAGCGTGAAAGATTTCAAGCAGAGATACAACAGCTTTGGCGGTTCGGCGCTTGGTTTTGCACATACGCTTACGCAGACCGCAATTTTCCGGCCAAATAACGTGAACCCGAATGTACGGAATCTCTATTACGCCGGTGCAGGCACGAATCCGGGAATCGGCATGCCGATTTGTCTCATCTCGGCCGAACTTGCGTACAAGCGTATCGTGGGCGACAAAAGCAGCGGACCGCTTACCTCGTTGCAACGATAAACAAGAACAGCGCAGTGCCGGCAGCCGTGTTGATCCATGGGAATAGCTTGTAATATCCAAACAACTCCTTGTCTGTTTTGGTTTTTAGCGAAAGTGCGATGAGCAAGAGGTAAACGGCACCGAGCGCGTACCCGAGCCATCCGAGGGCATGCGAAGAGAGGAGGACAGAACCGGCATACATGAATGCGCACAGCCACAATGTGCGGGATTTTCCGAGAACGGTTGCGATGGTTTTTAATCCCGCAACGGTGTCTGCTTTTATGTCCGGAACTGCACTGTACGCGTGCATGGCTATGCACCAAAGCGATGCGGCGAGTATAAGCTTCCAATCTGGCTGAGTGAAAGGCGAGAGCAGAGAGAATATAAAAAGCCCAGGGAGGATGTAGAGGATATTTGATGCGCTATCGAGAAATGGACGTGCTTTGGCGCGGATCGGGGGAGCGGAGTAGGAGAATGATAATAGGTAGAACAAGATGAATATGCTCATCGCGGATGCGAATTGCAGAGGAGCGGTTGGATGACTGGCGCGTGAATAGAGAAATACGAGATAGACGAATATGGGAATTTGCCAAAGCAGAATCCAAATCCATGCGCGGGGATGGTCAATCGATTCAAGACGCGCTTCGTAGGAAGACTTTTTTTCGTTCAGGCGATCCGTTTCTTCGTCGAAAATATCATTTACCCCATACAAGAATAGATTGGCGGGGAAGGAAAAATGAAATAAAAATGGCAGGACAACCAAAAGGATTGGATAATAGTAAAGCGGGAAGGCTTCGACGATGCCTTCCACGGAAACAAGGCCGATGAGAAATGGTCCCGTCAGATATATCCAAAATCTTGGACGGCTCATGCGGAAGATCCTTTTAAGGCCAAGTCCATGCATATCCGATATACTAGCCGAGTCGTATGAAGTACGAAACTGGCTGGATAGTAGCGGGAGCTATCACAATGGCAGTGATCGGTTTTATGGCTGATCAGCAAGGTTTTAAGCAGCAGCCTGGCTGGATTTCGGTTTTAGCTATTTTATTACTGGCTACACCGTCATGCTGGGCATTCATGAAATATACGGGATACAAAAAAGGGTTACTTGTCTTGGCGTGTTTGTCCGTTTTTGCGATTTTGATCGAAACTATTGGCGTGGCCACGGGATTTCCGTATGGATCGTTTACCTATTCGGCGGATTTAGGCTGGAGAGTATTTGGGCTTGTTCCTTGGACGGTGCCGTTTGCTTGGGTTCCGCTCTTGATAGCGTCTGCAGCTCTTGCGTCATATTTTGCAAAACAAAAATTATCAAGAATTTTTTTGGCTGCGATGTTTTTAGTATTGATGGATCTTGTATTGGATCCCGCGGCAGTGCATGCCGGACTTTGGAGCTATCCTGCTGGCGGCTGGTATTTTGGCGTGCCATGGACGAATTTTGCCGGCTGGATGTTTTCCGGTATTTTAGGCGCTTCGATTCTGGCGTTGTTTGATGCAGACGATTTACCCATGCAGGGGATGATCGTAAGTGCGGCGCTGATGCTCGCGTTCTGGTCCGGCGTTCTTGTGCATGCCGGATTGACGTGAAATGAATAATCTGTTAATTTCGATCGCGCTCGTTTTTTTGGAGGAACAAGATATGGCCGAGATCCGCATGTACATGAAGGCGCGCTGCCCTTACTGCAACTTGGCGGAGCAGATGCTCCGCGACAACGGAGCCGTGGAGATCGTCAAGGTTCACGTGGACCACGACGAAGAGTCCGAGAAGCACATGAAGCAGAAGCTCGGTACGAGCCAGGTGCCGCAGTTCGTCATCGGTGAGCGCCACGTCGGCGGATTCGACGAACTGGCGGCGATGAAGCACAGCGGCGAGCTCAAGCAGCTCCTTGCCGGCTGAAGAGTCCGGGGACTGCCCCTTACCCCTCCTGCACTCAGGAGGGGTTTTCGTTTGTCCCCAGGCGTCTTGACGTCCATAATAATCCTATGTTATTAATGACCCCCTCAATCGCGTAACGCGGAAGCGCCAAGCGAACTGGGGGTTCTTGTCCATTTCGGGCGGGGATAGTCGTTCCATACAACCAGAGACAGTGAGGGACTCGTGAACGTCACGCATGCGCGCCAGGGTCGGATCGATCAGATCAACAAGTACGGCATCATCCTCGCCTTGGGGATCACCCCGCAGAAGGCCAAGGAGGACCGTCACATGACGCTTCTCCTGGACTGTTCCGGATCGATGGGGAGCATCATCAGCGAGCTGCGCCGCGACGCGGAGAAGTTCGTCGCCGAGCTCGACACGAAGACCTTCGTGTCGGTCATCGTCTTCAGCGGCCACGGCCGTGCCAGGACGATCGCCGGACCGACGCGCTGCGACGAGAGCGGCCGCAAGATGGTCATCCAGGCCATCCAGGACAACGTGCACATCATGGACGTCACCGTCTTCTCGGAGCCGCTCGAGCTCGCGCTCAAGACGGTGCAGAAGATCGCGAACGACGCCGACAACCAGGTGACGCTCTTTACGGACGGCTGTGCCGTCCCCACCAAGTGGGATGTGAAGAAAGAGCAGAGCAAGGCCGAGGCGGCCGCGCGCGCCATCGCCAACACCGGTGCCGGGTTCTCGGTCATCGGCTACGGCACGTGGTACGACGCCGATTTCCTCGGTCGCCTGATGGCGGAGACCGGCCACAACGGCCTGTACCGCCACATCAGCGAGGTCGAGGACTTCAGCGCCGCGATCAACGAGATCCGCATGACCTTCGAGAAGACGGTCCGCGGATCGGTCGACGTCGCCATCAAGCCGAACGAAGGCAAGATCAGCCGCTTCGTGCGCGTCACCCCCGAGGTGGCGATGACCGAGGGCAGCCACTTCACGTCGAGTGCCTTCTTCAACGGCGAGGCCACGCTCTTCATCGAGACGAGCAAGGAGGTCAAGACCGTGAAGATCGATGGCCGAGTCAACGGGAAGGACTTCAGCGAGACCGTCTCGCTGAAGGCCATGACCGACGATGACAAGGTCTCGTTCATCCGCGCGTACGCTGCCCAGGCGACGATCGCCGGCGAGAACAGTACGGCTGCGGAGTACCTCGAGTTCACCGGTGACAGCGGGCTCGCCGAGAAGGTGGGCAATGCCTACACCGACCGCGAGAGCCGCGAGGCGAAGGACGTGATGCGCCGCGTCTTCACGGACGGCAAGCGCTTCATCGGGACCGGCCTCAAGCCGGTCGGTCCGAACCACTCGGTCTTGAACGTCCTCCGCGTCCTCATCGAGGACAAGGGCTCGGTCCTGTACATCCCCAAGGGCGCCTACAAGCGCGGCGGGGAGCTCACGGTCGATCCGGCCGTGCTGCAGGGCAGCGGCGAGCGCACGCTCGAGGTGCTCGACATGATCAGCACGGAAGATCGGTTCAACTTCTCGCTCCGCACCACCAAGGACGTGAAGGTCCTGCCGCGCGACGAGAAGGGCGAGGTCATCGCCAACGCGACGCCGGAGAACAAGAAGGTCTACAGAACGTACAACGTGATCAGAGACGGCAACCTCGTGTTGCCGGAGCTCGACGCGCGCCTCTCGCAGGAGTCGTTCGACCTGCTCGTCGAAGCGGGCGTCATCAAGGCCGGTACCAAGTACGAGGCCGCGAAGACCTACACGCTCAACCTGCGCGACCTGAAGTTGATCTCCCCGGCGTGGGCCAAGCCCGCGACGCTGGGTCTGGTCAGCCTGATGCGTCAGGAGAAGGACCTCGAGGCCGCCCAGAAGGCGCTCAACGCGCGCAAGAAGGAGCTCGTGGCCGGCGGCTACAAGCCCAAGGCCGACGAGGAGTCGGAGTTCTACCGCGAGCAGTCCAAGAAGGACGAGGCGCGGGAGACCGACACCTACACCGCGACGACGGTCGAGCTCCGTCTGATGAAGTACGAGCCGAAGGCCTTCGACGCGTCGGCGCTCTCGTGGGAGGAGGCGAATGAGCTCGTGAAGGAGACTCGCCGCGATCTCTCGATCGTCCGGTTCAAGATCCGAGCCACGACCTTCGCCATGGAGCGCTGCAAGAAGCAGGCGTCGATCAAGTGGAGCAACCCTAAGACGACGGCCAAGGGCACGATCGAGCAGATGGCCGACTTCGACGGTGCCAAGCTCAAGCGTGCCGAGAAGACGCAGACCTTCATCTGCTCGTGAACCTCACGCTCGACTGACAGCAAACACCCCCGATCCGGACTGGATCGGGGGTGTTTCTTTATTGCATGGTGGGACCGATGGGGATCGAACCCATGACCGTTGGCTTAAAAGGCCACTGCTCTACCAACTGAGCTACAGTCCCGGACGTTTTTGCGGTAAGATAGTAGCGGATTCCAGCCAAGAAATCAAGATGCGCATCCATATCATCGGGAGTAAGGGTATTCCGTCGTCCTCCGTACCTGGGGCCGGCGGTATTGAGCGTCATGTCGAGCAGCTTGCGAAAGGTCTATCCGAAAAGGGAAACCGGGTTTTTGTGTATACGCGTTCCCACTCGGAATATGACAAATTAACGTGGAATGGAGTCCGCTTGATCCGTTTGCCGTCAATCCGGACAAAAAATTTGGAAGCGATTTCGCATACGTTCCTTTCGACATTACATGTCCTGTTCCAAGACACAGACATTATTCACTATCATGGAGTCGGACCATCAACGCTGGCGTGGATACCGCGTTTGTTTAAAAGAAAAGCAAAAACCGTTTGTACATTCCATAACCGCGATTGGTTTGATTCAAAATGGTCCAAACCGGCAAAACTGTACCTGCGTTTTGGCGAATGGTGCGCCGTCCGTTTTCCGCATGCCACTATCGCCGTATCACATACGATCCAAGTTTTTTGTCGGACGAAATTTAAAAAAGAAGTACATTACATTCCAAACGGAGCCGACATGCCCGGCCCGCAAGGCACGTCCGAGCTAGCCGCATTCGGTCTTGAGCCGAATAACTATCTCCTGGGTGTTGGCAGGCTTTTGCCGCGGAAAGCTTACGATATCGCGATTGAGGCATATCGCCGCGTACCCGGAGACATGCCGCTGGTCATTGTAGGAGAAGCAACGCATGAAGGCGATTACGCGGAAAAATTACATGCGCTTGCTGCGAAAGACCCGCGCGTACGGTTACTCGGTTATCAAAGCGGGCAGGCACTCAAGCAGCTGTTCGCGCATTGCTATGCGTTTGTCCATCCGTCTCAAGCCGAAGGACTCTCGGTTTCTATCATCGAGGCGATGGCATCGGCCAAAGTCGTGATTATGTCGAATATCGAAGAAAATCTAGAACTGGTTGATCATAGCGGTCTCGCATTTGAAACCGACAATATTGACGCCCTTCGGAAAGCATACGAACTTGTTTTGTCAGATCCGGAAATGGTTGAGCAGCGCGGCAAGCGTGCTCGCGAGGTTGCGCGGCGGGAGTACTCATGGTCGCGGGTTATAGACAAGACGGACGCATTGTTTAAAGATCTGATCCAGACATGAATGTTTTGATTTTAGGGCTGGGCCAGTATCCAAAAGGCAGCGGAGTCGCTGCGGCTTTGCATTTTGCAAAGGCAGGGGATCAAGTCATCGTGACCGACTTGAAATCGCGGAAAGAGCTTGCCGGCAATGTCAAACAGCTTTCCAAATATAAAAACGTACAGTTCCACCTTGGCGGACACGATCCCGAAGATATCGCATGGGCACATTTGATCGTGCGCGGTCCGAGTGTCCGCAGCAGCTCCAAAGAGATGAAGCTGGCTCGCAAACTCGGAAAATCTGTCACAAGCGATCTTGCGCTCTTCTTGGAGGCTTGCCCATGCCCGGTGATCGGAATTACAGGTACGCGCGGAAAAAGCACTACGACGAAAATGATTCATGAGGTGCTGTGGGGTTCCAAGAAATGGCGCGAAGTCTGGCTTGGAGGAAATATTTTGGTTTCTCCACTCACGTTTTTACCGCAAGTGAAGGCGAGTGACTTGGTCGTTTTGGAGATGAGCAGCTTCCAATTGGAGGCAACGGGCGAAGCGGGTATATCGCCGCATATTGCCGTTTGGACCAATCTTATGCGCGACCACCTGAACATGTATCCGAGTATGGTCGAGTATGCCGAGGCCAAGGCGCAGATTTTTCGACACCAGAGACCGGATGATTTTGTGCTATTACCGGCCAATAAGTCGTTCAATATGTATGCCAAGGAAGCCCCGGGAAATGTCATACGCGTCAAACAGGAAAAATTTGCATTGTCGATTCCAGGCGAGCACAACCAGATGAATGCGAGCTTTGCAGCGGCCACGGCAGCATTGCTAGGCGTCCCTTTATCCAAAACAAAATCCATACTCAAAACGTTTAAAGGGCTGCCGAACCGTTTTGAGACGATTGCCGCAAAAAAAGGCGTCACGTTTATTAATGATACGACGGCGACAACTCCAGACGGAACGCTCGCAGCGCTCCGTTCAATACAGCCATCAAAAGCAGCGATACACCTTTTATTCGGGGGCGCGGATAAAGAATTGGATTTCAAGGAAGTCGCTTCGTATCTCAAGAAACGCAAAGACGTGAAGACCTATCTTTTATCCGGGACGGCCGAGGCAAAAATAAAGAGGGCGGGGATTAAAGGTCATTGGTATAAAACGTTTCCGGAAGCGTTTAATGCCATTCATCCAAACAAAGGCGACATCGTATTGCTTTCGCCAGGGTGTGCCAGCTTTGGCATGTTCAAGAACGAGTTTGACCGCGGCGAACAATTTCGTGCTTTGGTAAAAACGTGGAAATAGTATGCAAGTCTTGGGCGTACCGATCGAAGCGCGGTCAATGGAAGACGCGGCCGAAAAGGGGGGCTGGATTGTTACGGCAAATCCGGAGATTTTGCTTTACGCTCACCGTCATCCGGAATATCGCGAGGGAATCGTTCAGGCGGATCAGCGCACGGCGGACGGATTCGGTCTTTGGGCTTGGATGAAGCTCCATGGTCAAAACGCAAAACGCGTTACCGGCGTCGATTTGTCTGAATACCTGATTCAAACTGCGTGGAAAAAAGGATGGAAGGTGGGTTTATTTGGAGGAGAGTCTGATGAAGCGGATATTGCCGCACGCGGACTGCAGAGCGCGTATCCTGATTTGAACGTGCATGCCGAGCAAGGCGGACGCGTGAATATCGATGGAACGGCCGATAACAAAACCGATGAAGCGCTTCAACGCATGATCCAATACGGACCGCAGCTCCTGCTTGTAGCCATGGGTCATCCGCGGCAAGAAATGTGGATCGCTATCCATAAAAAAGATTTTCCGGAATTGAAGGCGGTCGTCGGCGTGGGCGGAACTTTCAATTTTTGGGCGGGAAAATCTAAGCGTGCGCCGGTATTTTTGCAGAAGATCGGTTTGGAATGGATGTGGCGCTTGATGATGGAGCCGAAACGCTGGAAGCGGATCCTTGATGCGGTGATTGTTTTTCCTTGGACGGTCCTCATCTCAAAAAAATAACCCCGAACCGAAAGGTATCGGATCGGGGTTTAGTCGAACGACCATGCGGGGAGAATCAGGTCGGTTACTTTCGTTTTGATGACGAGTTCTGCGCCTTTTGGTTCCCACACGAATGTCCCGGCAAGAGAGGCGGGAAGCGGGACGTTTTTGGAAAGCTCGCCTAGCGTCACGTGAGGATTCCATTCAGGAAATCCGGTTTCGTTTGGATCAACCCCCATGTAGCGGAGGATTTCGCCTCGGCAGGCGTTCCATTCAACGAACGGAACGACTTGTGCGTGCGCAACCAGCAGACGACGATCTTGTACGTCGAACGCTTTGTAGTGTTCTAGTGTGATGATCGGGCGGATTTTTCCGTAACGGATGTAGGCATGCGCAATCGCGTCATTCAAGACGGGAGTGGCTGCCGGATGGATGTCGCCGAAATACGCAAGAGTTACGTGGTATGTGTCCGGACTCTTGGCCTCGACGAGGCGAGGGAATGGAAAAGTCCGGTCAACTGTTTTACTGAGCGATGCGGCTACGGTCGGCGGTACCCGAAAGCGCAGGTAGGCTTTCACGTTTCCTCCAGGACGGGAGGTTGTCAGATTGGGCTAAAATTGGCAAGATATGCGGCATGTCAGTCCGCGTGCGTTTTGCCCCGAGCCCTACCGGTTTTCTGCATATCGGCGGTCTCCGGTCAGCATTGTATAATTGGCTTTTTGCCCGCCGGCACGGCGGAGTGTTTGCATTACGCATCGAGGATACCGACCGCTCGCGTTTTGTCGAAGGCGCGATCGAGAATCTCCAGCGCTCGCTCGAGGCTTGCGGACTCAAGCCGGATGAAGGACCGTTCATCCAAAGCGAACGGCGAGAAAAACATCTCCAATATGCCTATGATTTGATTGAAAAGGACAAGGCATATTACTGCTTCTGCACAAAGGAGCGTCTTGACGAGGTTGCAAAACAGCAGCAGGCGCTCAAACATCCAATCATGTATGACCGCCATTGCCGCAATTTGTCTAAAACAGACGCGGAGAACCGTGCGGCTGTCGGAGACGAGCACGTTATCCGCTTAAAAGTACCGACCGAGGGCTCGATCAAGATGCGCGACATGATCCGCGGCGATGTCGAAATTCCTTGGGCACAAGTTGATGACCAAGTCATAATCAAGTCGGATGGATATCCGACTTACCATCTGGCGGCGACATGCGACGACCACGATATGGCCATCTCCCATGTCATCCGCGGAGAAGAGTGGCTTTCAAGCTTGCCCAAACATTTATTTATTTTCGAGTCATTCGGATGGCAGGCGCCTCAATACGCGCATTTACCGCTTTTGTTGAACCCCGATCGTTCCAAGCTTTCCAAGCGTCAGGGCGATGTGGCGGTAGAAGATTATTTGGCGAAAGGCTATTTGCCGGAAGCTTTGGTCAATTTTGTTGCGCTTCTTGGATGGAATCCAACTTCGGACCGCGAAATATTTACAAAAGAAGAGCTTGCAGAATTATTCGATATTACAAAAGTGAACAAAGCGGGTGCGGTATTCAATACCGAGAAGCTGAATTGGCTGAATGCCCATTATTTAAAATCGCTCGATGAATCCGTGTACCTGCTAAAAGCACGAGAGCTCGGATTCTTGGATGAGGATGTCGTGCGCATGCGTGCGGCGATCATTGCCCGCGAGCGCATAACGGTTTTGTCCGAGCTGCCAGCCTTGATTGAAGAGGCGACAACGGTTTCCGATTATTCGGCGGACATGCTCGTTTGGAAAAAATCTGATGCATCTACTGCCAAGACGAGACTGAAATCCGTCCGAGATTATATCGCAGAAAAAGACGAGGATTGGTTCGGCAAGCCTCTCGCGATGGAGGAGGAGACGCGTACATGGATCGCCGGTCAAGGATTCAGCAATGGGGATACCCTCTGGCCTCTGCGAGTCGCGTTATCCGGACGCGAGAAGTCGCCAAGTCCGTTTGAACTGATGTTCGTTGCGGGAAAAGACGAGTCTTTGTCGCGTATCGACGCAGCTTTGGAAAAAATGGCATAATAGTCTGGATGTTCCGCCGCCTGCTTTCCTTTCTCCTGATTTTGTCGCTATTTGCGCCGCATTTGGCATTGGCTCAGGAGACGGGCTCGATCAAAAACGAAATTGATGCGCTTAACAATCAAGTCGAACAAAAAGAAAAGCGCATCAAAGAAATTGAGAGCATCATCTCCCGTTATAAAACAAGAATTGACGAACAAGCTGCGGCGACAGCCTCGCTCTCGAATCAGGTTATTCTTCTTGAAAATCGTATTTTGGAAAAAGAGCTGGCTGTCGAACGGACCGCAAGCCAGATCGAGCTTGCGAATCTGGAGTTGCAACGGGTTACCGTACAAATTACAGCCGAGGAACAGCGCTTGGTAAAACGCGAAGCCGCTCTTTCGGAAGTGATCGGTGAAATTCAAGATGCGCAATCGGTTGGCGCACTGGAAGCGTTTATCGCGCGGCAATCCTTGTCGGAGTTTTTCACGCGGCTCGATGAGCTGGGCAGGCTTGAGAATGATCTTACCGACGCAACGCAGGCAGTGAAGGATTTGAAAGCCGGACTCGTGGCAAAGCGGGCGGAGCTGGAGTCCTTTCGAGCGCGGCTTCAAGACCAGCAGCGCGAGCTTCTTAAAGAACAATTGGCATTAGAGCTCGACCGCGCCGCAAAAACATCATTGTTGGCTGAAACGCAAGATCAAGAGCAGGAGTTCCAACGAATTTTGTTTGAATTGCGCCAACAGAGACAAGATGAAGCAAACGACGCGGCCGCGCTTGAAGAGCGGATCAAGGACAAGCTCGATTCCATCGATCAGGCATTGGCGCGCGGCGATGTTTTGTTAAGCTGGCCATTTAAGCCGCCGCGCGGCATCTCGGCGAGTTTCCATGACCCGACATATCCATTTAGAAAGTTGTTCGAGCACCCTGGTATCGATTTGCCGACTTCCGTCGGAACGCCGGTACGATCAGCGGCTGGCGGGTACGTGGCATTCAATCGAACGGGTAAACAATATGGAAACTATGTCATGGTGATCCATCCTGGAGGAATCGCTACTATTTACGCCCATTTGTCCAAATTTGGTGCCAAGCCGGATACCTATGTCGAACGCGGGGACATTATCGGGTATTCAGGAGGCAAAGCAGGCGCGCCGGGATCCGGACTTTCCACAGGACCGCATTTACACTTCGAAGTACGACAAGATGGTATTCCAGTAGATCCGATGCAATTTTTGCCGGATATAGACTAAGTAAAAACCCTCCTGAGAAGGAGGGTTTTGGTCAGGCGAAGGAGAGTTCGCGAATGTAGTGCTTCACGTCATCGTGCTTGGTGTCGACGGCTTCGTGTGCGCGTCTCCGGTCGATCAAGGTCTGCAGCGCGGAGATCGCCACGGCTGGATCGTGATCCGTGCGCGCAATCATGATGCGTACACTGTCAGCCGCACTGCCCAGATGGTTGAGCGAGGCGATTCGAACATAGGGAGGCTGGTCGGGATCGATGGCGAGCGTCACGAGACAGTCTTGGCTCCGGATCATGCGGATCGCGCGGAAGACGCCGTCACCCTCTTCGGAAGCATGCGCCCTGACGTACTCGACGAGTTCATCGTCGCTCTTCAGGCGCTCTCCCGAGATCGAGTCTTCGCGGGGAATGGGCTTCGATACCGGACGTTCCGGGCGGAAATGACGGACCAGTTCCAGGATTCGATCGAGAACCGACTGGGAACTCATGACACCTCCTGCGAAAGAACTGACTGACGTATTACACGTTCTTAATTACATTGTCCAGATCAGACAACGTAGATATTTTTACGAGATGCTCTTTGAGATGTTTGAGGGCGGGCTGGTGCTTTACGTACCACGGCAAATGTTTGCGGAGTTTTACGAGTCCGCGTTCGCCATAATGGTCGGCATGAAGCACGGCATGTTTACGCATAACGGCAAGCCGTTCTGTGTTTTCCGGTTCGGGAAGTTTTTCTCCGGTTTTAAGATAGTGTTCAACTTGTTTGAAAAACCACGGATTTCCAAGACCGCCGCGTCCAATCAAGACGCCGTCGGCTCCGGAGATGTCCATAGCTTCTTTTGCGAGCTCCGGAGAAGTGATGTCGCCATTCACTAAAAAGGGGATATGCGGCACTTGGCGGCGCGCCTCTCCGACGCGCTCCCAATTTGCTTTGCCCGAATAGCCCTGTTCTTTGGTACGGCCATGCATCGAAATCAAATCCGCACCTGCATCGGCAATGACTTTCACGAATTCAAGACAGTCCGTGTCATGCTTCCAGCCGAGACGCGTTTTTACCGATACGGGAACCGGTACCGCCGCTTTCATTTTGCGGACAATTTCGGCAGCGCGTTCCGGCTCTTTGATCAATGCGGCTCCATTGAAGTTCGATACGAGATTGTACACTGGGCAACCCATGTTGATATCGATGGCGTCGGGCTTGAAACGTTCGTAAATGATGCGCGCTGCTTCGGCCATGACATCGGGATTTGATCCAAAGATTTGCTGGACGATGGGGCGTTCGCGTTCGTCAAACTCTGCCATCTTGAGAGTCTTGGGATTCAGCCGTACGATGGCTTCCGAGCTCACCATTTCGCGGAACATCAAAGGCGTGCCTTCGTTTTTGCATACGAGGCAGAACGGCAGGTCGCTCATGTCGGCCATGGGTGCCAGGGCGACGATGGGACGCGGGAGGGACTTCCAATCCAACATGGCGGCGAGTATACTTAAATACAGCCTAAAAATCAAGATATGACCCCCAAACAACAGATCGTAAAAAACCCGCTACTCTCGGCTTTTGTAGTCGCGGGAGTACATGCAGCCGTTTCTTATCTCGTGAATGCTTTGGCAGCGGCTATGTATGCCAATAATCCGAATGCGCTCGTTTTGATTTGGCCGATTCTGCAGATTCCCGGAGTGGCCATTGTTTCTGCTTTGTTTTTCGTGCTCGGACAAGACGTGTTTTCTGCGCTTGGATCGGACGGTATTGTCGCCATAACGTATCTCTTCTCATTTGCCGTCGTATTTGGGATTTCGTACGCGGTGATCAATTGGATGAAAGGTAAAAAGTAAGAAGCATGTCCGACAAATTCATCCTCAAATCAAAATACCAACCCTCCGGTGACCAGCCGGAGGCGATTCGTCAATTAACGGATGGATTGAAAAAAGGATATCGAGTCCAGACCCTCTTGGGTGCGACGGGTACAGGAAAGACATTCACGATTGCGAATGTCGTCCAGAATATCCAAAAGCCGACCTTGGTTATCGCGCATAACAAAACACTGGCTGCACAGCTGTGCAACGAGTTCCGCCATTTTTTTCCGGATAATGCCGTGGAATATTTCGTCTCTTATTACGATTACTATCAGCCGGAGGCCTATATCGCGAAAAGCGATACCTATATCGAGAAAGAGGCGATGATTAATGAAGAGATCGATCGTCTCCGCCATAACGCAACGCAAGCACTTATCACGCGCAAAGATGTGCTTATTGTCGCGACCGTGTCATGTATTTACGGCCTTGGTGCGCCGGAGGCATACGAAAAAATTATTTTGCATCTTAAAAAAGGGGATGATGTTTCGCGCACGGAAGCGTTGAACCGATTGATCGAGATGCAATTTACGCGCACGAGCGCCGATCTGCTCCGCGGCTCATTCCGTGCACGCGGAGAAGTGCTCGAGATCATGCCCGCGAATGAAGAATTCGTGTACCGCATCGAGGCACCGCGCGGTCTTGTTTCACGCATCGAAAAAATTGATCCCGTGACAAAAAAAGTATTGCGCGAGCAGGACGATGTTTGGGTGTTTCCTGCCAAGCACTTTGTGACCATGGGGCCGGAGCGCGAGCGGGCTATCAAAGAGATCCGGGCCGAATTGAAAGAACGGCTTGCCTGGTTCGAGAAACATGGAAAACTTTTGGAAGCAGAACGTTTGGAGCGCCGGACAAATTATGATTTGGAATTGATGGAAACGCTCGGCTACTGCAATGGTATCGAAAATTACTCGCGTCCTTTGTCCGGTCGCGCACCTGGCGAGCCGCCGGATACGCTTATTTCGTATTTTCCGGATGATTTTTTGATGGTTGTCGACGAATCCCATGTAACGATTCCGCAATTCGGCGGCATGTCGGAAGGCGATAAGTCGCGTAAAGAGAGCCTGATTGAACACGGATTCCGTTTGCCAAGCGCGGCGGATAATCGTCCGCTTCGCTTCAATGAATTGGAAGCAAAAATGAAAGAGGTGATCATGGTTTCTGCTACGCCAGGCAAATACGAATACGATCATTCTGCACAGATTGTCGAGCAGATTATTCGTCCTACAGGTTTGGTTGATCCGGAAATTATCGTCATGCCGATTACTCCTGATAAAAAAGGATATCCTGGCCAAGTGGAGGATTTGCTATCAGAGCGCATTCCGGCTGTTTTGGAGCGTAAAGAACGCGTACTTGTAACAACGCTTACAAAAAAGATGGCCGAAGATTTGACCGAGTTCATGAAAGAACGCGGCTTCAAGGTGCGGTATCTCCATAGCGATATTGATACGGTCGAGCGTTTGGAAATTTTGAGCGAATTCCGCAAAGGGTCGTATGACGTGATTATCGGCGTGAATTTGCTACGCGAGGGACTGGATCTGCCGGAAGTGTCTTTGGTTGCCATCATGGATGCGGACAAGGAAGGGTTCTTGCGTTCGGAGACGTCGCTGATCCAAACAATTGGCCGCGCGGCTCGTAATGTGAAAGGGCAAGTGCTGCTGTATGCCGACGAGATGACCGGCTCAATGGAGCGTGCAATCAAAGAGACGGAGCGCCGCCGCGCAAAACAATTGGCATATAATAAAGAGCATGGAATTACGCCAAAGACGATCATCAAAGCGCAAGAAGATTTGCGGGCAATGCTCGGTCTTGCGATAACGGAAAAGGATGTCAAAGAGATTTTGAAACTCGAACTTTCGGCCGAGACGCATGATTTGGGCGTAGTGCTCAAACGCAAAGAAGCGGAAATGAAAGAAGCGGCAAAAAATCTAGAATTCGAGCTGGCTGCAATTTTGCGAGATGAAGTGATGCAATTGGAAAAAGAAATCCGTAAACGTTCCAAGACATCGCCGATTCCCGATAAAGAGAAAAAAACTTTAGAAAAACGGTTGCGTCACGGACGCACTCGGTGAATAATCTAGCAACTATGTCAAACCGCGTATCACATTTTGAGATTCATGCTGACGATATCGAGCGATGCAAAGAGTTTTATTCCAAGGTTTTTGACTGGAAGATGATTCCGTATCCGATGCCGGACGGTACGACGTATTGGGGAGTCGAGACCGGGCCAAAAGAAGAGACCGGGATTAACGGCGGATTGGTCCAACGCCGAGGTCCGCGTCCGGCCGAGAATGCTCCGGTTTTTGGATATGTCTGTACTCTGACGGTCGATTCGTACGACGGGATTCACGACAAGGTCATGGCAAATGGCGGAATGCTTGCTCTGGCAAAATTTGCGATTCCTGGCATGGCTTGGCAGGGGTATTACAAAGATACCGAAGGAAATATTTTCGGGATCCATCAGCCGGATACAAATGCAAAATAACGAAAAAGACCTCCGAGTAGCGGAGGTCTTTTAAGTTAGGGTTGGAAGAGGTGGTAGATGAGCATGCCGCCAACTGCACCGATGAGGGCAAAGGCGACAAGAATGATGCCTACGATGCCGGCCGACGGCATCTTCTCTGACTCCTTGATGGGTGCTGTGTGGGCGGGCGTCGGAGAGGGCATGGAAACGGCCGGGATGCGCAACGTGGGTTCGGCGGTTTCTTCGAAGGCCACGTCTTCGATGTGGAAGTACTTGCGGACCAGATCGATCCCTACTTCGTTGAGTAGTTCTACGCGAGTTTGTTTGAGGCCATCGATCAACTTGTTTTTGTAAGCTTCCGTTCTTTTTGAGCTGAGACCTTCGATGTTGCGCGGGAAATCCTTTTGCCAAAGATAGATTCCTGCCAAGGTCAAGAATCTGATCGAATGGTTCAGTTTGACGTCCTTGAAGACAGATCCGTCGATCAGTTCGACCCGAGCGGTACCGCTCGGGTCGAAGAGGCTGTTTTCTCGTTCGATGGAGACCACGTGATCGATGGACGCGGTATACTCAGTGCCACGCCTTCCGAATGTGATGCTCTTCTCGAGACAGATGCCATAGACCACAGCATCGCCTGACTGATTCACCGAGCAGACTCCCAGCATGGAACGCGGAGGATTTTCGGCTCTATTGCGTGCTTTGGATTCTGCTGCTTCTTGTGCGGATGCCGCAAGCTTCAGGAGCACTGCGGCTCCGATGCCGAGTCCAGCCAGCTTGGCTCCAGTGCTAGCCACCTCGCGCACGAGCCCTGTGGTTGCGTTGATGACTTGAGCCATGTCTGCATTCTCGAGAGAGATGTGTCCGCCTGCAACAGGCAAGCCACCGATACGACCAGCTACCAACTTTGCCGTCATGGTCATCTCCTTGTTAAGGGGCGCGTCCTTAGTTCAGGACAAAAAAATATATCGAAATATATTAAAACTGTCAAATATGGCTATAACAAACTCCGAGAATGCTCTGGTTTTTGGATATGTCTGTACTCTGACGCTCGATTCGTACGACGGGATTCACGACAAGATCATGGCTTGGCAGGGGTATTACAAAGATACGGAAGGAAATATTTTCGGGATCCATCAGCCGGATACAAATGCAAAATAAATAGAAACCCCGCCGGAGTGGGCGGGGTTGCGGTCATGTGCGATGCAAGACCTCCAGAGAGGAGAGCTTGAAGATGAAGAACAGCGCGAAGAAGACGACGACGATGGGCCAGTCTTGGCTTATTGCCGTATAGGAAAGAACGAAGTCGATGAGGAGAAGAAAGAACGCGATCTTGGTCCAAAAGTCCCGCAGGTCGGAACGCGTGCGGAACGTCGTGTCCAAGGTGTCGGCAAGAGTCCAGTGCTGGAACCTCTTTGTATTCACATACAGGCTCCAGTGAGCTACGAGGTAGCTGGATCCAATGAGCAAGGTCGCCACGATTTTCAGGGCGGTCATTCAACCTCCGGGCTGACACGATCCCACCGTTTACGATTCCCGTCAACTAGGGTTAGATACGTCCATGGATTCCGCCCAGGAGATCAAAACACGGCTGGATGTCGTAGATATCGTCAGCGAGTATATTCCACTAAAACCGGCCGGAACCGGGGCTTTCAAGGCTCCGTGCCCATTTCATCAGGAGCGGACCCCGTCTTTTTACGTGAATCGGCCGCGCCAAAGCTGGCATTGCTTTGGCTGTGATCAAGGAGGGGATTTGATCTCATTCGTGATGCGGATGGAAGGGATGGAATTTGTTGAGGCGATAGAGTTGCTCGCCCAGAAAGCGGGCATTGTGCTCCCGAAATACGACGGAGAAAAAGCCAGCCAAAGAAAACGTGTGCATGAAGTAAATGATTTGGCTGTAAAGTTTTTTCGGGCATCTTTACAAAACCTTCCGGAAGCGGAGGTTGCGCGTGCATATCTTGCAAAACGCGGCTTGGATGATTTGACCATTGATTTGTTTCAAATCGGTTACGCGCCTGATTCTTGGTCCGTATTGTCCGAAGCTCTTGCAAAGAAAGGCGTCACGGAGTCGGAACTGCTGGCTGCAGGATTGTGCGCGAAACGCGAGAACGGATCCGGCGTGTATGACAGATTCCGAGGCCGCGTCATGTTTCCGATCACGGATGTCCACGGGAATATTGCCGGATTTACCGGCCGCATTCTGACGGACAATAAGGAAATAGCGAAGTACGTAAATACGCCGGAAACAGCAGTTTATAAAAAATCATCCGTACTTTACGGATTGGAAAAAGCAAAAGGCGAAATACGGCGGCTCGATCTCGCGGTGATTGTCGAAGGCAATATGGATGTGGTGGGCTCGCATCAATTTGGCGTGACGAATGTCGTCGCATCAAGCGGAACAGCGCTCACATCCGAACAGCTTTCTTTGATTAAACGCTTCACAAAGAATTTGGCGATTGCTTTTGACCAGGATGCGGCAGGAAATGCCGCAACATTGCGTGGTTTGGATTTGGCGCGTCAACAGGATTTTACAATCAAGATCATCACGCTCCCGCCAGAAGCCGGAAAAGATCCGGATGATGCCGTCCGCAAGAATCCGGAATTGTGGAAGCAGGCTATCAAGGATGCCGTTGGCGTCATGGAGTGGATTTACCGGAACAGCTTCAAAGGCAGAACGGCTTCGAATCCTGAAGACAAAAAATTGATCGCGAAAGATATTTTGACGGAAATTGCCAGAATAGCCGATCCGATCGAACGCGATCATTGGCTGAAAAAGTTGGCCAAGGATTTGGATGTCAGCGAGGAAGCTCTCAAAGAGGCGTTGAAGAAAAAAGATGGCAATGCACCTCGTGCCACCAATCACATCGCTAGCGAAAAGAAGCCTGCGGTTCAGGAGAAAGACACGTTAGAAGAGCGGGTTTTTGCCTATACCATCAGCCGGCCGGATATGTTCAGGCTGGCGGTTGAAACCGTGCATCCGGACGATTTTAAGAACCCGAGCCTTTCATCCCTTTACAATAGGCTGAAGCTTGGCTATGCTCAGGATGAAATAAACCTCAATGACCCCGTTATTTCGGGGCAAACTATCCGTCCTCCGGCAACCCTGTCACCGGACGAGGCGAAGACATTCGACGCATTAGCCTTCATGGCCGAGCGCGAAACGCAGGGGCAACCGCTTGATGAACTCAAGCGCGAACTGAACACCGCTGTCGGGCAGCTCCGCGTCCAACGACGCAAATATGAGCGGCTCCAGCTGGAACAAGAGATGAGAGAGGCAGAACGGATGGGCGATCAAGCCCGAATCCTCGAGCTTCTGAAGCGCTTTCAGGCATTAAATTAAGTATGCCATCCAAATCATCACGTTCAGGAAAAAAGATGAAAAAGAAGTTCCATCCGTCGAAACCGGCGAAGAAGACGCTTAGCGCGAAGCGCAAAGTGCAACCGAAAGGAAAAAAGCCGACGGGAAAACAGCCGCATGCAGCCAAGAAGCCTGCGGGTTATGTCAAAACACCTCCGCCAACGCAGGAGGCTATTGACCGTTTGTTTGATAAATCCCGATCGCGCGGTTTTTTGACCGAAAACGAAGTGCTGTATGCATTTCCCGAAATAGAAGATTATGTCGATGTGTATGAAACATTCATCGACCGTCTAGATGCTGCAGGAATCGGAATCGTCGAACAAAAAGAAGGGATTCTTGGGCGCGCCAAAGAACGCCATGATATTTTGACCGGCTTGCACAGCATGGGAGACGAGCGCCGCGGGAAAGTCGATCCGCTCGACATGCTGACGGCTGATTCGATCCAGATGTATCTGCGCGAAATCGGAAAAATTCCGCTTTTGACCGCCGAGCAGGAAGTGGCGCTTGCAAAACGAAAAGAAAAAAATGAAAAGGCCGCCGAACAGGCGCTGATCGAAGCAAACTTGCGTCTGGTAGTTTCCATCGCAAAAAAATTCACCGGTAAATCACTTTCGCTTTTGGATCTGATCCAAGAAGGGAATATCGGATTATTCCGTGCCGTAAAAAAATTCGAATACCGAAAAGGATTCAAGTTTTCGACGTATGCCACTTGGTGGATCCGCCAGGCGATTACCCGCGCGCTTGCCGACCAGAGCCGTACCATCCGTATTCCGGTCCACATGGTGGAAACGATCAACAAATTCCAGCAGGTAGAGCGCGAGCTCATCCAAGAACTTGGACGCGAACCATTGCCGGAAGAAATTGCCGCCGAAATGGGACAAGATTTGGAAAAGGTGCGCCACATTATCAAAATTTCGCAGGATACAGTATCGCTCGAAACATCGGTTGGCGATGATGACGAAGACTCGACGCTCGAGGATTTCATCGAAGATGTCAAAAATGTGACGCCGGACCGCGCGGCTGCGCTCCAGCTCTTGAAGGATTACGTGAATGAAATCGTGAAGGACCTCAATCCTCGCGAACAGAAGATTTTGGAGATGCGTTTCGGGTTAATTGACGGCGTATCGCATACGCTCGAAGAAGTGGGCAAGGAGTTTGATGTAACACGCGAACGTATCCGCCAGATCGAGGCGAAAGCGTTGGAAAAGATCCAACAGCATCCGCTCATCAAGCGTTTGGCTGACTACTAAGCATGCGTGTCGGTATTATTGGCGGGGGAGCGGCCGGCCTGATGGCGGCCGCAACCATACTGGAAACAGCTCCGGAAGCGGAGCTGTTTGTGATCGAACGGAATGACGGATTGGGAAAGAAAGTCATTATTTCCGGAGGCGGCCGCTGTAATGTCACCACAGGAATTCAAGATGTGCGTACGGTGCTCACGAAATATCCTCGCGGCGGAAAGTTTTTATCAAAAGCGATGTACCATTTTCCGCCGGCGGATGTCTATGCGTGGTTCGAACAGCACGGTGTCCCGCTAAAAGTCGAGGAGGATCTCCGCGTATTCCCGCAATCGGATAATGGAAAAGACATTGTCGGTGTATTTGAGAAGCTATTTCGATCATCGCGAGCCCGCATATTGCTTCGTCATGCCGTTGAATCTGTTCGGAAAGAAGGACGAGGATTTCGTATCGGATTCAAAGGAGGAGAGACGCTCGACGTTGATATTGTCGTCCTGACGACGGGAGGCCAAGCGTACCGTCAAACCGGCTCCGCGGGTGACGGGTATGCTTTTGCCATGTCGCTCGGACATACGATCACAAAGCTCGCGGCCAGCTTGAATGCTTTTTTTACGCGTGAAACCTGGCCGGCTGAAGTTTCCGGCCTGTCATTTGAGCGTGCCACAATCAAAACCAAACGAGACAAGGAATACTCATTTACCGGACCATTCTTGTTTACGCACCGCGGAGTAAGTGGACCGGCAGTTTTTGCACTCTCCTCCCTTGTTGCATTCGAACAATATGATACGCATACGCCGCTCAATATCACGATCGATCTTTTTCCTGATGAGACAATTGACGAAATGATGAAACGGATGGAAATCGCAATTTCGCATGCTCCAAAAAAGAGTTTTCTGAACATGTGTGCGACCGTTGTTTCAAAATCGCTGGCCGAGGTGATGTTGCATCAGCTTCATTTACCGGGTGATGTACATGCGGGAGAAGTTTCAAGAAAAAATGTTTTACGTTGCGTTCAATGGCTCAAAGCGATACCGCTTGAAGTTGTCGGACGCGGAGCAGGGGACGAGTTTGTGACGGCTGGCGGAGTCGATTTGTCGGAGGTTGATCCGCAGACGATGGAATCAAAAATCTGTCCTGGATTGTATTTTGCCGGCGAGATTTTGGATGTCGACGGGTATACGGGAGGATTCAATCTGCAGGCATCATGGGCCGCAGGACGATTGGCCGGTTCAAGCATCTCGGCCAAGATGGAGTCCTAAATTTTTCTTGAATCGTACGCCCAGTGGAGCAGTGCTTGGCGTTGGCGAGGGCGGCAAGCGAGATCGCCGCGCGTACAGTTATTGAAAACTGCCATCGCATGACGGCGCATATTGTACCAGCGTTTTATTTGGCGGCGGTCTTCATCCGGCAAACGGCGACCCATGTAATAGCGGCAATACCACTGGAACCATCCACGCGGATCATGCGCTTCGTTTATCCATCCGTTTTTTCTCCAGACGGAAAGGGGCTGCGATGCCTTCACGTTAAAAAAATTGAGCTTTGGATCGTGTTTTTCAGGCGAGAGTTTTGCTTTTGCGAACCAGCTTTTTGGAAATTCGTTTTTGCAATCCGTCATGTATTTTCCGCCAAATACGCCAAGCTCGAGCATCTCTTTTGGCGTGAGTTGAGGTTTGAATTGCGGATCAAACTGTTTGCCGACAGGTGCATCGAGCGTGTAGCGATAGCCTTTCTGCATTTTATCGCGGACGATGACCTGTCTTTTTTTCATAGAGTTCCAAGATCGAGTGTCTCATTGAATTCTATTTGAGACAAGAAATCTGGAGCATGACTTACAAGAATCAGCGCACCTTGGTAGTTATTGATCGCTTTGGCGATGACGGGCAAGTGGCGGAAATTGATATGGTTGGTCGGTTCATCCAAAATGAGCAGTCCGGGGGCTTGCAAAACAAAGCGTGCAAAACACAGAAGTCCTTTTTGACCTTCCGAGAGCGAGCCAACTTTATTTTTGAGCAGATCAGACGTAAGTAGAAACTCCGATGCGACGGCACGCAATTTTTCATTGTCCGGCATTTCCATCATTTGTTCCAGCGATTCGTACGCTGTTTGGTCAAAATCAAGCCCGGAAAAATCTTGTCGGTAATAGCCGACTTTCACGCCTTCTCCCAGCTTGCTTCCAGGGTCTGTCCCTTCTGCAATGGAGCGTAAGAACGTGCTTTTCCCGATTCCGTTTGGTCCTGAAACCAGCAATCGGCGTTTTCTCCGTAATACAAGATCAACTTCGGCACGCTCGGCCTCTCCATTGCGGATGATTTGGATGGATTTGATCACAACGAGCGGATCCGTATATTCCTGCGCAGGTATGATGAAGTCGCGAATGGTACGGTCATCACGGCGGACATCCACCATATTCTCCTCGGCATCCTCAACTTGATCGCGGAGCTTGCTTGCGAGTTTGCGCATCTTTCCACCTTTGTTGGCGAAGAAGTTAATTTTATCCTTGCGATCCTGAATTTCTTTCAAGAGACGGGCATTTTGCATGCGGTCGCGTTCGACGCGGGCGGCAATTTCTTCAACCACATTAAAGTAGTTGCCAACATACTGCTCAACTTTGTGCGTATAGACATCGAGATGCAGCACGCCCTCGGTAAAGGCATTCAAAAAATCCGCATCATGAGAAATGACCAAAACCGTTTTTGGATACATCATCAAAAATCCGGTCAGGTGTTCTATCCCTTCTTTGTCGAGATTGTTGGTCGGTTCATCAAGCAAGAGGATGTCCGGATTTTGGATAAGGGCATAGGCAAGTAGTAGGCGAGCTTGCTGACCGCCGGAAAAGTCACGAATTTTTTTCTCGAGCGGTGTAACAAGATTCACCGTTTCCAGGACATCCTTTATCTGTTTATCCAGATTATATGGACGCTCGCTAAATGCATGCGCAAAGAAGTCCGTGACGGAATCGTCCATGCGCTCACGAGGCATTACCTGCAAACCGATCGCGACGCTCGCTCCTTTTTGGATGTGAACCTCGCCTTCTTGCGGCTTCATGACTCCGGTGAGGATTTTGAAGATGGAGCTTTTACCGGCGCCATTTTGTCCCATGAGGGTTATTTTGGCGTTTTCCCGTACCGAAAAATTGACCTCGTCCAGAATCGGATGGTCTTCGTCATAGGCAAAGCTGACCCGGTTGAAGCGGATGATGACGTTTCCGTGGTCCATAAGCTAAAAAGGGCTCTATTAAAACAGATTCCGGCGGTTTTGGCAAGAGAATGGGCGGTCTTGCAAGCTTTAATAACCATTGGTATTATCCGACGCGCGTTCCGGGGTAGCTCAGCGGTAGAGCAGTGGACTGTTAATCCATTGGTCCTGGGTTCGAATCCCAGCCCCGGAGCCACGCAGATCCGCCTCGAAAGGGGCGGATTTTGCTATGATGATGAGATGAAGCCCAAGGTTCTCCTGTTTGATTTTGATGGCACGATCGCCGATACGGTGTTCGAGGTTTTACAGATCTACAACCGTATTGCGAAGGATGAGGGATTACGGCCGATTTCACCTGCAGAGTTCGAAAAGATGAGACAGATGAATGCTTCTGAAGTCCCTGCATTTTTGCATGTATCGATTTTGAAACTTCCTTTTATTGTAAAACGCGTTCGTAATGAATTAAAAAAACAAATTGCGTATGCACGGCCGATTCAGGGAGTGCCGGAAGCAATCCGGAGTCTCAAGAAAAAAGGGAATGAGCTTTATATCATAAGTACAAACTCCGTTCCGAATATCAACACATTTTTAACAAAAAACACCATTCACGATTTCGACGGTGTTTTTTCGGTGTCAGATATTTTCGGCAAGCATCGAAAGATTCTGCGTCTTATCAAAACTCATGAATGGGATCCTGCTGATGTCGTGTATATCGGCGACGAGGCCCGTGATATTGATGCTGCGAAACATGCCAAGATCGCTTCCGCGGCCGTTACTTGGGGATTTAACTCAGAAGCATTGCTCATGGCCCATCATCCGGATAGACTTGTTCGAGCTCCATCTGAATTACCATTACTATAATTTATGATTACCGTACAAACGATTGTTCATGTACCTGTCGAAAAGGCTTGGGAATTTTGGACAAAACCGGAACATATCGTGCATTGGAATTTTGCTTCGGCCGATTGGGAGTCGCCATCAGCTGAAAATGATTTACAAGAAGGAGGCAGATTTAAATATAGAATGTCTGCCAAAGACGGGAGCGCTTCATTCGATTTTGAAGGGGCCTACGTATCCATACAAGACAAAACCTTTATCTCGTACACCATGGATGACGGCCGGAAGGTTTCTGTTTCGTTCGAGCCGCATGAACATGGAACAAAAATCACGGAATCATTTGACCCGGAGAATGAAAACCCTGAGGAAATGCAGCGCAGCGGCTGGCAGGCAATTCTTGATCAGTTCAAGGCATATTGTGAAGCGAACTCATAGTACTGATTGGAAATAGGCGTACCCCTTGCCAAATATCGAAATATAGGGTATGTTCCGCGCCTACCAATATGTATAACAATCATCGTGGGAATGACCGTGGCGGCTACAAGGGCGCCCGGGGAGGCTTTGGCGGGGGACGTGACTCCCGCGGAGGCGGTTTTGAGAAACGGATGTTCCCAGCGGTGTGCGCCAAATGCGGCGATAACTGCGAGGTTCCGTTTAAGCCAAATGGCCGCAAGCCGGTCCATTGCAGCAACTGTTTTAACAAAGATGACCATTTTGCCGCCAAGAGCTTTGACCGTCCGGAACGATCCGGTTTTGGTGACCGTGCTCCGCGCGCTTCAGAGTCAGGAGTTGCCGAACAGCTCAAGGCGATCAACGACAAGTTGGACGCTATCATCGACGCATTAAACGACTAAATACGGATCAAAAACACCCCGACCAGAGTCGGGGTGTTTTGTATAGACAGTCTTCAGACTCGCTGTTAGAATCGCGCCTACCTGGGAAAGGAATTGGACCACCCGGGGCTCAAAAACCTCTTTCAGGAGGTGGGCATGCGTACCAATTTGCTGCGCTTGCTCGGTGTCTGTGGGTTGTTCGTGGTTCCGGTTTCGATGTTCGGGTGCATCCAGAGCGGTGAGGAGGTGAGTGCCGAGGCAGATCCGGGAGTCGTCGGCGTGGCGGAGGAGGAGCTCTTGCTCGGCGATTGCTCGCTCGGCGACGTGCTTCTCGGCCGGCATCTGTTCGACAGTCCCGAGTTCGGCACCAACGGCGTTTCGTGCGGAAGCTGCCATCGGCATGATACGCCGGATGACAACTTCGACTTGACGCCGGAGGCGGTACAGGCCCTGCATGCAACTGATCCGAGCGATCCGCTGTTCAATCCGCTCAATTCACTCGATGCGAGCGGAACGGACTTCAGCGCTCTCCAAGAGCACGCGACCGTTCCCATTCCGATGGTTCTGCCGGACAATGTCACGGTGGACGAGCTCGACTCTCCGATGGTGAGAGTGGATCCGGTTACCGGACAGGTGACGGTTCTCGTCCATCGGAGTACACAGAGCGTCGAGGATATCGCGCTCGTGGAGAACGAGCTCATGTGGGACGGCCGCTTCTCGAGTCTCGAGGAGCAGGCGCCCGAAGCCCAGCTTGCGCATTTTGCACCCAACGTACTCATGAGTACGGAGGAAGCGCATGCGCTTAGCTGTTTCCAGCGCCAGCTCTTCAGCGGCGTCCGACGCAGGCTCTACGCCCTTGGCGGACCCGAGCCCGTGCTGCCGCAGATTCCGAGTTACGCCAGCGGTCCCGAGTGGGATCTGCTCAGACAGGGCAGGCCGTTCTTCGAGGATATGCCCGTCGTGCCTGGCGGTCCTCGAGGAGGACACTGCGCCACCTGTCACAGCGGACCGATGCTGAACGAAACCAATGCGTTCAATCCGGTCCAAGGCCCCGGGGAGAGGTTCACCAACAACTTCGTCGCCGAAGTCAATGATGGACCGCTCGTTCCGGGAGCGCATCAAGGCAATGGATTCGAGGAGCTGACGTACCACGTCACTCTGGAGCATGACCTGTTCATGCCGCCGGGGATCCCGTTCCCCATCCCGCCTGGTGCGTCGCTCTTTCCAGCAGGAACGGTATTCACGTTCCGTTCGCCGGATCCTGGCCGTGTCCTCGTGACCGGTAATCCGTGCGAAGTCGCTCTCGGATGCGTGATCAACTCGCCTCCGGGCAGCGGCATCACGAGCACGGTATCTATCACGCGCATTTCCTCGCTGTTTGGAACTGCCGATAGCGCACCGTACTTCCGCGACCACTCCGCAGATTCGTACGCGGAAGTCGTGCATCACTACAACAGCAACCTGTTCTTCGTGACGGCAGTCGGAACGGGCAATCCTGCCTGGATCATGACACCGGAAGAAGAAGCTGCCGCCGTCGCGTATGCCGAGTGGGCATTCCGCAGACGGACGCCGCAGTAAGAAGCTGGCGGGCACCCGAGGGTGCCCGCTTTTTCATTTCAACGATTGACAAAATGCGGTTTTTTTGATAAGCAACCCCTGCTCTGTTTGATAGGCGGCTATCTCAAGGGGGAAGTCATGGGCACCAAGTTCGCCATGTTCGACAATGTCGTGATCACTCATTGGTATGACCAGATCACGGTCAAGGATGTCGATGAAATATTCGAGGTCCTAAAGAATGCCCACAAGAGAAATGGAGCCATGACGGGCGTTTCCATTCTCGGTCCGAGAATGGAGCGGCCGCAGATGGATGTTTTGAACCGGATGCATGCTCTCCATCCCCAGATGTGCACCTTTCAAGCGTCCAGCCATTACGTCATGCTGATCGGAGGGTTTCTTGCTTCCGGAATCATGGCGAACGTGACGCGTCTGCTCACGCAAGGCACGGGAGGAAATCTTTTCTTCCATAAAACCGTTCGTGACGCATTGACGCGAGGCGGCGAGTACCAGCGCTCCGTCCGCTCACATCACGAGATTCTCATGGAGCTTAAAAGGAAGGACTTTCCTCTCGAGTAATTTCTGAAGCATAGGCTCTGACCGTCTGTCAGAGCTTTTTCAGTTCTAAAAACACCCCGACCAGAGTCGGGGTGTTTTGTTCAGGTTCCGTGGACGATCTTGGCCATGGCGCGGACGCGCTCAGGATCGAGCTCGGTGAAGCTCTTGCTGATTCCGGTCGCTACCAAGAAGGCGTCTACGTGAGGAAGGAACGGATGCACATTTTCGGGAGTCATGCCGCTTGCGATGGCGAGCGGATGCTTCCCGATGGCTTGCCGCATGGCGATGATCTTTTCGACCGACGGAGGCTCGCCGGTCTTGGTCCCGCTCGTCGTGATGACATCCACGTAGGGGACGCATGACGATGCAGCCTTGCAGGCGGATTCGATATTATCGGTGTCGTGCTGATGCTTGAACGACACTCCGCCGAAGTAGAGGCACTTCATCGCGTGCTTCGAGTTCTGCCTGATCTCGTGGAGGCTCTTCGTCACGAAGAGAGGATCTTGCGCCTCGCCGTAACCTGCATTGTCGGTCCAGACTCCGGACGCGTCACCTGGAACGAGCCCGTTGAATAGCCGCACGCGCGGCGCTCCGAGAAAATTCAGACCGATCCACTCATCCGCACGTGCGGAGCGGATCTTGCAGTAGATGTCCCGCAGACTCCCGGCGCTCATCGAATGGTTGATGAGGAAGACTCCGTCGGCGCCTTGGTTGAAGGCGATGTCCACGTTCTCGCTGGCCTGTTCTTCGTTGTCGACATGAATCACCGCGAGCAAGACGGGCGACTTGGAAAAGTGCTTGGAAAACGATGCCATGTTGTCCTCCGCGGCAACCCTAGCGGGCTTCTGGTTTCAGATCAAGCGGGAGCTGTTTCGAGATGAGTCCGAACCAATCAGCATATCCATCATCGCTCGGATGAAAGGAATCGGCTGCATAATATTTTAATGGGTTCTGTGCAAACGGATCGTTTGACGGTTCGCGATACAGGTCAACATAGGTCACGCCATGTTCTGACGCTGCTTGTTTGAATATCTCTCGGACTTGGCGCGTGCGGATGGCAAAGGCCCAGCGCGTTCCAAAGGGGAGCAGTCGTGCGGTACCGACATTTCCCGTCGATACGAGAACGACATTTTTTGAAATGCGTTTCGCTTGTCCGAGTACCGTCCGGATATCATTGGAGAGCTCGGTGAGATTTGTGAAACGGACCGTATCGTTTCCGCCGATATGGATCATTACTAAATCGAATTGGCCATTCTTCAGGTCTCCACGCGATAGAAGGTCTTTGGTTTTTGAACCATTAACCCCGCGGTTTTCGATGGATGATTCCGGATAAAATACGCCGAGCAAACCTGCGAGCGAGGTCGTGCTTGCCGAGGCGCCTGTTCCGACGGCCGTACTATCACCCACGACGAGAATGGACGGGGATTTTGCGGATCGAGAATACGGTATGGCTTTGGCTGAAAGGCCGGTGCCGACCGCAATCAAACGGCGTGTTTGATAGATGTCCCAAGCGATAAAACCGATAATGACGAAACAAAGGAAGAGGAACATATTAAAATATATTCTTGATTTCGACATAGAGTTTTTCGCCATCGGGATTTACATACTCGACGCGGTCGCCGGATGCATGCCCGAGCAAAGCGGCCCCGAGCGGTGATTTGTATGAGATTTTCCCGCGCAACGGATTCGCTTCTTGCGGGCCGAGAATTTGGTACTCGCGCTCTTTGCCGTTTATTGAAACAACAACGGTTGATCCCATGCGGATAATGCCGTTTTCAGAACCCTCCTCGATAATGATGGCATGCTTGATCCGTTCTTGAAGCCCGAAGATGCGTCCATCAATGCGCGAGAGAGCGGCTTTAGCGGCTTGGTACTCAGCGTTTTCGGAAAAATCACCGTATGTCAGCGCAATGCTCAAGTCTTGTACGATTTTTGGACGTTCCACTTTTTGCAGGGTATCCAGCGTTCGTTTTAACCGTTCGTATGCTTCTTTGGTGACGTTTAAATCCACTTCCCGATTTGCTTGGCTTAATTGTTGGGAGCGTCGTTGAGGAAGTCGCATAGTTTTTCTCGCAGGCTTTGTTCCAATTCTTCGTGCGGTGAAGAGGGGTCATGCTCCATTGCTTCGTCGATTTGTACAATCGCTTCTGACAGGGGACGGAGATATTGGAAATCCGGATGCAAAGTGACGAGTTTGAAATATTCGCCCGGACCGGAGATAGGTCCATGTGATTGTTCGTATTTGGCTTTTGTTTCGCTTAGTAATGCGCTGTGCCGTTCCAGTAGTTCATGCCTGAAGTCAGTAATCATATATGGGTATATTGACAGATTCTCCGACTCTTGTAATGCCGCTTGAATCTGTTATTCTTGCGCGACGTTCTTTTTATCGGGAGGCAGCGTGGATACCATTGTCAGCAAGTTCGGCGGGACGTCTATGGCCGGTGCGCCGCAGATCCGCAAGGTGATGAAGATCATCAACGAGCAACCGGCGCGCAAGTTCGTGGTCGTGTCGGCTCCCGGCAGGCGTACTCCGGCAGACCGCAAGATCACCGATCTTCTCCTGCTCTGCCACGAGCTGGCAAAGCACGAGGAGAAGTACGACGACGTCTTCGCACGGGTTACGGAACGGTTCACCCAGATCGTCGAGCAGCTCGGTATCAACTTCGATATCGGGCGCGAGCTCGCCGAGATCAAGCGTCTCATCCATCGGCAGAAGTCCAATGATTTTGCCGCGAGCCGCGGCGAGTATCTCATGGCCAAGATCATGGCGGCCGCGCTCGGATGGCCGTTCATCGACGCATCGCTCATCGTCCGATTCGATTCGAGCGGGCGCTACGACGATGTGACGACGAGAAATCTCGCCGCAGGAGAGCTGAAGCGCTACAAGAATGCGGTGATTCCCGGGTTCTACGGGTCGCTGCCGACGGGGGATATCCGTATCTTCCCGCGCAACTACTCGGATTTCTCCGGCGCGATCATCGCACGCGCGGCCAAGGCCGACGTCTACGAGAATTGGTCGGACCAGCCGGGTTACCGCTCGGCACCTCCGGAGTTCGTATCCGGATCCAAGCCGATCCTCACCATGACGCACGAGGAGATGCGCGAGCTCTCGGCCATGGGATCTTCCGTGATCCACCATGACACGGTCCTGCCGCTCATGGAGAGCGGCATCCCGATCCATCTGCTCAATACCCACGATCCGATGGACGAGGGGACGCTGATCGTTCCGAAACACAAGCTCGAGACTCCGCCTCCGCCGGTCACCGGCGTGACCGGCATGAAGGGCTTCAGTATCGTGACGGTCACCAAGACCGGCATGGACAGCGAGGACGGGTTCGCCCGCAGACTGCTCGAGGCATTCGAGGATCTCCATGTCGGGATGAAGCACTTTCCGACCGGCATGGACGTCATGAGCGTCGTCTGTCCCACCGAGGACATCGAACGGTGCCGCAAGGCGCTGGATGAAGCGATCCGCGTGAAGTGCTCTCCCGAGAGCATCGTCGTCGAAGACGGCCTGGCTATTGTGGCTGCTGTCGGACGCGGCATGAGCAAGCGTCGCGGTACCGCGGCCAAGTTCATGAAGGCGGTCGCCGATGCCGACGTCAATATCCGCCTCATCAGCCAAGGCGGCAGCGAGATGACCATCCTCATCGGAGTCGATGAGACCGATCTCACCAAGACCGCGAATGCCGTTTACCGAGCATTCTTCTGACCAAGAGAAAAGCCCTCCCCGTGCTTGGGGAGGGCTTTTTCAGTTGACGGGACGCCAAGCGAGAGGCGGACATCCGCCATCTCGGAGACGAGCGGAGGCCTGGGCGAGCTCCATGACGCTGTTGAAGGCGACGTATTCGAGCGGGCCTTTGGGGATCGGACGGCGGACGACCAGGAAGATGTGAGCCTGTACCAGATGGAGCGAATGCCAGACGAAGGACTGGCCTTCGACGTCGAAGCGGCCTTCGTCATGCGGCACCAAAGTCAGCATCTGGCTTACGGGAGAGGAAAGGACGGCGGAGGCGATGCGCTGGGCCTGTTCGTTGGTGATCAAAGGAACCTCCGCGCAGAGGGTAGCAGGGTAAGGGACAAGCGTCTATAATCCTGACTATGCCTAAAAAACAGACTTTCACCCTTGTTTCCTGGAATGTAAACGGAATCAGGGCGGCCGAAAAAAAAGGGTTTTTGGATTGGTTGAAAAAATCAAAACACGACGTGGTATGTCTGCAGGAAACAAAAGCGCATGTCGGGCAGCTTTCTCCAAAGCTTGTCCATCCGGACGGATACGAGTCGTATTGGAGCAGTGCCGTAAAAAAAGGGTATAGCGGAACTGCCATTTACACCCGTCCGTCGCCAATTTTTGCAGAAACGACGTTTAGCGACCCGTTTTTGGACGGAGAAGGCAGGATCGTATTATTGGAATACGAAAAATTTTATCTTTTCAATGTCTATTTTCCGAATGGAGGAACTGGCGAAGAGCGGTTAAAATTCAAATTGGAATTTTATAAACGTTTCTTGGATTTGATGGAGTCGTACCGCAAAAAGAAGCCGGTTGTTTTGTGCGGTGACGTGAACACCGCTCATACGGAGATCGACTTGGCGCGTCCCAAAGAAAATGCAAATACGAGCGGGTTTATGCAGATCGAGCGTGATTGGGTAGAGAAATATTTGAAAAAAGGATACCTCGATACTTTCCGTCTGTTTGAAAAAGATGGCGGGCATTACACTTGGTGGGATATGAAGTCCGGAGCGCGCGCACGCAATGTCGGTTGGAGAATCGATTATTTTTTAGTAAGTGAAGAGCTAAAACCCCATGTAAAAAAAGCCTGGATCGATTCCAAGGTCATGGGTTCGGACCATTGTCCAGTCGGTATTGAGCTTCTCATCTAGCCATATGTCCTTATTGATCCCGCTTCTATTGCTCGTGGCCGGTTTTGTTTTGTTGGTTTTTGGTTCGGATTGGCTGGTGGATGGCGCATCGGCTCTCGCAAAGAGACTTCGTGTTTCCGATTTGGTGATCGGACTTACCATAGTGGCGTTTGGAACAAGCGCACCTGAGCTGGTGGTGAGCAGCATATCAGCTTGGCAGGGGTCGGCGGATATCGCAATTGCAAACGTGATCGGTTCGAATACATTCAATATCCTCGTGATATTAGGTATCGCGGCGATTATTTATCCGCTAACGGTAACGCGTTCGACGATTTGGAAAGAGATTCCGCTTTCGCTTTTAGCTGTATTTGTCGTTGGCTTGATCGCGACTCGACGGGTTCTGATTTGGACCGATGCGCTTATCTTACTGTCTTTCTTTTCAATTTTTTTAGTCTACATGCTTGAAATGGCAAAAAGTGCCCGAGCAGAAGAAAAAGAAGGCATGGCGGATACCCATCTCATGTCCGGCGGCAAAATGGCACTCATGATCATTTGCGGATTGATTGCCTTGGTGTTCGGCGGAAAAATGGTGGTTGATTCTGCAGTCCAAATCGCGACATGGCTTGGCATCAGCCAGGCGCTCATCGGTCTCACGATCGTGGCGGCGGGTACATCATTACCTGAGCTGGCGACTTCGGTGCGAGCTGCTATGAAAAAGAAAGATGATATTGCTGTTGGAAATGTCGTCGGTTCGAATATCTTTAATGCATTTTTCATTCTTGGCGCGAGCGGTTTGATCAGCCCATTGGCTTTTTCGGCAGGTTCAACGGTCGATATAGCTGTTTGTGCCGTAGCAACCTTGCTGCTTTTTGGCGTTATGTTTATCGGACGCAAGCATAAGATTGACCGCTGGCAGGGCGTGCTATTCGTACTTCTTTATGTGGCGTATCTTGGGTACTTGATTCAACGAGGATGAGCGGTGATTTACGCAATGCCGTTTCGGCATATGTACGAGACCGCCTGGAAGGCGAGTCCCTTTTACGCGAACCCCCAAATAAAAATCTTCAAGCGGTTTTTGTCGTGCCTGTGTACCGCGAACCAGTTCGCAGGGTTTTGGAGCTATTGACCTCGCTTACAAATATCAGAGGGGATTTTGAAGTGTTGTGCGTCGTTAACAACGGGCCGGATGATGGAACGGCAGAATTTCATGAAGCAAGAAATGCGAATGCGCTCGTGATGCATCTCCCTTTGTGGAGAAATTCTGACGCGTTTGGATCGATTGTTCGGTTTCCGGAGTCTGTTTTGAAACAGGCGAGGGATATTCGATCATCAATTCCTGTTTACTTGATAGACAAAAGTTCGAAAGGGCACGAATTGCAAAAGGGGAATGTCGGTGCGGCACGCGATCGGGGGCTGGCGGAAGCCGCAGCCCGTTTTTTACAGCTTGAACGGAACGGACTCGTAATATTTTTAGATGCGGACGTCCTCGTCGAGGATCCGGCGTATCTAGAAAAGGCGCTGGAGATTTTTGAGCGGGATCAAAATTTGACCGTGGTAGCCGGCGGAATTGATTACCGTTTTGATCCAGATGTTTCGCAATCTCGCGAACGTTTGCAGGAAACGGAGAAGCTTAAACAATATTTGGAAGTGCGCAAATGGGAATTGCTGAACGATTTTTTGCAAAGCGGGAAAACGGATATTCTCCCGATAGATGCATGCATCGGATCCCAAGTGCTTGCCAGAGTATTCCAAGCGGCGGCGTTTGGCGGATGGCCGCATTCGGGTTTGGGCGAGGATACGGAATTCGGTGCCCGAGGAGCATGTAAAAAATACGATACACTGCGCGTGAATGCAGCATTGCGTTATCAGCACTGGATGGGCCGAGAGTTTGATCCGAGCGTTGATCAAGTTATTTTGCCGTTTACTCCCGACGCAATGAGCGAGCTCATACGAAAAGTATCGGCAAGCGAACATGGGAGAGCTTTGCTTGCGAGACTTGGGGATATCTCGACCTTACTTTACCGTTCGATTTCTGTTCGGTAGGCTGGTTCCATGGCACAAACATTGTTCGGATACGATGCAGAAAAGCGTCGAAATCAACTGAAGCCGCTCGCCGACCGCATGCGGCCGGTTTTGCTTGAGGAAGTGGCAGGCCAGCAGCATTTGGTTGGCCCAGGCAAGCCACTACGACTGCTTATCGAGCAAGATCAAGTCCCGTCCATGATTTTTTGGGGACCTCCCGGATCGGGCAAAACAACATTGGCACGTATCATTGCTGCCATGACCAAGTCCTCCTTTGTCGAATTGTCGGCGGTGATGAGCGGCGTGACGGATATCCGTCTTGCAGTGAAAAATGCGGAAAATGATTTTCAATATCGAAATCAAAAAACCATACTGTTCATTGACGAGATTCATCGTTTTAACAAAGCGCAGCAAGATGCGCTTTTGCCCTATGTCGAAAACGGAACAATCACGCTTATAGGGGCAACAACCGAGAACCCCAGCTTCGAAGTCATCTCGGCACTTTTATCAAGAAGCAAGGTTTTTGTTTTCCAAAAGCTTTCGATGGATGACGTGCTCGGCGTGCTCAAGCGTGCGGCACAAGGGATGACGCCGGATGAAGGCGTTCTTGAATCGCTTGCGAGTATGGCGGATGGCGATGCGCGCCATGCGCTGAATGCGCTCGAACTCGCCTCCAAGGTCGCAAAAGACGGGCGTATCAGCATGCAGATCTTGAAAGAAGCGCTTCAACGGACGCATCTTCTGTATGACAAGGGAGGGGAGGAGCATTATAATATTATTTCCGCATTGCACAAATCGATGCGCGGGTCGGATCCGGATGCTTCTTTGTATTGGTTAGGCCGAATGCTCGAGGCTGGAGACGATCCTTTGTATGTTGCGCGGCGCATGGTCAGGTTTGCGTCCGAGGATATCGGTTTGGCCGATCCGCAGGCACTCGTGCAGGCGATGGCCGCATATCAGGCAGCGCACGCACTCGGCATGCCCGAATGCAATGTGCATTTGGCGCAGGCAGCCGTATATTTGGCCTTGGCTCCAAAATCGAATGCACTCTACGAAGCGTATGCCGAAGTCGCGTCCGATATCCGCGAACGGCCCAATGATCCTGTCCCGCTGCATATCCGAAATGCGCCGACATCGCTCATGAAAAACTTAGGTTATGGGAAAGGGTATAAATACAATCCGGATTTTGAAGGACCGGTAGACCAGGACTATCTCCCCGAGGGCTTGAAAGGCAAAACGTATTGGAAACCGAAATTGAGGTAGAATAGCCCGCATGCGGGACTGGCGATCCAAAGACCGTGGGCGTGAACATCCTTCAATGAATGGAAGGTTGGCTTTTTTAAGCCTTATTTTTTGCATAGGATTATTGATTATCATCGGAAGACTGTTCCAGCTGCAGGTCATTGAAGCCAAAACGTACAAGCTGCTTGCTTCGGATCAGCACGAGGTCCAGGCCCAGCTTGTACCGAGACGCGGTACGATTTTTCTTCAAGACCGTTATGACCGCGCGTTACATCCCTTCGCAAAAGATAGGGAGGCGTGGCAAGTGCATGTCTTGAAGCGGCAATTGGAGGATGCGACAACAACTGCAGCGGAGCTGGGAGAAATTTTAGAACTTCCGGCAGATGGTTTGCTTGCCACCATGCTTTCGCCTTCTTCTTCATATGCTGTTTTGGTCAAAGATGCGACCCTGGAAGAGGCTGAAAAAATTCGTGAAAGGCGTTTGTCCGGAATTGGAGTGAGCCAAGGGTTGGTCCGCGTATATCCTGAGGAGGGTCTTGGCGGCCAGTTATTCGGTTTTGTTTCTACGGATGACAATGGAAAGCGCACGGGCAAGTACGGGATAGAAGGCGCATACAATGACATTCTGGATGGGGAATACGGTTCATTGTTAATTGAAAAAGATGCTGCGGGACGGCGCGTATCTATTGGAAATACGGATTTTAAACAGGCAGTGCAGGGGGCCGATATCGTGCTTACGCTTGACCGAACGCTCCAATACGAGGCGTGCCGAAGGATTTCGCAGGCGGTGGCCGAGTTTCAGGCTGATTCCGGCACGGTCATAGTCATGGATCCGCATACGGGAGCTATTTGGGCGATGTGCTCGGCACCGGATTTTGAACCGGAGAATTATGGCGCGGTAAAATCGCTGTCGGTTTTAAATAATTCGGCCGTATACGGAGAGTTCGAGCCGGGTTCTATTTTTAAGCCCATTACAATTGCGGCTGGTATAGAGGACGGCAAAATCAATCCGCGTACAACCTATGATGATCCTGGCGAGGAAACGATTGATGATTTTACCGTACGTAACTCCACCAAGCTCGCGTATGGCGTGCAGACCATGACGCAAGTATTGGAAAAATCCCTCAACCTTGGAACGATTTTCGTTCAGCGCTTGCTCGGGAAAGAGCGTTTCAAATATTTTGTTGAACAATTCGGTTTTGGACAAAAAACCGGAATCGCAATCGGACCGGAGTCGGACGGCGATATACGGCCTTTGTCGCGCAAAGGAGATATTTTTGCGGCGACTGCTTCTTATGGACAAGGTATTACAGCTACCCCCATCCAGATGCTTGCAGCGTATGGGGTGCTCGCAAATGGCGGAAAGTTGATGAAGCCGTATGTTATCAAGGAGATTATCCATGAGGATGGACGCCGAGAAGAGACAAAACCAGAAGTCGTACGTCAAGTAATTAGCGCGCGTACCGCTCGCTTGGTTTCCGGCATGATGGTTACGGTTGTCGAGTCCGGGCATGGAAAACGGGCTGCTGTGCCAGGATATTTTGTGGCCGGAAAAACCGGAACGGCCCAGATCCCGAATCCTAACGGCCGCGGCTATCTCCCCGATGCCACCATCGGTTCTTTTGTCGGTTATGCCCCGAGCGACAATCCGTCATTCGTTATGCTCGTCAAAATCGACAGGCCTCGGACGGTACAGTATGCCGAAGCATCAGCTGCGCCGGTATTTGGAGATTTAGCAAAATTCATTTTGTCTTCCATGCACGTGGAGACCGAGCGGCCTATTGTGGAGATAAAGCCCGATCCATTGCCGCTTTTACCTGTTCAGACAAGCACGGCGACGGGCACCCACTAGGGTTCCGTCTTGCGTTTCTTGGGCATGTCTGTTTTATTGGAAGTCCACACGACTATGTCGATAAAAACCGGACTCCAACATTATCTCGGTCAATGCGCCAAGTCTGTCATAAGACGCGAGCGTCCGTTTATTGTAGGGATAACGGGTTCGGTAGGAAAAAGCAGCGCCAAACAAATGATTGGTGCGGCGCTACAGGCGGATATTCCGGAGAACCGCGTTCGAGTGCCGGTAGGGAGTTTTAACAATGAGCTCGGATTGCCGCTGACTATCTTTGGAGCGACGTATCCACGACGATCGCCGCTGGCTTGGCTCATGCTCCTTACCAAGGCTACGGCTGGCAGATTCGGATTATGGAAAACAGGAATAAAAACATTTGTGCTCGAGATGGGCGCTGATAAACCGGGCGACATCGAGTATCTTGCTTCTATTGCCCAGCCAGATGTTGCGGTAATTACGGCCGTGACGCCTGAAGATCCGGATCTAGCGCCTGTCCATTCCGCATTCTATCCGTCTATCGATGCTCTCGCCGAACAAAAATCATTTTTAGTAAAAGCGGTGCGTGAGGGGGGAGGCGTTGTACTCAATGCGGATGACAAGCGGGTTTTTGCGATGCGTCATCTCACGCATGAGCACGTCACCATGTTTGGCGAAATGGAACAGGCAGAAGTCCGGATTGTTGAAACGCAAATTGTCATGGAAGACAGGGGAGAGATCAATGTCCCGACAGGAATCCGAACCGTCATTACCGTTTTTGGCCACCGGTACGAATTTTATTTTGACGGTGTTTTTGGAAGACCAATTGCTTACGCGGCCGCCGCAGCAATCGGCGTCGTGGCAGAAATGGATATCGCCCAAGACGAGGTCCGAAATATGCCAGCCCATTTTTTCCCGATGCCCGGCCGCACGAGAATCATTCCTGGCATTAAACATACGACCCTCCTTGATGATACGTATAATTCTTCTCCGGCCGCGGCTTTATCAGCGCTTCGCGATTTGGGAAAGATGCCGCTTAAGGCGGGGCAGAGGCGCGCGGCATGCCTTGGAGAAATGCGCGAATTGGGCGATGCATCCGCAAAATTGCACCGTTTGGTAGGGGCAGAAGCAGCTCGATTAGGCCTTGATTTATTGGTTTGTTGTGGTACATTTTCGTCCGCCATGGCAGAAGGCGCACTTGCGAACGGAATGAAACCCGAACAGGTGCAAGTTATAGAAGATACTCCGGAAGCCGGATTATTTCTACAGAACTGGCTCAAGCCGGGGGATATCGTGCTCGCGAAAGCATCGCAAGGAACGATTCATACCACCGGCGTACGCATGGAGCGAGTCATCAAGGAATTGATGGCTGAACCGCTTCGAGCCAAGGAATTACTCGTCAGACAAGACGAGGCATGGCAAAGAGCCTAGATCAGGGCCCCATCGTCTATCGGCTAGGACAGCGGCTTCTCAAGCCGTTAAGAGGGGTTCGATTCCCCTTGGGGCTACCACGTAAAAACCCTCCGGAGTTCCGGAGGGTTTTTGCATCCGCTTGATGCGGTCAGGTATTCTTCGCAGCCGCGTTCAGTTCGGCGGCGATTTCGCCCATGCTGTGGAAGAACCGGAGCGTGACGCCGCCGTTCATGGCTGCGATCTGCATGGCTGATCGTACGAAGGTTTCCGTAGATGCGGCCAGAATCTGCTTGCCTCCCGCCTTTCGGAAGGCGGTAAAGAGCTCGAGGAGTCCTGCGCGCGCTTCGTTGTTGACTTTGTGGACGCTGAGCGCGTCGATGGTCCAGACCATGTCGCGCTTGAAGCGGTCGGTGCACTCGGCGGTAAGTCGAGCCACGCTTTTCGCGTTCAGCTCGTCACCGTAGAGCTTGCTCGTGAGCAGGTTGGAATCGATCTTGAGAAAGGTCGATGAAGTGACCGACGTGGGGGGAGTGTCATCCTTGCGCGGCCTCGTCATGGCGTACTTCCTCTCAGAGGAGCGTCTTGATGTACGAATCCGCTTCGAATGCGGTATCGAAGTAGCGATGGCGGACGCCGGCGCTGAGGCACAGCGTGCTGTAGAGCATGCGCAGCGGACTGCTCGCGATGACTCCGATGACGGTGAACCCCCGATCCTTGAGATCCTTGAAGAGGATACCCGAAGGCTCGACGATGCCCGTTGCATCGAAGCCGGTCACGTCGGTTCCGTCCACGTACCAGATCTTCGGGCCGTCTTCACGAAGGAAGACGACGATCTCGCGGTGCATCTGCACGATGGCGGGACCGATCATGTTGCCTTGCATCTTGCTTCGGATGGCTCCGTTCGGGAGTCGTTCGGTAACCGAGCTTGCGGTCACGGCGGGCATAGTCGTGCTCGATATCTTTCCACCCGGTTTTCGAGACTGCATCTGGGCTCCTGTTTTAAAAGGTGCTGGATACAGCCTACCATTATATCGGGTTACGGGAGGCATGGAGCGGTTTGTAGCTCATGCGATGGATAGCACAAGGACCAAGTTTTTTCAAGGATTCACGGTGTTCGCGTGTTCCGTACCCTTTGTGGTTGGCGAAACCGTATCCCGGATACTCTTGATCGAGTTTTTCCATTTCCAAATCTCGTTCAACCTTGGCAATGACGGATGCAGCGGCAATAGATTTTACATACCGGTCCCCGCCGATTATTTTTTTGTTCGGTATGTCGATATTCGGGATTTTGAAACCGTCTGAAAGGATGAATGTGGGTTTAACGGACAGACTCTCAATCGCACGCCGCATGGCAAGAAAAGCCGCTTGTCTGATATTGAGCCGGTCTACCTCTTGATGAGAAGCGGTTCCAATAGCCCATGCAGTCGCGCGTGTCTTGATTTGATCGACAATACTCAAACGCTGGCGTTCGGTAAGGCGTTTGGAGTCGCGAATGAGACCGATACGCGAATCGAGCGGGAGAATCACGGCAGCGGCGTATACCGGACCTGCCCAACATCCGCAGCCCGCCTCATCAATACCGGCGATAATCGTAAACCCTTCTGCGATCAAGCCGCGTTCGTGTTTGAAGGTCGGAATCGGTGCTGCGGGCATTTATTGACAGAATGACTTAGTGTTTGGATAGTGGGAAGGTTCGCAAGGAGGAACCATGCCAAGAATGTGGGACGATTACGAACCGCCGGCCAAGTCCGATGAGCGGGAAGACCCGCCGACCGTCCGGATCCGGACACCGCTCCCAGAGCGTCCAAAGTCCAAGTCGGTGCCTCCTCGGCAGCCGGGGACTCTCATCGATCTCGATCGTGTCGAGCAATGGCTCGACCTCTGAATACTTGCCCCGACAGCTCGTCGGGGCATTTCTTTTGTGCTTAAATCTGGTGGTATGCGTTTAATCGGACTGGACTATGGCTCCGCAAGGATAGGGGTTGCTCTCGGTGATACGGAGACCCGGGTTGCTTCGCCATGGAACGTAATTATTAACGATTCGATCGAAGATACGGTCGAGCGGCTGCAGGATCTTGTAAAACGAGAAAAAGTTGAGGCTATTGTTGTCGGTATCCCGCGCCCATTGGCTGACCAATCACGAGAAACAAATCAGGCAAAAGAGATTCGCGTTTTTATCGAGGATTTAAAAAAAGCAGGCTTCATGGTTTTTGAAGAAAATGAAACGTTGACCAGCAAAATAGCCGCTGATCAGGTAAAAGAAATGGGACAAAAAGGCAAAAGAGATGATTTGGCAGCGGCGGCGATTTTGCAGGGTTATTTGGATCGGGCATGAGCTATATCCGCGACACCGTGTACATTCTCCGGAACGAGCCGTTTCGAGAGCATGATGCATGGATTACCATGTATGGCCGCGAGAACGGCAAGCTTGTTGGCGTTGCTCGTGGAATACGACGATTGGGAGCCAAACAGCTCGGACATCTCGAGCCGCTGGCTTTGGCGGATGTCATGATCGCAAAAGGGGCGAGTTTTGATAAAGTCGCGGTCGCGAGAACTCATCCGAGCAGCATCCGATCAGGTATTGGAAAGATGGCCGTTGCCGGTTCATTTACCAAACTGGTGGATGATTTTACCCGCGAAGGTGAGGCTGATGACCAGATTTTTGATCTTATCGGCGAAGTCATTTCTGCGGCGAATGAATTCCAAAACGAACCGTCAAGCGGAAGAGCGAGGTTTTTATATGCCGGAGCGACGCTCAAACTGCTGGACTTGTCCGGATACGGACCGCCATTGGATGACAAGGTATTAAAATTCATGCGCATGGCTGCCATATCCGAATTGGCCAGGCTCACGGCACCAGGAGAGACGCTTGCGGCCGCATGCGAAGCGGTTGAAGAAGCGCTTAAACAAACCCCGCTGCATCGTGCGCCGCATGGTCCGGCTACGCTGCATTCCTTGCTTTCTCTTTGACGCGCCTGCACGCGGCTGATTCAATCATGCCAGCACTTTTTATTATCTTGCACGAACCATTTCACCCGAGGTGAGAATGCAACGAGCGAGCTATCGTTCACGTACTGCCCCTTCCAGCCGTTTCAACGAAGGCAGCTGGAAGCCTTCCCTGATCCTCATCAAGGGAGGGAAGTCGAGAACGATCGAAGACGAGGGGTTGGAGCTCATCACGCTCCTGCTCCGGATCTGGTTTCCGTGGGATTTCCGTCATAGCAAGGTGCCGCCGATGAAGTCGTCGCCGGCACTCGAGCTCGTGAAGACGGACGTCTATCCGATCTTGACCGATGAGATGATCGACGAGATCATCGAGCAGAATCCGATCCAGTCCAAGAGCCTTGACGAGCGCTACGAGGAGATGACGCGCAAGGCGCTCGAACCTCGGTCCAAGAAGCCGAGGCGCAAGCCGAAGCCGAGGACGATCAATGGGCTGAAGCTGCCTTTGCTGATCCATCCGCGTGCGCTCGGACAGTTCGTCCGTTTCTTCTTCAATACGAAGGAGAGCACCCGGGCCTACATCGACCGCAAGCTCAAGCAGCAGCACGGCGCCGAGGTGGTCGCTTGCATGGACTATGCCGAGCTGGCGCACAAGCGCAGTCTCGAACGCAAGGGCTTGATCATGCGGCTGAGTACGCTGATCGCCAAGCATGGGAAGCGGTCGCGCGAGGACTACGAGTGGCGGATTTTCTTTGAGAGGGAGAATCGCTCGCCCCGGGCTTTTTGGGCCGAGTTCAACCCCAAGACCGGGGAGATCATCAAGTTTCTCCTGGAGAAGGACCGCGGGCGGCGCAAGGCGTTCAAAACGGCCCGCAAGCGCTGTTACCGGCGCAATCACTGACTTCAAAGCCCCTGTTATCGACAGATAGCGGGGGCTTTTGTATTGTGCGTATCTATGAATGCGTTTATCGAGAAATTTTCCGACTTGGTCGGCCAAACCGTCACGGTACAGGGATGGGCCTACAATGTCCGATCAAGCGGTTCCATCGCTTTTTTACAGCTGCGGGACGGCAGCGGTTTTGTCCAAGCGGTCATTGTAAAAAATGCCGTGGATGAGGCCAGCTGGAATGCGGCGGTAGAAACGACTATTGAATCCGCCGTTCGCGTTACGGGAACGGTTTCCAAGCATCCGAAACAAGAAGGCGTGTATGAATTGCAAGCGGTTTCCGTCGAGCTGGTCCATAAATCCGAAGAGTTTCCGATCGGAAAAAAAGAACATGGTCCGGATTTTCTTTTGGATGTCCGGCATCTGTGGCTGCGCGCACCTGCCCAGTGGGCGATCCAAAAAGTGCGCAACGAGATTATCCATGCCACATATGATTGGATGCGGGATCATGGATTCTGCAAAATTGATTCACCAATTTTTACGCCGAGCGCCTGCGAAGGTACGACCGAATTATTTGAAATTGATTATTTCGGAGAACGGAAAGCATACCTTTCGCAGTCGGGACAACTGTATCTCGAGGCTGCTATCGGATCGGTGGGTCGCTGTTTTGACTTTGGACCGGTGTTTCGCGCGGAAAAATCAAAAACCCGCCGCCATTTGATCGAGTTCTGGATGATGGATGCGGAGGCGGCGTTTGTTGATCACGAACAAAATCTAAAAATTCAAGAAGAACTTGTTTGTTTTATTGTCGAGCGAGTGCTCAAAAACTGCCAACCGGAACTGAAAATCCTTGAACGCGATCAGGAGCCGCTTAAAAAAGTCCAAGCCCCTTTCATTCGTATGACGCATGCGGATGCGATCAAGTGGCTGCGCGAGCATGGCTCGGATATCGGCGATATGGATGATTTGGGCGCGGATGACGAAACCTTGCTTACCAAGGCACATGACAAGCCAATTTTTGTCGAGAAATATCCGGCGGCCGTAAAAGCGTTTTACATGAAGCGCGATCCGTCGGATCCCACACGCGTGTTGAACGCGGATCTGCTTGCGCCGGAAGGATATGGAGAGGTGATAGGCGGCTCCCAACGCGAAGACAGTTATGACATGCTTTTGGAACGCATCCGCGAGCACAAACTTCCGGAAAAAGATTTTCAGTGGTACCTCGATCTGCGGAAATATGGATCCGTACCGCATTCCGGTTTTGGATATGGTCTCGAGCGGCTGACGACTTGGATTTGCGGAATTCACCATGTCCGGGAAACAATTCCGTTCCCGCGTCTTTTGAACCGTTTGGAACCGTAAGAACCAACCTGATAGAATGCCCGCATGGCAAGACGCAGGTATGATGATGACGCGCCCTCTGGAGCGGCATGGGTTGCTGCCGGCATTTTGGCTTGTATAGCTGCAGCGGTTGTTTGGACTGCACAACCCAGCGTGTTTGGAGACGGGCCGGTCCCGATTGTTTTTGACCGCTACGCAACCATCACGAACTCTCCTTCATCAACATCATCAACCGAAAAAAACGATGCCCAGGAGCCGGTCAAAAAGAATGACTTGGCAATTGTTGCCGGAGCAGACGAGCGTTTTTTCAAACTTAGCGATGGAAAAGAGTGGAATGTTGTATTACGGCAAACAAATGGCGAGCCGTATTCCGAAATTCATATTTTAGGCTTGGTCGGGGAGCGGACAGCCGTTGTCTCTGCGAGATCGGATAAACCGGTTATTTTGCGTGTTGAACGGAATGGTTCCATCCGCGAGCTTTACCGCATGCCTGACCAGACGGCCGTGGTCGGTTTTGGAGCAGACGTGGTTTGGGTAGCCTCATTTCAACCAGGCGAGGGTCTTGAATCCGATCCTGTCGGACCATCGAGACTCATCCGCATTGACATGAATGGAACCGTGAAAGAAATGCTTCAGGAGGCGCGCGTTATCGTGTCAGTCCAAGCGGTTTCAAAGGACGTCTATTCTTATCAAACAGCAGATGGGGGAGTCGTCGGGATAGGCGTGGTATACTGATGCGGTATGGATTCTTCCACAAACAAAAAACCTTCGACCCATTGGATCAAAATTTGGGTTGCCTTAGGCGTGCTTGTCTTGCTCGGTTCGGTTCTTGTTCCAATCGGAGCATCGATTTATGCCGCAAAGGATATCCAGCGCTATAACGAGTGTGTTGCCGGCACGCGCACGGACTGCGAGGACTCGCTCGTATGGGCATTGTATGAACAAGCGCTTCTTTATGAAGGAGCCGAGGGTTTGAGCGGCCGATATACGGAGGAGGAGTATCGTGCATTACTTGGCGAGAGCAATGGCGAAGGTTCAAAATTGGAGGATCGCGTACGCACGCTGATCCGTACCTCGGATGCAGCTGCGCTCATCACAAAAGCAGAGTTGAAGGATATGAGTCTGGCCGGAGGATGGTATCGAGCAAAAGCCGGTACCGAAATCATGGTCACCGCAACAATCGAGGGCGAGCCTGATTCGGTTGAAATCTACATAGCTGACAAGAATCCAGCGAAGGACGGCATTTCACGCATGGTTTCAAAAATGGAGAAAGGTGAGGAGGGGGTATATACCGGTTCATTCACGATAGATAGCGGTTTACTTGGCGAATTAGAGATTCGAGCCTCCGGACCCAAGAAAGAATCGGCCTCGCTTTTCCTCAACGTTGCGGCAGAATAAGCGATCAGTTAGGATCAAACCCTATGCAAAGAACGATGATTCGGGAGACGACCGGTATGGTCGGACAAGAGGTATTGGTGAAGGGCTGGGTGCATGTCCGCAGGGATATGAGCAAATTGGCTTTTATCGATATGCGCGATGGTTCCGGAATTGCGCAGGTCGTTTTTGTACCCGCCGAACTGGATGATAACTCGAAGGAACGGATGAAGGAGCTTCGTCCAGAGTTCTGTATATCCGTACGCGGTGTCGTGAATGCGCGCGGAGCAAAACAGGTCAATCCGGATATGGAAACCGGTACGATCGAAATTTTAGCGAAAGAGCTCGTTATCCTGAATCCGTCAAAGACGCCGCCATTCGAATTGGAGGATACAGCCAAGATCAATGAAGAGCTCCGTTTGAAATACCGTTATCTAGACCTGCGGAGCAAACGCATGCGTAATAATTTGATATTACGCGACAAAGTCACAACGTTCTTCCGTGATTTCTTGCATAAAGAAGGATTCCATGAAATCGAAACCCCGATTTTAACCAAAGGAACGCCAGAGGGCTCGCGAGAGTACCTTGTGCCATCACGTCTGCATGCCGGCATGTTTTATGTTTTGCCGCAGTCACCGCAACAATTCAAACAGCTCTCGATGGTAGGCGGGTTGGAGCGCTATTTCCAAATTGCGCGCTGTTTCCGCGATGAGGACCAGCGCGGCGACCGTCAGCCGGAGTTTACCCAACTCGATTTGGAGATGTCTTTTGTGACACAGGAAGACGTCCTCGAGCTGAACGAACGGATGTTTATTGAACTCGTCAAAACGGTTTCGCCAGAAAAACACATTACACAGACGCCATTCCCGCGTATTTCATATGCGGATGCAATGACGAAATACGGAAACGACAAACCGGATCTCCGCAAAGATAAGAACGATCCAAATGAGCTCGCGTTTTGCTGGATCGTCGATTTTCCGATGTTCGAAGACGATGGCGAAGGAGGCGTACAAGCCGCGCATCATCCGTTCTGCATGCCAAATCCCGATGACATCGCTTTGCTCGACACCGACCCGATGAAGGTGCGTGCGTCATCGTATGACCTTGTCTTAAACGGATACGAACTTTCTTCCGGATCGATCCGTATCCATCAGCGGGAATTGCAGAACAAGATTTTCCAGCTTTTGGGATTGCCGGATGACCTGATTCAGGCGCGTTTTGGACATATGCTTGAAGCCTTTGAGTACGGGGCTCCACCCCATGGCGGAATGGCGCCTGGCATCGACCGTGTCGTTATGATTCTTGCTAATGAGCCGAATATCCGAGAAGTAATTCCGTTCCCGAAGACAGGCGATGCGCGCGACTTGCTCATGGGCGCTCCGAGCGAGATCGAGCAAAAACGGCTGGATGAAGCGCACATCAAAATCAAATGAGCTATGCGATCAAAATCGACCACTTTGAAGGTCCGCTGGACCTGCTTTTACAGCTCGTAGAATCGGCAGAGCTCGATATCACTAAGGTGTCTTTGTTGGAGGTTACGGAGCCGTTTGTAAAACATGTTGAGGCAAATCGCGGGAAAATCCCGCCCGAAGAGCTGGCGGATTTTTTAGTGGTTGCTGCAAAACTGGTCTATCTCAAATCGAAGGCATTGTTACCTGATTTACATGATCCTTCTTTAGAAGAAGGGCCGGATCTGGAATCTCAACTTCGGATGTACAAGGTTTTCGTTGAAGCGGCGAAACAACTGGGTACACGCTGGCTCGAAGGAAAATCAATGTACGGGCGCCTTTCGAGACCGGTAAAGCAGACCGAGCCGGTGTTTGCGCCGCCAACAGGTGTGGATGGCCAAACATTGAAAGATTTGTTCCAAAAAGCGATCCGACGCATCGAGCCTATTCTCTCATTGCCCAAAGCGGCAATTGAGCGTGTCGTAACAATAGAAGAAAAAATTTCGACTCTGCATGCGCGGGTAAGGCAGATGATGCGTGTTTCTTTTCATCGATTCTTGGCCGAGTCACAGGACCGAGCTGAAATGGTGGTAGGATTCTTGGCATTGCTGGAGCTTATCAAACAAAAATCTGTTACCGTCGAACAGAACGAACTCTTCAGCGATATACAGCTGCAACATGCCGAATAATATGAATCTCTCCTCGCGATTAGAAGCAATCTTGTTTGCCGCCGCCCAGCCGCTATCAAAAAAGCGGCTTATGGATGTTACCGGCGCCGATGCAAAGGAGCTCGAATCCGCTTTTAAAGAACTTGCAGAGCGGCATGGAAAGGAAAGCGGTATTGTTTTGGTTGTTCATGGAAACGAGTACGAGCTGGTAACTAATCCGGATGCCGCCGAAGAGGTACGTGCCGTGCTAAAAGCCGAGCAGCAGGGCGAGCTTTCCAGACCGTCGCTCGAAGCGCTGGCCATTTTGGCATATCGCGGGCCTATGACGAGGCCGGAACTTGAACAGATCCGCGGCGTCCAGTCGTCCATGATTTTGAGAAATTTGATGCTTCGCGGCTTGGTTGAGATGCGAGAGGAACAGAAACTCGGTCAGCCGGTCTACGAAGTAACGGCAGAATTTTACAAACATATTGGTTATACCAGCCCAAGCGAACTACCTGATTACGAAGCGCTCCGCGGACACTCAGCCGTTGTCCAAGCTTTGCAGGAGCTTGAGCCCGCCGAGAACCCTGCGGAGGGAGATAAGCCATCACACGCCGTATGACTCCCGAACTAGTAGTTTTTATGGCCGGTACCCTTGTTTTACGCGCTCTTGCCGAGCCGGACACGCTTGCGGTACATCGTCTGCCAACGGCGAAATACGTTTCAAGCAATAGCCCTGCCCCGATTAAAAAAGACGAAACAACGCTCGGTGTCGTTGTTTCAGCAGCCTCGGCTGTGGTTATGGATGCCGGGAGCGGCGAATTGCTTTATGAAAAGGATGCCGACGAGCCTCTTCCGCTGGCGAGCTTGACCAAACTGGTCGCCGCCATGACTTATCTCGACTCGAAACCGGATTTAAGCAAACCGATTGCACTAAATGCAGCCGATAACGGGATCGGAAGGGAAATCGTGCCACTCGATGAAACATTTACCGGCAATGATGTATTGCAGGCCTTGCTTGTGGGATCTGCAAATGAAGCGGCGAATGCGCTTGCCCGTACGCAAGGAGGAAAGCAGGCGTTTGTCGATGCAATGAACAAAAAAGCAAAATCCATCGGCATGGAACGGACGGTATTTGTCGATGCGTCAGGGGAAGACCCGAGAAATCGCGGTACGGCGCGTGATGTCGCGACGGCGCTCAAAGCCGCGATGGCGTACCCGGAAATTGCCGCAGCCGCATCCAAACCTCAGGTATCGGTCAAAGGAAATAAAAAAGCGTACCTCGTAAAGTCGACGAATCTTCTTATTGCATCCGATTTGAACCGCGGAGATTATAAAGTCGTTGCAGCAAAAACCGGAACCCTACCGGAGGCGGGATTCTGTTTTGCTCAGGCGACACGCGACAATCAGGGCCATACCATTATCTCCGTTGTATTGGGAGGGGAGACGCATTTCTCGCGTTTTCAAGACGTAAAAGCAATGACCTATTGGGCATTCCGGAGTTATGCATGGCCGGCTCGGAATTGATTTGCGGCATGTTCCTGTCCATGGAGCTGGCGCCGGCGTAAGCCATGCATCCGTCGAGCTTGCCGAGGCGTTAATACAGTTAGCCGTTTCAAGAAGGCAAATAGAATTACTTAATAAAAAAGGCGGTTTTTTGACGGTCAGGAAGTTCATCCGAGATAAAAAGATCGATTGTCTGCTTGTTCCGAGCGGTGCAGTACCGCCGTTCATGAATATCCCGTGCTTCCCTTGGGTTCATGATGTCGAGATTTTCGAACATCCGGAGTGGTTTGACCAATCGTTTTTAAAGCGTGCGATCACAACCCGATTATTTTTACGCGGTATCCACCGAGCGCCGCATATTTTTACTGTCAGCGAAGACACGAAGGAAAAATTGGTGCGGATGAGCGGAGTAGCCGAACAGCGAATAACCGTTACTTATCAGGGTATAAAACCCATCGCGCCTGGATCGAAAAAAAGATATGCGTTGATACTCGGGAGCGTCAATCCGAGAAAAAATATTCCATTCATCCAACAAATTTGGCCGGAGGTTCAAAAGCGTATTTCGGATGCCGAGCTGATTATTGCCGGTCAGCCTTACATGACATTTGATGACCAGGAACGCGATGAGTTGATCAGGCATGCCACGGTTTTATTGCTTCCTTCCTTTCATGAAGGATTTGGCCGAACCGCTCTTGAGGCTATGTCGGCTGGCGTGCCGGTCATCGCTTCTAACCGAGGAGCAATACCCGAGGTTGTGGGTGATGCGGGACGGTTATACGACCCGACGGACCGACATGCCTGGATCGAAGGAATCGTATCGGCTTTTAACGATTCGCTGGATGGAAGCAGGGGAATGGAGCGTTCAAGGTTATTTTCTTGGGATAAAACAGCCAGGATCATGCTTGCCAAGCTGGAAGAATACTGTTAATCTAGCGCCTGCTTAGATTATGGCGGGGTAGCTCAGCTGGTTAGAGCGTGGGACTCATAAGCCCGAGGTCGGCGGTTCGATTCCGCCCCCCGCTACCATGAAAAAACAGCGTTTTTGCGCTGTTTTTTCTTATATATTCTCGAAATAGCTGTTTTGTGATAGAGTTCCGGCAACGTATGTTCATCACGACGCATGCGGCTCTTGGAGCCTTGATTGCGCAGCAAATTCCTGACCAACCATTCGCTGCTTTTGTTTTGGGCATGGCATCTCATTTTTTGAGCGATATCATCCCTCATGGCGATACCAACCTCTATAAAAGCTACATTTCAGGCAAGCATGTAAAACGCTCGATTGCGTATATTGTGATCGATTCAATTATTGCGTTGTTATTCGTTCTATTCCTTTTCAATGTTGGACTTGGTGATGCAAAATTTGCCGTAACCATGGGCATTATTGGAGGCGTTTTGCCTGATTTTATCGTCGCGATTTACGAGGTGCTGCGGCTACGCGGGCTCGGATGGTTCCACCGCCTGCATTTCTTTTTCCATAATATGGTGAGCGAGAAAAAAGACATGACGTTTGCATCAGGTTTTGCCATGCAGATGGTATTTTTAGCAGCAGTGATTTCTCTGGTTGTGTAAGAGGCTTTGCAAAGAAATACAAAAAATCCTCCGATATGGAGGATTTTTTGTTGGTTGCGGGGGTTGGATTTGAACCAACGACCTCCTGGTTATGAGCCAGGCGAGCTGCCAAACTGCTCTACCCCGCTACGCTTGTGGTCGAGACTATACGTGCATCTTGCCAGCACGTCAAGCCTTGGCTAAGCTATTCCCGCTCTACAACAGCAGGCCGCGATGGCGGAATTGGTAGACGCACGGGACTCAAAATCCCGCGATCGCAAGGTCATGAGAGTTCGATTCTCTCTCGCGGCACCAAAACATACGGACATGGTCCGTATTTTTTGTTATAATAGCTTCATTGTGAACGTTTTTTTTGAAATTGCTTCGATTCTGGTGATCACGGTCGGTATCTCATGGCTGATGCAGAAATTGAAGCAGCCGCTCGTTTTGGCGTATGTCGTTACGGGCTTTGTTGTCGGACCGGCTGTTTTAGGTCTCCTGCACTCCTACGAGATTTTTGAATTGCTGTCCAAGTTAGGCGTCACCGCGCTTTTGTTTATTGTCGGATTGAGTTTGAGTCCAAAAGTCGTAAAGGATGTAGGCCCAGTCTCCATGGCTGCCGGTCTTGGACAAATAGGATTTACGGCACTCTTTGGATTTTTGATTGCAATGGCATTGGGGTATAGCTGGGTTGCATCCGTGTACATCGCTTTGGCGCTTACGTTCAGCAGTACCATCATCATGCTGAAGCATTTGCAGGACCGGCATGAGCTAGGGACTCTCTACGGACGAATTTCTACAGGAATATTACTTGTTCAGGATTTGGCGGCGGTGTTTGTATTAGTGGTGCTGACGGTGCTTAGCTCAGGCGCAGGCAATATCCAAGTCGCGGGCATTGTTCTTGTGAAAGCGTTGCTTCTGGCGATTTTTGTCGCGTTTGCGGCGCGTGTTGTTTTGCCTGCCATGACCAAGTCATTTGCGGCATCGCAAGAGTTCTTGCTTATTTTTTCTATTGCTTGGGGCGCCGGAGTAGCAGCTTTATTCCAGTGGGCAGGGTTTTCAATTGAAATGGGCGCGTTGGCGGCCGGAGTCGCACTTTCCACATCGCCATACCATTTTGAAATAAGTTCAAAGATGAAGGTCTTGCGGGATTTTTTTGTCGCAATATTTTTTATCATTCTCGGTGCCGGACTCTCTTTTGAAGGTTCAAGCAACCTGCTTTGGCCGACGCTGCTCCTTTCGGTTTTCGTGTTAATCGGCAATCCGTTCATCATGATGGTTATCATGGGGGTCATGGGCTACAGCCGCAACGTGTCATTCAGGACGGGAATAGGCATGGCCCAAATCAGCGAGTTTTCCTTGGTACTTGCGGTCCTCGCACTCCAGCTCGGACACATTAATCGAGAGGTTGTATCGCTAATAACCTTGGTAGGGGTGTGTACGATTGCCGTATCGAGTTACATGCTCGCCAACTCCGATCGTTTATACGATTTGTTAAAGAACCGCTTATCCATCTTCGAACGCAAACAAACCAAGCCCGAGTATATTCCGATACAATCTTACGAGGCGATCTTGTTCGGCTGTCACAGGCTCGGAAAAGATTTTGTTCCTTTTTTAAGAAAGCACATCAATGAATTTGTCATTGTCGATTATGATCCTGCAGCCATTGATGATTTAAAACGACAGGGAATCCCGGCACAGTACGGCGATGCAGGCGACCATGAATTCATCGAAGAGCTCGATTTCCACAAAATGAAATTATTGGTAACAACCATTCCGGATCTCGAGACCAATCGGCACCTCACACGGAAGCTCCGAAAAGAATCACCCAAAGGAATCGCGATCGTCATGGCTCATGCGGCCGAAGAGGCCATCCTTCTTTACGATGATGTGGCGGATTACGTAATCCTTCCGCCTTTTTTGGGAGGCAATTACGCTTCGCTCCTGCTTGAGCGGTATGGGTTTGACCGGAACGAATTTACACAGGAAAAAACCAAGCATTTGGACCATTTACAGAAACGATCCGGTCGGGCATAGTTTGGCTTATTCCCTATGGCTCGCATCATTTCGATCGTGAACCAAAAAGGCGGTGTAGGAAAGACCACCACAGCCATTAATTTGGGTGCGTACTTGGCGGATTTGGGCAAGTTTGTGTTGATTGTCGACTTGGATCCGCAGGCCAATGCGACATCGGGAATTGGCATTGACCATCGCGGGTTGAATCAAGGAGTGTACGAGGCTGTTTTGGGCCAAGTAAAAATGAAAGATATTGTCCAGCCAACATCGCATGTAGGATTGCATGTCGCTCCGGCAACAACGGCACTTGCCGGATTAAATGTCGAGCTTGTCCCGATGCAGGACCGAGAATTTTTGCTGCGCAAGTCCATGCTCGAGATCCGCAATGATTACGATTTCATCTTGATCGATTGCCCGCCGACGCTCGGCCTGATCACGTTGAACGGCATAGTCGCTGGAGACGAGATCCTCATTCCGGTCCAAGCCGAGTATTACGCGCTTGAAGGTCTCGGACAGCTTTTGGAGACCGTCCAGCTGGTCAAATCAAATATTCGCCCTGATATCGATGTATTGGGAGCGGTTATTACCATGTATGATCCGCGTACCAAATTGTCGGACGATGTCCTGCATGAGCTCTACAAATATTTCCCGAACAATATTTTCAGATCCGTCATTCCACGAAATGTTCGCTTGGCTGAGGCGCCGTCATTTGGACGTACCATTATCCACTTTGACTCGGCCTCGAAAGGCGCCAAAGCTTACGAGCGGCTGGCGCAAGAAATCTTGGAACGTGAAGCAGTCGGCTTAGAAATTAGAACACCTTGAACCTTATGATGCAGCGACAATCGGGACTTGGAAGGGGACTGGGTGCTTTAATTCCGCAAAAACCAGTCGACGAACCGCGTCCAATCCACGAAGAGCGACAGCCTATCGAAGATACGGGCAAGCGTGTTTTGGATATTCCCATTTCAGACATAGAGCGGAATCCGCATCAGCCGCGCAAGCATTTCGACCATGGCGAACTGGAAGACCTCATTTCAAGTATCCGCGAGCACGGGGTTTTACAGCCGATCGTGGTAACTCCGCAAGGAGGAGATAAATACCAGCTTATCGCCGGCGAGCGGCGTCTGCGCGCTTCGACAATTGCCGGAATGAAAACCATTCCCGCCATTGTTCGAGAAGCGACAGAATTGCAAAAACTCGAACTCGCGATCATTGAAAACGTCCAACGAGCCGACCTGAATCCAATCGACGAGGCTATCGCATATCAAAAGCTTATCGATGAATTTGGCATGACGCAGGAGGATGTCGGGATTAAAATGGGCAAAAGCCGTCCGTATGTGGCAAATGCCGTACGCTTGCTCCAGCTGCCAGAAGAAATCAAGCAAGCCATGGTAGAAAAAAAGATCTCAGCATCCAATGGCAGGACGCTTTTATCATTACCGACCGAGCAGGAGCGCCTCGAGCTGTTTAAGGCCATGTTGGCCGGTAATTTTACGGTACGACAAACGGAGGAACGTGTGTCAGTTCGACGTCTTCCTCATGCGCTCGACCCGAATATCAGCGCCGCAGAGGACCGTTTGCGCGCCAAACTGCATACAAAAGTAACCATCAAACGCGATGGAAAAGGAAAAGGCGAGATCCGTTTGGCCTTTGGTTCGGACGAAGATCTCCAGAGCTTGCTTGATCGTTTAGACCGGTAAAATTCCTTTGATCCAAGAACGTAAATTAGTTTTGGCGTATTGCTTGATTTTTGATTTGGCTTGACGTGTTTTGACGAAGTTTGCCCAATCCGGATTGGGTCCTTTACGGCTTTTATCGACAAGAATCTCGACCATATCGCCATTGCGCAAGATCCGGTCGAGCGGCGCAACTTCTTCGTTCACCTTTGCGGCCGTGCAGGTATTGCCAATATCGGTATGAATTGCGTAGGCAAAGTCTACGGCCGTCGACTCTTCAGGAAGGTCGATGACATCGCCTTGCGGCGTGAATACGAAAATCCGATCACGGAAAATATCGATTTTCAATTCTTCCAGCGATTGGAGATAGGTTTTTTTGTCTTCGACTTCTTTTTGGATCTCGGCTAACTCAAATACCCATTCTGGCGGATGGTTTTGTGCGGCTCCAGCGGCTGATTTGCCGTGTTCATCGTATGCCCAATGTGCAGCGATACCGTACTCGTTCAAGGCATGCATTTCTGGCGTGCGGATTTGGAACTCTACGATTTCGCCGTCCTCGCAAAATACCGTCGTATGGAGCGAGCGGTAGCCATTGGGTTTTGGCTGGGCGATGTAGTCTTTGATACGGCCTTTTAGAGGGGTCCATGTGCCATGGATGATGCCAAGAGCCGCATAACAATCCGCAACCGAGTCTACGATGACGCGGACGGCGATCAGATCGTAGATACGCGCGATATTGCGTTCGTTTCGCAAGAGTTTGCGATAGAGGGAGTAGAGGTGTTTGGCGCGGCCTTGGACCTTGCCGTTTCTTAATCCTGCTTCAGATAAAAGTTTGGCAGTTTTATCCATGACGCGGTCAAGATACTCTTGTTTGCCTTCGCGGCCGGTTTTGGAAAGTTCTTTTACCCACTCATACTCTTTTGGATACACGTAACGGAATGCAGCGTCTTCCAGACGGCCTTTCATTTCGCCCATGCCTAAACGGTTGGCAATCGGGGCAAAAATCTCGAGGGATTCCAATGCAATGCGGTACTGTTTTTTTGGAGGGATATTGTCGAGCGTTTCCAGATTGTGCAGACGGTCGGCGAATTTGATGAAGACAACACGGACATCGGCAGCCATGGTTAAAAACATTTTGCGCAGGTTCTCGATGTAGCGCTCCATGCCGCGGTATTTGATTTTTCCGAGTTTGGTAATACCGGCAACCATCTCGGCGACATCTTCGCCGAATTCGTTTTTTATATCGTCCAAAGTACGGGTCGTATCCTCCGGAACATCATGCATGAGACCGGCCATGACAATTGGCGCAGGCAGGTGCATCTCGGCCAAATTATAAGCGGCGGCGAGCGGGTGGACGATATACGGTTCGCCTGATGCACGTTTTTGGCCATCGTGAGCTGCGCGAGCAAACTCGTAAGCCCGGGGAATATCTTTTGGATTGGCTTTAGGATCGTATGACAAAACAAGGGCGTTTAGCCCTTCAACCGTCTGCGGGGTGTTTTGCCATGACTGCATAATGTATAGGTAACAAACCCTTTCTGGTTTGGGAAGAGGGTGCTACCATTTTGCGGTATGCCGCCACGCGACACTACTGCCGAGATCACGCATCCCGCAGAGGAAGTTATTTTACAATCCAGCCCAGAAAAGGGACTGGAATTGATAGAAAAGGCCGTCGATTCCAAAGGGATAACAGGTGTAATCGAGATCGCCAAACAAGAAGCAGATGATGCCATAAGCGGAATCCATAAACTCGGTACATTTGATCCTTCAGAAAATTATCCCGGCTCAGCTGAAGAGGTGATGAAGATGAAGTCGGCTAATGAAGGAGCTGCAAAGCAGGTTCAAGAAGCCGTTCATGCACTTGAATTGGATTTGAGCGAGTTTGGAGAAGCTCCGGCCAAAATTGAAACGCCGGTTGAGGCGAAGATCCCGGCTCCGGTCGTTGAAGCGCCTAAACCGGCCGAACCGCCTGCAGCTGAGGCTCCTATTGTTGTAGACAAGGCGACCGAGGAAGCGTTTGAGGCGATCATCCAAACGCCGAAAAAAACCGAACTAGAAGAGGCGCTGGCTGAAACGCACGAATTAATAGGCAAACAAAGCGGTCTAAAAGTCGAGGGAGAAAAACTTGTCGAAAAAAGCGACTCCGAAAAATTTGACGATCAAATCGAGTCCGAGGAGCAGCGTCTCAAGGCATATGAGCAGGAAGCCTTGCAGGAAAAGAAAACGTTAGATGAATTCACCGGAGGTCACAATATCGGCATGACGGATCTGGAAAAGGGTTATGCGAACTCTTTAACGGCGCATATTGCGCATTTGGAAGCGAGTGCGGTTTTAACCGAGCTCATGGTTCAAAAGCTGCGCATGCAGAAAGGAAACAATTCGGAGGGCGTGAAGCGTATTCAAACCGAAATTGACTTGGCAGAAGCCGAAGTCGAGCGTACCCATACGGAAGCCGAACGAATTACAAAAGAGTACGAAACAATGCTGCAAGGAATCATGAATCAGCCTCTAGACAAGAGCGCTGAAGAAACGGCGCAGCCCGAAGTGAAAATTCCAGAGGCTGCAAAACAGGCTGTTTCAATTTCTCCATCAAATTTTCCGCTTCCAAAAGACGCTGGATTTGCATATGCTCCTGCGGCAAAGAAACAGCCTGGTGCCATTTCTAAAATTTGGGGCAAGGTTTGGAAGTCGATGAAATTTTGGGAAGTTTAGCGTTTGGATCGCTTCGCTTTGGGTTTGGAGGCTCGCTCGGTAATCAGGGTAATAGCTTGTTCAAGCGTAATGTCTTCCGGTTTTTGATCTTTTGGAATGGTGGCGTTAATTTTTCCGTGCTTGACATAGGTGCCGTATTTACCGGAATGCAAGGTAACCGGTTTACCATCCTCCGGATGTTTGCCGATTTCTTTGCCGGCTCCTCCGCCACGAACGCCTTTTGGCTGGGCAAGCATTTCGAGCGCTCTCGGGAGCTGGATCTCAAGAACGTCATCAGGTGCCTTGATGGAGCGAAAATCGCCGTCATGGACAATATAGGGCCCAAAACGACCTAGTCCTGCCTTAATCTCTTTGCCTGATTCCGGGTGGACGCCTAGTTTTCTGGGTAAGGCAAGGATAGAGCGGGCTTTGGCCAAGTCGAGCGTTTCCAATGGGACCGTCTTTGGGACACTGGCACGTTTTGGTTTATTTTTTTTGTCATCCGTATCTTCGCCGATTTGGAGGTATGGACCATAAGATCCGCTCCGTAAGAAAATCGGCAGGCCGGTTTCTTCATCGTTGCCGAGCGAAGTTGGTCCTTTTTGCGCATCTTTCAATACTTCGTTAATGCGGTCGCGTGTTGCCTCGCCTGGGAGAACGTTTTCCGGCAATGAAGCTTTTACAGGAGCGCCCGAATTTGGAAGGGTCGTCTCGACATACGGTCCGAATTTGCCGACGCGGACCGTCATCCCTTCTAGACCGGGCAATACGACGGTCTTGGCTTTTTCCGGATCAATTTGCTCGAGCTCGGAAGCAAGACGGTGTTTGAGCCCATTGTCACCAAGATAAAAATCCTTGAGATAGGGTAGCCATTCTTGCTTACCGGCTGCGATATCATCAAGCGACTTTTCCATTTTCGACGTAAATCGAACATCGACAAGATCGGAGAGGTGGCGTTCAAGGACTTGGGTGACGGCAAAAGCGGTAAAGCTAGGTGCTAATCCGCCGCCTTGTTTTACGACATAGCCGCGATCCAGAAGCGTGCTGATGACCGATGCATAGGTACTTGGACGGCCAATCCCTTCTTTTTCCATGAATTGGACAAGCGAAGCTTCGGTAAAGCGGGCTGGCGGTTTGGTTTCGTGGCTTTGCGCATCTGCGCTCAGACATTTTGGCTGGTCGCCAATAGCCAATTCAGGTAAAGGTTTTTCTTTGTCCTCGAGAGCTTGGTCAACATCATCGGCGCCTTCTACGTACGCGCGTAAAAAACCAGGAAAAAGGATGCGCATCCCATTCGATTGGAATTCATGCGCTCCGACATCAAATCGAACCGAGACTTGCAGCTGCTCGGCATCTTTCATTTGGGATGCAAGAGCGCGCATCCAGATAAGCTCGTAGAGATCGCGCTCGGCACCGGATAATCCAGTTTCGTGCGGTGCCGTAAAGTTGAGCGAGGGGCGGATCGCTTCATGCGCTTCTTGGGCTCCGGCTTGGGCTTTGTCATGGCGGGCCGATCCATTGTATTCGGCGCCAAAACGGGAAGTGACGACGCCTTGGATCGCTTTCACGGCTTCCGCCGAGAGATTTACCGAATCCGTACGCATGTACGTGATATAGCCATGTTCGTACAGGGATTGGGCCGTGCGCATGGTTTCGCGCGAAGACAGTCCGAGTTTACGGTTTCCTTCTTGCTGAAGAGTAGAGGTTGTAAATGGAGGCGGAGCGCGGCGGCTGACTTTTTTCTCTGTTACATCTTTTACTTTCCATTCGGATTTTGGTACTTCTTCGGCAATTTTTTTTGCTTTTGCTTCATCAAGCAAAATCGCGTCGGTTTTGGCTTTTAGAGCGCCTGTATCTTCATCAAAATCTTTTCCATTCGCAATGCGTTTTCCTTCGGTTGCAATAAGTTTAGCCTCAAAGCTGCTCGTGTCCTTGGTTAATCCGGCCAGTACATCCCAATAGCCTGCTTTTTTAAAAGCCATGCGCTGACGCTCACGGTCTACGATAGCTTTTAACGCAGCTGATTGAACTCGTCCCGCGGAGAGACCGTAGGCAATTTTCTTCCACAAAACAGGCGACACCGTATAGCCGACAAGACGGTCAAGAATGCGACGCGTCTCTTGGGCTCGAACAAGCTTTTCATCTATCGAACGCGGATGGCTCAATGCTTCTTCGATCGCTGATTTGGTGATTTCATGGAATACCATGCGGTATACCGGAACTTTGGGCTTCAATATCTCAAGCAAATGCCAGCTAATGGACTCTCCTTCGCGGTCTTCGTCAGTCGCCAGATAGATATCATCGGCGTCTTTTAACAGCTTTTTGAGTTCGGAAACCGTCTTGGCCTTTTTTGAGCTGACAATATAGAGCGGCTCGAAATTGTTTTCGACGTCGACTCCAAGCTGGCCGAATTCGGTTTTTTTGTATTTGGCCGGAACTTCATCTGAATTGGATGGAAGATCGCGCACGTGGCCCATAGAGGCGACGACTTCGTATTCCTTTCCCAAAAATTTTCGGATTGTTTTTGCTTTGGTCGGAGACTCAACGATAACGAGATGCATACGGGTAGACTGACATATATATAAGATAACGATCATTTCCGCAAACGGCCATGGGATCTGCCCCATATTTGTCCGCCAAGTTGAGCGATATATCCCTTTACTTCGAGTACGGTGAGCTTGGCACCTACCGATCCGGCATCAAGACCGGTTTTTACGATAATGTCATCTACATGATGAGGCTCGGATAGAAGGTCCAAGATCCGGCTTTCATCGGATGTCAGAGGCAATAATGCCCGCGCTTGGCTTACGAGATCGGGGCGATCTATCTCCAACGATTCGAGAACATCATTGGCCGACATGCAAACACGTGCACCGGCCGAAATCAGCTTATTGCAGCCGCGGGAAACATCGGACCATATTGGCCCGGGCACGGCGAGAACCTCGCGGTTCGCCTCAAGCGCTTGTTTGGCGGTAATGAGCGAGCCCGAGTCCATGTCAGCCTCGATGACGAGGGTTGCCAGAGACCAGCCTGCAATAAGCCGGTTACGAATTGGAAAATGCTCTTTGCGAGATCCGGTGCCGGCGGGAAATTCAGAAACGATTGCGCCTCCGCTATGAATTATCTCATGAGCAAGATTTACATGTGCCCGAGGATAAATTGCTTTCTCGTCTATCCCGGTTCCGAGAATGGCGATTGTTTTTCCGCCCGCTCGTAAAACTGCGCGATGAACGAGACCGTCTATTCCTAAAGCCAAGCCTGAAATAATGGAAAAGCCTGCTGCCACGAGATCGGGAACGATTTCTTCAATGCAGCGTCGGCCATACGAAGTATTTCTACGCGTTCCGACGATGGAAATCGCCGGCAGATCGTTTAATACACCGCGGAAAAATAACCCTTGCGGCGGACTCCCGATTTGCCGAAGCAAAGCAGGGAAGCTCGGATCGGCTGCCGGGATGTACTTTATGTGGTCAGGAAGAAGCACTCTTTACCCCGTTCCACGAATTCATGCTCTTTGTCAAGCCCTCGGTTATCCACTGCTGCGCTGCCTGCGCGCATTTTTCCATGGAGGAATCGATCGCGAGACGTTCCTCGAGCGTAGGTTTGGACAAAACGTAATCCTGATTGGCCATGGGAGGGGATGAGCGCCCGATACCGATCCGTAAACGTGCGATATTTTTGGTGCCGAGCGTTTCTTGGATTGATGCGACGCCATTATTGCCAGCCGGACCCGCTCCGATGCTAAACGCAAAAATTCCCGGAGAAAAATCCATTTCATCATGTACGATGAGCACGTCCTGCAAATCGACCTTGTAAAAAGACATGAGAGCATGAACGGCTTCGCCCGAAGCGTTCATGTAGGTTAGCGGATGTACGAAAAGGATTTTTTCACCGTCAACAATTGTTTCGGCTAATTCGGATTTGAATTTTTCTTGGCTTTGGAAAGTCGAGGCTTCAAGTTTTTTTGCTAGCAAAGAAACAGTATCCCAGCCAACATTGTGACGGGTGCCTTCGTATTTTTTTCCTGGATTTCCAAGGCCGACGATAAGCTTCATGGGCCTATTGTACCATTAGTAACGACGACCGCCGTGTTTTTGACGGCGCATGGTCTGGTTGACGAGCTTCTTTTTCTCTCGGATCTTTCCGACAGCCGCTTCCATACCCGGTCCATGGACATTACGTTTTTTATTGGATTTGGCGACAGGCAAGTGGCGGACTTTGACAACAATAGGCGTACCGGAGAATTTGAATTTTTCCCGAAGGCGTTTCTCGAAGAATTTGAGCCAGTTGGGATGCAGGTTGTCCTTTTCTCCGTGTACCGTAATCAAGAATTCCGGAGGACGATGGCCGACCTGGGCAACATCATAAATACGAGGCGACTTCGGGCCGTAGCTCGCGAGAGGCTTCATTTTTTGGATACAGTATTTGAGAACGCGGTTAACGGCATTGTAATCGATGTGGCGGTCGCGTTCATTGTTTACTTCGATAGCCATATCGAGCAATTTGGTCGCGCGCGTACCCTCGAGGGCGCTGACAAATACCATTGGAGCCCAATTCAAGAACGGGAAGAGCTGGCGGATAAGCGCTTCGTAGCGTATCGACGTATCCGTTTCTTTGTCTTTCACCAAATCCCATTTATTCGCCACGAGAATCAAGCCTTTGCTTGATTCTTCGAGCATTCCTGCCAGATGGCGGTCCTGCACGGTTGGATCTTGGGTCGCGTCAAAGACAAGCAAGGCAACATCGGCGCGCTCAATTGCTTTTTCGTTTCGTTCGATGCTTTCTTCTTCGATGCCTTTTTCTATATTGGCGCGTTTGCGCATGCCGGCGGTATCAACGATTGTGATGTCGCGGTCCTGGTAATGGATGGTCGTATCCTGCGGTTCGCGCGTGGTGTGGGCGATGGGGGACACAATGACGCGCTCTTCGCCGAGAATGCGGTTTACCAAAGATGACTTTCCGACATTCGGACGGCCGACCAAAACGATGGACATGGCTTTTTCATCCGTTTCATACGAAGGACAAGGTTTTCCGATGCGGTCGAGGTTGGAGAGGATATCATCCAGCAAATCTCCGATGCCGAGCGAGGTCGTTGCACTTACGGCGAGTGCTTCTCCAAAACCGAGTTTATAGATATCAGGTTCCGATGCTCCAGAAAGAAATTTTGTATTGTCGATTTTGTTGGCGAGAAGACGGATATTTTTATTCGAAATCTTTTTTACATCCCGAGCCAATTCAAAATCCTGGACAAGGACGCCATCGCGGCCGTCAATCACAAACAAGACGAGATCCGCGTCCTTGATGGCCCGCTCTGCCTGCTGGCGGATTCCTTGTCCGATAACGTCGGACTCAGTATCCATGCCGCCGGTATCGACAATTTCAAACATCAGGCCTTTCCATTTTACGAGGCCATAGTTTCGATCACGCGTTGTGTGCGGTTCGGCGCTGATGATGGCGCGGCCGGTTTCGGTCAAACGGTTCCAAAGAGTCGATTTACCGACATTGGTGCGTCCAACCAAGGCAACGCTCGGTAGTTTACGGTGTGGATGTAGTGGCATAGGGCGGAGCGTCAATGACGCTGAATGAAGTTTCGCCCAAAATCACCAGAAAATCCGTATCAGGATTGGAAACTTTCTCTTCCGTTGAGGATGATAGGGAAATGCTGGCGTTCAAAAAGCGGCGCAACTTGGCTAGTTCTACAGTTTTTTTGCCTTCTGTCAAGTCGTAAATGGTCGTTTGGGTATAATTACGTTTCGCGGCATTTCCCATGACCTCGGCTTTATAGCCTTCCAGACTCAGCTGATTGGACATTTGAAAGGCAAAACCCGTTCGGAATGTCCCGTTTTTTAATTCGATATTTGCAAGTACCGGAGCGGCTGGAGGTTTGGCATCGAATGGATTTTTGGCGATTTGTTTTATGAGGTTCCAGTCGTTATTGCGCGGAAATAGCAGGTAATTGTTATTCAAGTTAGCCGCAACAAGCTCGCCGCCTTCGGCGTCGGTAAGGACATGAGTCTGGATTTTGTCCGGAGAAAAGTCTTGAAGCATGGGCGCAAGACGGATGGCATCCCATGGCGTCAGGTCGCTCTGTAGATGATTGGTAACGGCCTGATAGAGCTTGGCCATTTTACTCGGGTCACCGAGCGTATTGAGCGACAAAAGTTTTTCGCGGATCGCAAACATCACGAGCTGCTGACGGCTCGAGCGTGCAAAGTCGCTGCCCTCGCCATTTGAACCGTGTCGGGAACGTACAAAGACGAGAGCGGTCCGTCCGTCCATGGTCTGCTGACCTTTTTTAAATGATACCGTTGTCCATTTTTCGTCCGAAGTCGGATACTGCTCGTCAACGAACGAGCGTTCTACATTAATATCGATACCGCCGATGGCATCGACGAAGGCGGCAAAACCTCGAAAGTCGATACGGATAACATGATCAATATCGACTCCTAAAAAATCGCTGAATTTTTTGGCCGTGCGGACTGCGCCTTCTCCAGGGTGCGCCTGTTCTTCCCATGCGTGCTGTGCATTAATTTTTTCAAAAGTACCATCGCCTCGCGGATAGGCCATGTCGCGCGGAATGGAAAGCATCCCTACGCGTTTGTTTTTGAGATCAACGGATGCGAGCTGGATCGTATCGGTAAGCAAAGAGCCGTCGTGACCAGGCCCGCCGATACCAAGAATCAGCACGCGCATGATGTCGGGCTCTTCGTCTTTCCCATCGGATAAGGTATTTCCGGGATTATCTTGACCGAATACAAGCTGACGCACCTCGCTTATACCCGGGAGACGGCCGAACTCCTCGATGACATTGGTGCCGCGATTTACCGAATTATATGAGGCCCATGCTCCACCAAAAGCGATAAAACCGACAGCAAGCGTAAAAACGCCGGCCAGAATCAAGGTTTTCCGGCGGGCGTTGGCGTCGTGATCGGGAGGCAAAAAATTCACGGACATGCGTTACGGGAATTATGTGGAAGGTAACACAAAATTATCCTCATATCAATAGCCGATGTGCTATACTTGCGATGATTATGTCTCTTGGCTCTTTCGGACGCCGTTTTTACGCCGTATTAGGCATGGCGATATTTAGCTTCGGCTCCATTGCGGCGCCTGTCATGGTTCATGCAATTACTGACGAAGCACTTGAGATAAGAAGCGAGGCTTCTACCGAAGCTTCTACCGCAGCAGCTGATGCACCAGAACCTGCTTCAACATCTCCGGGGGCATGTGGTGATGCGTTTTCAGGTTTTATCTGCCGAGCGGTAACGACCGTACTTTCTTTTACGGCAGAAATTATGGGTGCGCTGGTACTGGGCTTGATCGATATATTGATTGCTTTTGCAAAATATAATGGCTTTTCCGATGCGAACATAGTCCAAACAGGCTGGGTTGTCGTGCGTGACGTGGTCAACATGTTCTTTATTATTATTCTTTTGATATCCGCATTCGCAACCATAATCGGCACGCCGGCAGAGTTCCATTACAAGCAGGTGCTGCCAAAACTGCTCTTATCTGCTGTATTGATAAATTTTTCAAGAACGTTGGTTCAGTTGATGGTTGATTTTTCTCAAGTCGTGATGCTCACGTTTGTAAATGCTTTTGCACAAGCGGCAGCGGGTAATTTTGTCAGCGCGCTCGGTCTCAACAATATTTTAACCATGTCCCAGACGGGAGTTGTTTCGAATGTAGCGGAGGGCGCTGGAGAAGTTGCAGCCGGCGTCACCAATGCATCGAATATCATCATTGCATTCATGCTGGCCAATTTTTTACTGGCCATCATGCTCGGCGTGATCATTATCATGACGGGCTTTTTGATCGTGCGTATTGTTGTCATTTGGATTTCGCTCATCATGTCGCCGATCGCATTTTTTGCTTCTGCACTTCCTGGCACAGCGAAAAAAGCCCTCGGTGCGTTTACGAATGATTACTGGAGCCGCCTTACAAATGCCCTTATCGGAGGACCGACCATGGCGTTCTTTTTGTGGCTTACTTTGGCAACGGTGCAGTCCGCGACAGGAGAGGGCGGAGGTCTTGCGCCTGCCTTGGATTTCCATCCGGACAATGCATTTACGATAGCCATCAGCGCGATGGGAAATACACAAGACATCGCATCCTTTATTATCGGTATCACGTTGATGCTTGCTGGTTTGCAAGCAGCAGTCAGCTTTTCTTCGCAATTGGGCAGCTCGGCACTCAAAGCATTCTCCGGACAAGTGGCAGGACGCTCCCAACAGCTCGGTCGTTTTGCCGCCGGCTTGCCATTTTTGGCAGCAGGATATGGTGCAAGACAAGCCGGTCGCGGGGTGGCTGCAGGTGCTCGCTATGCAGACAAACGGCTCCAACTTACGCAAAAAGCGGCTACGTATGCAGCTGGATCGCGCGCGGGACAGGCACTTACCGCGGCGCCTATCATTGGAGGAAGGGCTCGCGAGCTTTTGACCAAAGGGATGCAGGGATACGACAAGGAGATTGCATCCGGCGCAAAAGAACGGATGGCGTACCAGCGTGAAACCTTGTCACGCTTAGCTCCAGAAGAGCGCGATGCATATGTCGCATCGCAGCTTGCACGTACACCTGGATCACCCGAAGGCAAAAAAGCGTTCCAAGAATTTTCGGATTACGTGCGTTCAGATGATTACCGTAAAGCATTTGAAAAACGAAATGAAAAGAAATATGTCGATGAGCTCACTGGCAAAGGAGTTTCTGACGATGATGCCAAAAACGCGAGCAAGGTCATGGTCCAGCAGGACGCCATGAAGCAAGAGCGCGAAGCGTTCCAAAAAGATCTTGAATTTGCAAGACAGCGCAACGATTTCCAGCGTATCGAGGCTCTCAACAAAGAGCTCAAGCAAAAACCGTATCTCGCCAAAGACGAAACTGGACGCAAAGAAGTTGCTGCTGATTTGGCAAAAGACGCGGACAAATACAAAGATATCTCCGAGTCAGATGCAAGCAGCGGACTTTTGCTTACGGAAATGCTCAAAGCTAATGGATACAAGGTAAATAAAGATGGCGTACTTGAAGAGGTTGATAAAGCGGCTTCAAATGATTTGGACAAAGCTGTTGCCCGTTCCAAAAATCAAAAACTCATTCAAATGGTCGCTGCGCACAAGGAGTTTGTCGCACGTTCTCCTGGAATCAAGGAAAGCGAACTCACCGGACTCCAGCATCGGTTCAATCCGGCTGACGGAACCGTTCAGAGTTTCAATGTTTCCCGCGATGCCAAAGGCGCTTACGCAGAAGGCGCAGGAACACGTGCGAGAAATAAAAATCAACAAGCGGCATTTGATAGTCTCAAATCTGCCGGAAGTTCTCGTGCGAAGGGCACCGATATTGATACGGGTCAGGCGCAACAATTTATCGGTAATGGAGGCCGCTTGGTTGAGCTCATGAAGATAACCAATAATGACCTGGATCAACGGCCAGTTACGAATTTGGCCGAAAGCGTCAAGCAAGAAATGGATAAAATTCTCACCGATTATGATGTTCCGGGTAAAAAAGAAGAAGCAAAAGCCAGATTCAGCGAGATTCCTGCCAAGCTTCTCTCTCAAACCGGCGATAAGAATGTTACTGCCGATGTTCGTATTAAGATCATTTCTCAATTGGGAGGAGACAAAGCGGAAAAACTCATTAATGATTATTCTTCCTTCAACCAAACAGGCCGCGCAGGGTTAGACAAGGCTATTGAGCAAGCAATCGAGCTTTCGGACGATATTCGTACAAAAGATGTTGCAGCGCGCAGCGTTGATGAGAAAAACGTTTTGGCCTTGGCTGATAAGGCAACCCAATTGGCTCAAAAACGCGATTCGCATGTTTCGCCATATATTAAGCAGATTGTTCGATCAAAAGGTCTTAAATCCGAGTAGGGAACTGATGTATGACAAGAGATGAGTGGCTCAATGCATTCAATAGCGCGCCGCCGGCTGTTCAGACGTATTTATTGGAGCCCGCTTCGTCCCAAGGCGAGAATAATGCACAAACAATACTGGCATACGAAAATGATGCTTGGGACCGCGTTATGGATGCGGTGTGGGAGCTGATCTTCAAAAAACAATCCCGAGCCGAGTTTGCTGCAAAAATCAAAGCTCTTGCAGGGGATAGAAAACCCGAAGATGTCGAGAGAGCCGTATTGCAGCAAGTGGTCCTGCCATTGTCTGATTTGCTGACTTGGGACGTGGAAACGCGTTTACAAGAGCTTGGCGTACCCGCATCCGAGATCCAAAATGCGCCTCGCGTATCGCTGCGTCCGGTTTCATATGGAGCTGCATCCAGACGCATAGCTTCAAATGCCAAGATTTCGATCTTGTCAGAAGATACGGTACGCAAATTACGGGATGTATTAGTTTCTTACCTGAAAGGCGTTCGGGCTGAGGAACAAGTCAAAGAAATTCTCCAGCGACAGCAAGCAGAAGGAGGCCTTGGGTTTACCAAAGGGCAGGCAGAAGCGTTTTTTAATGCAATGACGGACTTTTTGGCGACAACCCAAGTCATGTCGGAACAGGATTATGCCAATTGGTTCCAAAATTTTCAGCGAGAATCAAGTGCCGAGCAGGCGGAGGCTGCATCAAAACCTCCAAGCAGTTTGCCTGACGGCATTTCGGCCGCAGAAATGCCGCGCATGGATAATGCGTACGACCCGATTCTTGGTAATGCGGTTCAGGATTGTCTCAAAAAAATCGGCACCGTGCCCGCTACCGAGCAGCTGCAGAAACGCTTGGCAAATATCGTTTCAACGCGTCTGAGGGATGTGAGAAACGCCGTACAGACGCGAGCTGTTTTGGAGCGAGAAGACCGTGTTGGCGGTATGGGTTTTGCACCAGACGAAGCCGCACGCGTGGCTGGCATTATTGAAGCTAGTTACAATGAACACCGCAGCGCGATTGAAACCGAGGAAAAACAAAAGATTCAAAGCGTGCAAGAAGAGCAGAAAAAGAAAATTGAAGAACGTAAACAGCGTGAAAGCGCCGAGCATGCGGCTTGGTATCGCGAAAAAGTGCAAGGAGCAAGAGGGGAAACCGCCGTTGAGCAGCTGCGCGGCTTGATGCAGCAAAAACCGGTCGTAAATGACATGGCGCAACCAGGGCAGGTAAAGCAGAGCATGCAGGATATTGTGCCGCCGCAGAGACTGAGCGGCTTGACGGAAGAGCTGGGATCTATGGATATCGAGGCATTTCGAAGACAATCCAAGGTGCCCGAGCAGGCTGCAGAAAAAGTATTTCAGAAACTCGAGAGTCTCAAACGCGAATCATTTGAACGTTGGACCGAAGGAATTGAAGCATGGAGAAAGTCTCCCTTGCAGCAGCAATATCTCAAATTGGTTACGGAGAGTTTTACAAGCGCAAAACCGGTCGCCCAATTGGTTGAAGAAAAACGCAAACTTGATCCGAAATTGCCAACAGCCGACGAATTGGGTGCTATTATCTCGTTAAATGCAAAAATCCAGTTCTAATCCAAGAATAGGATGGGATATTGTCTTGGCAGCCGCAATTTCCGGGATGGCTGTCATGAGTATCGAGATTCTCGCATCACGTCTTCTTGCACCTGCATTAGGATCTTCGGTTTTGGTTTGGACGAATTTAATTGGCGTTGTTTTGCTTTCATTAGCAGCGGGGGCTTGGTTTGGAGGATATAGTTCGGATCGATACCGTGATCGGAGATTACTAGGGGTATTTTTATTCGCGGCTGGTATTTCTGCTTCTTTTCTTCCTTTCTCCTATCAAATTGCCGTTTGGATCATATCCTTCATTCCTGAAATATACGCTTTACCGCTATTAGCCCTTATTTTGCTTGCTCCAACAGCTTTTCTCTTAGGTGCCGTGCCACCAGCCGCGATACGTCTGGCTTTGCATGAGGTAGGTGAAGCAGGCCACATTGCCGGCCGATTAAACGCTATTGGCGCACTCGGCAGTCTTGCTGGAACCTATTTTACCGGATACGTGCTTCTTGCAGTGTGGCCGGTTAATTGGATTCTGGCTGGAATAAGCGTATGTTTGTTTCTTTCGGGTATTGCTCTGCTAAGACCCCTGGCAAAAAAGAATATCCTCGCTTCATTGTTCGGGTTCAGTCTAATAGCCGTAGGCCAAACCGCAGAAGCGCCCGAGGGCATCATTATCCCTAGTCGTTATAGCGCCATGCGTGTCAGCGAGCACGAGCTCCCTGACGGGACAATCAATATTTTATGGATGGACAATGCACGGCACGGAGCTGCTATCAAAACAGACAAATCGAATTCACTTTTCAGTTTCTACCAACTATTTAACGATTTTTCTCATCTGTTGGCCCCTAATGCAAAGCATTTTTTGTCTATTGGCGGCGGTACGTTCCATGCATCGAGACTTTGGATTAGCAATGGTGCGGATAGGACGGCGACTGCGATTGAGCGGGATCCAGCGGCCATCGAGGCATCCAAAAGATTTTTTGATTTACAAGATAATCCTAGATTAGCCATTGTCCATGGAGACGGGCGAGCGTCACTTGCGTCTATCGGAGAAAAATTTGATGCGGTGTTTATCGATGCATATGCCGATCATATGACCATTCCATGGCACCTAATAACGGTAGAAGCTTGGGCTAATTTGAGGTCATATCTCGCGGACGATGCGTTCGTGGCAATGAATTTTGTCATTCACCGCGATCAGTCGCTCGATGCAAACAGAAAACTCATTTCTGGAACGGTAAATGCAGCCAAAACATCTTTTAAATATGTCACAATTGTAAATATCGGTAATAAGTATTCACCCACAAATATCGCAAATACGCTTTTGCTGCTATCAAATACCCGCGAACCTAAGGATGAAGAGATACGAGAGATTTTGCAAAAAAACAAAGTACTGAGCGATCCCATCACGTACCCGCTCATTACCGATGCATTTCCTGCATTTACTGACCAATATGCACCGGTCGAGTACCTCTCGGCTCAAATCGTGAGCACAGAAAAGGCGAGGATACGCGCACGTGACTGATGTGATATACTACGGAGGTGCCTGAAAAGTTTGTCGTCCCGCAATTTATCGATAACGAAGACAAGATTCTCGGACCGATCACGGTGCGGCAATTCTTGATTTGTCTCGGGGCAGCAGGTATTGAGTTTGCTTGGTATACGTTTTTGCCTGTTCCGTACTTTATTTTGGCTACCATAGTTACCGTTGGAATTGCAGGCACTTTCGGATTTTTAAAGGTAAACGGTGCTCCATTCCATATCTTTTTCATCAATGCCCTTCAAACCGTGGTCCGCCCAAAGATTAGGGTTTGGCACAAAGAGCTTAATGATAATGAGCTTCGCGTTCTAAGCGCAAAACCGCCAGATAAGCAGTCATTGGCACCCATGAGTACCAAGGCCCGTCCTGAATCCACACGTTTACGCGATTTAGCCCTCACGGTTAATACCGGAGGGGTGTACAATCCAGACGAAGACCTTGAGCGATAATCTATGCAGAGCAAGAAGCTTGCCGGCTCCAAGCCAGGCGTACCCTCACAAAAGTTTCTCGATATCGCGGAGATCCGCGATGATCTTGTGATTTTGAAAGACGGGACCTTGCGAGCGGTCCTACTCGTTTCAAGTATCAACTTTTCCCTCAAGTCTTTGGATGAGCAAAATGCCATTGTCCAGTCGTATATGCAGTTCTTGAACGGCCTGGACTATCCCATCCAAGTGGTCATTCAATCTCGACGCATGAATATCGACAATTACATGCGCCAAATGCAAGAGCAGGAAAAACAAATGACAAATGATCTGCTCAAACGGCAAATCAAAGATTATCAAGCATTTGTACTTCAGCTGGTGAAGCTGGGAGATATCATGCAGAAGCGTTTTTATGTGGTGGTACCTCTTAATCCCGCTTCCGATCAAGGCACGACCCAAAAAGGCTTTATCCAACGTCTTGGAGAAATACTTTCGCCAACCATTTCAGGAAAAGTTAGCGAACAAAAATTCCAAAAAATGAAATTCGATTTAGGGCTCCGAACAAACCAAATCATCGGGGGTCTTTCGTCCATGTCCCTGAATGCCGTACAGCTCGATACACAGAGCCTGATCGAGCTGTTCTATACAGTTTACAATCCGGAATTGTTCGAGACTCAACGCATGACCGATTTAAACGCTCTTCAAATAGAAGGGTAACTTCCTATGGCCTTTGAAACCGAGAAAAAACCAAGTATAGATCCTTCCCAGCTCGTGGCAGGAGGAGTTTCGATACAAAAAGGCCCGACCAAAGAAGAGCAAAAGCGCAAAGTTGAAGAAGAAAAGATCGCTTTGGAAGAAGAGCGGATCTACCGCCGAGGCGTGTCATCAATTAAGGACTTGATTGCGCCGGCTGCCATGATCGTGGATCCGTCTTTTGTGCGTTTCGGCGATATTTTTGCCCGTACCTTGTTTGTCGTAACCTATCCGCGCTATGTGACGGTCGGATGGGCGTCGCCGATTATCAATCTGTCAGCCCAGCTGGATATTGCGATGTTCTTTTATCCGATCAAGGCAGATATCATCCTTAAACAATTGAAGAAAAAGGTAGGTACGCTCGAAGCCCAGATATCATCCGATGCAGAGTCGGGTAAGCCGCGCGATCCTATTTCTGAAACGGCTTTGCGCGATGTCGAGCAGCTGCGCGACGACCTGACCCAAGGCATCGAGCACTTTTTCCAATTTGCGTTTTACTGCACGTTTTATTCGAAAGACAAAGACGAATTAGAGCGCGTGACATCATCGGTCGAAAGCACATTCGCCTCGATGCTTATCTATACGCGCCGTGCATATTTCCAGGCTGAACAGGGATTCAATTCAACCATGCCTATCGGTAATGACGAGCTGCAGATTACGTTTAACATGAGCACGTCGCCGATTGCATCGTCATTTCCGTTTACCAGCGCCGAACTCACCAGTGATAATGGGATTTTGTACGGCGTAAACCGCCACAATAATTCTCTCATTATTTTTGACCGCTTCTCGCTGCAAAATGCCAATGCGGTTATCTTTGCAACTTCAGGCGCGGGCAAATCATATACGGTCAAATTGGAGATCCTGCGCTCCATGATGTTGGGCGTGGACGTCATCTGTATTGATCCCGAAATGGAGTATAAAAACCTTTCGGATGCTGTCGGAGGCACGTATATCAATATTTCACTTGCATCGCGTTCCAAAATCAACCCATTCGATCTTCCGAGACCGACAGGCGAAGCGTTTTCGGTTGAGGACATTATCCGAAGTGCCGTCATTACGATTAAAGGCTTGCTGCGTTTGATGTTAGGCAAAATCACGACCGCGGAAGACTCGATCCTTGATCGTGCACTGCTTGAAACTTTTGCCAAAAAAGACATTACACCGGGTGCCGACCTAACAACGGTTGAGCCTCCTATCATGAAAGATTTCCAAGATATCTTGGAGGGTATGGAGGGCACGGCCGAGCTCATCGTCAAATTGAAGAAGTTTACCGAGGGTACATTTGCCGGTTTGTTAAACTCTCCGACAACGGTTCAGATGAATAACCAGCTCGTCGTATTCTCGGTACGCGATCTTGAAGATGAACTTCGTCCGATGGCGATTTATACAATCGTGAATTATATTTGGAATGTCGTTCGTTCAGAAAGAAAAAAGCGCATTCTTGTCATCGACGAGGCTTGGTGGCTGATGCAAAACGAAGATTCAGCCAAATTCGTTTTTGCCTTGGTAAAACGCTGCCGTAAATATTTCCTTGGCATTACAACCATTACTCAGGACGTGAATGACTTCTTAACATCGCCCTACGGCCAGGCGATCGTGACCAATAGCTCCATGCAAATGCTGCTCAAGCAGTCACCGGCAGCCATTGATCTTATCGCAAGAACATTCTTGCTGACACAGTCGGAAAAATACTTGCTGCTTGAATCCGGCGTAGGGGAAGGCATTTTCTTTGCAGGTGCCAAGCATGCAGCCATCCAAGTGGTCGCCTCATACACCGAGGACCAAATAGTCACTACGAATCCGCAACAGCTGCTTAAAATCGAGCAGCAAAAAAAGGAGTTCCAAGCTGAACAAGAAGGTCTCACCTAATCTTTATGCAAAAGCGTCTACTTCTCATTGTCCTTATCCTGCTTGCCGCCGGAGGATTGTTTGCCGTTTACTGGTTTGTTTTACGGCCTGTATTGCCCGGAGCACCTGTTCTGCAACCGCCCGCTTCGACCCAGCAGCCGTCAGTGCGCGAATTCCAACCAGAAAACGCGGTTCCGCAGCCTCCAACGGCTACAGGGCCGGCGCCAAGCGCCACGGATCCAGCCGAGCAAGAGCGCCAAGCCCAGGAAGCCTTTAAACGCTTTGCAATGGATTTGGCCGGACGTGTCGGTACGTATTCGAATGCTGACCAATACGGAAGCCTGAGGACCCTTCAAGCAAGTGTTGATACAGCATACGCAACAAAACTAGAGGAGCTTAGACAGAGCCTGCTTCGCGAGCACCCGTCATACGGTTCTAGCTATGGACAAAGTTTACGAGCTCTTTCTGCCACAATTGACGCTGGATCGTTACCGCTCAGTACTCGAACGACCGCAAAAATAACCGTCCAAGGCCAATTAACGACTGATGCAAACGGGGTCAGTCAAACGAAATACGTTACGGTTACATTTGATGCCCGTAAAAATGGAACAAGCTGGATTGCGACCGATGCTGTTTTTGCAGAAATGGCTCGATAAGCTGCTGGATATTTTCTTTCCACCCCGATGTGCAGCATGCCGCAGATCAGGGGATTGGTTTTGTAATGAGTGCCTTTCAAAAATACAGGTCGAACCCAATAACGCTTGTCCGGACGGAGTTGATAATTGTATTTCATTCGTTCCGTATGCGAATAAGGAAATGCGGATTCTCGTCACGAGACTAAAGTACCAAAGCGCCTCTTGTCTCATCCCGGCGATAAAACACGTTATTGAGAGGAGCGGGTATCGCGTCGCGGGTGACGCCGCGGTTACGTGGGTACCTGCCAGCAAAAAACGCTTGGCAGAAAGAGGGCTGGACCACGCTCGAGCAATAGCCCAAGTGCTTTCACCGAATGCCCTGCCTCTTTTAGAGCGCGCCCGACATACGTTGACAAATGCGACACTCGAGCAACATGAGCTGAGGGAGGGGAATGTCGTCGGGGCGTTTCGCGCCATTCACCCAATTCCGGAACACGTAATTCTTGTTGACGATGTGCGCACGTCCGGAGCTACCGCAAGTGCATGCGCAAAGGTGCTTCGTGAAAATGGTGCAAAGAACGTTGATCTGGTTACTCTTGCATACGGAGGATGATACAATACAAGCATGCCAAAAAGACATACGGGTTTTGGACTCATGAGAGATGTTCTGGTTATTATTGCGAGTATTTTTATCGCCGTAATTCTGGTTAGAACGCACACTCTCTCCAATATCCTGCTCCAAACAAAAGAAATGGAATATTTTGGCAGCTTCATCGCAGGATTATTTTTTACCTCGGTTTTTACCACGGCCCCCGCAATTGTGACCCTAGGGCAGATAGCCGAGGCGAATAATGTTTGGATGACGGCTCTCTTTGGAGCTTTTGGAGCGCTGATCGGCGATTTGCTGATTTTTAGATTTATTCGAGATGAACTCACCGATCATCTATCGGACGCAATGAAACATAACCCCGGCCTAAAGCGTTTCAAGGCACTCATGCGAGGAAAGCATTTCCGCTGGTTCACTATCGCGCTCGGTGGGTTAATCATCGCTTCACCACTGCCTGATGAATTGGGTATTAGCCTGATCGGTTTAACAAAATCCAGCACAAAATACTTCATCCCGATGTCGCTCATTTTTAATTTTATCGGTATTTTATTGATCGGATTTGCAGCAAGGGCTATACCTGGCTAAAAAATTGCTATTGACCCTTACGTTGCGTCAGGGTTTAGAGTATGTCACGGTGCTGATCAGCGCTATGACATATACCGTAAATCAATTAGCGAAACTCGCCGGTATCAGCGTGCGCACGCTGCATTACTATGACCAGATCGGTCTGTTTAAACCGGCGTCACTTCGCAAGAACGGCTATCGCGAGTATGGCGAGAAGGAATTGCTTGTGCTCCAGCAAATCCTATTTTTTCGCGAGCTTGATTTTCCGGTTGAGGAGATCAAGAGGATCATGTCGTCGCCTTCATTCGATATGCGGCTCGCATTGCGAGATCATCGGGCCATGATCGAGCTAAAGAAAAAACGATTGAACCGGCTCATTAAAACCATCGATAAAACCCTTCATAAACTTGAAAATAATATATCTATGAACGAACAAGACCTGAAAGAAACGTACGATACCTTTGGCGAAGATACGGTAAAAAAATATGCCGAAGAAGTAAAACAGCGCTGGGGAAATACGGAAGCGTATAAGCAGTCCATGGAGCGTTATGCCAAGACATCCAAGGAAGATCTTGAAAAATACAAGAAGGATGCCGACATATTCATGAAAGCCGTTGCTGAAGTTGCGGATCAAGGCCCACTGAGTGTGGCTATGCAGGAAAAAATTGCCCAGCATTTTGACGCACTGCGTACATGGTATGAACCAAATTTCGAAATGTACCGCGGCTTGGCCAAGATGTATGTAGATGACCCGCGATTTGAAGCGTATTACGAAAAATACAAACCAGGACTCGCTAAAATTTTTAGCGAAGCTATGCTGTATTACGCAGACCAAAACGAGCCGAAGAAATAAAAATATAGAGAAAACCGCCCTGGTAAGGGCGGTTTTATTCAGTTTCAATTTCCACCGACTCTAATTGCCCACCGCTTATCTTGAAGTATTGGTCTGAAATTTTTGGGATACCGCCCATCGTTTTACGGATTGATTTAAACTTCAGCATCTCTCTATGCATTTCTATTGCGCTAGAGGTGTTGAGCTCTTCGGATACGAACACTACCCTAACAGGGATGAGTATTTTTAACCGTCTTAGTTTTTTGAGAAAGTTTTGAACAAGATAAAAAACATTTCTAAAACTCTTTTCAGTCAGATAACGGATCTCAATAATCTCTTCTATATGAGAGTCGCTCTGCACTAAGCCATCAACTATTACTTTCGTGTCACCTTCTTGATTTTCAAATTTTTGATGAGGAACTAGTTTCTTGGAGGTATCTGCATAGATGTCTTGAAAGTATTTAAAAACTAAGCTCTCTACCAACGTCATTTTTTCTTCTCTGTCTTTTGCCTTCTCGCTCTTACTTATTTTTTGCTCGGGAATACTTGGGCTTAGCATAACCATTTTTACCTGTTCAGGCGTAGCTGTAACTTTGCTTTCTTCCTCCGCTAATTCTTGCGCTTCACTGACAATTTTTTCTTTAAGCTCATCTTTATCGGCTGGTTCTGGATTTGGAGCAGGCATCTGAATGACGGTTTGCATGTTTATCTGATTTTTTATCTCTGAAATTGAGTGCTTGATATCTCTTTTCGCTTCCTCAATCTCCTTCTTCACGCTAACACCAAAAAGTGATACCTCGCTTACTAGTGGTAATAAGACTAGGATGAACCACAAAACAAATAAGAACTGGTCGAATTGTTCAAAACTGTTTATAAAAATACGATATAAACCAGCCAAAGTTGTGATAGCTACCAAGCTAATCCACCATGCCTTTCTAAAGACGTCCGAGAAATTCATAATACGTATGAGTCTATTTATTTGCTTCTTACCACGATTTACCGCACTACAAAAGAAATTCAAATCCCCGCTCATGCGGGGATTTGTTTACAGTAAATTCTTGATTTCATCCCGAATCGCAACAATCGTCTTCCGATCCTGCTTTTCCGTCGTCCAACAAACCGGCATCGTGTGATCTTGATCCTTCCATGTTTTACCAAGGAATTCTCGATCCGACTTGTATCGCGGAATTCCGTGGATGTGGAGGTGGTGGACGAAGTTGCCCATTTGCCAGTAGTTGAAACGATCGGGTTTGAAGGTGGGATTATTTTCAAGCGCACCCTGAATCTCGTTCAAGACTTTCTTGAATTCCAAAAATTCATCATCGGTCAGATCGGAGAGTTTTTCCACGCCTTGTCTTTTACAAAAGACAATAAAATTACCAAACGTATGTTGAGCGTAGCTGACTTCCAGGGCCCAATATTTATATTCTTTTATCGTTGCATCAGGATAATTGTTTTTTGGGTCCCAAAAGCGGTCCATATACTACTTCTTCCAAAGCTCCACAACCGCTTTGAATCCTCCGAACGCCATTCGTTTTTCATCAAATGGCATGACAAATTTTTCCGGATGTTTGTCCGCCCATTCACCCATTTCCTTCATGACCTTTTTATTTACCTGATCGCGATGTTTGCGCGATTTATAGATAATGAATGAAAACCAGACGGTTTCGCTTGGTTTTAATTTTGCCATTCTTGTAAACCGCAACTGTTTGGATGGAACCCCCATATTCGGATTCAAATCATCGCCGATGCATTCGTAGTAGCCGAGTGCGCCATGTTTCATCCATGAATTACCGCCATCTTTTGCCATTTTTTGATAGGCAGCGATATTTTTTTTAGGGACAACGAGCACAAAACCATCAATATAGGACATAGTTGATAAATGATACGAATTACCGATGTATTTTACCATATGCTAACCTAGCTAGATGATACGCGATATACGTACCTTTCTATCTCTCTCGGGACTCATCTTGTCCCTGTCTTTGCCCTTATCTGCGAATGCACTTGATGATATTAGACCCATAGTGTTTCCGACCGATGCGACGCTTACCGTAGAAGATAATTATGGCCTCGAGAGAAGCGGAGGTAGAATTCATGAAGGAATCGACATCATGGGCCCTAAACTGACTCCGCTTTACGCGGCAGTAGATGGCAGAGTACGGCATCTAAATATCCCAGAGGAAACGTGGGGGTATGCCATCGTGCTTCAGGACGATGAAGGCTATACTTACCACTATCTCCACGTAAATAACGACACTCCGGGGACGGATGACGGCGAGGGAGGAGAGGAGAATGCGTACGCTCCAGGTATCGCCGAGGATGTTCGGGTTTCAAAAGGACAATTTATCGGATGGATGGGGGATAGCGGCAATGCCGAAAGCGCTGGTTCGCATCTCCACTTTGAAATTCGCTTCGGAGGCGAGCCGATCAATCCGTATGCAAGCTTGATCGCAGCCCGTTATCCCGGAACATATAACCGTAATGAGGCAGGCGCTGCGAGTCCAACCATTAATGACGATAGAGGTCTCGTCGGAAGCGGCGGTCAGTGTGTATCCGGCAGCTTGATCAAGAGCCAAACCAATAGCACGGTGTATTACTGCGGAGCAGATGGAAAACGCTACATTTTTCCCAACGATCGAGTCTACTTTACTTGGTATTCGGATTTTTCATCGGTTATAACCATTACGGATGCACAATTAGCCGCTCTACCCTTGGGGGGACTCGTTACTTACAAGCCGGGAAGCAAAATGGTTAAAATAGAGTCTTTGCCAAATGTATATGCAATTGAGAAAGGCGGCGTGCTGCGTTGGATAAAAACGCCCGCTATTGCCGCTAGTCTTTATGGATCAGATTGGGCAAAGAAAGTGGATGATGTAAGCGATGCGATTTTTGGCAGCTATAAAATAGGCGAGCCAATCTCAGCTATCAGATAACCGACTTGATGAATGCTTCCTTTTCAGACTTCTTCCATTTTTTTATTTTTGCTTCCAGTTTGCGTGCCGCCGATTCCGATTTTTGACGTTCAGACCAGAGCAGCTTCACTGGCACGCGTCCACGCGTATATGCCGCGCCTCGTCCGCTATTGTGGACTGCAATACGTGCCGTTACATCGATCGTAATTCCCGTGTACAGGCTTTTATCCTTACAACGCAGGATGTAAACGAACCATGTTTTTTTGGCCATTACTTAAGGATGGGAGGATCGTTCAAACAGCTGGCAAAACCGGCTGCAGGAGTCCAGCCGCATTTTCCATCAAGCTGGCGCTCACATGTGGTGAGTTTATAGCAGGCATACTCGTCGCGATATTCGCAGGTAGTGACAATATCCGCGGCTTCGGTCGCCTCGGCGCAGATTGTACCGCTGCACCCAGCAGGCACGCATCCTCCAAAGGTTCCATTGTTATTCTCGATTGTTTCATCGGTTTCTACGATTGAAGGCTGGGCGCTATTCATCCGAGCGAATGGCTTTGTGACGGCGTAGGCGATAAGAGAGGCGGCTACAAGGATGACACCGGCACCAACCATGATATGAATGTACGAAAGTTTTTTCATAGTTATTTTATATTGTAACACAAAACCGCCATTTCAGGCGGTTTTATTATGGCGGAGAAGGCGAGATTCGAACTCGCGGTACCTTGCGGTACGCCGGATTTCAAGTCCGGTGCTTTAGACCACTCAGCCACCTCTCCAAAGTCCAGCGGTGCCTATCCTATGTCTAAAATTGCGCTTTGTCGAGCTTTTTAGTAGCATACCCCCGCTCGGAGAGGTACCCAAGAGGCTGAAGGGGGGAGATTGCTAATCTCCTAGGCGGGAAACCGCGCGAGGGTTCGAATCCCTCTCTCTCCGCCATAAAAATACGATCCAACCGGATCGTATTTTTGATATGAAGAACCCCCGATGTGAATCGGGGGTTCAGATTGACTAAGGGCAGGAGGCCCTCGTCGACGCCCAGCTGATGATGGGCTTGGGGTAGGCCTCGGTACCGACGACCGCCAAAGAGCGGATATCGGTGCCGCACATGGTGAGCGTGCCGAATCCCGAGATCTCGGATACAGGCCTGCCACGCCACGGCCGCCAATCCACCCAGTCGCGGCGGCTCTCGCAGTACATGGTCAGGGCTCCGAGCGAGCCCCACGAGTATGGAGCCGAGCTTCGGATCGAACCGCCAGGGCTCGAGACGAGATTCTCGGCTTCGGACGGACCCCAGATCGTCGTCACCCAGCCTGATGAGCAGTAGAACGAACTGCTCGGTTCGGATGTGCGGAAGACCGAGCCAGGCTCGAAGACGAAGTCACGAGAGCCGGTAGGCGGAGGAGGCGTCGATGTCACGATCGGGCGATAACCGCAGAATCCGAGCTCCGTGGAGATCGGATTCGATAGCGTAACCGTATCGCCATTCGTGCAGCTAGCCCAGTCGCTCACACCAGCGTCTGGTCGAACTTCACCCGGTTCTACCGTCAAGTTGCTATCGTAGTCGAGTCCGACTTGATAACGCGCATCGCCCGTCGTCCGTGCCTGCACCATCATGTATGCCTCGCGGTAGGCGCTTACGTCCCTTCCACCGAGAATGATGTGCAGGACGCGATCGGTGGGGACATCGAAGATCCACCCTTCGCTAGAGCGTCTTGGAGCGGGTGCTGTCTCATGATAGTCGGTGGTACCAAACCACGGCGACCGAAGATAGTGCGCATGGTAGGTGTACGGCGCTTCTCCACGAGCGGAGCCTTGGACGGATTCGATCACGTTATCATAGCGAACACCCAGGACATTGCCCCGGATGAGCTCGAAGGTTGCACCCGGCCGATCAGCCGTGACTACGATCCAGCCGAATTCATAGCGAGCATCACTCGGACGGGGCCTAATGTATGTACAACGGATACGGTCCGGCGTCTGGTTGGCCTGCTCGATGGGGGCACTGACCGAACCGCAGAGCGACGGCGGCATGAAGCCGGCATCGACGAGCGGCGGCACATAGGGCGTGCACATGCGGTCGACGGCGTCGACACAGGTGAGATCCGTGACGCGTCCGTTGGAGAGGCAGGAGCCCCCTTCGCACCAGACGGTGCCGCCCGAGACGCAGTGCGCATAGGGCGCGCACCCGCAGGTGTCGTCGCAGGGGACGCGCAAAGACTCGGCCGAACCCGTGGTTCCAGGCCCGAGCCCCTGACATCCCGGTAGCGGGCAGAGCACGCTCAGCGCGAAGATGGCGCAGAAAGCGGGGATGAAACGGCGATGATTCGAGGTCATGTTTCGACCCTTTTTCGAAAGAGCGGCACTACGAACCCCATGGCCGGAGCATCCGGCAGCGCGGTTCCATATTAAAATAATCAGCTTTACCACGAATCGTCAACTGTACGGTTGACTTTTCATAATTATCGTGTTCACCTTGTTGCGGATAGGCTTAGAGGGTTCTATCGAAAAGGAGGACGCATGAATTCCAAGGGTCTCGGTATTTTCCTTCAGGATGGTCCCGCTACCGACGAGCAGCTTTTCCAGCTGCTCGAATGGAGGAAAGAGGCCATCCTGCCAAAGCTGGACGAAGTCCGCCACTACAAGGCGAAGATCGTCATCACGACTGACACGCTCGTCGAGTGGATCGGCACCTTCTTTCACTTCCACGGCGAGGTCGAAGGCCTCTTCCAAGGCTCGAACACCGCACCTACTCCGATCGAAGATGGCGGTTTCGATGTCGGGCCTCCCGGAGACACGCACCGAGAGCTCTGGCCCGGCTACGAGAAGCATTTCTGGGGGATCGTCAACGGCCAGTGGGTGCACATCGCCGTGGGCTGGTACACGCCGCCCAAGGGCAATCCTTTCCCGCGATATGCGCGGATGAGCGGGGTCGAGACTGCCAAGGAGCTCTGCGAAGTGGCACACGTCCCGCCGCGCGACGTCCTCGGCTACCTGTACCGCTGGACCCAGGATTGGGTCATGGACAAACGCGACACACTAGAGCGCTTCCAGCGTCTCGAGGCCATGATGGAGGCGGAGAACGCCGTTCTGGCGCTCAAGACCGGCTGACAGTAACCCCGTCAAGATGCACTCTTGACGGGGTTTTAGAATAATCTTATAGTACTCGGCATCCCAAGCTTATTAATCCATTATTTTGATCTAGAGTTACGCAGGTATGAGCAAGTCAACCGCCAAGTACAATGTCAATAAAATTGCCGGGAATATCAAAAAGTCCCGCACCGAACTCGGCCTGACCCGCGACGAATTGTCGAAAAAGGCCAAGGTCAATTACAACACCATTATCAAGCTTGAATCGGGCGCCAACAAAAACCCGACCGTCAAAACGCTTCTCGGAATCGCCGGCGTGTTTGACACCACGGTTGAAGCCTTGATCTCGTAATTGCAAATATGAGCCATCCGGCTCATATTTTGTTTATGAAAACTTTTGCAGAACGGGTGTACGATGTCGTTCGTAAAATCCCGAAAGGAAAAACCCTGACATACGCCCAGGTTGCTTCAAAAATCGGGTCGCCCGGCGCCTCCAGGGCGGTTGGCAATGCGTTAAACAAGAACCGCAATAAAGACGTCCCTTGTCACCGCGTCGTTCGTTCGGATGGCACAATCGGCGGCTTTGCTTGGGGCTCGGATGCAAAACGCGAGATTTTACGACGAGAAGGTGCTAAGATCGCTCATATGCTCAAACAAGGCGACAAAGCTCCGGATTTTTCCCTGCCGGATCAAGAAGGAAAAATCCATTCGATGAAAGACCAGAAAGGAAAATGGACGCTCATTTATTTTTATCCAAAAGATGATACGCCAGGCTGCACGGTCGAGGCTTGTACTATTCGTGACAACTACGATTCTTTTAAAAAAATGGGGATTACTGTTTGGGGGATTAGTACAGATCCGGTAAAGAAACATGCCAAATTCGCTGACAAGTACAAACTTCCATTCACGCTTTTGGCTGATGAAAATAAAGAGGTAGTCGAATTATTCGGCGTTTGGGGCAAAAAAAAGTTCATGGGCCGCGAATATATGGGCACCAACCGCGTCAGCTTCTTGATAGACGACAAAGGCAAGATTTCAAAGGCGTACGAAGAAGTAAAACCGGCCAAGCATGCAGCCGAGGTTCTCGCAGATGCCAAAGACATGAAATGAAAAAAACACACCCGATCGGGTGTGTTTTTTATGGTGCGGCCGAGACGATTCGAACGTCTGACCCCTTCCTTCGCAGGGAAGTACTCTATCCAGCTGAGCTACGGCCGCCTAGATTCGTAAGAGCCGCCCGACTATATCCGAAAGATGTTCGCCTTGCAAGTCCAGATCCTCTCTCAAATACCGCAGCAAATGGGTCCGTAACTCGACAGGATCTTGGTCTTCCAAGTTGATGGACAAGCGGGGGATCACCGAGCTTTTTGGTTCTACGTAGAGAATTTTAGATACCGGAGGCTCGTAGATAATGGAGAAGTTTTGCAGGTCTTGAAAGAGATGGAGTTTTCCGTCCCAGACTATGCCATTATCGCCGATTTGGATAAGCACCTCTTTTGGTTCCTGGTTACCGGCCAGAAGCAGAAGGATGGCTGACAAAAAGATAATGAAGGCAAATAAGAAGTTTGCTGTCCAAACGGCGTATGCAATCAGGAAAACGGCTACAAGGGTCAATGCCAGATACCAGCCGCTTCCGCGATAATATTTACGGAAAGACGGGGCTTCCCAGACAAATTTATCTTGGTTTTCAATGAGGGTCTGTTCGACTTCGGGAGGAAAGCTCCGCATATAGAAGGATTATACCATGATTCCCTTTGTTATGCGTAACGTGTAAAACGTGGGGGATGGTCAAATGGGATGAGCCCGTGTCTTTTGTTAAAGGAGCTACGCCCTCCGTTCGGAAGGCGTGGGAAAGTTTAGGTATCCGTACCGTGGGCGACCTGCTTTTATGCTTGCCCAGAAGGTATGACGACTTTTCCAAAACTGTCGCCATCAAAGATGCGCTTAACGGCGATGTAGTGACGCTCAAGGTAAAGATTGTCAAAGCCTATAAACTTCCAACCTTCAGGAAACGGATGCAGATCATACGCGTCATGACCGAGGATGAAACTGGGAAAATTTATACAAATTTTTTCAATCAGACTTGGCTACTTGAGGAGATGAAGGCAGGGAGGGAGATTTTCCTTTCAGGAAAAATAAAAACGGATACGAGATTTGGCAAACAAATTGTGAATCCGTTATGGGAACCGGCGGAAACGCGGACTATTGCTGCCGGAAAGCTGGCTCCGGTATATGGCCTGTCAAGGAATCTCGCCCAAAAAACCTACCGAAGACTTGTTCAGATCGCGTTGGAACAGTTGGATTGGGAAACCGCACCCAATCTCGCTCCGGAACTCATGCCGATTAAAGAGGCCCTTTATGCCGTCCATCAGCCAAAAGAGCTCGAAGACGCCGAAAAAGGGAGGCAGAGGTTGGCATTTGATGAAGTCCTCTTATATCAATTGGCTTTGGGACAGGCACGATCACAATCCACACGAGCTGGCGCTCCGGCCATTCATTTTGATGAAGTGTTTGCAAAATCATTTGTAAAAGAACTTCCATTCCCGATGACGGGCGACCAGAAGCGCGCTTCTTGGGCGGCGTTTCGGGATATGGAGCGTCCGATTCCGATGCGGAGACTGATCCAAGGAGATGTCGGGTCGGGAAAAACTGCCGTGGCTGTTTTCTTATGCGCACATGTCCAGCGTCAGGGCGCATCTGCGGCATTTTTGGCTCCTACCGATTTATTAGCTAGACAGCATGCAAAAACGTTCGAGCGCTTGCTTGCGCCGCATCATATTCCATTCTATCTCGTGACACGCACGGATAAACCAAAGGATCTACTGCGCGTCGCCGAGCAGGGGAATGTCATTTTTGTCGGTACACATGCCCTGCTTGAACCAGGACGCATGCCAAAAGACTTGGCGTTGGCGGTTATCGATGAACAGCATCGCTTTGGAGTGGGTCAGCGGGAAACTCTGGCCAATGCGGCCAGAAACGACGGACGCGTACCGCATTTGCTGTCCATGACAGCTACACCGATTCCGCGCTCGCTCGCGCTCACGCTTTACGGCGATTTGGATGTCAGTGTTATTTTGGAAAAACCGGCGGGCCGTTTACCTATTCACACGACTGTGTGCTGGGGCTCAAAACGCGAAGAGGCGTATAGAGCAATTCGAGCAGCCGTTGAACGGAAGGAACGCGTCTTTTTTGTGTGCCCGCTCATTGATCCGTCGGATGCCTTGGGCGTGAGCTCGGTAACCGACATGTTCAAGCAGCTCTCAAATGGACCGCTCGAAGGTATTGGCATAGGGATCGTACACGGACGATTGAAACCGGCTGAGCGTGATGTTGCGATGAGCAAGTTCATTGAAGGCGATACACCGGTTTTGCTTTCCACAACGGTGATAGAAGTAGGCGTTGATGTTCCAAAGGCGACCATTATTGCCATTGAGGGTGCGGAGCGTTTTGGATTGGCACAATTACATCAATTACGCGGCCGCGTAGGCAGATCGTCACTTCCAAGCGCTTGCTATCTTCTTTCTGATGCCGAAGGAGCAGCGTTGGATCGTTTGCGATTGATGGAAAAAATCGACGATGGATTCGCTTTGGCTGAAGAAGATCTGAAGCTTCGGGGATCAGGTTCGCTCTTTGGAACCATCCAAAGCGGCCATGATGCCGGCATGCAAATTGCGCGGATTACGGATACGCCGCTTATTGCGAAAGCCCGCGAGTATGCAAAAGAGATCCTGAATGAAGACCCGCAGCTCGCACATCATCCAATCCTTAAAAAATTTACTGACGAAATGAGACAAACATCGCATTTAGAATAAGCTTGTGAGTCGTAATGCGTCTTTTATGTGTTTGCATTTTTCCGGAACGATGAAGGTATCGCAACCGAGACGCTGTGCCTCTTTCATACGCTGCTCGATGCCGCGCACGGGACGGATCTCTCCGGTCAATCCCACCTCTCCAAATGCCGCAACCCGTTCTCCCAATGGCTTATCCGCTTTTGCGGATGCGGCGGCTAGGCAGACTGCGAGATCAAGACCGGGGTCTTTGGCTTCGAATCCACCGACGATATTTGCAAACACATCCTGATCGCCAAAGGAAATGCCGGCGCGTCGCCCCATAACCGCCAAGAGCAGGCTTAAACGGTTTAAATCAAGTCCAGAGGCCCGACGAAGCGGCGTTCCATATCCTGCAGGCGTTACCAGGACTTGAAGCTCGACCAAGAGCGGTCGGCCGCCCTCTATTAAGCCACCGACTATAGTGCCAGAAGCATTTTTTGGCCGATCGGCGAGCAGCATTGCTGATGGATCCGCCACTTCTTCGAGACCCCGCTCATCCATACGGAGAAATACGGATTGGTCAGCAGGTCCAAAGCGGTGTTTTTGCAGACGGAGTACCCGCAAACTATGAGCACGGTCTCCCTCCAGCATGGCGACTGTATCCACGAGATGTTCGAGCAGGCGAGGCCCCGCCAAATCTCCATCTTTATTTACTTGTCCGACCAGTACGACGGATGCGCCGGATTTTTTCGCTGCTTCGGAAATAGTTCCGGCAGATGCTTTTATTTGGTTCGGGTTGCCTGGTTCGCCTGGGATGGAAGAAAGACGGATCGTCTGAACTGAATCAACTATGGTTAATGCAGGTTTATGCAGGGCAATGGTCGAGGCAATAACCGAAGCATCTGTTTCATCAAGAAAAGAAAGGAGCTGAGGCAAAACAGGGGATAATCGTTTGAGACGTAATGCGACTTGCGAAGGCGATTCTTCGCCCGTGACATACAGAACGGGCCGAACGGATGCGATTTTGAGTGCAAGCTGGGCTAAAATGGTGGATTTTCCTATACCTGGCTCGCCACCAAGCAGAGTAACCGATCCTGGAACAAAGCCTCCTGAAAGAAAACGATCAAAGAGATCGAAAGTGGATGGGACCGCTGGGGATCCGGCTGAATTTGATAATGAAACAAAGGGCTGCACTAAGCCGGGTTTTGATGAAGGCCGTGTGCTGGAAGCGGTAACCACGCTTTCTTCGGATACGGTTCCCCAAGCACCGCATTCCGAGCATTGGCCTGACCACTTTAGAAACTGCGCTCCACACTTGGAGCAGGAGAAAAGCTTTTCGGGCTGTTTGGCCATAGTCCCGAAGACTATAACCTAGCGTCTTGAGATAGGACACTCTCCGCCTTCGCTTCGCGGATTGGTAACGCCGTAACTAACAGCCAGCTCTGCCACTCGACGCGCATATGGCATGCGCTGGTCATGGTTGGGAGGGAGTTTTCGGCCACGAGACTCGGAGTAACTGACCCAGAATTCGGCCGCAGCAGCATCATATGCGGCGTTGCTTCCATCACAATTACCTCCATCTTCGCCTTCAACGGCACGAATGACTGCATTTAATGCTCCAGCGCCGCTATTGTGTCCAAAATAGAGCAAGGTTATGTATCGATTCGGATCGGTAAGATCCGGACATTTTTGATTGATGCGACGAGCGCCCTCGGCCAACTGGCCAATAGCGGCGGCGGCCGTGTTGATTTCTGGATTTCTAAGATTATTACAGTCTGCAGCGCGGCCATATCGGCGCAATGCGCATGTATCCTCGCGAACCTGGAAAAGTCCGGTGAAGCCGTATCGATTTTCGATACATTCTCGAAAGGCCGATTCGCGGAAGGCAACCGCTTTTAATACGCGCCAATCAAGACCGGCGCATGGGGCATATTGCTGGAAAATTCCATCAAAGGTTGCATCAGAAGCGCTGCGGCGAGGAGCGGCGCATTCTCCGACCTCGCCATAATCCGCCCCGGGGGGATGTTCTATGACAGCGCCTTCAACCAAGCGGAGCTCAATACCTGGTAAGAGCGTCGTTGCCGGATTAATGGTGTTTAAAATTGCATAGGCAGACAGAACCAGAATCAAACCCATGATGGCATCCACAATAATCTGTTTTCCGCGTGCGATATCGCCAGAGGTTGAGCCGATCAAATAACGGAAACCGCCATAGACAACCATGACAATGGCGACAACCATGACAATACCCACCATGTAACGATAGACGGCGTTTACGTATTGGCCGAGAAATGGAATACGGATAACCCCGTCTTGCTCTACCGCAGGGTCAAGTTTGCTTAGACCGCCAATTGGTTGACCCAGTTGGACCTCAATCGGGTCGAAGGCGGGACCTACCTCGACTTTTCCCGTGCCTCCAGATGAAGATGACCCTTCGGCGGCCGATGCAAAATCCGGGTTGGTACACACCGCACGGGGGAATCCGCTCGGTCGTGTGCAGTTTTGCGGAGCGGCACAATCGCCAGCCGTACCTTCGGTACAATGCTGGAAACAGCTTTTCTCCCCGCCGGCTTCGATACATGATTGGTTCGCCGGACATGTATCACCCGGATTACAAGGACCAACCTGCGCCAGCGCAGAGACAGGGGAAAGCAGGATTAGTATTACGAAAAAACGAAACGCGGAGCGCATGAAAGACAGTTTATCAGATCAAGCGCTTATCTGCGACAGGCGCGTGCGGCATTTCCGCGTCCCAGATCATTGTAATAGAATCGTCCATCGCAGGTTGAGTAATCAAATTCTGTCGGGGTTGATGCCGTTCCAACACGAACTGAAACCCGGCCAATTGCCCAGTCAGGATTGCAAAAACGACTTCTTGGATTGGATGCGAGTTCGAAATGCCACCATTCGTTCGGAATGCGGCAAAAACCCGCATCTTTCATTGCTTGTTCGAGAATCAACTGGCACTCAACCAGGGCAACCGCCTGATTTGTGGTTGCTCCGCCACAAAAAAGATCAGCAGCCAAACCTAAACCGTGTCCGCCGCCGCTAGAAACTCCGGCCATGGGTAAAGTTCTCTGGTAAATCGCCTGGATTTGAGAGTCCGAATACGGGTTAGCAGGTGCCGGAAGTAGCGCATCGGCCATCGCACGAAGCGCCGGATCGGTAAAAGTTTTTACGCCGGAGGTTGTTACGACACCGGGACGAAATGGCGCTCCGGTACCGGTCGTGCAGTTCACACGGTTCAGACATCGTTTCAGCCAAAGTCTAAGCGAGAGCTCCGGACCGCGATAGCCTCCGCCTCGGATATGCCAGCTGGTATTTGATCCGCGCAATTCGCAAAAACGCTGAGCCGCACGACGTAAAGGTTCGATAAACGAAGGATCGACTGGCGTATTCAAATGAATTGCAGTTGAATTTGTCCCTTCGCAATCCACATCAAGACGCTCAAGTCTTGATGTATCCACGGTCACAAAACCGTCGGATCCGCCGGAAGGAGCCGCAGGGTTTGTATAGAGGCCAGAGCCGGACGAATCTAAAGAAGCAGAAGCGTCGGCTTCAAGTTCTTCGAGCTCCCAATCGCTCAAGCCGCGAGAAATTTGAGAGATGCGCAATGGCTCAAAACTTACTGTTGCAGGATTTATCGTGTTTAAAATGACATATGCACCTAGCGTGAGCAGCATCCCGATCATTGCGTCTCGGATAATCTCCTTGCCCTTGGCAACATTGCCCGAGGTTGCGCCGGTCAGATATCTAAACCCGCCATACACAACCATGACAATGGCGACAATAAGCACGATACCTACCATGTAGCGGTAGACGATATTCACGTATTGCCCAATGAATGGGACGCTCACAACCCCTTCTTCTCTTGTTGCGCCGGAAATCTTTGATACGCCGCCTATCGATACACCTAAATCAACGTCAATTGGAGTAAAGGGCGTTTCTTCCTCCTCCTCAGTTATTTCTTCCGATGAAGCAGGGGATGATCCGAGCGAGCTTAGCGCTCCGCGGATTTCAGCCACGGAATTATTTACCAATACTCGGCACTGGGCCGATGAGCTACCGGACGAGATTGTTTCACACTCATTTCCATTCAAGATCCCGGATTCGCATGTCACGCCTGATACGAGATCCGCATCCGTCGTTCGTAAATCGGTAAATGCGGAACCATTGGCCACAAGCTGGCTGCAATTTGTCGAGGCTGCAACATCCACGCAAAAAGAGCGGTCAATACTCGTGCCTCCCTTAAAACACTTGCAACAATCGGCAGCCTGAGCAGCCGCTGGAAGGATCCATGAAGCGGCCAGAGCGATCCAGATGGCTGCTTTTCGCATACTTATTTTAAACCAGAGAGACGTGCTTTAAGGATTGCCCAGCGGAGATCAGCGGCAGTTACATATCCGCTTAGCACTTCATTCCCGATAAAAAATGTCGGTGCGCCTTGGATATTGTTTCCGCGAGCCTCGTCGATGTCCTGCTGGATTTGCGCGATATGCCGTCCATTCGTCACACAAGCACGGAAGGACTCTCCATCCAGACCGGCTGATCTGGCAAGCCGCTCGACCGTATCGAGATCAAAACTGCCTTGATAGCTGATCAGCTGGGCGTGCATATCCCAGAATCGGCCTTGGTCCATGGCACAACGACCAGCAGAGGCGGCGACCATGGCATCGGGCCGGTCGGTTACGACAGGGAGGTCGCGCCAGATATGGCGCACCGTGGACACGTTTTCACGAATAACGGTTTCGATTTCTGGTTCAACAGCACGACAGTATTGGCAGGTGAAGTCGGCAAACTCGACGATCAAAATCGCATCGGGGTCGGTACTGCCGCGAGCCGGATCGGTTGCACGGAGAGTAGGGCGAGTTGGCTTGCTCGTTTCCACGATGGTCGGGGGTTTTGTTCCGGAAGGGAAAAAGCTCGTCCATTGGAATGCAAAGTTCCAGAATAAAACTGCGCACAGGACGGTGAATAGTCCGAGCAGGATCCAAACAAAGCGCCGAGCCTCGTTCATAAGCCAAAGCGGATCAATCGGCCTGAGTTTGCATCAGTAAAGACGGCAGCCGAACCGTCCGGAGTAACGCTGATTTCTTGGACGGATGCACCCTGTGCCTCGCCGAGGTTGATGACCTCGCCTGTTTCCAGATTTAAACGATAAATATCATCGACTATACCAGCTGCAACCCCGCGCTGAAGTCCGGCACCCGCTGGCATATTGCGCGGAACCCCGCATACCAAAGATGATTCGCTAACCCATGCGCATTTGTCGGCCCATGTACTGATTTGTAAGTTGCGGCGGTTCTCGTTGATGCTGTCTCCGGCAGCTCCGCTAATCCATAGCGTCGGACGATAGCTATTTGCCGAAGTATACACGCTGTAAAGCAAATTATTTCCGCTAGGCGACCATTTAGGAATGAATCCGCGCCCCTCGATGACCAACCCTTTGAAATTTTCACGGTTTTGTCCAAGCAGTAAAACTTGCTGACGGTCCATACCGAGCGGCTCGCCAGTAAACGAATAAGCGACAACTTGATTATTCGGAGACCAGCTTGAATGTACGCGCTCCTCATTGTCGCCTAAATCCTCGATCGTCCGAGAATTTGAACCGTCCGGATTTGATACGATCAAAAAACGGTTATCGGCATTGTTACCGACGCTTTTGGCAACGATTTTGTCGTCCTGCGGAGAGAATTCGAAGTCTTCCCAGTGTTTTGGAAGCGTCACCTGCTTGTTGGTTGTAAAGTCGTACATGATATTGGAGCCATCCGGAAAAGTAAGCACGGCTTTATCGGATGAATTGCCCCAATCCACTTGATCTACGCCGGTAAATGCCTGATTGGACATTGGGACCGCGTTTCCATTTTGATCGATACGGTAAAAACGTCCGTCTGTAGGGTTGTAGCCGCGGACTTGGCCATTGGATGAAACCGATATCGAGCGTGTAATCTCTTGGCGGAGAATGCTGACGCGATCCGGAGTTTCAAGACCGGTTGGCAAGGAGGGTTGGAAAGGGGTACCTGGCTGAAGCGGGAGCCCGCCCGGACCGGTGGGAACCGTGGTGGTTGCCGGACGGCCAGCGCCAGCACCGGGAAGCTGTCCGCCAGGGACGGTCGTGGTTGCCGTTGGAGGAGTTGTAACCGGGATCAATTGGCGGAAGAAAAGATAATATAATCCCCAAGCCATGCCGGCTACTATGACCAAGAATCCGGCAATAAAGAGCGCACGACGCAGACGTTCGTCCATATGGCACCAGTATAGCACAGCTAAATGCTATAAGTACTCCTAAAAAAGTTCACCAATAAGATCGACAAAACCCGATGCGTCAGCAAGGGTAAATAGACCGGCAAGTACGGCGGCAATAATTGCCGGAACAACAAGCATGATCGCCGTTGTCACAATCAGTACTTGCAAAAGCAAAAGGTCGACCACAACCGTGAGCAAGTCTTCTACGAGAGTTTGTTTCGGAATCACCCGAATCTTGGTTGTGTATTTGTTTATTAACTGGATATTCATGGTCAAAACGACCACGACAATTCCCCAAAATGTCAGTACGCCTCCAACTTTTGCAACATCATACAACCGTTTTAACTTTTTGATGGAATCAAGATTTGCCTGCAAATCTTGCGCTGCCTGCAGCTGCTCCAAACCGCCAGCCGCCTTGTCGCGCTTTGCGATTGCCTGACTCTGCTGGTTAAGCAAACGCTGCATCCTTGAAGAGTCGCGTGCGCTTGGAGCGCCAGCTGCTCCAGGCTGAGGAGGTGCGCCTCCGGGGGGCGGGGTCGAGGGCGCCTTTTGACGTGCGCTCCCTTGTGCGGAGACTGCCGTATCCGCGGCAGGTTTTGGCGGAGCCTGTTTGTTCAGATCCGCCATTCGTTTTCGACCGACCGATTCCCGCTCCATGAATAAATCCGCAGGTTCCGGACCTTCTTCAATATTTCCTCCTGCGGCATATGTCGAAGTCATGTCCGGCATCTGGGTACCGATTTCCAATGGGCTCAACTCTCCTCCTACGCCGCCTTCTTCGGCCATAGCCTGTTCGTACGTGTCCGGAAGCAGCTCCTCGTCCACAGGAGCTTCTTGTTCATCCAAAAGACCTTCTTGCTGGTCAGAAACAAGCTGAGCGGCACGCTGCGAGTCACGCCCGACATTTGGAAGAGCACGCAAAGGAGCCCGTACAGGTTGGGCAGGGGCCGAGCCCGTACGCAGCGGAGCAGGGGATGGTCCTGACGGCAAAGCTCCGCCGCCAACCTGTCGAATTGGCGCCGTACGGACAGGAATTGGCGGAGCAGCAGGAGCGCCAATGCTGATTGGTGCAGGCGGAGCTCCAGCACTTATTGCTGGAACTCCAATAGCTGACGACGGAGCAGCCGGAACCGGAGGCAATGCAGGCAAAGCAGCGATTTGCGGAGCTAAGCGCGGTGGAATTTTATTTGATAGATCCGTAACGAGCTCGGGCGGGGCTTGGCCCACGGGAGCTTGGGATATGTTTGCAATACCGACTTTTAATGCGGTTTGATCGCGTCGGTCGTTTCCGAGCTGGACCGAAACATTGGTTAATTGATCTTGTAAACTGCGGCGTTCGCCTTCAGATGATTCGATCTCGGCTTCCATGACAATCCGCTCATTCTCGCCGGCTGGTATTGAGGCAGCACGCTGGTTCAGCTGGTTTATTTTGTCGCTGATTTGTCCGATTCGAGTACGGATTTGCTCGGAAGCTGCCGTACGCTCCGTGATCTGCTGATCCAAAATATTGATCGCAGCTTGCGCGCGAGAAAGAACCTCGGCGGCTTGCGCGCCGGAAGCTGCCGGTGCGCTTACAGCGACCGCAACCGCTGGCAATACTGCCGCAACAGGCACTCCGCCGCTCACTTCGATCGTAGTCGAAAGATCTCGAGCGGTCTGCAATGAATCCCCGGTTAAACGGGTGGAAATTTCTGGCAGCAAAACCCCTTTTGATTTGAGATCGGATGCTGCCGCTGTTACGAGCTTGGCTTGAATTTCACGCAGAGGCTGCATCTCCGGAAGCGTGCTCGAGTCAATTTGTTTGAACTCCTGCGTCAACCCGCCAAGAACCTTGGCCAAGTCCTCAGGACTCTTTCCTTTTGCAAAGTTTTGATACGCCTGTTCAATTTGAAGATCGCGGCGTTTTTCGGCTACCGATCCGGGAGCGACAGGCGTCGAGAGCGACTGGATCAGCGGAGCGGGCAGGACATTGGCAATCGACGCGCCTTCAAGCGCTTCGACAACTTTGGCGTTTTGTAGCGCTTCTTGTAATTCAATAGCCTCGGCCTCGGCTGTGATTTGCTCGGCCTCGGCATCAGAAAGCTCTTCAATCGTGATTTCCGGCTCTTCGGCTTCAATTTCGGCTTGCTCAAGTTCTTCTGAAGTTAGTGTGGGGGATTTTTTTTCTTTGGATCCTGTTGTTTTTGTCTCATCAGCTTTTATCGGCGTCTTTTCGAGCGGAGCTTCGCGGAGTCGAGAAATCTCCGGAGTCCCTTCGGCGTTGCTCGGGGCGACTGACGGTTCAGCAGACTCAGCAGGCCTACCCCCTTGAATCACGGAAATATTTTTTTGGGATTCGAGCAGCGAACCTGCCCCGATCCATTGCGGACGGCCATTCACCATGGCCAATGCCTCGCTGCGTTGGGCATCATAACCGATGATTTGTGCCGTCTCTCCATTGTGGACAATCGGGCGATTCAGAAGCGTGCCGACAAAACGTCCAAGAAACGCTTTTTGTTTTTGGCCCGTGCGTTTTTCTATTGCTTTTTGTTTTTTAAGAGCATCCTCGTAGTCTGCACGCGGAATAAGAACGCGGCGGATCTCATCACCAGAACGGCGAAATGCCAGGATATTTCCTGATCTAGGGTCTATTCCTGCGACGGTAACATTGCGGTATTCCTGTTTACCGAATTGCAAAAACGTTCCAAATTGAACATTCGGTTCTTGTGCCGGTCCTTGCGACGGCTGGGCCGCCGGTTCGGAAGGTATCGGTTCTGGATTCAGGTTCTCCGCTGGCTCAGCCATGCCGACAGTTTACCATGTTTACGCGACACGGAGCTCGTTTTTTGTGACTTTGAGCATTCCTTTCTTCTTTTGCGGATGATCGATGAGGAAACGCGACAAGAGTCCGGAAATTTCGCGCTCAACCACGCGGCGTGCCGCGCGGGCGCCCTCTTCTTTGACCAGATTCTGTTTCATGAGCCATTCCAAAACATCATCACCGGCAGATAAACCGACTTTTTGCATCTGCTCGAGCCGGGAGAGAACATCATCAAGTTCGCGGCGGATAATATCGCGCAATGCTTGATCGGCGAGGGGCTCGAACACGACAACGCGATCAATGCGATTCAATAATTCGGGACGGAACCGTTCTTTCAGCTGCTCTTTCACGAGCGATGAGAATCCGGTATCTGCCTCTTGTCCAAAGCCAAGCGATGAACGGTTAAGGAACTCTGCGCCGACATTTGACGTGAGGATGACATAGGCATGCCGGAATTGGATGATTCGGCCTGTTCCATCCGTGATTCGGCCGTCTTCGAGCGCTTGCAACAATAGATGCTGGACATCGGCATGCGCCTTTTCAAATTCGTCGAACAAAAGCACGGCATGCGGATGCTTGCGGATGGCATCGGTCAAACGATTGCCTTCACGGTAGCCGACATACCCGGCAGGGGAGCCGAGCAGCTTGGAAACCGAGTGACCCTCGGCAAATTCTGACATGTCGAGCTTTACCAAGGCTTCTTCGCGACCAAACAACTCGCGTGCCAATGTGCGGGCGAGCTCGGTTTTTCCGGTGCCCGAAGGTCCGACAAACATAAAACTTGCACGCGGCCGTTTTGGATCTGTGAGTCCGAGGCGCGACTTGCGAACGGCATCGGCGACATCTCGAATCGCGGCGGATTGGCCGTATACGGCAGATGCGAGACGCTCTTCCAAGCCTCGAAGCTGGTCGCGTTCTGCGAGTTTTATGGCAGACAGGGGAACGCGCGACAGACGAGAGATAACCAGGGCAACATGATCCGGAGTTACGTCGATGCGGTCCGCTTTTTTTGAATCTTTCAATGACTGCTCAAGCGACATTTTTTCTTGTTCGAGACGCTGTTCGTCGCGCATCGCATCGGCTGCGGAAGACATCGAGCCTCCTGCAACGGCTTCTTCTTTGGCATCACGAACAGCACCGAGCGCAATATCGAGTGCACGCATGCGCTCGATAGTTTCGCCGGAGCGACGCTTGGCATTTACAAACGCCGCACTCTCATCAAGAACGTCGACTGCCTTGTCTGGAAAAAAGCGGTCGGTGAGATAGCGTTCAGCCAAGCGAACGGCAGTCTCGAGCGTTTCCGGCGTATACCGCACATCGTGATGATCCTCGTAACGTTTTTTGAGACCATTCAACATCTGAAGCACCAAGTCTGCCGTGGGTTCATTGATATCAACCGGCTGGAAACGGCGTTCTAGTGCGGCATCGGGCTCAATATGTTTTTTGTATTCGGCCCATGTCGTCGCGCCGATACAGCGGATCTCTCCCCGAGCCAAAGCCGGTTTGAGGATATTCGCAGCATCAAGCGAACCGGAGGTAGAACCGGCACCGACCAAATTGTGAATTTCATCGATAAACAGAATCGCATTTGGATCGTTCTTTACTTCTTCGACGAGCTGTTTCAAGCGCGCTTCAAACTCGCCGCGGTACATGGTGCCAGCCACCATAAGCGCGAGATCGATGGCGTAGAGATGTTTTCCCTGCAAAATGTCCGGAACATCGCCCGCTACCAAGCGCTGGGCCAAACCTTCGACAATGGCTGTTTTTCCGACGCCGGGATCTCCGAGTAATATCGGATTATTTTTAGTGCGACGGCAAAGCACCTCGACGACGCGTTCGGTTTCTTGGTCGCGGCCGATGACCGGATCAAGTTTGGCGACGGTTTCAGGAGCCGTAAGTTCGCGGGCAAATACCTCGATTGCCTTGGGACGTTTTTCGCCGCGCGGAATGCGCTGCGGGTTTGGTTCCGAGGAAGGCGCGATCGGCGTCGAAGGCGATGTTCCGGGAGCCTGATCAGATGATGGTTCAGGAGCCTGCTCCATATCAGGAAAGCGGGCTGTTGTTTTTAATACCTGTCCGAGCTGTTCTTTGGCGCTATCGATAGACATGCCTTGCTGCTCGAGGAAGGAGTGGACGTCGGGGATCTGCGAATCAAGCATGGCGTACAGCAGATGCTCGGTTCCCACGTACCGATGTTCGTGGATATGGGCAAGCAGAACGCATTTTTCCAAAATGCGTTTTACCGCCGGCGAAAGGTCGGGTGCGATAGGCGTACCAGGATCATGGGGTACCGGAAGTCCTCGGAATACGCGCTCGGCCTCGGAATGGGAAATATTCGACTTGAGCAGGACTTCACAGGCAATAGAGCCGCGTTCGCCGACCAAACCGACCAATAAATCTCCCGGTTCTACCAGATCACGGCCGGAGCCGATGGCAAAGGAGAGCGCTTTTTGGAGCGCTTCGCGGAGATGCGTTGTAAAACGCGAGAGGAGATCGGGTTGAAGCATAGGAATCGGTTATTTGGCGTCCGCCATTAATCGTAGCTGTTTTACGCGGTCTTCGACAGGCGGGTGGGTGGAAAAGAGATTGGCAAACCATGAACGATTTTGGCGCGTCGGACCGAACGGACTCGATATCCACAAATGCGCCGTGGCGGTAGAGGCGGACTCGAGCGGACGGCTATAGGTGCTGATTTTTTCAAGGGCGCGTGCAAGACCTTCGGGATAACGGGTCAGGAGCGCACCGGATGCATCGGCGAGATACTCGCGTCTGCGAGAAACGGCCAGCTTGATAATCTCGCCGATGATTGGAGACAAGATCAAAAAGACGAGACCGATGACAACAAATATTCCATTATTACTCCCGCGTCCGGAACGGCGCATGAATCCGATACGGAAAAACCAATCGCCCATAATGGTCAGCGCACCCACCATGACTGCCACGAGCATCATGTATCGGACATCGAGATTCTTTATGTGCGATAGCTCATGCGCGGCGACGCCTTCCAATTCTTCGTTTTCCAAAAGCTGGATGATGCCGGTTGTAAATGCAACCGACGCACGCGATGGATCGCGTCCGGTGGCGAATGCATTAGGCGCCGGATCATCAATGACATACAGCGCCGGCATTGGCATACCTGAGGTCAAACAGAGATTCTCGACGATATTCCAGAGATAGGGGAGCTGTTCGCGCGATTCGATCCGCTTGGCACCGGCTGACCAAAGCACGACTTTGTCTCCTGCGAACCATGAAAAAGCCGTCATGCCTAGCGACAAAACGAGTGCGAAGAGGAGTCCGGCCGGGCCGGACCCCTCGATGGCGCCGTAGACATAGCCTGCTGCCGCGAGAACGCCCGTGAACAGAGCGATCAGCAGCCAAGTTTTCCGACGATTGGATGCAATGTGGGAATACATTTAGAACTGGACCTGCGGAGCTGCGCGTTCGCTCTCATTGTCGAGCTCAAAGAACTCGCGTTTGATGAAGCCGAGCATGCCGCCGACCATATTGGTCGGGAACACTTGCAGCTTGGTATTGAAGTCGCGGACCATGCCGTTGTAGAAGCGGCGGGAGGCCTGCACTTTATTTTCAGTATCAGTCAATTCGTCTTGAAGCTTGGCAAAATTTTCGTTTGCCTTGAGCTCCGGATATGCCTCGGCAACCGCAAAGAGAGATTTCAATGCTCCGGTAAGGACATTTTCTGCGACCGCCTTATCATGAGCGCCTTGGGCATTCATGGCATTCGCGCGAGCCTGGGTGACCTTTTCGAAGGTTCCGGACTCATGCGTGGCATATCCTTTGACCGTGGCGACGAGATTTGGGATCAGGTCGTAGCGGCGCTTGAGCTGGACATCGATATCGGACCAGGCTTCGTCTACCTGATTCTTCAGCGTAATCAGCCCATTGTAGGTAAAGATGAGCCAAATACCGAGGGCTACCACGACGGCTAACAAAATCCACATAATTTCCATAGAAAAGTTGATTGCTTAGCGGAATTATTGATTGATTCCGACTTATATTTAGCATAACAGATCGCGACAACGGGTCAATGTACTGCTAAGATCGCCCGCATGAACGGAACAATCTTCAAAGCGTACGATATCCGCGGATTATCTCCGCAAGAATTAGACGCTTCCATCGCCGGAAGAATCGGCCAAGCCATCGGCTCGCTGCATAAGCCAAAACGCGTTGTCGTCGGCCATGACATGCGGGAGACAAGCGAGTCACTTGAACAAGCGCTGATCGAGGGACTGCGTTCGCAAGGCGTCAATGTTGTCCGGATCGGATTATGCTCGACGCCGATGTTCAATTTTGCGATTACGAGCTCGGCAGGCGCATATGATTTGGGCGTGATGATCACCGCCTCACATAATCCAAAAGAATATAATGGAATGAAGCTGGCGCTCAAAGACAATCTTCCGATCGGACTCGGATCGGGTCTCGATGAAATACGCGATCTGGTCATGGGCGACATGCCGCTGCCATCGGCCAAAAAACAAGGAACAATCGAAGAGGATACGAGCGTTCTCGATCGTTATGCGGATGCGATGTGGGATGCATCCGGTTTGGATGGAGATTTTACCGGATGGAGAATCGCCGCTGACTGCGGCAATGGAATGAACGGCATTACCATGCCAAAGTTCAAGGCAAAATTATCGGCCGGCGATATATATCCTCTGTTTTGGGAATTGGACGGATCGTTTCCGAACCATGAAGCAAACCCGATGAAGACCGAGACGCTCAAAGATTTGCAGGCCATGGTGCTGCGCCGAGAATGCCAGTTCGGAGTCGCATTTGACGGAGACGGGGACCGTGTCGGATTCGTGGACGAAGAAGGCGAGGCGATTCCGGGCGATATTGTGACGGCTTTATTGGCCGAGGATATCCTCGCTGTAAAACCTGGTTCGACCATTTTGTATGATGGACGTTCGTCGCGCATTGTTCCCGAATCGATTGAAAAAGCAGGCGGCAAGGCCGTGATGCTCGAAAAACTCGGGCACTCAAATATCAAGCGTCAAATGCGCGAAACAGGAGCTGCTTTTGCCGGTGAATTGTCCATGCACTACTATTTCGATTTTTTGAACGGCTGCGAAGCAACCGATCTGGTTTTTTTGATGATGATTAAGCGCATCCGACGCGAGGAGAAGCGCCTGTCCGCCATCTGGAAGCCGTTTAGAAAATATTTTCATTCTGGAGAACTGAACTTCACCGTGAAGGATGCAAACAAAATCATCAGCATGGTGGGCGATTCATACGAAGGACAAGGAAAACGATCTGACACCGACGGACTGCGTATTGATTTCGGGACTTGGTGGTTCAGCCTGCGAGCATCCAATACCGAGCCGCTCTTGCGTTTAAATCTGGAAGCGGAGACGGAAGAAGAGATGCGGAGCCATCTAGACGAGCTAAAAACGCTGATCGGATAAAAAAACTGCCACCCGGAGGTGACAGCGAGAGAGAGTGCCGCGCAGCGCGCCAGCAGGATTGTCTTTTGAGCTTTCGCTCGTATATCCCTGATGGGGTAGCGTGTCGTCTGAATTGAATCAGACACAGGACACGTGTGCGGAGCACGGTTTGAACGTACACTTGTTATTGTTTTTTGTCAATAATTCTGCTATTCTCAGCCAATCATGACCACCGCTATCCTGTTTCTTTTGATTTTGTCCGTGTTGGTTCTCATCCATGAGGCTGGACACTATTTTGCCGCATTGATCTTCGGGGTAAAACCGGAAGAGTTTGGCTACGGATTCCCGCCGCGGGCAATCGGATTTGTAAAGGTAAACGGCAAATGGAAAAAAGTTCCAGGACGCGACCGGTCAGAATACAAAAATACCATTTGGTCGATTAATTGGCTGCCTCTTGGAGGTTTTGTCCGATTAAAGGGCGAGACCGGCGAATCCGATGACGCGGATTCATTTCTTTCGAAACCCGGCTGGCAGAAGTTTATTATTTTGGCTGCCGGCGTTGTCATGAACTGGTTATTCGCGGCAGCGGTATTTAGCGCAGGATTTTCAATCGGCGTCCCGGCCGAGACGCGGGAGCTTCCGTCCTATGCCATCGTATCGGATCGCAGGATCCAGGTAACCGAGGTCGTGAGCGGCTCGGCTGCCGAGCAAGCAGGCTTTAAACTCGGCGACCGCTTTATCTCGATTGACGGCGAATCAAAAAGTAATGCAGACGAGTTCCGGGCGGTCTTGGCTGAAAAATCCGCCGAAGACAATACGCTCGCTATCGTCATTTCGCGGAACGGACAGACGCAGACTATCCAAACCAAGGCGGCGTATGTCGAAGCACTTGGCAGAAACGGGCTTGGAGTCGCTTTGACCGACACAGGTACCGTACGCTTTCCGGTACATTTGGCGATTGCACAAGGATTTTCTACCGCATTTGAGTACACCAAGCTGATCATCGGAGGGTTCTTCTCTTTGATCCGCGATTTGTTTATTGATCGAAAAGTTACTGCTGATCTTTCGGGTCCGGTAGGGATTGCCGTTTTGACGGGGAGTGTCGCGGAGCAGGGATTTTGGGCGCTCATGCAATTTTCGGCACTTCTTTCGCTCAATCTTGCCGTCATCAACTTTTTACCAATACCGGCATTGGACGGGGGACGCGCCGTGTTTGTGGTCGTAGAAACACTGCGCCGGAGACGAAATGACCCTAGATTTGAAGCGGCAATCCACCAGCTTGGCTTTGTCGCGCTGCTCATTTTGATTTTTTTGGTGACCGCGCAGGATCTCCGCAGATATGGAGGAGCTATTTGGGGAGGCTTGAAAGGATTAATCGGTCTGTAATACTGACTATATATATGATTGAAGAATCCCTGCGTTCATTGCTGAACCGCGCAAGAAAAGCCGTAACTGACGCAAAAAACATGTCGGATATCGATGCGCTCGATATTGCGTTTCTTGGCAGAAAAGGCGAATTAGCCGACCTCATGAAACAAATGAGCTCGGCCAAATCGGAGGACCGGCCCAAACTTGGCGCCATGGCAAATGAAGTAAAAACGGAAATTGAGAAGCTTATTTCATTGAAACGCGATTCTTTTGCAATGAGCGGTTTGCAAAAACAGCTCGATCAAGAACGCGAGGATGTAACCGAGCCGGGTATCAAGCCGGCGCAAGGACATCTCCATTTGATGAATCACGCGATCCGAGACATTGAAAAGATATTTACCGATGCTGGTTTTGTCCGTGTGCGCTATCCAGAAGTCGAGTGGGACAAATACGCATTTGAAAATTTGAACATGCCGGCCGACCATCCGGCGCGCGATGAGTGGGAAACATTTTTCGTTGACACGCCGCCAGACGCAAAAAATGGAAAAATGATCCTGACACCGCATGCAACCAGCGGTACGGCGCGCATCCTATCGGAAAAAGACCTGCCGATCCGCGCAATCAATATCAGCAAAACATACCGCAGGCAGATCGACCTCACCCATGTCCCGATGTTCCACCAGTTTGACGGACTCATTGTCGACAAAGGACTCAACCTGACCCATCTACTTGGAATATTGGATTATTTTGTCAAAAGCTTCTTCGGACCGGACCGCAAAGTCCGCGTACGTCCGTATCATTTCCGCTTTACCGAACCTTCATTCGAGGTCGACATCTCCACGGATTCCAAGATGGGAAAAAATGGCTGGCTGGAACTCGGCGGAGCAGGAATGCTGCATCCGAATGTCCTGAAGGCTGCAGGCATTGATCCGGAGGTATATACAGGATTGGCCTTTGGCTGGGGCGTCGAGCGCACCTACATGATGCGCGAGGGGCTGCACATGGACGATATCCGTACCTTGTATAAGAACGATTTACGATTCTTAAATCAATTTTAACCAAGGTATATGGATCTTCTCGAAAAACATCTTGCCGATGCAAATAAACCAAACCAAAACCAGACGAATATCCCGGTGCAGGCTGTAAAAAACGAAACAGCCGCGCTCGAGCACGAAGTCGCATTGCTCAAACAGCGTTTCAAGTGGATTACCATCTTATGGTGGATTTTATTCGTGCTGCTGGTCATTGGTGCGGTAACCTTGATTGCCATGAACATGTGGGACACATGGAAACTGCGAGAAGAATCTTTGACGTACGGAGCACGCGTCGAGCGCCGCATTGATGAAACAGCTGTTAACTCGCAGCGCAATTTGCAAGATCGATCCGCAACAGTAGAGGAAAGACTGGATCGCCTCATGCATGATTATGCAAATCTGAAGGCTGATATGAGCACGCTCCAGTTTAAGCTCGAGATGACCGAGCGCATGTGCAGCCAGAGCTGTAACGGCGAGACCAAATGAACGAAGCTCCCCAAAAAAAGAAATTCGAAACCGATCATCCGGTCGTTATTTTTGTCGAACGGTTGGGCAAATTCATCACGATCCTGTTTTATTCTTTGTGGACTTGGCTTTGGTTAAGCGATTTCAGTCTGCGCGTTCAAAGCCCCCTTCAAATGTATCTGCGAAACGGTTTACTAGTATTGCACCTCAGCATCGCCCTCTACATGATTCTTCGCAGCGGCTTTGCAATGGCCGCTACCGCGACGAATGTGGAAGTCGTCCATGCGATAGGCGACAAGCGCTCAAAGTGGGAGCTGCTGGAAGACCGGCTGCTCATGATTGCCTTGGCCGGAGCCGTATGCGGAACGCTGTTTGGAATTTACTATATGACCGCGAATCAGGCATAGTATAACTCTTGTATGAATATCCTCGTCTCTTACGACTGGCTAAAAGAATACGTCGACCTGAAAGGTTTGACGCCCGAACAATTTGCCGCACGCGTCTCCTTGTCGGGTCCGGGAGTTGAGCGTTTGTATCCGCAAGGACGCGATCTCGACAAGATTGTTGTCGGGCACGTGTTGAATGTCGATAAACATCCAAATGCTGACAAGCTGCGTATTGCCGTTGTTGATCTCGGCAATTCAAAAGCGACTATTGTCTGCGGAGGGTCCAATCTGGAAAAAGACCAATGGGTTGTGGTGGCCAAAGTCGGATCGAATGTGCGCTGGCATGGAGAGGGGGAGCTGGTAGAGCTTGTCCCGGCAGAAATCCGCGGAGTCAAAAGCGAAGGGATGATTTGTGCAGCTAATGAAATTGGTTTATTTGATGCTTTCCCGCATCAAGAGCGCGAGATCCTCGATCTTGGGAAGGCGTTGCCTGGCATGAAATTAAAACCAGGTACGCCGCTTGCGGATGCACTGGGTCTTTCTGGAGACACGCTCATGGATATCGAGGTCACATCCAATCGTCCAGACGCGTTTAGCTTGCTCGGCATCGCACGTGAAGCCGCAACAATTTTGAATAAAAAACTTGAATGGAAACCGGCCGTCGTCCGCAAACCGAAAATTGCAAAGAATAAAAATCTGCAGGTGATGGTCTCCGATAAAAAACTGTGTCCGCGTTACATGGCGGCAAAGATAGAAGGCGTAACTGTCGGACAATCACCGTGGTGGATGAAGCGGCGGCTGCTGTCGGCTGGCATCCGTCCAATTAATACGGCTGTTGATATCACCAATTTCGTGATGCTCGAACTTGGACAGCCCATGCATGTATTTGATGCAGAAAAACTCGCGGGCAATAAACTGAATGTCCGCAAAGCCAAAGCAGGGGAGACTATGCAAGCCTTGGACGGCAAAACCTACAAGCTCCATGAGGACGCGCTTGTGATTGCCGATGCCGAACACCCGCAGGCCGTGGCCGGCGTCATGGGTGCCGAGACGAGCGCCGTAACCATCGGCACGACATCCATCGTTTTAGAAGCAGCCTCGTTTGATCCAGTTTCCATCCGCCGGACTGCTCGTAAATTGAATCTCTACTCAGATGCCCAGCTGCGTTTTGAAAAAGGGCTTTCGACACAAGCGCTGCCCGATGCGATGGCGCGTGCGATCGAGCTGATCACCGAGTTGTGCGGCGGCGAGCTAACAACGCTGCAGGATGTGCAAACCGCCAAGTATAAAGCTCCCAGCTACTCGATTTCGTTTGCAAAGATCGACGAGCTCATCGGAGTTCCGATCAAAAAAACAGATGCAGCTTCGACGCTTAAACGTCTCGGATTTGCCGTGAAAACAGATGCGAAAAAATTGACGGCAACGGTTCCGTGGTGGCGCGACCATGATATCGAATCCGGAAGAGATTTGGTCGAGGAGATTGCCCGTGTCTACGGATATGCAAATCTTCCGTCTGTTTTTCCTGCCGGTGTAAGCAAACGCAAAACCGATCGAGAACTGATCCTGGAACAAAAAACCCGGGATTTGGTTTGCGGCGCAGGCTATACCGAAGCGTTTACGTACTCGTTCATCTCAAAACAAATAGCCGAGCGGGCGGGATTTGATACAAAATCCATGCTGAAGCTATCAAACCCGTTGTCGGCAGACTTTGAATTCATGCGGACATCGCTTTTGCCTTCCATGCTTGACGTCATGGCAGAAAACCAAGACCGATTTAGAGATCAGCATTTGTTTGAAATCGCACACGCCTACTACACAAAAGACAAAGGCCTTCCAAATGAACAACTGGAAATGGCAGTTGGCGTAATGGGGGATCGGGCCTGGAAAGAAGCCAGGGGACTTGTAGAGCATACGTTTGACGGTCTTGGCGTACGCAACATCGCCTGGAAACCCCTTGCCACCGATCCGTTCTGGCATCCGGGACGCACGGCACAAGCCTTTGATGGCGACCGTTTGCTCGCAACCGTTGGAGAAATACATCCGAATCTTGCTTCGAAATATAAATTCGACGGTCGTGTTGCTCTCGCACATGTTCCGCTCGAAAATGTTTTTGATTCTGCGAGCGATGCAAAACTCTACACCCCAATCCCGACCTATCCCGTTTCAAAGCGCGATGCGGCTTTTGTCGTCAGCCGGGATATCCATGTCCAAGATATGACGGCCGCTCTTATGCGAGCGAGCAAGCTCATCCGGCATGTTGAATGGTTTGATACGTATCGCGGAAAGGGCCTGCCGGAAGATAAAAAGTCGGTTGCATTCCATTTCTTCATCGGATCAGATGAGAAGACGCTGGAAACAAGCGACGTAGACCAAGTAATGGATCTCGTGATGAAGGAAGCAAAGAATATTTTTAACGCACAACCAAGAATATAAATTCTATGGAACAAATGCAGCAGGCGAACCAGCCGAAAGTCATAAAGCTCACTACCGGACAAGGATGCTTGATGCTCGTTGCAATTGCCGCCGTATTTGGAACGTTTTTTTACATTGCCGAACAGTGGAGCGGCGTACGGATTGATGGAACAGTCAGGGGAGAGAGGATGGATTTAACGGCGTTTGGATGTGATGCGCTCCGCGCCTCCAATCAGTTGATTGTGAACTTGCGCGATACGAATCCGCCGGAAGGGATACGCGAGGAGAATCGGGCTGTTGTGCTTTACGATGAAAGCACCGCTCCGACAACGGCTGCCGGACGAGATGTGACGGTTTCAAGACTCGAGTGGCGTAATCAGGAGAAACAAACGAACCCGATGACGTGCAGTATCCTGAAGAGTGACTTGGATGTCCGTACCGCTCGTCGCGGAGGAAATATCCCGGGCCGAGAGGACCGATGGAGCGGTACGTTTGAGGCGACCTGCAACTCGCCGGAGACAGGGGAGATCGCAATTAACTTGGACATGGCGAATTGCGATTAGCATAATCAAGCGCCGGGCCCTCTGCCAATCATTTCAGGCAGGGGGCTGTTTTATTTCCTGAACGGATGCAAAAGGATTGACAAATATTTTTTTATGGATAATTACCCGTGTTCGTATTGTTGCCCCCCCAACTCCTACGCCAAGCTGACTCATCCCCAGTCGACTCGTCTTCTCTTCCGAGCCCTCCGTCTAACCAACGGAGGGCTGTTTTATTGACAAAATTTTAATACATTGTATTATATTCTTTACCTGCTACGCGGACCTCTGCTCAGCGCTCAAGGCTACTCTTTTTTCGCCTGTTCCGACCTCCACTCTCGAGCCCTCTCCTGCTTTCACGGAGAGGGCTGTTTTATTGACAATTGTATATAATTATTATATATACTCTCGTACTTGCCCTGTATCGCTGTCTTTCGTGCATCGCCCCGCTAAATCGTCTCCCATTACAGCCTTTCGAGCCCCGACATCTTCCAAGATCGTCGGGGCTGTTTTTATTGACAAATGTATTTAAATACGATTGATTGTGAATGCCTGCGACGTTGCCCGACGCGACGTAGTGTGGACTCTCGTCTTGCGCATTGCCCAGCACTCTCGTCTTCTACCGAACCCTCCGTCTAACCAACGGAGGGCTGTTTTATTGACAGAAAATATATTTTAGTATATTTTTTATTTGCTCCGGCGTTCCTACCACTTGTGACGCAGCGTGTTCCGGATCACTCCATGCAGTACCATTCTACCGGGCCCCATCTCCGAAAGGATTAATGGGGCTGTTTTTATGGTCGAAAAAGAGACTTGACAATTTAAACTTTTTAAGTAATATTTATTTATCACTGTCATGTTGTGTCGAGTATTCTCACGTCCACTGACTTATCGCGCTGAGCCCCGCCCGTAAAAAGGCGGGGCTGTTTTATTGACAGAAAACATATTTTAGTATATGTTTTGCCCAGTTGTAACCCAGCCAAGTGCAAACAACTGCTGCGTCATCAGCCGAGCTC
>JADZFU010000005.1 GCA_020854265.1 Candidatus Uhrbacteria bacterium
GTATCGATGATCTCGGAGTTGCTGGGACATGTTCGTTTAGCGGTGATACATCAATTGCGGCTGATGGAACCATTAATGCATCTGCCTTTGATATCGCCGAGCTCTATGCCACGAGCACGGTGGTCGAAGCTGGCGACCTGGTCGAGCTTGATACGATCTACACATCAAATACGGTGAAATTATCGGAAGGAATCCCGTATAACCCGAATATCATGGGTGTCGTCTCCACCCGCCCTGCCTTTATGATGGGTTGGCTTGAGAATGCCGCTCCGATTGCCATCTCCGGACGTGTGCCGGTGAAGATCGCCATGACCAATGGTCCGATCGAAGCAGGCGACGCCCTCACTTCTTCGGATATTCCGGGACATGCCATGAAGGCAACCAAGCCGGGCATGATTATTGGCCGCGCACTTGAAGCCGTATCCGCAACTGGCACCGTGCAGGTGTTCATGAATGTCAGCTACTGGGCTGGAGACATTTTGGCAACCGATGGCACGATCTCCACATTGAATGATGCATTAACGGTCCAGCCGATCGGACTTGCCACAGCATCAACTACGGAGATGGATTCGTATGGCTTTACTTTCCGCGGAGAAGCTTGGGATAGCGTTTCATCAACGGCAATTTCGTCATCCTTCACCCTTCTTAATGACATTATTAATGCCACTACTTCACGCTTCACCATTCGTTCGACATCAGGAACCGGCCTGTTAACCATCGATCAAGATGGGGATGCGACCATCGCAGGAAACTTGGCGGTCGGAGGTAAGCTCTTCCCATCATCCAAAGGCGGGGGACTCCAAGAAGATTGGTATATCTTTGTAGATGATACGTCTTCAACAGCTGCCTATATTTCAACCAATGCCGAAGGATGGCAGAGCCAAGATACGTATGACTTTGCAGAACGATACTACTCGCCTGACGAGCTTGATTCTGGCGACCTTGTCATCGTTTCGGATAGCGGATTCACCCATGTCCAGCGAACATTGAATGAACACCAAATGGTCCTTGGTATCGTTTCTACTCGCCCTGCCTTTATTGCAGGACGTCCGGCAACTTCTACTTATCCGATCGCCTTGTCTGGACGAGTTCCGACCAAGGTTTCCAGCATAAACGGTACGATCAAAGCCGGTGATCCGCTTGCTCCGACGACTATCCCTGGTGTGGCTGCCAAAGCCGTACAAACCGGTCCGATTGTCGGTCTTGCGCTTGAAGACTTTGATTCGGCTGATGTCGGCAAGATCGAAGTGTTTGTGAACCCGGGCTGGTGGACGCATGAGGACGTGAATAGCGATGTTCAGGCAACGAATAACGAAAATACGGTGCAGAATTTCGGTTCAGCTCGACGCGGTGTTGCGAAGATCGCGTCAGGATCAAAACGCGTACGCGTCACCTTTGATACGCTTAATGCTTATCCGTTTGTACAAGCAACGCCGCGCGGATTGATTGTTGGAAACTGGGGTACGGATGCGTATTCGGATACCGGATTCGATATCATTTTGCAGGAAGAACAGACGTTTGATATTTACTTCTCATGGTCGGTAGAGGCATTGTCTGATGAAGACCGCCAATACAATTCAGATGGAACGGTCTCCGCCATTGATTCGCTTACAGGACAAGATGTGGAAGTAATAGAAGAGCCTACATCAACCGAGTCAGGTGCCGATGTTCCGGAGGCAGGGGATTCTGAAGCGGTCGAGGAGCCTATTGAAACATCCGAGCCTACTCCGGAACCGCCCGTAGTTGAAGCAGAAATTCCGGCAGAAACAGAAGAGCCGACTACGCCTACTCCGGAACCGCCCGTAGTTGAAGCAGAAATTCCGGCAGAAACAGAAGAGCCGACTACATAAAATAAAGAGGCAATTATTTTGTGTTATACTGCTTGGGCATTATGCACACGCGTTTGAACGCGTATGTTATACTCAAACGCAAATAGCACATTTTATGAGCTCTATTCTTTCCCGTTTTCAACCGTCACCGTCGGCCAGCACGCCTGAACCGGCCCAAGCATATCCTTCCGTTGTCAAAATTCTCGATCGCGTGATCGATGTTTGTTTGCACGGCGCAGTTTTCCTTATTCCGCTGTTTTTCAGCACGCTTACGATCGATCTCCTTGAACTTAACAAGCAGACGATCTTGGTCATACTTTCATCCGTGGCTTTTTTGGCCTGGCTTGGTAAAGCATTGGCCCAAAAGCAGTTTACGGTTTCACGTAGCTGGATCCACCTCGTCGCCTTACTCTTTGGTGTAGGCTATTTGATCGTATCTTTGGTTTCAGGCGACCGCTACCTCTCAATGGTAGGTTCGCTTGGCCAGATGCCGTGGGCATTCTCAACTATCGCGGCCTTGGTTGTCTTCTATATTGTCGCGGCGAACCGCATTCGCTCGACTGCTCAGGTATACGATTTTGTTTTCACCTTCCTGCTTAGCTCGCTCATTGCTGGTGTTTACGGATTGCTCCAGATGTTCGGAGTATTCCTGATTCCGGTCGCAGCGACCCAGGTAAAGACGTTTACCAGCATCGGATCGGTATTCAGCTTTGCGGTGTACATGACCGTTCCGCTTATCATTGCTTCGAGCCTTGCCTTCCACGGCTGCCGCAACAATGTTTGTTTGCTCGGTAGCGCAAAACCAGTCGGACAAGCGGCTCGTGTATTGCTTTGGGCTACTATCGTCGTATCGCTGATTGTCCTTATCTTGGTTGATTTTTGGGTAGCATGGGCTGCATTGCTTTTCGGTACCGTTCTGACGGTCGGTATCGGCATGCTCCGCACCCGCTCAATCGGCAAGCCGGTCAAGCTGGTTTTGCCTGCTGTCATGATCGTTGTCTCGGTATTGCTCTTGTTCTTCCGCACGCCGATCAACCTCAACTTGCCTGCCGAGGTATCACCATCCGCGATGGCTTCAACCAATATCGCTACCGCTGCGCTTCGCGACATGCCGGTCTTTGGCTCGGGTCCGGGCACGTGGATCTACGATTACGCCAAGTATCGTGTACAGCTGGTCAACCTTTCTCCGTTCTGGAATGTCCGTTTTGACCGCGCCTTCTCGTTCTTCCTGACCTTGGTTGCTACTACAGGTATTGTCGGAGCGGCTTTGTGGCTTGTGCTCATCATCTCGGCTATCGCAAAGAGCGCCGGCCATTTGATGCGCGAATCAAATGATGATGTTTGGTATGCCTATCTGATCGTGTTTGCAGGCTGGACAACTCTCGTATTCGCCTCCTTCTTCTACAACTACAACATGGCTCATGTGTTTGCCATGTGGTTCCTGTTCTCCTTGCTCGGCGCGCTTGTCAGCCGCAATACAATTACTTGGGATGCGCGTAAGAGCACGTATGCGTTCGGTGCTTTGTCCACGGTATTCATCGTCGCATTAGTTGGCGGAATCTCCGTTGTCTGGATGACGGGTCAGCGCTATGTCGCCGATGTTAAATTCTCGGCAGCAGTTGCTGATTTCCGCGGTGGTAAATCGATAGACGAAGTGATTGCCACAATCGGCAAAGCCAAGGCTTTGAATCCGATGCTCGACATGTATGTACGTAATTTGTCGCAGGCCCATCTCATTAAAGCTGCCAACTTGATCCAAGCTCGTCCGACGGGGGATGCAGCCGTCAATCAGGTCCAGAATGAAATCAAAATGGCTGTTGACTACGGTTTGGAAGCAACGCGTGTTGCTCCTGCGAATGTAGACAATTGGTCTAACCTTGCCTTGATCTATCAAAGCGTAGCGAGCTTTACCCGCGGTGCGGATGAATTCGCTATCAAGAACTACCAAGAAGCAACGGCTCGCGAACCGCAGAATCCTGTATTCTTGAACGAAACAGGCAAGCTGTTCTTGCTCCGTGCCGATGCATACCGCACCACGCTTAATACGGGTGATGCTGCAGCACGCGCCGAAGCCCAGAAAAACGTGAACGAAAATCTTGCCTTGGCAGAACAGACCCTCAAGAAATCTATCGAAGCAAAAGCCGACTATCTCCCGGCCCGCTACCACCTTGGTATCGTGTATGAGCGCCAGGGCCGCGTGAAAGATGCGATTGGCGAATTGGAAAATGTCCTCCGCATCAACAATAAAGATCTTGGCGTTGCATTCGAGCTTGCCATTCTCTACTACCGCAATAACCAAAAAGACGAAGCGCTTGATTTGATGCGCCAGGTCTCGCAAATCGAGCCGTCGAACGTGAATGCGCGCTGGTACCTTTCGGCCATGCTTGAGGAGCGTAATCTCATCGATGATGCCCTTTCGGTGCTTGAACCGCTCGCTAGCCAGTATCCGGACAATGCTGCCATTCAGCAGCGTGTAGCCGCACTTCGCTCACGCACCACGACCCGTGGCTTGCCTGAACCGATTCCGGAGACAATCCAAAATTCCTCCAACAGCAATCCGGTTAGCCAGTAGAACGTGGTACGCTTGATGTATGCGCCAGCCAAAAGCCCTGCTCAAGCGGCTCACTCAATACATTGAAACCCATTTGGCTGATGATCCGTATCTTGGTACGGCACCAGCCCATGACAGCCGGCCGGAAGCCCAGCGCATCCGGCGGCTGTTTTTGGCTGAAGCAGAAACACTACGCCAATATTTGACCGAGGCCATGAAGGGCCACAACCAATTGCTCGTAGAGATGATTACGGCTTTAAAACGCAATACAGACGAGCAGCTGCGTGATGATGCATCAGAACTGCATAATGACCTTATCGCCATCCGTAGGGCCTTGTATCGCCTTTTACTAGCCCGCCAGGCAAGAACCGAGCTTCTCTCAGAGTGGAATGATTGGAAACGGCATGCCGAGTTCTCCGGAGAGCGCGTTTTTCGTCCTCGTGAAGAACGTCAGGAGATGCTGGCGTCGGAGCTGCGCTTGCGCGGTGTCCGAATCCCGGGATACGTCATGGACGAGCCATATATTCCGCTCGATGAGGCTGTCAGAAATAGCCCAACGATTATTCCGGTGATTCGTGAAGAGGATAAAGTTACCATTTCCGAACCAAAAGATTCGCTTCAATCGGATTGGCATGAAGTGCTGGAATCTTTTGAAAATACTTTGCCTGAAAGCGAGTGGGAGGATGTGATCGAAGCCTGTCTTTCACCTGCGGCTCATCCGCGTTCGGCGAGTGCCGTACTTCGCTCCGCTCGCAGACACCAAGGACATCAAGCGAAACGGAAGCGGAAACAAGCATTGAAGCATTGACGGGATGGGGCTATTTGTGGCATTCTTTGCGGGCAAAACTGAAAGGAATACGGGCTCTTAGCTCAGCTGGTAGAGCGCTTCCATGGCATGGAAGAGGTCAGCGGTTCGATCCCGCTAGGGTCCACCATAAATGATCCCCGCCGAAATGGCGGGGATCATTTTGTTTTCTTGTGCGAGCAGTGTGTGTAATCGCCTGCATTCGATCACTTTGGCATCATTAAGATGGTTCGAACCGCTCTCGATCATTTTCCGCTCAACTTAGCTATTCTCATCTTTTTCTCCGGTTCAAACCGTCGACTATGCCATCTGAAATGCGTAATCGAATGCCCAAGAAGCTCGTCGAAGAGTATGCGGCCATATTGCGAGACCATTATGGCGAGGAGTTTTCGTACGATGAAGCTCAGATGGAGGCTGAGCTATTCCTGCGTGGCCTCGTTCGGATTCTAAGAGACACAGAGTCGTCGTGAATGGCTATTTCCGTGGACGAAATAGTCTTGTGTTCGCTTTTAGTTCCATGTTATACTACGTCTAGTCGCGATCCCTGCCACGACTGAATCGCAGTTCCGCCTCCAGAGCGCCCCCCGGAACGCAGTGGAAATGGTTCCGCTCTGCATTTTACAGCTCGGATAGCACGATCGACCGCGTCCTCGTGGTAGTCGTTTTGCGGAACACCCGAGCATAGACCCAATTCTCCGCAAGACGAGGACGTCGTCTTGCTTCACCTTATGATTAGCCGGTTTCAAGGCGCCGATGGGCGCCGCAGGCTCGTGGATGCCTTGTGTTCGCAGAATATTGTCGGAGGAAATCAGGCCATAGCAGACGCTCTTGCTGAGGTTGCTCAGTTGCTAGAGCTCAAACCCAAGGACGTCCTCATCGAACAAGGCGGTTCGGACGACGACCTCTATTTGATTCTCTCTGGATCTCTGACGGTGATCATTAACGGCCGTGCGTTGCGCACTCGCGTCGCAGGTGATCACGTTGGTGAAATGGCGATGCTTGACCCAGGCGCAAGGCGCAGCGCAACCATTATCGCAGCGGAGTCAGCGCTCGTAGCCAAGATCTCTGAATCGAACTTCACCAAAGTCGCTCAGCATCATCCGCAGCTCTGGCGCGCCTTTGCGGTCGAGCTCGCGGAACGTCTGCGACAGCGCACACCTCTCATCCGCCCTCCTAATGAGAAAGCGGTTGTCTTCATCGGCTCCTCAAAGGAAGCGCTGCCAATTGCTTCCAAACTCAAGGAGGGCCTCGCGGCCGCTGATGTCATCACGCTTGTATGGAAGGATGGCATATTCGGACCATCACGATACACCATGGAAGACCTTGAAGCTCAGCTGAGCGCTGCTGATTTTGCGGTTCTGGTCGCTGCGCCAGATGATGTCGTCATTAGCCGCGGTGAAGAACGTGGCGCACCTCGTGACAATGTTATCTTTGAACTTGGATTATTCATGGGCGCGCTCTCACGAAGTCGTGCTTTCATGGTCGTGCCAAGGGATTACGACGCAAAGATCCCGAGCGATCTGCTCGGTCTTCTGCCGGTCCGCTATGGCGGCGGAACACAAGATGCCGACGTCGAAGCAGTCTGTGCGACCCTTACTCAGGCTATCGCCAAGCTGGGTCCTCGATAACTTCTATGGCTCTTAATGACGAATTACGATACGAGGTTCGAGCAATCTTCAAAAAGACTTGGACAACTCGTGACGGCATTGTTGTACCTGAACCCGCTGATCTCTTGTTGGGTAATGACGCAGTCAACTTAGAAGCGACCGTCTTGTATGCCGACATGGACGGATCCACATCCTTGGTGGACGCATACGCGCCCAAGTTCGCAGCAGAAGTCTATAAGGCTTACCTCCACTGCGCCGCAAAGGTAATTCGCAGCGAGGATGGTGTCATTACCGCATACGATGGCGACCGAATCATGGGGGTGTTCACGGGCAACTTCAAGAACTCTAACGCAGTTTGTGCAGGGCTAAAGATTCAGTGGTGCGTCGATGAAATAATCAACCCGGCGATACGGGCCCAGTACCCTGAAAAGATCTACGCGCTGAAGCAGACGGTTGGGATTGATACCGGTAAGCTTCTGGTTGCCCGCACAGGTGTACGAGGATCGAATGATTTGGTTTGGGTGGGACGAGCGGCGAACTACGCCGCGAAACTCACCGACTTAGATGAAGGATTCTCGACGTGGATAACCGACTCTGTTTACAAGAAACTGAACGATGGCGCGAAGTACTCTAACGGGATCAATATGTGGGAGGAAAGGTCGTGGACCAAGATGGGTAACATGCGCGTGTACCGCTCAAACTATCGCTGGCCGGCCTAGTCTCCCTCCTCTATTGGTTCGAATAGCAACCAACTTGAGCCACCATACAAAACACCCGCCGATTGGCGGGTGTTTTGAATTGTTAGCGGGTGTAGGCGAGCGGATTGACGCGCTTGTTATTGATATAGACTTCGTAGTGCAAGTGCGTACCCGTGGAACGGCCGGTGGTACCGACCATAGCGATGACTTGTCCGCGTTTTACCTTGTCTCCTGCCTTCACGAACATTTTTGAGGCGTGGGCATAGCGTGTTTTGGTGCCGCCGCCATGGGTGATTACGATTTGGAGACCGTAGCCGCCTGAGTTCCAGCCGGCGGTTTCAACCGTACCGTCTTCGGAGGCATAGATTGGGTCGGTATAGTCGCCATCGAGGTCGACTCCGGTATGCTTCCAGCCATAATACTGGTTGATTACGCGCTGTTTGGTAGGCCAGAGCAGCTTGGATTTGTTGGCTGCCTCGGTTTCTTTGACGTCTTCCGGTTTGGCACGGTTATCATTTTTTCCAGCGAGTTCTTGGTAGATATCGGTTGCCTTGTTGGCGATACGACTGATCGGTACATCCGGACGAGTTGCCACAGGTTGGCGGCTTACGATGGGTGCCGTGGCCGGAGGCGTGCCTCCCGGAACGGTGATCTCTTCTCCGATGCGCAAAGTTCCTTCAGAGGTCAGCTTGTTGAATGCCAAAATACTTTCTTCGCTTGAGCCGTATTTGGCGGCAATGCGCGAGATGGTATCACCTTTTTGAACGGTATGAAGAACGCCTGAAACCGCTGGAATACGGAGGGTTGTGCCAGGTCGGATCGTGGAGCGGGCCGTTAAATTGTTGGCCCAGAGAACGGTACCGATGTTTACGCCAAACTTATGGGCGATGGTGCTGATAGTATCGCCTGATTCAACCGTATAGGTTTCGGTTTGAGTACGTTCGACCGCAACTTGTCCCGGGATACCAGGTTGCTCGGCGCCCGGAATGGCCGTGATCGAGCCTGGGATATGTACGCCGGTAATTGGCAGATCAGCATCCTCGTCATAGTCGAAATCGATGCTTGGGACGGCGGTAAGGACGTCGGAACCGAGATAATGGGCGTCCTTCACAAAGACTTCCGGACGGATGTCTTCTTGGACCATGGCCTGCTGACCGTCAGTTACCAAGGCGTATAGCAAGCTGCGCTGGCCGGCATCGAGAGCGGTTGCGTTTTTGGTTTGGAGCTGGGTACCAACGGCGACCAAGCCGATAACAGCGACCACCATGTGGAAGACGTAACGATTGGTAAAGAAAACAAAGGCGAAGCCACGAGCCGAGAGCATTAAGCGGCCAAAGCGCAAACGGAGCATTAAAAACGCCCGATAAATCGGTAAAATCAGGTAATTTACGAGGATTTTTGAAATTCGGCTAAACAAGGGCGCAACCGGTTTTGACCAACGGCCAAGCGCTTTCCACAAACCAGAAAGACCGCGCAAGAATGCGAGGGCAAATCGGACAAAAATGGAAGTAATACTAGCCATGTTTTCTGGTAAATTTTCGCTTAGTTAAGCGAAATAGTTTCTATTCCAGAGCTTAGGTACTTTAGCAAAAAATCGGGGAAAAGTCAATCAATGGGAAGTTCATTTCCTCTTGTCCGCAAGAGAGTGTCAAGTCCATCCGTCAAGACGGTAGGTGAGGGCTTCGGCGATGTGTTCGGCCGATATTTTTTCATCTTCGGAGAGATCGGCAATGGTACGGGCAACTTTTACGATCCGGAAATAGGATCGGGCAGAGAGTTTGTATCGATCAACAGCATTTCGGAGTAATGCCCTGCCCTCGGAGCGGATGTCTATCATGGTTCGGACAAGCTCGCTCGACATTTCCGAGTTGGTTGAGAGTTTGAGCGCTGCAAGGCGTTGGGTTTGTCGGTCACGAGCCGTTTGGACTCGTTGTCTGACCTGGGCGCTCGACTCATTGGCGTGGGGGTCGGCCAGCTCATTGGTGGATACTTTTGGAACTTCCAAAAACAGATCTATACGGTCGAGTAACGGACCGCTTAACCGTTTTCGATATTTGGCCATTTGTATTGGTGAGCAAATACAGGTGCGGTCGGGGTCGGTGGCATATCCGCAAGGGCAAGGATTCATGGCACCAACCAGGCTGAAACGCGCCGGAAAGGTTACGGTTCCGCCGACGCGGCTTACCGTGACGGTCCCGTCTTCGAGCGGCTGGCGAAGCGACTCGAGTACATGTCTTGGAAACTCGAGGAATTCATCAAGAAACAGTACGCCGCGATGGGCGAGCGAGATTTCTCCTGGTTTGGGAATGGTCCCGCCCCCAACGAGAGACACGGAGCTTGCGCTGTGATGGGGAGACCTGAATGGTCTTTGGGTTACGACGCCATCAGGCGAGAGCAGGCCGGCAACAGAGTGGATACGAGTTGCTTCGAGTGCTTCGCTGGTTGTGAGATGGGGAAGGATTCCCGGGAAGGCGCGGGCGAGTAAGGTTTTTCCGGAGCCGGGCGGTCCTTGCATGAGTAAGTTGTGACCGCCGGCTGCTGCGATCTCTAGAGCCCGTCTTGCTTGATTTTGTCCGCGTATTCCGGCGAGGTCCGGGTATGACCAAGTTTGGTTTTCGTTGTTTCCGATTGTGCGGAATGGGAAAACCGGAAGTTTTTCTGTGTCTTGTAGATGCCTTATGACGGAGGCGAGATTTTGACCGGCAAATACCGTTAATCCTTCAACCAAGCCTGCCTCCGGAGCGTTTGCCTCAGGCACGATAATGGATGAAAAACCATCCAGTTTAGCCTGCATGGCAATGGAAAGCATGCCATGGACCGGCCGAAGCGAGCCGTCCAAACCCAGTTCGCCTACAAAAATTGTATTATGGCAGGCTGATTGAGGTATTGCCCCAGACTCGGTTAAAACAGCGAGAGCTATTGGAAGATCAAACGGTGTTCCGGATTTTTTAACATCGGCTGGAGCCAGATTTACGGTTACTCGGTGCCGCGGGAACTCTTCACCGGTGTGTTTGATGGCGCTTTTTACCCGCTCGCGCGCTTCTTGGACGGCGGTATCTGGTAAGCCGACGACGGAAAACGCCGATAAGCCGGCAGAAATATCTGCCTCAACATCGATCCAGACTGCATCAAGTCCAATGACGGTAGCGGTTTTTAAATGTGAAGCCATTCCTACCCCGTTCCACTTTTTTTGCGTTGTGTCAAGAGTATATAGCCGATCAATCCCAATAAAATAGCTCCATCGGCAAGATTTACCGCCGATCGTCCAAATAAAAGCAGCCAGTCATGCACATAACCAAATACCAAGCGGTCAGTTAAATTACCGAGAACACCGCCGATGAATATGCCGAGGAGGGGTGCGGTCATTATCGGAGTTTGCGCGGATAGTTTCCAAAGGGTGTACATGGCCCAGGCGAGAGCAGCGACTGCGATTATTACCGTAAGCCAGAGCGGGAGCGGGATATTGAAACTGATTCCGTAATTTTTATGGGCAATAATGAAGCTGCCCGGATCAGTTTCGCCCCAGGCGAAGAAAACCGCTTTTGTCCACGCATCCATAACGAAAACAACAGCACTCAAAAGGAGTGCTGTTGAAATATGACGAAACCTGACACCCATTAGAGCTCTTGGGTGAGGGTCTTTTTGGCCTCCACCGAGGTGAGGGATGTTGGACGGGCTTCGAGACGGCGAATATCGATAGGCTTGCCAGTGTATTTGCAGATGCCGTATGTACCGTCTTCCATGGCTTTGAGAGCTTTATTTACATCGCCAAGTTCTTTTTGGAGACGCTCTTCGATAGCTACCAAATCGGCCATTTCGGAGATTTCTGATGCATTATCGTCATCAGAAGATCCGCCGCTTTCGATTTTGTTGTAGTCGACAGCAAATTTCCCGGTTTTGTCTTTATTGCCGAGATGTTCGAGCTCTTCGGTAAGGCGTTTTTTGTCCGAAAGTAAGCGATTTTTGAAGTATTCCAGCTGCTCCTGGGTAAGGGGACTGTTCGACATATGCCCACAGATTAGCTTTTTTTAATGAAAATTGGAAGAGATATGAAAAAATCAGGAAATTTAAAAGGGCCGCAGGAGCGCCCGTATTGCGAGAAGCATATATGTGGCGGTGCGGCCCTTGGGCCTTAACGCGCGGTCTGGTCCGTGCAGGATGCACGGGGTTGACACGGCTGTGTGTTGAGGTCCGAAGACGACTTCTTCTACCCTGCCCTGGCAAGAGCCCCTGAATCCCGAAGGATTCGAAAAATTGAGGAGTGCCGAAAGGTACTTTGGATTTTATTTTTGTTTTCCATGTGCCGCGTAGCGGCTAACTGGGCGGAGTGGAAGAATGGAATCGACTTCCGTACGAGACGGGAGTCGGTCTTGTAAGTCGTTTTAAGGTGCGAAGGATCGAATGGGCGGTGAAGCCCTTGGTCGGCCGCGTGAAGCGGTCCCGTGAAAAGAAGGTGCTCGGCTGAGCTCAGCGGTCGCATTTAGCGATGATGAGGGCCGTAAAAAGAACGGAGAAAAGGGAAAAGGTGCGAGACTCGATGAGAGTCACTATTAGTATAGCATGAATATTGAATAACAAGTATTAAATAGCAAAAAATGTAAAAAGTGCTTTAAATAACTTATTTTTATTGGTTGCTTTAATTGTTTTTTGAATTTCAATTGCCGTATAACCTGTGGATTGTTTGTGGATTATTCAAAACAGACAGCGATTTTGTTGTTTATTGTTCCGATCTGTAAGGCTCGAAGTTGTTCGGCGGAAACTTTCCAGCCGATATCGGTCAGGGTGGTAGAGAGAGCCCGACTGCTCAAGCGTATCCAAGGGCCTTGTACCCCGCAGTTCTCAGCCGGCTGAATATCCCATGTTCCGGTTGTTGAAGAGATTTGTAGTTCGTTGGCAGAAAGGCGCAAGGATTCATTTCGATCGTTTTTTCGTTCACCGAAAAGGGAGGTGCTGGTTGAGGCGCTGGGGGTGAAACGTTCGATGGAAATCGTTCCATCTGGCAAGGTGAATGCTTTGCGCTCGGTCACTGAAAAGATTCCTAAAACGGCAGCCGCTTGGTTTTCGGAGAGCGGATGCGAAAACTCGAATCGACGCCGGGCAAAGCCTTTCCCATTCAGCCATACTTCATAGCGGGAGATATCGGGGAGATTGCGAAGCTTGGGTAAATCTCCAAGGCTTGAGGCCAAAGCGATTTCCGGCTGTGTAGCCGCTTTGCGGCTGTCTGCAGAAAACCCGGTGCTTAAGTCAGCTGACGAAGCGCGCGATGTGCCAGGCATGTTCCAAGCCATATCGGAGACGAGCTGTTTTCCGTTCCAACGCAAATGGATTTTTTCGCCATTCGACCAGCGCATGGCCGGTGCGCGCTCGAGTCCCCGCCAAGACAAGGCTTCGGAATAGGTGAGTTTTTCTTCTTCGAATACGAGACCCGTCTCGCCAAGATACGCTGATAGGCCGGCGGTTTGTCGGGTTTCACCATCCGGCACGAGCCAACGCGGTCCAATGATAAACGCGCGCATTTGACCGTCTTCATTGGCTAAACCATATACCAGCGGCCATGTGCTTTTTATCGAAAGCGTGCGTTTCCATGTATCGGGCAAGGCGTTTAATACATTTGGCGGAAAGATTTGCTGGGCCGCCTCCGAGGAGATGACTCCTAAAAAGAATGTGCCTCGCGGCAGAGGGAGCGGACGCGATAGGGCAAGCCAAAGCAAAAAGGCGAGCGTGCCCGTCAGGATCAAGGCGAGCAGGGACCACATCAACCATGAACCGAAAAAGGCCGGACGACGGCCTTCAGCCAGAATGATCTGGCTTTCTCGGTTCAGGATGATTTCGGTAGACATTTAGTGGTCGCGGTTGCCGCGGAATGGGCGGCCGCCATGGCTCGGTTTGTCGCCGCGCAGAGGCTTGGTGTCGCGTTCGGACGGTTTGTAGTCTTCGGCGAGGCGTTTCATCGAGAGGTTGATACGGCCCTGACCGTCGATTTCGTAGACGACGACTTTAACTTTGTCGCCGATATTCACGACGTCTTCAACTTGTTCGGTCCGGCCTTGGGCCAATTCAGAAATGTGTACCAGCCCATCAACCTTGGGGAGAATGTTTACAAAGGCGCCAAACGGCATAATACGAACAACTTGGCCTTCGAATACTTCGCCCACCTCGACTTCGCGCGTCAGGGACTGGATCCATTTCACTGCCTTGTCCATGGACTCGGCATTGTTGGATGTCACCATTACCAAGCCGCTATCTTCGATATCGATTTCCACCTTGTGCGCATCAATGATTTCGTTGATGACCTTGCCGCCCGGACCAATAACATCGCGGATTTTCTCCGGATTGATCATGAAGGAGACAATGCGCGGTGCGTATTTGGACATTTCGGCACGCGGAGCCGGAATTGCTTTTTTGATTTCATCCAAAATCTGCAGGCGGGCTTTTTTGGCCTGTTCAAGCGTTTCGGTGACGACATTCCACGGTAATCCGGAGGTTTTTGTATCCAGCTGGATGGCAGTAATGCCGTTTTTTGTACCGGCAATCTTGAAATCCATGCCGCCGTTTCCGTCTTCCAAGTCCTGCAAATCGGTAATGACTTGGTAGCGTCCGGCTTTTTCATCGGATGCCAAGCCCATAGCAATGCCGGCAACGGGTTCAGAGATAGGAACGCCAGCGTCCATCAAGGCGAGGGTCGAACCGCAAGTTGCGCCCATGGATGAAGACCCGTTGGAGCCGAGAACTTCGGATACCACGCGGATTGTGTAAGGGAAGGTTTCTTTGGGAGGAAGAACCGGCATGAGCGCGCGCTCGGCCAATGCTCCGTGGCCGATTTCACGACGGCCCGGACCGCGTCCGCCGCCTTTGGTTTCGCCTACGGCATAGCCCGGGACATTATAGTGATGGAAGTAGCGTTTCGTCCCTTGGAATTCCATGGTATCGAGCTCCTGCTCCATGCCCGGAGAGCCGAGAGTTGCGGCCGACAATACTTGAGTTGCGCCACGTTCAAATAAACCGGAGCCATGTGCGCGCGGCAAAAGGCCGACCATGGTTCCGAGCGGACGGATCTCATCGAGCGCACGGCCATCGGCACGGCGTTTTTCATCCAGAATCATCTTGGTTACTTCGCTATCAACGAATTCGTCCAAGATCGATTCAGCTTTTTTTCGATCATCTTTCGAGATGCCAAGCGATTCCAAGTTTTCTTCCAGTTCCCGCTTCAAGCGGTTTACACCGGCTTTGCGGTCGGCCTTGGTTTTGAGCTGTTCGGAGAAGAGGACGCCGCGTTTTGTCTCCAAAAAACTCCAGGCTTTTTGACGGATATCTTCAATTGCAGCACGTTTTGCGGCCTCTTCATCATTTTTCGGCTTCATTGGATCGCTCTTGGTTTTTCCGACGGCTTTTACGACTTGATTGATCAAATCGATGACGGGTTTGAGATTTTGATGAGCGAGCTGCATGGCCTCAAGCATGTCGGACTCGGTCATTTGCTTGGCTCCAGCCTCGACCATGATGGTTTTGTCCGAAGTGCCGGAAACGACCAGATCCAGATCACCGGAATTGGTTTCGTCATAGCTCGGCATCACAATGAATTTTCCGTCTTTTTTGCCGATGCGAATAGCGGCGACCGGACCGTTCCACGGAATGTCGGAAATAGCGAGCGCACAGGCCGTGCCGATCAAAGCCGGGACATCAGCATCATTGTCTGAATCAAGCGAAAAGACCGTGGTAGTTACGGCTACTTCGTTTTTGAAGTGTTCCGGAAATAATGGACGCACGGCGCGATCTACCAAGCGTCCGGAGAGGATGGCTTCGTCGGTTGGGCGTCCCTCGCGTTTTACAAAGCGCGAGCCTTTGATACGGCCGGCGGCATACATGCGCTCCTCATAGTCGACCATGAGCGGGAAGTGGTCGTAGTCTTCTTTGTATTCGCCCATGACAGCCGTGCAGAGCACGACGGTTTCACCGTAGCGGACCGTGCAGGCTCCATTGGCCTGTTGGGCCAATTGTCCGGTACCGATGGTGAGTTTGCGTCCTGCCCAATCAATCGAGAACTCTTTTTGTGGTGAAATAGCCATAAAATAAGGATTTTTTAGCCTCACCCGAAGACGAAAGCGGCTTGGCCGATCAGCGTCTGCGGGCGAGATGACTAGATTTAGTAGGTAATTCGGATATTGCGCAAGCCTGCAGGCTTTTCATTGTCCGAAGCTTTGCTTTTGGAGGTTTTGCTGCGGCTCGCCGGCTTTCGAGCCATGATCAAAAAACGCTCCGGTTCGGCAGAGAGATCCAAAAGGGCATCAGCGACTTCTTTGAGCTGGGCATTGGTTGATTCGGAGAAAGAGGCGACTTCGCAGATCACGCCTTGAGCTTTTAGGTAATGGACCAACGGAACAAAATCCCCGTCGCCGGTGGCAAGGACAATGACATCCACCTTGGAAGCGATGGCAATCGCATCAACCGCCATGGCAACATCGAAATCGGCTTTTTTTGCACCGCTTGAAAACTCTTGGACATCTTTAATTTTTAATTCGATACCGTTTTGGAGCAGAGCTTCGAAGAAGGCGGTCTCCTCACCGGTTTTTGATTTTGCGACGTAGGCGATGGCACGCGAGAGCATGCGGGCTCCGACTACGCCTTCAACCAAAGAAGGGAAATTTACTTTTGCATTAAAAATATTTTTTGCACTGTGATACATGTTTTGCGTATCGATAAAAACAGCGACGCGCTGGTCCGGACGTTGAATCATCATAAAACGTAAGTGTAGAAGAGAAGCGTCAAAAAACCAACAAAGACGCTATCAAAATGAATGAGTAGATACAGTATACATCCAAATAAAAACCCCCGCAAATGCGGGGGAATTTATTTTTAGATTTTGAGCTTACCCATCAAATCGTCGTAGGCTTTGGCGTCTTCGCGTTTGAGGTACTTCATCAAGCGGCGGCGTTCGCCAACTTTTTTAATGAGACCGCGGCGCGAGGAAAAATCTTTTTTGTGGCCTTTCAAGTGTTCCGAAAGGTCTTTGATTTCTTCCGTGAGGATGGCGATCTGGACTTGCGGGGAGCCCGTATCGGTCGCATGTGTTTTGAATTTTTCAATAATGCGTTTCTTTTTGTCCTGCGGCAACATAGTTGGTCGGCGTCTTTCGGCCCCAATGCATCCTTGCGAATGGCATTCGGGCCGGAAGGGCCGGATTCGCGCGCTAACCAGAAATCCGGTCAGGCGTAGTAATTAGCGAGATGAACCTATCAGAAAGCTGGATTTTAGACAAGAGTCGCTGTAAGGTAGCACTCATCCTATATATATGAGTAAGCGTGACTTTCGGGGTGTTGAGGCCAAATGGCAGAAGAAATGGGAAGAGGATGGCGTCTATCAAGCCAAGGATCATGCCAAAAACGAAAAGTTTTATGGCCTGATCGAGTTTCCCTACCCATCGGGGGAAGGGCTGCATGTGGGGCATCCGCGGTCGTATACGGCCATAGATGCAGTTACCCGAAAACAGCGTATGTCAGGCAAAAATGTTCTGTTTCCCATTGGTTGGGATGCATTCGGTTTGCCGACGGAAAACTTTGCCATCAAGAACAAAATCAAGCCGCAGGAAGCAACGAAAAAAAATATTGCCAATTTTACGCGCCAGCTCAAATCGATCGGGTTTGGTTTTGATTGGTCGCGCGAAATTGATACGACGGATCCAACATACTACAAATGGACGCAGTGGCAGTTTTTAAAATTCTTCAATAGTTTTTACGACGAACAGGAGCAGCGTGCTCGCCCGATTGAAGAATTGCCGGCTCATCTTGATAAAGACGAACATCGCATGGCGTATAAGGCCGCATCGACGATCAACTGGTGTCCGCGCTGTAAAATCGGTTTGGCAAACGAGGAGGCTATCGGAGGAGTGTGCGAGCGCTGCGGCAATCCGACCGAAAAGCGCGAGAAGGCACAATGGATGATCCGTATCACAAAATATGCAGAACGCCTGATCAAAGATTTGGATTCGGTGGATTATCTCGACAAGATCAAGGCACAGCAAATCAATTGGATCGGAAAAAGCGAGGGAGCATTTGTTGATTTTCAAGTTGGTAAAGACACGGTTACGGTTTTCACTACGCGACCAGATACATTGTTCGGTGCAACGTATTTAGTGATGGCCCCGGAGCATCCGCTTGTCCAACGCTGGGTAGAGGACGGAAGCATAATGAATCAAGACGAGGTTCGGTCATATCAAGCCGAAACTGCAAGCAAAAGCGAGATAGAACGAGGGGATGAATCGAAAGACAAGACGGGAGTGGAACTCAAAGGTGTTCAGGCCGTGAACCCTGCAAATGGAGAAAAAATTCCGGTCTGGATTTCGGATTATGTTCTTGCGACGTATGGCACAGGATCGATCATGGCTGTTCCTGCGCATGACGAACGCGATCATGCATTCGCAAAAAAATTCGGATTGCCGATCGATATCGTAGTCGAACCGGTAACTGGCGAACCTCGCGAGAACGAAGAGTTCCGACGCAGCATTGTCGCGATTGTCCGCAATCCGAAAAACGGGAAACTCCTCTCCATCAATTGGGGCAAGAAGGGCGGAAGTCTTTTTGTCGGCGGGGGATTAGAGGATGGCGAGGATCCGGAGACGTGTGCGGTACGCGAGATCCGCGAAGAAACGGGATATAAAAATGTGAAGTTTATCGAAAAGTCTGAAACGGTCCATCACCATTACTTTGCCGCATCCAAAAATGTCGCACGGAATATCGAAGCAGTCGGACTTCTATTTGAGTTATCAGATGAAGAGCGGGACGAAGCCGTTTTGGAAAAAGACGAACAAGGACAGTTTACCGTCGAGTGGTTAACCGAAGCTCAAGCCGAAAAACAGGTGATAGACGGACTGCACGGCTACCTGTTCCAGAAATTCATCCAAGGTACATGCTACTCCGAACCGGGGATTGCCACGAATTCAGATTTTTTGGACGGACTGCCGACGTGGAAAGCCAAGGATGACATGATTTCTTGGCTAAATGAACAAGGAAAAGGCGAAAAAGCGACAACATATAAGCTGCGCGATTGGGTATTCTCACGACAGCGCTATTGGGGCGAACCGATTCCGATTATCCATTGCCCGAAATGCGGGCAGGTCGGAGTTCCGGAGAACGAATTGCCGCTCATGTTACCGGACGTGGATGCATACCAGCCGACTGATTCCGGGGAGTCGCCGCTTGCAGCTATCCGCGAATGGGTAGAAGTGAAATGTCCGAATTGCGGCGGCAAAGCCGAACGCGAAACCGATACCATGCCAAATTGGGCGGGTTCAAGCTGGTACTTTTTGCGCTATTGCGATCCGCATAATGACAAAGCCCTGGCAGATCCGGAGAAACTCAAATATTGGATGCCTGTAAATCTGTATAACGGAGGCATGGAGCACACCACGCTGCATCTTTTGTATTCGCGTTTCTGGTACAAGTTTTTGTGGGATATGGGCATTGTTCCGGAGGAGTGCGGGAGCGAACCGTATGCCAAACGCCGTTCACATGGCCTGATTTTGGCAGAAGGCGGAGAAAAGATGTCCAAATCAAAAGGGAATGTGGTGAATCCTGACGATGTGGTTGAAGCGTACGGTGCGGATGTGTTTCGCGTGTACGAGATGTTCATGGGACCGTTTGACCAGCCTGTGCCGTGGGATACGAACGGGATTGAGGGCGTGCGAAAATTCTTGGAAAAGGTTTGGAACCTGTACGGACTGGATTCCAGCCTTCGCGGGAATGACAATCCGGAGTTGGTGACGTTGTATCACCAGACAATCAAGAAAGTTACGGACGGCATCGATCATCTCCAATTCAACACCTGTATTTCACAGATGATGATTTTGGCGAATGCGTTTCAAGATGCCGGCAGCGTTCCCGAATCCATGAAAGAAGGATTCTTGAAAATCCTTGCTCCATTCGCTCCGCATATGGCGGAAGAGATATGGGAGCATTTGGGAATGAAGGGATCGATCCATGTTTCTGGATGGCCAACGTATGATCCAGAAAAATTGAAGGCTGCGACATTCGAATTGGTCGTTCAGGTAAATGGCAAGGTACGCGCAAAGATCACGGTGGATTCGGACATTTCCGAAGAAGATGCCAAGAGCAAGGCGCTTGAATCTGCGAGTAAATGGATTGAAGGAAAGACGCCCAAGCAGATCATTTACGTAACGGGAAAGCTGGTCAGCATCGTGGCTTGAGAAAATGTGATAAAATCGACCCATATGAACATGGGTCGATTTTTTAAACGGTTCCTTGCATTCTTCGCCGTACTCTCCTTGGTTGGCCAAGGCTGTACAACCATCCCCTCGGGCGATGCCCAGCGCGCAGCACAGCCAGCTACGTTAAATGTCTGGGGAGTAGTGGATGATATAGATGCGTACTCGCAAGTTTTTGCCGATTACCGCGTGGCGCATCCGAATGTAACCTTTATCTATAAACGTTTCCGTTTGGAAGAGTATGAAGACGAGCTTTTGAACGCTTTAGCGGAGGACCGCGGACCGGATATCTTCATGATCCATAACACATGGACGGGGGAGTACATGTCCAAGATCAATCCGATGCCGAGACAAACCAAAACGGCGCATCGCGTCCTTTCGAGCGGACTCAAAAAGGAGCTGACATGGGAGCTGCAAACCGAGCCAACGATCAGCCTAAATGAGTTTAAAAATCAATTCGCGGATGTCGTACAGAATGACATTTTGCGCACGATTAATGTTTCAACCAATCCGGATACCAAGGATTTCCAGCAAAGGCCAATGGGCGTGCCCGTCGGTATAGATACGCTGGCCTTGTACTACAATAAGGACATCCTGAACGCAGCCGGTATCCCGACTCCACCGGAGAATTGGACCCAGTTTGCCGACCAAGTAAAACGCATTACCAAAATCGATACGGCCGGAGATTTGCAGCAGACCGCCGCGGGTATTGGAACGGCTACGAATGTTGATAGGGCTACCGATATTCTCACCATTCTCATGATCCAAAACGGGCAGGTTATGGCCGATGATGCCGGTTACCCGCAGTTCAACCGCATACCGGCTGCGCTTTCCGGCGTACGCGAGAGCCCGCCCTCGTATCAGGCACTCGAGTTTTATACAGATTTTGCGAATCCGAACAAAGAAACCTATACGTGGAATGAGAACCAGCCTAATTCAATCGATGCGTTTGTGCAGGGGAGAACGGCTTTCTTCTTTGGATATGCCTACCATTACGACACGATTCGCGCGCGTGCTCCAAAATTGAATATGGCGATTTCCCAGTTGCCACAAATCGAGGGAAATCCAACGCGTAACTTTGCCAATTATTGGTATTTCGCGGTAGCAAAGAAATCAAAGCATCAAGACCTCGCTTGGAATTTTTTGAACTCATTGACGCAGGCCGATGCTGCCAAAAAAGTGTTGACGGCGGCACGCCGCCCGGCGGCACGCAAATCGCTCTTGGGCGACCAGCTCAATGACGAGCGCGTAGGGGTTTTTGCCTCGCAAGTATTAACCGCAACGAGCTGGTACCGAGGGACAAATGCCACGGCGATGGAGCGTGCTTTGAGCGACATGATATCCGATGTGATTACCGGTACGCGTCCTATCAATCAAGCGGTCAGATTTGCAAACGATACCATTGCCCAGACCATTCAATAATCTGGTATCATATAGGTATGCCGTATCGTTTGCTCGTTTTAGGAAGTCTTTTCTTGAGCCTTTTTGTTTCCCCGACTCCGGCCTTGGCTGTGGGTGACGGATGCGGAACAGCAGCGGGCATATCCGCAACCAAGCGCGCCGAGTTATCGAGTAAGGCATCCGAAGCTGGCACAACGGTAGACGAGTTCTCCTGCCAACGTCTTTCGGATACAAAAAAAACAAGCACAGACCGATGCGTCACTGGTCTTTGTCCGACGTATTCTTCGACCGAAGTCCGCTGCTGCGCGCCTGGCACCGGAGGTGCTCCCGGAGCGCCCGACCGATCTGCGGATGCGGGGGGAGGGACGGGTTCGGGTGGAGCGGCGACCTCGCTTGTATTGCCGGCATGTGTTTCAAGCGGCGATTGCGAATTAGATGATATTGTTCAGACAGGAGTCAATTTTGCCAATTTTTTGTTTGGTATCTCGGGAGCCGTTTTTCTCGCGATTTTTGTGTATGCCGGTTTCAAATATATTTGGAATTCATCCAATGCCGGAGAAATTTCCAAGGCGAAAACTATGTTGGTGAATGCCACGGTCGGCATGCTGCTCATTGTCGGAGCCGGAATTTTGGTCAATTTTGTGTATCAAGCCATTATTGCCACAGGCGGCGGCGAAGCCACGGAGAATACCTGCGAACGCAATCATGCCGGATTTACGTGCGTACCGCTTTCGTCAGATTCGACAACACGAAATCGTGAAATCACCGAGCGCGGATGCGTACGCAACCAATGTCTGGCTTCTCCGGACAATGTCGTGTGCTGTCCGAGCGAGCCGGCTCCATCTCCTTAATATATGAAACTCGCTTTGCGCCTCTTCATGGTTTTGACCGGTTTTGGAATGCTGTTTGGCTCTGCACTGCCTGTTTTGGCTGTCGATAATTGCTGGTGCCGCAAACCGGATTCAACCTGCGAACACCATACGCGCAATGCGTCCGGAACCGAGATCGACTGCGGATCGAGCGGCGCCGCTTCGTGTACGGCGTACTGCACAAGCCGCGGTTGGACGGCTGCTTTCTGCGATCCGGATACGTTTATCGAGCGCGGAGCAGGCGGTGGGTCAGCCGGTGCAGCGGGAACATGTCCGAGGTCATCCGATGCAGCCACGGGGGAGACCGATACACCAACAACGACCGAGCCAACACGACTTTATAATCCGTTGGGTGATATTACGGTTCCAGAGTTTATCGCCCGAGGTATCCGCGCCGTCGTGGGTATTATTGGCGCATTGGCGCTTTTAATGATGGTGGCTGGCGGCGTTATTTGGATGACGGCGGGCGATAGCGACCGCGTCAAAATGGCGAAGAGCATGATTGTGAATTCGGTGATCGGGCTTTTGCTCATCTTCTTTTCGTATAGCATTATCTCGATTTTCTTCAGTATTTTACGCGCGTAATATGAAACAGTTTATTGTTTTTCTCCAAATTATCTCGTTATTTTTCAGTCTTGGATCCCCAGTCGCTTTCGCTGCCGGACCCGATGAGGGTCCGTGTACCGAGGGTGCAGCTGAATGTAATGAAGGGGATTGTGCAGATGCAACAATCGGATGTTTTTGTGCGGGTTTAATCGCAGGACCGACAGGTACGTGCCAGCGTAGAGGCTCGGCAGGAGACGGATGCGTTGAAGATGCTTCTTGCCGTCCGGGTCTGGTTTGCCCGCTCGCCGGTGAAAGCCGCGGTCGTTGCTCAACACCGCCTCCCGTGGAAGAGCCAGCGAGTACGATCGGAGATGAAGAAAGCGGGCCACCAGCCAGAACCGACTACTCTCCTGCAAGTTTCGGATACGTGAATCCATTGGGTACAACAAGTGTTCCTGAATTGATTAGCCGTTTGATCCGAGCTGTGCTGGGCGTCGTGGGTGCACTGTTTTTAGCCATGTTCGTATACGGAGGCGTGCTTTGGACAACGGCAGGAGGCGATGCAAAGAAAGTTCAAAATGCAAAAACTACTTTGATCAATGCTGTCATAGGTATCATGATCATTGCCTTTTCCTATGCGATAGTCAGCACGATTTTAGGGTTTGCCAGCCTTGTTACGACAAGCTCTTGATGTTCCACACGAATGCGGCTGCTTGTGCTATACTGCTTTCATCGTTCGCTAACTGAACGATGCCCATCTTACATGAGAAAGGAGGTGACATTCGCATGACTACCCGTATGAAAAAGTTCGTCGGGTTTGCTGCTACGGCCGCTATTGCAGCCGCTACGGCCCTGCCCGCCGTCACCTTCGCGCAAGGTACGCTCAATGCCAATGATCTTGGTGTCGGAGCAATCTCAAACGATATTAAACTCGGTGGTGGAGACGTTCGTCAGACAGCTGCCCGCATCATCAACGTAGCTCTTGGTTTCCTCGGTATTATCGCCGTGGTGATCGTTCTCGTCGGTGGTTTCAAGTACATGGTTTCCGGAGGCAATGAAGACAAAACGACCGAAGCCAAGAACCTTATCGTTTCAGGCATCATCGGTTTGGCAATTATTCTTTCCGCTTGGGCCATTACAAGTTTCGTTATCAGCAACCTCCTGTCGGCAACGCAGGACTCGTAATTCGTTCATCCGACGTCAATCGTCGGCATAAATCCCATGAAACGCTTGTTCCAAAACATGATAGCCGCGTTTATGGCGGCGACCTTTGTCGCCATGCCGGCGGTTGCGTTGGCTCAACTTACGCCGGAGAAAACCGGTCTCAAGACCGCTGCCTCGAGGACCGGCCTTGAAACCGGATGCACCGGTACGGAATGTCTGACAACGATTATCGGCAATACTATTAATGTCGTGCTTGGTTTTTTGGGTGTTGTCCTCTTAGCCATGCTGCTCTTTGCAGGATGGAAGTGGATGACTGCTGGTGGAGACATGAAGCAAGTCCAGGAAGCCAAAACCATGATCTTTAATGCGATTGCCGGTATGGTGATTATCGCGGCTTCGTATGCCATCTCTACCTTTGTGCTCGACAGTCTTTCGACCATTACCTCAAGCGGTGCTGGCGGAGGCGAAGGAGCCGGGGCAGCAGGCGCAGGGAGCTGTACAGTCTCAGCAGACTGTGCGGATCCGCTGGCAACATGCGAAGCGGGGGTATGTACGAGCGTCATCGCTCCCTAGTTTATCTTTATCTCGTTTATGAAACTTCTTAAAAATGCATACTACGGTCTCGGAGCCGGTATGACGGTTGCCGGCAGCATGCTGCCGCTTGCCGCCATGGCCCAGCGTCCTAGCCCGTTTGGTTCCGGTGGTGAAGCAGGTAAACTGCTTAACGACACGGGTCGCCAAGCTGGTGTCGGTGATGCCGATCTCACGGTTATCGTGGGTAATATCATCAACATTGTTCTCGGTTTCTTGGGTATCGTTCTCTTGTTCTATCTATTGCTTGCCGGTTGGACGTGGATGTCCGCAGGTGGCGACAGCAAGAAAGTCGACGAAGCCAAGACCATGATCCGTAATGCGATCATCGGTTTGGTCATCATCGTTGCATCGTACGCGATTGCCAACTTTGTGATCACCCAGCTCGCCAATATCACGACGTAATCCAGTTTTCTGGAAACGAAAAGGCCCTCCGACAGAGATGTCAGAGGGCTTTTTCAGATTGTGCCTTTTCAGGCGAAGGGAAGGTGCTTCAGGCGCCGCGCATGTGGCGGCGGCACATGTCGCCGGTGATGCGGGTGTAGCCGCTGGTCGACGACATGGGGATCGAGACGTTCCAGCTCGCGAAGGGCATGCTGGCGCGTCCCGAGCCTCCGGAGAGGCACATGACGGTGAGGGTCTGCGAGGGGACCATGTTGTCGAAGACGAAGTCCACGCTCATGTACGAGCGGGGGCTCATCTGGTCGGGCACGGTCGCCGGGATGGCAGGCATAAGGCAGTAGTTGCCATCGGCCATGCGCATGGTCGCCGAGGTGGGCATGCCTCCCACGAAGTGGTGCATGACCCGTCCGTTCACCGCGATGGCGATGGGGAACTCGCCCGAGTAGTCGATCCGGTGGCGCATGCCGCCGGTCGAAGATCCGGTGATCTCCCACGGACGGTCGCCCGAGGAGAAGCCCATGGTCTCGGTCGTCATGCCCGTGAGGATCATGCCGCTCGAGTCCACGCCGTCGCAGGACATGATCGGGGTCCCGCCGGCGACCGTTCCCGAGACGGGAGCAACCACCGGAACCGAGCCGCCCGAGGTACCGACGCTGGCGTCGGGATCGGTGAGGTAGCGCTCGAGCTCGCTCCGGGCCGTGGCGGCTTCGGTGCGGGCGGCGTCGCGCTCGGCGAGCAGGGTCTCGAGGGTCGAGTCGGATGTGGAGGCGCGCGAGGCGCCGCAGCCGACGAACAGGAACGAGAGGACGAGGAGCGAGAGGATGTTCTTCATGGAGCCTCCAAATCTGGGGAAGGGGTTTCTCTGTCTTCGTTTTGATCCGTGTTTTCCGATACGGATCCGACCGGTGTTTCAGTCGTCGAGCCGCTCGCGCAGCTCGTCGATGGCTTCCGTGTTGGCCAGCGTCTGGTCGACGAGGCCTCGCACGAGATCGCTGTCATCACCCCCGCTGTCGGCCCTTTCGGACTCGGGCGGGAGCGGACAGCTGGTGCCGACGCAGGTACCACCGACGACCGGGGGAACCGGCACGGCGGCGACCGCGTACGAGCTCGAGCGCGCCGCGAGGCGTGCCTGGTCGTAGGCGGCGACGGCGTAGGCCGTCCGGGGGTCGGCGGAAGTTTCGCTGTAGAGGGAGCCGCCGTAGGGCGAGATCGCACCGGTGGAACCGGGAGCGATACCGCCCATGCCGCCGACGCCGACGTAGCCGTAGGCCGAGACCCCGGCGCCGCCCGTGATGACGGGCGGGTAGGGACGGGCACAGCCGATGGAGGCGATGGCGAAGCCGAGCGCGAGAGCGAGGGTGAGGTTCTTCATCTGGATGTCTCCTTGTTCTCGTTGTTCAGCGAACGCCAGGGGCGCCGAGACGCGGGACCGCGTACCCGAGTCCGCCAGAGACACCAATGCCTCCGCGGATGCCCATGGAGCCCATGGACGCCTGCCAGAAGCAGGTCATCTGGTCGTCGGACCAGATCCAGCTGCCGCCTTCGGCTCGCTGGGTTCGTCGGTGGGCGAGGCAGCGCTCCTCGGCAGCGACCGAAGGCGAGACATCCACCTCGGTGATCGAGGTGAACGGCGTCGCTTCGTAGTTGACCGAGGGGATGCCCGTGGTCGAGTCGCCGCGGACCGTGTAGCGGCTGTAGCAGCCGCTGCAGTAGCTCGCGATGAGCACGGCGGCCGCGATGACCGGTACCCAGGCCAAGACGATGTAGAGCAGTCCTTCACGATTCGGCATGATGTCTCCATTTCCCGGATACCGCCGGGACGGGTTGCTTTTCGGTTTGTCGAAGCTGTTCAGACGATGTTTTTTTGTCTATTTCGATTCTCATCGTCCAACATAGTAATATAACACAAATAACGTGTTTTGTCAAGCTTATAAAGCTCTAAGGTTAGCCAAAATATTTTGGCTAAGACATGCAAAAATCCAGATGTTCATCTTGATTGACAAAATGGGAAAAGTGTGCTATATTATTATGTTCATTCGACAACCCGAATAAACAAATTACCCCCGCAAAAAAGCGGGAGAAAGTGAGATAGAGAATGGCTCGTCAACAGAACAAGCAGAGCGAGCAGAGCAAGCTCGATGCCGCGGGACCCTGGCACATCAGGATCCTGAAGAACGGTATCGAGCGCGCCATGGGCGCGGCCGGCAAGTCCGCCGCTGCCCAGCCCGCAGTCCTCTCGTTCATCGCGTTCATCGCCGGGATCGTCGACAAGGCGCTCGGCGAGGGCGCGACGATCCGAATCATGTCGAGCGAGGCTTTCAAGATCGCGGCGGCCGGCTTCACCCAGCTCCCCCGGGAGCTCGGCGTGCTCTTGGCCGCCATGCTCGGCCTTCCCCCCGAGCTCGGAAACGAGCTCAACCAGGAAGGCTGGGACAAGCTCGTGTTCGGCTTCTTCGACGATTTGCCCGCGCAGTTTGCGGGCAAGAACGCGGACCAGCAGAACCGGCTCGTCAACGAGAAGGCCGACCAGTTTGCGGGCATGCTCGCAGGCTGGGTGCGCGAGAAGAACATGGATGTTCTGAAGCCCGTGTGGGTCAAGAAGCATCCGGATGGCCGTGCATTCATGCACATGCCGTCTTGCAGCGCCCTCTCGGCCGATGCACGCGAGGTCGGCGTCGAAGTCATCAAGAAGGCTTCGGTGCAGGCTGGACGTGCGGATCGAACGGATCGGGGAGGGGATGACCGGCCGCGTGCCGAGAGTCCGCTCACCATCTTCGAGGCCGAGCGTCTGCACCGTGCGGTCTGGACGACGGAGTGTCCGTGCGTCGGCTTCCGAGTCGATGTGCCGGGCAGCTTCTACCAGGCGCGCGAGCGTCTCTCGAATCCCGAGCGCAAGACCGTCGACGATTTGATCGTCGAGCTGGGCGCGCACGGGACCGAGATCCTCAAGAAGGGCGACGAGATCAAGACGCTGACCGCGGCCCAGCTGCGGTACGTGATCGAGATCGCGTCCAAGGACAAGGCCAAGGCGCGGGCGCGGCTTCTCCAGATCTTCAAGATCGAGGAGAAGAAGAAGCCCGATCTCGCCTCGCTGGCCGTGTCCCTCAAGGACAAGGCGCTCGAGGTGGTCACCAGTCCGGACAAGCAGCGGGGATTCGTCGGCGACGCTACCAGCGCCGCCACGGCTTCCCGCAATGCCGCCGGACGTCTCCGGCGGTTCTGATCCTCAACCAAGTCTCCTCCACGGCCTCCTCCTCATGTTGAGGGGGAGGTTCAAGGGAGGAGCAAGATGAAGGAAACAAAGATGAACCCCATTCTCGGAGATCTGTTCGGTGCCGTCGTCTTCTGGCTCTCCGGAGCCGTGCTCAAGGACTCGATCGCCGCGGCCATCGATGCCGTCGGCGGCTTCACGTCCAAGTATGCCGCGCGTGCCAGTCTCTGGCTGCGTCGCGACTTGGTCGCCAAGCTCAAGCCCGTGTTCTGGCTGTACGCCGGATTCGAGCTCGCGGCGCTGATCTTCGCCAATGTCTGGATCGACAGGTTGTCGGTCACGACGGCGAGCGATGCGTACTGGTACTTCGAGGGAGCAGCCTGGACCGTGTTCGGTCTGAGCGTTCTCGCGATGGTCGCTGGTACGTGGGGCGTGCAGGCTGTCAGCGATTGGCCGGCTCTCATCCGGCTGGTCAATGACGGTGAGCGCTTCGATCGCCTGATCGGCGACATCGCCACGACGCTCCGGCTCAACCGCCTGAGCGACGAGCTGCGCGACTACCTGCGGAGCGAACGCGATACGCTCGTGGACCAGCGCGAAGAGCTGCCGGTCAACGATGCGCGCCGCGATCCCTTCAACTCGCAGATCGCGGACATCGATCTCATCCTCGCCTTCTACGGCAGCCCGGAAGACCGCACCAAGTACGCGGTCGATCGGCTGACGCGGGCGATGCAGGGAACGGCAACGCCCTTCTCGTCCCTCGATCCGGGAACCCGCCAGCGAAGCATCGATGCCGAGCTGGTCAGGCTCTCCGGCATGGAGGACGCAGTCCGCCAGCTCGTCATCGACGAGAGGGCGACGCTGCAGGCCGAGATCCGGCGCGTCGATGCCGAGATCGATGCCCTGCGGGCCGATAGCGGCCGCGGCGCAACGGGATTCGACGCCTTCGCGGTGGTCGCCTTCCTGGTCGCGCCTTTCTTCCTGGCCTTCCTCGTGCTCGGGTCCTCGCTCTGCCTCAGCATGCTGAACGGAGCGGACCTGGTCATGCTCTTCCCGATCGGTGCCAGCGCCTTCGTGCTCTTCGCTATGGGCGTCGCCGCTCTCAAGCTGGTGACTGGCCTGTTCGCAAAGGTGCTCGAGATCGCAGACACCGTCTTCGACAAGACGCTCGACGCGCTCATCAAGCCGCTGCTTGCAGCAGGACTCGTCGGTACCACGTTCTCCAACGTGGGTGACAAGTTCGGCAAGGTCGATCTCCCCATCAAGGAGGTCGGCGAGGCGGTCAAGAAGGCAACCACGCCGATCATCGACATCGGCTGGAGCCTCTTCATCTGGTGCGTGCTCATCCCGCACTGGTACTCGTTCATTCTCGTCTTTCTTTCGGCGGTGTTCAACTACTACATCGCGCGGCGGAGGGAGTCGGTCGGTCTCGGCGACGAGGCCAAGACCCACTTGAAGAATGTGATCCGGCTCGAGCAGAAGGTGCTCACGCCGATCTACATCTTCTGGCTGGTCATGATCGGCTTCTACATCGCGTGCACGTTCGACTTCGCGCGTGCGCGTCTCAACTATGCCATCGGATGGATCAACGATCTCCTCTCGCTTGGCGGGTGGGGGATCGTCGGTTCGATCCTGTTTGGCATCGTCCTCCTGATCGTGGCCGGTACCATGAGCAAGGAGGGTGTCAGCGGGTTCTTCGGACGCGCGCTGCGTGTTCTCGGAACGGCCGGCATCATCCTTCCGCTGTTCGGCCTCGCGGCTTGGATGGCGGGACGTACGGCTCATGTGCCGACGGTCGATGAGCTTAGCCCGCGTTCGCGTCCTGCTTCGTCGGAAACGGCGGAGGAGGATGCGGCGGAGGCAGAGGGCGAAGAGCCCGATGCCTTCGACCGTGCGGAAAGCGCGGCCGGCCGGTCAGGTCCGTCGACGGGTCATCCCGAAGACGCCCTGCTCGGCGGGCACGATGCCACCGCTCTCACCGCCACCACGGTTGCGGTGATCCCGGTCATCCCTGCCGGTTCGGTCGGGCTGCTCGGCGATACGGGCGGGCGCAGCGATGTGCCTCCCTTCCCCGGAGCCGGTACGGATCGGTCTGCGCTTGCGCGAACCGATCCTCCTCGGCACAGCACTAGTGGTGCGCGCGACTGCTCGGGACTTGTCCCGACGCTGCGTGCCGCACTCGAAGCTCGCGGAGAGTGCCGCTGAGCTCACTCGTTCCTTCTCGTTCCTTCGCTTAACTCGAAACCGGTCCGACACACAGTCGGACCGGTTTTTCGTTATACTTGTATCCATGCCGAGATATATCGCGGTCTTTGCCGTAGCGCTGGCTGTTTTCTCGTTCGTCCAGCCATGGGGAGGATTTTCTGATCCGGATGCTTTTTACCATGGGACCATGGGGGAGCTGATTGTGAGTAACGAATATCTAATATCGAATAACGAGTTTAAGTGGTTGGATTTGACTACGTTAGGTACCCACTATGTAAACCAGCATTTTCTTTTTCATGTTTCGCTTGTGCCATTCGTAGCGTTGTTTGGCACTTTGGCCGGAAACCAAGCTGCGGCCGTTGTCTTCGCTTCTTTGTTCATTACCCTTTGCTACTGGCTGCTTCGCAAGCTGGACGTGCTTTGGCCGGAGGCATGGGCCGCGATTTTGTTATTTACTCCGCCGTTATTAGTCCGTTTGAGTTTGGGCAAGGCTTCGCCTTTGGCCATCGGGTTATTCATGCTTGGTTTGGCAGGTGTCCAAAAGCGTTTTGGGTATTGGCTGATTGTCCTTGGCATAGTGTATGCGCTCACGCATGCCGGCTGGCCATTGCTTATTGCTGTTGCGGTGTTCATGGTGCTGATGGAAGCGGTATTTGGCCGATGGGTGTTTGAAACAAAGATCACGGATCTCATCGCACGCAGCAAGGCGTATCTAAAACAGATTGGGTTTTTGGTGATCGGGATTGTGATCGGCTGCGTACTGCATCCGAATCGGAGGGAGATGCTGACTTTTTTGTGGACGCAAGTATTTCAAGTGGGTGTGGCGACGCCGTATGACCGTGTAATCATGGGAAGCGAGTGGTATGGGTATGCGCCATTTGATTTGTTCCGCGGCTTGTCGCTCATGTTCATCGGGGCTTTGGTTATTGGATATGGCCTGATCTTTACACGAGTAAAACAGCTCGATCGGGAATATGTGGTGCATATCCTGTCATGGAGTTCGGCGGCGGGAGTTTTGTGCGTCCTGACTCTCAAGAGCGCGCGTTTTGTCGAGTATCTTGTTCCGCTCGCAGTTTTTGCCATGGCTTTTGTATCGCGTCTTATCGATCAAGAGATGTTTGTCCAAGAAGGATCAAAACAAAAACGTTGGATATTGGTTTTGTGTTCGGTTCTGATATTTTTATCGATTGGAAGGGGAGTTTGGGGCGTACACGACGAGCTTTGGAAGACGCGGAAATCATTTACACGCTTTTCTGCGGCGGTGGCTGCTATCCGGAGCGTGACGCCGGCGGGGGAACGTATTTTCCATTCGGATTGGGCGCATTTCCCGTTACTTTTTTCACAAGCCCGCGAATATTCGTATGTCGCCGGACTCGATCCGACCTTTCTTTTGTCTGCGTCTCCGGAATTGTCTGATGCATATACCGATGTAACGCTTGGAAAGAATACGACAACCGTTTACGAAGTTGTTCGTGACTTGTTTGATGCGAAAACCGTATTTGTCGAGAAGCGGGATTCATCAAAACTCTTTCAAGAAACCGTGCGTTCGGATACGCGTTTCGATTTTGTTTTTGAAAATGAAGAGGCATCGGTATTTCGAATACGCGAGTAAGTTATCCACGGGAAGGATTTGACGGACGCATAAGAGGACGGTAAGACATTACGCATGAACAACGGAGGCGCTACTTCTGCCCTCGCAGCCGCAACATGCGGATGTGCCTCTGACGCTCAAATTTTTCCCGCCTGAGAGGGCGGGTTTTACGTTGTCAGCCGGCTCGCGCGAGAAACCAGCCCATGCGTTTGTCGCGCGAGCCGGAGGATAACTCCTCCTTTCGCCGGTACCATGCTTGCCGGCGAAACAAAATCCCCGATCTAGGTCGGGGATTTTGTTTGTTCGTCTTCATCGTCGCGCAGCAAGTCTTCCAATCTCGGCTCGCCCCATAAATTGAATTCGCGCAGGGATTTGTCGATGAGATCTTCTGCCTCGTCTATGTCCATCATCTCATCCAAAATGAGCTTATTAATGGTTTCGGCACGGACTTCGGCTTTAGGACGTACGGAACCGTCCGGATTGAAGCACAGCGCGCGTAATTGGTCTTTTGTCATGTACGTTGTAGGCTAACAGGTATGAAGCAGTGGGCACAACAGGCGGCCAGGTGGATGGCAATCGGATTGCCGGCGGCATTGCCATTCTATCTAGTTCGCTTTTCCATCGGTCCGCTACCGACCACGCTTTTGGAGATATATGTTTTGGTTTTGATCGGTCTGGCCGTGTTCGGATATGGGAGGAAGGGGATAAAGGAAGCACGAAGCATATTCCAGCCTTGGGTTTGGCCAGTCGGCTTGTTTCTGCTGGCGAGTTTAGCCGCTGTATTTTGGTCGCCAATCCCGTTTTCCGGTTTTGGATTGTGGCGCGCGTATATTTTGGAACCGCTGGCCGTGTTTTTCTTTCTGCCGATTCTTATCCGTCATATTGATGACCGACGCATGATGGAGCGGATCATGGCGCTGGTTGTTATCGGGGTCGGGGCATGGTCAGCGGTCCAGTACGCGGGCTGGCTGCCGATTCCGAGTCCGTGGGATGTTTCCATAGATGCCGGCCGACGTGCGACAGGACCCTTTCCATTTCCGAATGCGCTGGCTTTATTTGTGGTTCCGTTCGGTGCCTATCTTTTCCACCGCTGGATGATTGATAAAAAAGAGTGGGTGTATTTGGTTGGAACAATTGCCGCGTTTGTCTCGACCGTGCTTGCGCAGAGCGATGGAGGGATGCTGGCTCTGGCCGCGGCGATCGTATTTGTCCTTTTGCATGAGAAGAAGTTTCGAATGCCGGTTCTAGCCATCATTTTGATCGGAGTCATTGCGGCATTTACGATTCCGCATACGCGCAACAAGATTATCGAAGAAGCGACCTTCCAAAGCTGGTCGGGAAGAGTGCGCGTGTGGATGTGGGATGAAACGCGGCGCATGCTCGCTGACCATCCGATTGCCGGTGCAGGCATGGCCGGATACCCGATCGTTTTTGCTCCGTATCATGAGAAACCTTTTATTGAAGTTTTCCAGTATCCCCATAATATCGTGCTGAATTTTTGGAGCGAAACCGGTTTGGTTGGATTGATCGCTTTCGGATTGATCGTATTTGTCTGGATCAAACGGAGAAATGATTGGGTTTCGCTCGCGCCACTTTTTGCCATTTTGATCCATGGATTGGTGGACGTGCCGTATTTCAAAAATGATTTGGCTATTGCGTTTTGGCTCTTGGTTTTTTTAACGACGGTTCATCTTGACCGAGAGCCTGTTAAGCGCTAGGATTTGCTCGCGTTTTTACGGAGAGGTGGCAGAGTGGTCGAACGCGCCGGACTCGAAATCCGGTATACCTTTACGGGTATCGAGGGTTCGAATCCCTCCTTCTCCGCCATACAAAAAGCTTCCGCACACGCGGGAGCTTTTTGTAATTGTGTTACGTATTTTGTTGTTTTGTGAAAGGTACTGTATAGGTTTGCGTATACCTAGGGGGGAGGTTATAATACGCAAAGATCTACCTTTTTTATGTCCAAAAATACTGCCATTATTTCCATTATTGTCACTGGTTTCATAGGCCTCTTTATTGGATGGAGTGTGGGACAACAACCGTTACCGTTTTATCGTGTAGGCATGTCGATGGGGGGAGGTATGATGGGGCATGGCGCATCCATCAGAAACGATGCAGATTTTTTAATGGAGATGATTCCCCATCATCAAGAAGCGGTTGAGACATCTAGATACGTTTTATCCCGTACCAATGATGCGGAGTTAATGGGTTTTTTGCAGGGGATTATCGATGCGCAGACCACAGAAATCGAACAGATGAAACGCTGGCATAAAGAATGGTTCGGAACCGAGTATAAAGATGACGGCCGTTATCGTTCGATGATGCCCAATTTGAACGGATTAACGGACAAGCAACTGGCACCGGCTTATCTTCAAGGGATGATTATGCATCACATGGGCGCAATCGATATGGCGCGGACGATCACCTCTATTACTAACCGTCAGGAGTTGAAAGATTTTTCGGCTACGATTATCCGCGTCCAGTCCGATGAAATTGAAGCCATGCTGGGCTGGCTCTCGGGATTTGCCGGAGGAGCCATGCCGATGATGGTCCACTAGTTTTATGAATACACGTAAGAAACGAGCCTTGGTAGCGGCAAAAAAAGCCCGAACGCACATTGAAAAAGTCATCGGGATGCTTGAAGCCGACCATTATTGTATCGATGTCCTGCAACAAGCGTTAGCGATACAGGGATTATGGAAAGGCGCGATACGGAATATCCTGCTTAACCATATCGAGACTTGTGTCAGCGACGCACTAACATCGAAAGACGAAATACGACGCGAGCGTACATTTAAAGAGTTGGAAAAAGTTATGGAATTAGCCGACCGATAATATGTCGACTCCGATTACTTGCGAGAACTGTATAAAGCCGCGCACGTCGCTCAAACGGCGACTGTTTATTGCCGGATGTGCGATCGGAGCTGTTTTTCTTGTCTGGCAATTCGTTCTGAATCCATTGCTGGCGTTCGTCCCAACTGCAACGGTTGCCCCGAGTTTTGCTGCCATGTTTTTGCTCGGTATCGTCGCAAGCGTTTCTACTTGTCTGGCTTCAACTGGAGCATTTCTCCTTGCGTATGGAGGGGCGTCCAGCAACTCGCATATCTTTTTTGTTCAAACGGGACGTCTGGCTGCTTTTGCCGCAGGCGGAGCCTTGCTCGGAATGGTCGGCGGGGCATTTGCTGCTACCGGATGGCTGTACGGGATTATCGGACTTTTTCTCGGAGTAGTTTTTGTCCTTACCGGACTGCATCTCCTTGATCTGCTGCCGTCGAATGCTATCCGTCTTCCGAAAGGATTTCGCGCGTTTGCCGATGGTATTGCAGAAAAGCAGGGGAGACGAATTCCATTTTTGGTCGGGGCTATTACTTTTGTTTTGCCATGCGGATTTACACAGGTTGCCCAGGCATTTGCGTTGTCTTCCGGTTCGGCTTTGAGTGGAGCGATGTATCTGACGGCCTTTGCCTTAGGTACATTGCCGGTTTTGCTTGGCGTTTCGTTCTTTGGGGCGGTTTTGGCGCAACGTCTGCGGCCAATGCAATTGGCAGCGGGAGCCATGCTTTTCCTGTTTTCGATTGGCCAAATAGACGGCGGCCTCACCGTGCTCGGATCGCCTTTAACCATAGGCGGAACGGTTTCAACTCTGTCCGGCTTGGTTATGCCCGCACCAGCCAAAGCTCAAGAACAGATTATCAGCATGCGCGTGGCATACGGCGTGTTTACCCCGAGCCGCTTTGTCATCAAGCGCGGCGTGCCGGTCCGTTGGGAAATTGATGGTGTTGATATTGCCGGATGCGCAAATACGATCGTCGCTCCTACCATTGGCGTGAACCAGAGTCTGGTTATCGGGAAAAACTTGGTGCAATTTACTCCAGCCAAGACAGGCACGATTCCATTCTCCTGTTCGATGGGAATGATTCGGGGTTCGTTTACCGTAGTTGAATGATATGGCAACAACAAAGCTTAAAATTCACGGAATGCATTGCGCGAGCTGCGCCGTGACAACCGAACAGGCGTTAAAAAAAGTGCCGGGCGTAACCCATGCGAACGTGAACTACGCGACACAGCGGGCACATATCGAGCATACGGGTCATGTACCCACAGAAAGGCTCGTTCAAGCAGTAAAAGATAATGGCTACGAGGCCTCGGACGAGTCTTCAGCGGCCAGTCATTTAACGCATGGAGGATATATTGATACGCGCGGGCTTGCGGTGGCTGGCGTCTTGAGTTTGCCGCTCATTGCGAGCATGTTTTTCATGCTGCCTGCCGTTCTGCTGGCGTTTTGTGCGTGGGTATTAGTTGTTGTGCTCGGCTGGAAATTTCACGTCGGTACATGGAGCGAACTCAGGCATGGCCGGGCCAATATGGATACTCTGGTTACGGTGGGTACAGGCTCTGCATTGCTTTGGAGCACGTACGCCATGTTTGCAGGAGGCGAGGTGTATTTCGAAGTCGCAGGAATTATCGTGTTTTTCCTCTTGCTTGGAAAATGGCTTGAGGCGAGACAGCGTGCAAAAGCGGGTGAATCGATCGAGAAGCTGCTATCGCTGCATGCCAAGCTTGCACATCGGGTCAAAGGTGATGGCTCGACCGAGGATGTCGATCCACAAGCGCTCAAACCGGGCGACCGATGTTTGGTAAAAAGCGGAGAGCGTGTGCCCATGGATGGCAAAATTATTTCAGGAAGTTCATCCGTGGATGAATCGATGCTGACAGGCGAATCTATCCCTGTCGAAAAACATGTCGGCGATAACGTGTTCGGCGCGACAGTTAATAAAACCGGTACCTTTACTATGGAGGTCACCGTAGAGGCGGGGAAGTCTGCATTAGATGCGATTGTGGCAACTGTTGAGCATGCTCTAGCGATAAAATCTCCGGTAGAGAAACTGGTCGACCGTATTTCCGGCGTATTTGTGCCGGTCGTTATCTTTTTGGCCATCGTGACATTCGGTGTTTGGCTGTGGGTGATGGGCTCCAGTATCGGGGAGGCGGTCCGACATGCTGTGGCTGTGCTCATTGTGGCTTGTCCATGCGCCATGGGGCTGGCTACGCCAGCGGCTATCATGGTCGGAACGGGAGCCGGAGCAAAGCGCGGCATCTTGGTGAAAGACGGGTCGGCTTTGGAGGCGGCCCGCAAGATTGATTTGGTGATTTTTGATAAAACGGGAACCCTGACCGAAGGAAGACCGAGCGTGACGGACATCGTTCCGGCGGACGGCACGGATGAACGCGAGCTCTTATCGCTAGCCGCGGGACTTGAAATCGCTTCCGAACATCCGCTCGCGAGCGCCGTGCTTGCTGCTGCAACTGATAAGAGCGTTCCGGTTGCCAGCGTGGATGATTTTGAAGCCGTGCCAGGAAAAGGCATCCAGGCAATGCAAGATGGTTTTGTGGTGCGGCTCGGTACGGAAGCTTTTTTGGAATCAGCAGGTATACGGATTCCGGAAAAAGAGGCTGGCAAACTGGCCGAACTGCGCCAATCGGCAAAAACTGTCATTTTGATCGCGAAAGAGAATCGATATCTCGGAGCGATTGCCGCTAGAGACAAGATAAAAGCTGATGCTGCTCATGCGGTCAAAGCTCTGCAAACCTACGGCGTGGAAGTCGGACTCATCACGGGCGATCATCGTCTTACGGCGCAGGCAGTGGGTGAAGCATTGGGAATACCGACCGTCCTTTTTGAAGTTTCACCGAATGGAAAAGCCGAAGAAGTGAAACGTATACAAGCAACGGGCAAGCGGGTGGCTTTTGTTGGCGACGGTCTCAATGATGCTCCAGCTTTGGCGCAATCGAATTTAGGTATTGCGATCGGCACGGGATCGGATGTCGCCATTTCGACGGGCCAGATTGTGCTTATGGGCGGAACGCCGTCGAAAGCGGCCGAAGCGCTGATGCTCGCCCGCCGAACCTTCGATGCAATCAAGCAAAATTTATTTTGGGCATTTGCGTATAATATTGTACTCATTCCTCTCGCAATGCTGGGTATCGTTAATCCGATTTTTGCCGGAGCAGCAATGGCTTTGTCGAGCGTGAGCGTCTTGGCAAATAGCTTGAGAATTGCTAGAACGCTATAAACGTTAATTTATGATCAATAAAATCAAACCGCTGCTTGTACCCGCATCCTTACTGGTTGCTGTTATCGCCATGGCAGGAAGTCTGTACTTCAGCGAGGTCCAGCTGCTTGTACCGTGCGTATTGTGTTGGTACCAGCGTTTGACGATTTATCCGCTGGTTGCTGTTTTCTTGGTTTCTTTATTTCGAAACGATGAGAAAGTGTATGACTATGCGTGGCCGTTTTTGATTGTCGGCATCGCTATCTCCATGTATCACAATATCCTCTATTACGCGGTGAACTGGGGGATGCGTCCGGATTGGAGCGGTCCGTGTGTCGCTGGCGTTTCTTGCACGACCCGCTATATCGAATGGTTCGGATTCGTGACCATTCCGCTCATGTCGCTCTTGGCCCACTTATTCATCGCGGTTTGTATGCTGCTGCTCTGGAAGTGGAACAAGGCAAAAGGATTGACAAAAACGACCTAAAGCACTAAATTCCTAGCCATAAGCTAGGAATTTGTGAATTCACTTTTTCGCGTTTCCGAACGCAACCATTTCGGACTGATTTTCATGACCCAGCTGGCGGCTTTGCCAGAGGGCGGGTTTTTGACGGTTAAAGACGCTGCTGAAGACATGGGCATGTCCGAAGGGTATTTGGAGGAGATCGCATCCAGTCTCAAAAAGCACCGCTTGATTGCCGGACGCCAAGGTCCGGGAGGCGGGTATCGTTTGGCAAAGGATGCAAAAGAGATTAGTGCCAAAGAAATCGTCGAAGCTCTCGAAGGACCGGTTTCGCTTGTGCCGTGCATGGATGACCACGCATGTCCGGTTGCATCAAAGTGCAAAAGCAAAAAATTGTGGGGGTTTTTGCAAAAAGATGTTGTAGAAACACTCGCGAATACAACGCTTTCCCAAATATGAAGAAACCGGAACATCTGATTTATCTCGATCATGCGGCCACGACACCGCTTGATCCTCGCGTTCTTCAAGCCATGCAGCCGTTTTTTTCGGATGATTTTGGGAATCCTTCCTCTTTCCATGCGCTTGGCGTGCGCGCAAAAGATGCGGTCAGCGAAGCGCGTGAAACCGTCGCAGTGCTTTTGGGTGCGCATGCGGACGAAATCATTTTTACGTCGGGCGGAACAGAATCAAATAATTTAGCGATTTCCGGCGTGATCAAGCGCTGGCAAGGAGAGGGTATACCGCACGTCATTACGAGTGCCGTCGAGCATCATTCGGTGCTTGAGCCGCTGATGTCCATGGACAGAAAAAAAGAAATCGAACTTACGATTCTTGGAGTCGATCGTACCGGAAAAGTCTCGGTGGAAGATGCAGCAAAGGCGTTGAAATCAAATACGGTTTTGATTTCGATCATGATTGCGAATAATGAAATCGGGACCATCCAGCCGATTGCCGATATAGGCCGTGAAATTTTGAAGTGGCGCAAAGCGCATGCGTCTCTTTATCCGTATCTGCATACCGATGCCTGCCAAGCGACCGGGTTTCTCGATCTGAATGTCGACAAGCTGCATGCCGATCTTTTGACGTTGAACGGTTCCAAAATCTATGGCCCGAAAGGGGTTGGAGCATTATATGTACGCCGCGGAACCAAGCTGCAACCTTTCTTTATCGGGGGAGGACAGGAGCGCAATATCCGTCCGGGAACAGAGAATGTTCCGGGAATCGCGGGTTTAGCCAAAGCATTCGAGCTTGTCCAAGCAGACCGCGAACGCGAATCTGCCCGCCTTACCGCATTACGCGACAAATTGGCTTTCGGTCTGCTTCAGATTCCCAAAACCGTACTTAATGGACACCCGATTGATCGTTTGCCGAATAGCGTAAATATTTCCTTTATTGATATCGAGGGCGAGGCGGCCGTTTTGTATCTCGATGCCGAAGGCATCATGGCTTCAACCGGCTCGGCTTGCGCATCTGCGTCGCTTGATCCGTCACACGTTATTCTTGCGACTGGGCTGTCGTATGAGGGGGCGCATGGTTCCATCCGTTTTACTCTTGGTCATTCAACGACCGAAGCGGATATTGATAAAGTCATCGAAGTCATGCCAGGAATCGTCAAACGTCTGCGTGAAATGAGTCCGGTCAATCTAGACATGAAATACTTCTCCTAATATGCAAGATCCAATCGCAAAAGCGACGAATGAAGCCCGTAAAGGCGATGTCGTCGCGCCGACCAAAGAAAAGGGCTGGTTCTACACCGATACGGTGAAAGAACATTTTTTCCATCCAAAAAACTTTTTGGAAGATGAGGCTTCGTATGGCGAGGCATATCTCGGTATGGTCGGATCGCCGGCTTGCGGAGATGCCATGAAGGTCTGGCTTAAAATCGAAGATAACAGGATCAAGGATTTCAAATGGAAGACCTTTGGCTGTGCATCGGCAATTGCCTCGACATCCATGCTTTCCGTTATGGTTACAGAGAATGGCGGGATGCCGGTCGAAGATGCTCTCAAGCTCCGTCCGCAGGACATTATGGCGCGTTTGGGAGGCTTGCCGGCCCGCAAAGTCCATTGCTCGGTTTTGGGTGACAAGGCTTTGCGCAGTGCGGTGAATGATTACTATCGTAAAACCAACCAGGTCGATAAGATCGAGGTGGAGGCCGGACGCATTATCGATAAGGTGCTGAAAATCACGGATCACGATATCGAAGAAGCGGTTTTGGAAGGCGCGGATACCTTGGAAAAGCTCCAGCAGCGGACCAAGGTGGGCACGGGCGATCCGTCCTGCATTCCAGAAGTCGAACAGCTTATCCGGTTTTACAAAGAGAAGTATTTTGGCGCATAATCAGGCGGTCTATGAATATCCAAGAAACGCTTGAACAATCGCTGTCCCATCTCAAGCCGATGCTGGATGCGGCTGGCCGAGCGATCGAAGTCCAAGAAGTAACAGATACTTCTTGCACTATCGTCCTGAAGGGATTTTGCGGAGATTGCGCATGCTCGGGTTCGTATATGGAGGGGATTGAAGAGATTTTGGCCGAACAGGCCCCGCAGGTGAAAGAAATCAAGTTTATCCAAGTATGAAGATTTCAAAAATCGTGGTGGACCGCGACTTGTGCATCGGCGCGGCACCGTGCGTTACGGTTGCTCCGGGCGTCTTTCAGCTAGACGAGGAGAATAAAGCGTATGTCGTGGATCCAAAAGCGGCCGATGATGAAACGATTTTGCTCGCCGCTCAAGCATGTCCGGTGCAAGCCATTATTTTGTACGACGAAGAAGGCAAGCAGATCTATCCGTAAACAAGAAAACACCCCGCCGGAGTTACCGTGCGGGGTGTTTTGATGCGCCTGAGGCGCACAGGTCAGGGCTTCTTGCCCCGTGTGTAGAGGATGGTGAGCGCCTCTTGGGCTTGCTTGACCCAATCGGCATTGCCGGAGGCCATCATGCGTTCGAGGATGGGAGCGAGTGCGTAGAGGTTGGCTTGCTCCATGCGGAGTCTCGATAGCTCACGGGAGCGTTCTTCGAGGGTTTCCTCGGTTTCCTCGACGGCTTGCTTGTAGAGCTCGAGGATGTTGGCCGCCGACTGGACCTCGCGGCTCTTGTGGTCGAGCTCGCGCGTGAGCCGTTGCACGTGCTTGGCAATGCGGGTGTTGTCGATGATCTTCTCCTCGAGATCCCGTTCCCTCGCGCGAAGCTTGGAATCGAGCTCGTGCTTCATGCCGTCATGCATGCCTTGCAGGGCATCGATGGCGTCCATGAGCTCGAGGATCTTGGCATCGCGTTCGACCAGCCGCCGGCGAACATCGGTGCTGCGCTTACGCGCGGCCTCGATGATGTAGGTCCTGGTCTTGTCGCGAAGCATGGCGCTCGCTGATGCGAGCGATGCGGCATCGATCACGGCGACGGTCAGATCCGTCAGCGCTTCGACGCGCACGGTCTCTTCGAGACCGATGACGTCTTTCGGGCCGAGCTCGATGCGGTCGGCATCCGGTTCTCCGGCATGCGAGATCGCGTATTCGGCGGCGCGGCCGGTGAGGATGACGTAGCATCCCTGGAACTCCTCGGTGTCGAGGATCAGGCAGCCCATTGCGAAGCTGCGGGTCGGCAGGGCAAGAAGCATGCCGAGCTCGCTGTCGACTGCGTCGACGAGCGTATCGCGGGACTCGGGGTCGCTTTCCTTTCCGGTTGGCGGGTGCACCAAGCGGAGAGGAGGAACGGGACTCTTTCCCATACAATCTCCTGTGAAGGTGCGCTCCGAACACTATATCCGGAGAACCGATCACTGTATACGAAAAATGTTCAATTGTCAACCCTTTTTCTCTAAAATGATGATATTTCTGCGGATATTTTGGTCTGGACGGGCGTAACCGTATTCTGCCAATAACACGTATCCGGATGCTTCAGCTTTGGGCAGGCAGTTTACGTGCGCAACGCCATGTGCCGATTTCATGCTTGGCCAAATACAAACCAGACGGCTTCCAGCTGGTTGAAGCTCGGACAGAATCGGGAGCGAATCATTCCAGACTGCTTCAACATCGCGTTTGTTTTGATCGAGCTGCAGCTGGGTCTCATGTCCGTTCAGCGGCTTGCCAAGATAACCTTCGGTTACAATGGTATTTATGGATTCGTGGATATGGCTGTCGATTTTTTGGACAGGGGACACAATCCATTGCGTGCGAGCCAGATCTTCTGTACGCAAAAAGTTGTGCGCAACCAACCATTCATTGTTGCGCATGGCGCCTGCAACTTGTTTGGCATCGATATCGGAACCGATGAGTTTGAGTTCGGGAAATAACATACCCGCCTCCATAAGCACGGTGCCTCCGCCGCAAAATGGATCGAGCAATACCCCATGCGGACGGCTTAAATTCAACATGATTCGTGCGAGTTTTGGCGGCAGCATGCCGGTTTTTGCATCGCGAAATGGACGGCCAAAATCACGCTCGCTCCAAGCGTCGATGTTTTGGACATGCGTGGTCATGCCGACGGAAGCATCATCGCCATGGATAAATACGTTCAAGTCATACCCTTCGGTATCCAAATGCATTTTGGAAATAGCAGCGCCTGCAATCTCTCCCTTTTCACCCGTGATCCAGCGGACGGATTTTCCGCGGGATTGAAGCTCGCGTTTGAGTTGAATCGGAAGATTCTTGAGCGTCTTGCGTTTGGTCGGGGAACCGCCGTGGACGGTGAGGCCAAAAAGTATACGGTCGGCACGGGGATGTTGGTCGATAAAATCGGCAAGCTGTACGGCAGTTAATTGCGTGACTGGTATTGAAAAAATGATGTCACCAAGTTTTATGGTTCCGGCCAAGCGGTTTTGGAGGACGGCGCCATCCCAGTCCTGAACGGCACAAATTGCACCCGGACCTGACAAAATAGGCTGTATATCGCCAAGAACGGCTTTTGCTTCGGCCAAGCTCAAATCCGGGTGGGTGCCGAATACTAAAAAATGTTTCATCTTAGCGATATTTTAGACATAAACTTGCGGAGGATGCAACCTTGACAAAACTTATAATGTATGATGAGCTTGGCTGTCGCTCCGCATGGGCGGAAGCGACGGTTGCGAACCTTCGCAAATCGAGAAAGAAAGGGTCGCCATGTCCCGTTTCTTGGCACTCATGTTCGTGTTCACCGCCAGTCTGCTGATGCCGGCAACCCGTGCCGAAGCCCAGAGACTTCCGTTGCCGAGCAGGGGAGAAACCCTCCCGCTCGCTTCGGATGATCCGCGTTGTGATGAAGGCTACCGCTGCTACATGATCGGGGCTTGGGTCCCGGGTGTCAGCCGGTCGCTCCAGAGCCTGATCGACGAGGTCAATGCCGATCTCCCGGAAGGCTCCCAGGTCACTTGGGCGCAGTTCGAGGAAGCCAACTCCTGCCAGATCATCTATCGGCGTCGTGAAGGCGACCGGATGATCTGGAGGCACAATGGCTCCTGCGGAACCAATCCCACGGAAGAGCCCGTGACCTATGCATCGTTCTGCGGAGCAGGAACTTCCTGCGACGTGTGGTCGATTTCTACTCCGCGGACCATCTATCGGATCCCGGCTGCTCCCCGGCTCACGCCGACGGAAGAGGCCGAGCAGATGATCAGCGAGATCCGCGAAGCGCCCACCACTCCCACGGTGAATGCACCGGAGTGGATCGCTCCGCGGATGGCGCGCATGCGCGCCCTCCTGAACTCGGACTATCCACCGAGCGAAGAGCTTCAGGCGGCGTTCTACGAAGCCGTCGAGCAGGCCTTGGCCAGCACGCCCCAGACCACGGGAGCGGCAGAGCCGCCTCCGGACATGGTCTTCGACGAGCCGGCATCGGCGCCTACAAGCGTACCCGAGGTGCGTGTGGTTCCGGTGGAAACACCGTTCTACACCTACGTCTGGTACGTCGTGGTACTGATCGCGCTGTGCATCATCGCCTTCCTCATCGGACGCAAGACCGGATCGGTCACAGCGCCTGATGACGGCACGGCATCCGATGCCGCGCAGGAAGAGATCAGCCGACTTCGCGGGAAGCTCGCCGGCGAAAACACCAAGTGGATGGCGCAAGAAGAGCGCTACAAGGACGAGATTCGCGAGCTCAAGCACGCGAAGGGTGAGCTCACGACCCAGCTCAACAGCAAGCGCGCGAACGAGGCGGCCGAAACCGCCACGAACCGCGAGAATGCCGAGCTGGTCGACCTGATCCGGGTGCGCTGGGGACGATTCGCCAGCCAGGTCAAGGCCGACGTGAAGCTCAACGTGAACAACATCAACAGGATGTTCGCCGATCTCGAACAGTTCCAGGTCCTGCGGTCCGTGTGGCCGTCGGATTTCGGACTTCTCGACCGTACGAATTTCACGGCGGTCATCGGCGATGCCGCGGAGTTCAGGACCCGTCCTGACCCGAGCCAGGCCCTCAAGAACCGGATTACCGATCTCGAGCGCGAGATCGCGACTCTGAAGAACGAGCTTCGTACGTCGGCTCTCAAGGCCGAAGGCGACGAGGCGCTGATCTCGGAGAAGTCGGCAAAGATCGAGGAGCTCGGCCAGACGGTCGGGAGACTCGAGATCGAGTGCCGCGAGAGGCTGACCGAGGTCGAGAAGGAGCGCAAGGACCGCGAAGAGGCGCAATCCAAGAGCTCCCTGCTCGAGGCGACGAACTTTAACTTGGTAGCCGCCCTCAAGACGGTCACCGACGACACGCTCGCCATGCTCTCGCCTTACCGCGAGAAGCACGAGCACAGTCCGACGTGGGCCTTGTCCGCCAAGACGACCATCGATGCGATCGAGGCGCTCATCGAGGAGCACCTGGCTCCCTTCAAGGAGCTGTTCGATACGATGTTCGGCGAGAACGGCATGGTTCCGGCCGCGGCGGCTCCGCTCGGCGGAGAGGTGACTCAGATCGCCTCGGTGTCGGGTCTCGAAGAGTCGGCAGGCAAGCGCAAGAAGCGCGGACGAAGGGATACCGCCTCGTTCGCGCGCGACAAGGTCAAGGCCAAGCCCAATGGCAATGGGTCCGCTGTCGAGAGAGAACCGTCGTGGGGAAGCGATCCTCCTCCGGCGGCCAAGCACAAGGGGACCTTGCCCCCGGGAGCCGGAACCGGGCTTTTCGGCCCGTCGAAGGTTTCCGAAAGCGATCGCGAGTCGCTGGTGCCGCCGGGTGTACCCCGCGTTGCAACCAGCGAAGAATATGGCACGGAGCCCGAGGTAGCTCCGCCCGCCGCACCTTCATCCGAGGGCTCGTCCCTCGGTACCACCTCGATTTTCGATGGGGTTAGCGATGACCCCACGAAGCGGCTCGAATAATCGGCCGCTCCCTCCATCGCTCTGAACGTTTACAGCCCCGATCAACCGATCGGGGCTTTGTATTTTCCCTTGACTTTTATTACAAAATCCGCCTCAATAGCATGAGCTCATTCGTCAATACGAGAGCGGAAGGTAGAGTTTCATGGCCCGTTTCGTTGCGCTCGCCATGTTGCTGTGTGCTTCGACTGCTTCGGCCCAACATGTCGAAGTCGTCCGTTCCGACGCAATGCAAGCCGAAGTGCTTGTGTCGCGAGGCGGGACGTATCGCGAGCTGCTCGAGGTTTTGATGCCGGTGCTTCCGGCTGGATCTCGCGCACCGAGCCGCGATTTGATCGCCGAGCGCAATCCGAACCGGATGCGCTTCGTGTGCTATGAGGCCGGACGCCATGCGCGTCCGAGCATCCGTCGAGAGCGTTCGTTCTATGATGCGTGCGAAGATTATCCCCGCGGTATCTGGTTCGTCGCGGGACAGACCTATACGGTCCCGTTCATCCTGCCGTCTCCAGTCGAACCGGAGACGCCTGCCGCGGAAACTGCAGACGATGCAGAAGCCGCCAGGCTCCGAATCACGGCTGATACGCTTGGCGAGCGCCTGCTGGCCCTTGGACACCAGATTCGTCAACTCGAGCTTTCGGCGAGGGACGCAGAGGTGGAGCATGAGGCTGCTTTGGCTCGTGAGCGCGAACGCGTACGAAGGGCAGAAACGAATGCGAGGAGCGCTGTATGGCGCATCGCCATTTTCTGTCTTGTCCTGATTCTCCTGCTCGCCGCGTGCGTGCTCGTATACCGCCGTCAGCGGCGCGTCATCAAGCGTGCAATGCGGGCGATCCACAAAGCCATCGAGCTGCGCGACAAGCAGCTGAGCAAACAGCGGCGCGAGCTCCACTTGCTGCGCGAGAAGCTGGGCGTCGAACAGACGCAGGTTGCAGGTCATCGGGAATTGCTCGAGAGCTCCCAAAAGGAGATCGAACGGGCGCGAGGCGAGGCCGAGGACTTGAAAAAGTCCTATGCCGAACGCAAACGCCAGATTTCGGAACTGCTCGAGCGCAAAGCCGAGCTCCGGCCGCTCGAGATCAGGGCCATGCAGCTGCGCGATCGCGTCGAGCTCTTGAAGCGTCTGAAGCGGGAAACGCCCGAGGATGACATCAAGCAGTTCACGGATCCGGCGTACGACAAGCTCATCGAAGAGGCGCAAGCCGGACTTGATGCTTTGGAACGCCCGTACGAAGACGTGATCAAGGAGGCCGGAGAGATCCGTGCCGAATTGGCTGCGCTCTTGGAACAGGCGACCGGATTCCGCGATGACATGGTGGCGGTGGACAGCGATCTCGCCCACAAGCGGGAGCAATTGTCCGATGCCAAGGCGCGTGCCGCCATGGAGGAGCAGCTGTACAAGCGGCTTCGCGTCGATCTCAAGAAGGCGTTGGATGACGCCGATGTTACCCTCAAATCCGCCAAGTCTACGGCTGAGCTCCTCGAGGAGGAGCGGGCATCCATCAAGGCCGAGCGAACGGCCTACGAAGACGAGATCAAGCGGTACAAGCAGCAGGTCGATGGCAAGACTCGAGAACTGGGCGATCTGAAGATCAGCTACCAGAAGCTCGATGGAAAATACACGGCCCAGCTGTTTGCCGGAGCGCTCGGAGAAACCGAAGCGATGGCAACGCTTGAAGGGCAACTGCGCGGACTCCGTTCGCTGGTTACCGATCAAAATGATCTGCTCGAAGAGACGCGTAAAGCGATCGAGAGCAAATACCATGAACTCGCCGAGGTTCGCCGGAACCTCGAACGAGCCAATCAAGATCTATCCGGCAAACAAAACGAGATCCTTTTGAAGGATTCTCGTATCCGCGAGCTTGAGCAGCAGCTCGGTCTCGCCCGACATTCGCAAATCGCTACGCGCAGCGATCCCGACCAAACCAGACCTTTGAGGCGCGGCCCCACCGGGGAGCTCGAGGTCCGAGGATACGACGAAGGCACCAAGCGCTGACGTCGACTACTGATACGCCCGATTCTTGACGAATCGGGCGTTTTTCGTTAGGGTTCCGCTACTTAACTATTGTCATAGCCGGCCTATCCCGACCCTTGGTCGGGGCCCCGAACAGGGGACGTGCTATCAAATATGTCCGAAACCAACGCCGCCGTGCGTTACGAGCTGCTCTATATCATCCCGACGACCTTTACCGAGGAAGAAGCGGGTACGATCGAGCAAAAAGTCGCCGCGCTTATCGCCAAATATGGCGGAACGCTCGAAGACGCCAAGCGCTTGGGCAAACTCAAGTTTGCCTATGAGGTCAAAAATCAGCGCCATGGCTTTTATGTCCTGGTCCATTTCACAGCCGACCGTGCCTCGCTTGCCAAAATCGACGAGAACCTGCGCATTACGCCGGAGGTGCTCCGTCATATTGTCTTGCGCGCCGAGGAAGCGGGTGATGATGGCAAATACGAATTGATCGAGTTCCGCGAAGTGAACCTCGACAATAAGGAGGACAAGCCGCGCCGCCGCTTGGCCGACAAACCGGAAGCCTCCAAAGAGGATGCTCCAAAAGACGAGACTGCCAAGGAAGAGCCGAAAGAGGCCTTGAAGGAAGAAGCATCAGGCGTGTAAGATCGCCGGCATATGGATCTCAACCGCGCCATGATTATCGGGAACGTGACCCGCGATCCGGAACTCCGGACCACGACCACGGGCCAAAATGTCTGCTCCTTTGGCATCGCCACTAATCAAACGTGGACTGATGCCCAGGGTGCAAAACAGCAGCGCGCCGAGTACCACAATATCGTCGCTTGGGGGAAGCTCGCCGAGATCTGCGGTCAATATCTGGCCAAGGGCCGAAAAGTCTACGTGGAGGGTCGTCTGCAAACCCGCGAATGGGAAGCGCAAGACGGAGCAAAGCGTAACCGTACCGAGATCGTAGCCGACAATATGATCCTGCTTGACCGCAAGGAAGGTGCAGGATCAGCGCCCCGACCGACAGGAGCGGCACCGTCGGCGCCGTCAGCCAATGAGCCCACCGTCACGCCGATCGAAAAAGGCATGGGCGACAATGAAATCCGTTTGGAAGATATTCCGTTCTAAATTAACCCAATTCATCCCGCGCGTATCCGATTGAACTATTCCACACGCGCCAATATCTATGATCAACAAGAACCGCAAAGAGAAGGGCTGCTATTTCTGCCAGAACAATATTAACGAGATCAATTACAAGGACACGAATACGCTTCGCCGCTATCTGTCATCCTTTGGAAAGATCGTGCCGCGCAAGCGCTCCGGCGTGTGTGCATGGCACCAGCGCAAATTAGCCAATGCCATCAAGCGCGCTCGTTTCATGGCCTTGCTCCCTTACCTCGTCCGCTAAGAACAAAACCCCCGCACAACGGGGGATTTTGTTAGACTTCTTCTATGAATCCGGATTTTATCCAAGCCCGATCTAAAATCGTAAAACAGATACGACGGTTTTTTGACGATCGCGGATACATCGAGATGCAGACGCCGCGGCTGGTTGGGCTTCCGGGTCAGGAACCCTATTTGGAACCGCTTTGGTCCGAGATAAAAGAAGCGGATGGAACATCGCATCGGGGAGCATTGATCACGAGTCCGGAGTATGCGATGAAGCGTTTACTCGCATCCGGTTTGGATAAGATTTATGATTTGGGTCCGTGCTTTCGGAATGGGGAACCATGGGACGGGACGCACGATGTCGAGTTTTTGATGATCGAGTGGTATCGCAAAGGAATTACCATCCATCAGTTGATGGATGAAACCGAAGAGATGACACGTTCCGTCCTGTCAGATTTGCCGAAGTTTCGCCGACTGACCGTCGAGCAAGCCATGAAGGAATACGCGGGAGTTGAACTGGATGTCCTTTTAGGCGATAGAGAGGCTATGGCGGCCGTTTGTCGCGAACATCATCAGACGGTGAATGAAGGTGAGACGTGGGACGATTTGTTTTTTAAGATTTTTTTGAGCGAGGTCGAGCCGAAATTGGGAGAGGTGCCCACGTTTTTGTGGCGTTATCCGGTCTCAATGGCGGCCTTGGCACAAAAAGATCCGGATGATCCGCGTTTTGCTTTGCGTGTCGAGTTATATGTTGGCGGTTTGGAGCTTGCCAACGGTTTTGTCGAGCTTACGGATCCCATCGAACAGCGGGCTCGGTTCGAAGAGGAGCAGGAACTTCGTCGAAGTCTTGGAAAAGAAGTGTGGCCGATTGATGAACGGTTCATGGAGGCTTTGCCGAATATGGGGCAGGCGGCGGGGATTGCGTTTGGAGTGGATCGCTTGGTAATGCTGGTCACCGGTGCCAAATCCATCGGCGACATAATGCCGATACCGGTCGGGGAGCGGTTTTGAGGCCAATCGTGTATTCTGAAGTGCATGGAAAAGACTTGGGCCAATCATGAACGATACCAGTCGGACGATGAAGGGCTGCAGAGGTCCCGGGTTTTCTTGGAGAAAGAGGGTTTCGACGTCCTCGGACTTATCAAAAGCCAGAGACGGCATCACATATTCAAGACCCGGTCTTCAGAAGGCGAGCTGCGTTTTGTGAAAGTGGCACAAGATCCGGGCGAGTATATTTTTCTGGAAAATGAAGTGCGGGCAAACGATTTTTTGCGGCCGCTTACCGAGGGTTTGCGCCTGCGTATTCCGAATGGGGAGTATCTCCAAAGAAAAGACGGAGCATATGCGGATTTCGAGTTTGTCGAAGGCGAGCGGCTGGCAGACGAAGGTGAGTTGCGCCGGGCTTTCACGGATCATGAATTGGAAACCCTATTCCAATTTCTTATGGCCAAGCGTGGATTGAAAGAAGCTGATGTTCCGGAATTCTTTTTGAAGCGTGCCAAGAGCGAATTTGCCGATGCGGTCATGGTGCAGAAACTCGAGTATGCATATTTGGCGCCGGCGATTGGACCCGTCATCACCAATGACCAGGCGGAGAGCATCAAGCGCGTGTTTATCGAGACCGGATTCAGACGCGAATTCGATCATCATGATTTCGTAGCATGGAATATGCTGCGCGATACACAGGGAAATCTTGTGCTGACCGATCCGGAGCATGCCCGATGGGGAATGAAGTGGTATGACATCGCCTATAATTTTCTCCAAACGCATGTGTTGTTGAACGAGCCCGAGCAAGCTAAGCGGCAACTGGCGTTTTTTCTCAAACGGTTCAAGGAAGCACTGCCGAATGAGCCGATTGAACAGGAGATTATTCATCCATTAGCCTATTGGAGCGGCGCCTGTGCTTTTCACGCAACCCAGAAACCGGAATTGGTCCCCGTGGTCAGAGAAGTAATTCAGAATGTCTTGTCAGGCGATCTAGAGGGGCTACTTGGTTGACGTTTTCCGCTTCATTTGGCATCCTCCGGCCATCTATGGCATCCCCAAACGACATCAAGAAAGGCGTAGTCATCCGCGATCCGCAGGGGTTGTGGGTGGTCGTCGAATTTCAGCATGTGAATCCGGGCAAGGGCGCGGCTTTTGTGCGTACGCGCATCCGCAATCTCCAAACGGGAAAAGTGCTGGAGACAACCTTTAAGACGTCAGAAACAATCGATCTTGTTTCGGTCGAATACCGCAAAATGCAATTTTTGTACCATGACAATACGGGCTATACCTTTATGGACCAGGGCTCGTATGATCAGGTGACGATGTCGGATGAAGAGATCGGCGATCAGGGAAAATATCTGCGCGATGGCATGGAAGTAAACATCACTACCTACGAAGGTCGTCCGTTGGCCATGGAGCTCCCGCGTAAAATGGTGTTCAAGGTTACGGAAGCGATGGACGCGGCAGCGGGCAATACGGTATCTGGAGGTAATCTTACCAAGGAGGTTACGGTGGAAGGCGGTATGAAGGTCCACGTACCGCTGTTCATTAAGCAGGGCGAGGATATCATCATTAATACGGAAACGGGTGAATACGTCGAACGCTCGAAATAACAAAAAAGACCCCGCGTGGGGTCTTTTTTGTTTGCCGTTTAATTGGCGATGAGGTTGATGCGGCTTGTTTCGATCGTATTACTGCGATCGGTGGCGGAGAACTGCGCATAGGTGCGCGTATTCACGCCGGACGGACCGATTTGGAAGGGGAGCGAGCAGACGGTGACGCCGTTGCAGGTTCCGAGCAAGCCATTTGATTCGGTGTAGACGCGGATGATCATGTTCTGAACGGCCGTAGACGGATTCAGGACACTCGCCGTGACATAGACCGTGTTATTCGGACGCAAGTTGGACGACGGAGACACGTAGATGTCGGTCGTACCGGTGAGCGTCGTGCCGGTTCCTGTGCCAGTGCCGCCCGTCGAGCCGGTGCCTGTGAAGGCGATGACCGGTCCAAATTGACGAGCGATTTCTGCACCGTTCAAATTTTTGAGGACGGCGTAGAACTGGGCATTGGTTTCATCGGAGTTGCGGCGAGAGACTATGATCGAGATCGGACAGACCGAGGTATTCGAGCAGGAGCCTGCCAGACTGCCAGTGCGGTTGTCGTAGATTTCAAGGCGGGTGTCGTAGGCCGCGTTGAATGAGCGGGCTGTCAACGTGACGGTTTCGCCACTCGTAATGCTCGTGCGGTTGCTCTCGAGGGTGACTGAGGCGGAGCCGGTATTGGTATTGCCGCCGTTCGACGTTGAACCGGAGACATAGATCACCGGTCCGTTCTGAGTCAGCACAAGGCGGTTTAAGCGGTCCCAGATACGGGCTTCGTATTGGGCGATGCCATCCATTCCGTAGACCGGAAGGCTGATCGTACACCAGCTCTGATCGCTACATGTCTTTACGACATTGAAGCCGTTGCGGACGTCGCGGATTTCGATGCGGTTGCCGATATAGCTCCAGTTGCCGACATTGAAGGCATTGGCCGTGAGCGTTACCGAGTCGCCGCGGTTGATATTTGTGCGATCCGCCTGAAGCGTAAGACCGTTGATGTAGTTTACGCCGTCGTTTTCGTACGGGCCCGAGGTGGTTCCGCCGATATTGATAACCGGACCGTACTGGGTGCCAACAATTGAGTTACCTGATGCGTTTACGACGGTGACATAGTACTGGTCGATGGTCATGCCAGCGTCAGCACGAGGATATACCGTGATATTACAGCTAGAGTTGTAGCAAGTGGTTACGATTTCATTGCTGCGATCACGTTTGATTTCAAGACGTCCGCCGCTCGGGAGCGTGCCGGAATAGCTGGCGTAGAGGGTTACGGCTTGTCCTGCGGTAATCGACGTGCGGTCTGCCGTGAGCGTAAGCGATCCAGTCTGATTGTTTCCATCGAAGTAGATAACCGGACCATTCATGGAGACGATCAGAGAGCCGGAGCTGTTCAAGACATTCGCTACGTACTGGGTCGACGTGTAACCGCTGGCTTGGGTCGGATAGACAGTTGCCGAGCAGGTTGAGCTGTCGTAGCAGGCTTTTACAAGATTGCCCGTGCGGATCTCTTTGAGCTCGATACGTCCGCCGCTCGGAAGATTCGTATTGTACGTAGCCGAGAGGTATACCGCCTGGCCGCTGGTGATATTGGTGCGGTCGGAAGTGAAGGCGAGCGTACCGGTACCCGTGCTGTAGAGACTGATAAGCGGGAAAATTTCATCTGCAACCAAGGCACCGCTAGCATCGAATAAGCGGGCACGGAAGTTCACGCTCGACTGGCCGCTCGGCAATGAGATATTGGTCGAGATTTGGCAGTAGGACGTGTTCCAGCAGTTGTGGAGAGCCGTGTTATTACGCGGATCCTGGATTTCAATGCGGTAGTTTGAGGTAAGTCCGTTCTGGTTGGTGAGTTGAGCCGTCAAGGTAACGGAATCGCCATGGTTGGCCGTTGTACGGCTGACCGTGGTGATGAAGCGCGTACCGGTGAAGGTAGAGCTTGAACCGCTGGTCGTGCTGAAATAAATGACCGGACCAAAGGCAGAAGAAATACGGTTTCCGTTTACATCAAGCAAGCGGACTTCGTATTGGACTTGGGTGTCTCCCGTATTGATACGCTGCGGGTAAACAGTCTGGTTGCAGGACGATGCGTATGAGTACGTCGTGCAGGAAGCGATCTGCGTACCGTTACGCAGATCGTAGATCCGGACATATCCGTTCGCATATCCGGCCGGAACCGAAGCAACGAGGTTTACGGCTTGGCCCGGATTGATGGACGTGCGGTCTGCCGTAAGATTTAACAAGCCGTTTTGCGTACCATTTCCGATATTCGTACGGAACGAGTCCGCCGGATTAGAGACGCTGTTGTACTCCGTGCCGACAAAATAGTCGGAAGCCGAATAGATCGGTGAGCCAACCGTATAGTTGGTGAAGAATTCAACAGGAACGTCGTGGACGTTCAGATTCCAATCCTGGCCATAGAGCTGGATGGCGAGCGATTCGCTCGTGACATGGCGAAGGACGCCGCCCTTGGAGACAGCGTAGACTTTGGGATCAGAAACAATTTTTACGAGCTTGGCACCAGGACGGTAGGTGATGTTTTGGTTGCCGAGCGGGATGGAGGCCAATTCGGCATCGGTCAAATTGATGACCGTGTCGAAAGAGGGGAGCCACGTAAAATACGTATTTGCGTTCGGGAACGTGTAACGCTTGCCGTCATTGGCATACCAGTAGACGGTGAGCTGGGACTGTCCGCGAATCGCGGTGTTAATGGTTGCGGCTTGTGCCGTCGGAGCTGCGAAGCTAAACATTGGTGCAGCAGCGACCAAGACGAGCAGCAAACTGGAGAAGGTCTTACGCATAAGGGTGTTGATTTGTGGGCTTAACTTAGCATAATTTATTAAATTTGTCAATGGTTTTATGCTGGATCTGGTATACTCTCCAACGTATGAAAATTTCTGCTGTGACAAGCCTTGTTTTGACCCTCGCGCTATTGGGTGCAGGTTGTTTTGGACCCCGAATGTACTCGACCGAAGAGCTTCAGGAGATGACGGATGACGAGAAAAAGGCAGCCATGGAGGAGATGCTCCAGGATTACCCGGCTCCGGAATTTACCAAAGACCAGCAAAAAAACGAGCAGAAGGACATGATTAATGTCATGGCAAATGGAACGCCGGAACGCATGGCGGATTTTGTCCCGCAAAATCTGCACGATGTAACAGGCAAGGCGCGTATTGTGAAAAACGGGGAGCGTTACCAAGTTGTTTTTTCTGAAGATTTTACCGTGACGCCTGGTCCGTATCTTGTCGTGCGTATCGGAGGCAAGGAGATCGGCAAATTACAGTCTGTTTCCGGAGCCCAAGTGTACGACTTGCCGGCGGACTTCTCCTTGACGCAAGCGACCGACGTGAATATCTTCTGTAAGCCATTCCAGGTCGTATTTGCGATTGCGAGCTTTGGTAATTAGCCGAGATGGCGGAACTGGTATACGCAGCAGGCTTAGGACCTGTCACCCGAAAGGGTTTGAGAGTTCGAGTCTCTCTCTCGGCACCATCATCAGAAGCCGCTTTTCCAAGGCGGCTTTTGTGTTACAGTGACTGCGTATGAAGCAGATGGATGCGAAGTCTTTACAGCGGGTCTATGCCTATAAGTTTGCAAGCATTTATCCGTTGTACGTCACAAAAATCGAAAGGAAAGGGCGTGCCAAGGATGAGCTCGACGAAACGCTGCGTTGGCTTACCGGGTATAGCCAGAAACGATTGGAATCCCAGATAAAGAAAGAAGTGGATCTTGAAACATTTTTTGCAGAAGCGCCAAAAATGAATCCTGCCCGCTCACTCATCACGGGCGTGGTTTGCGGCGTACGGGTAGAAAATATCAAAGAGCCTCTCATGCGGGAGATCCGCTATATGGATAAGCTGGTGGACGAGCTTGCCAAAGGAAAAACAATGGAGAAGATTTTACGAACTTAGTCATATGCCAAAGACCACACAAAAAATCGCAACCGGAGTCGTGCACACCGTGCCCGCAGATTTACGGAAAGCTCTTACTGCTGATTCCGAGGTGCTTGCAAAATGGAATGATCTCACTCCGCTCGCTCGCAATGAGTGGATTTGCTGGGTTACCTATGTGAAGCAAGCAAAAACAAGACAAGAACATGTCGAGCGAGCTATCTCGCAGCTAAAAGAAGGCGAGCGCCGGCCTTGCTGCTGGCCGGGCTGTCCCCATCGCAATGCAAATGCAAAAAAATGGTTTGAACCACGAAAGAAAAAACTCTCCACCTGAGGTGGAGAGTTTTTGATTGTGCTTAGCTTCCGCAATTTGTGAAGCAGGTTTCGTAAGTTGTTTTGCATGTCGCATACGCCTTCACATTGCCTCCAGCTTGTTTGGCACAGACATTGAATGTGTCTTCGCATGTTTGTTTACATGTGATGGATCCTTCGGTTACTGGCTCAGTCTTAGTTGTTTCGAAATTTTGCGTGGTATTGGTATTGGTTGCCGGAGTCGGAGCGGTTTGGACCGGCGTTTCCAGTAATTGGACAATGCGGTCTGCTTTGCGGTTTACCGCGTCGATTTTTTCGCTCAATTGGCGAAGGAGACAGCGGATACCGGCAATACTGTTTTGATTGCAGACGGCAGGGGTCGAGGTTTGTGCCATGGCCGTAAGCGTCATTGAAGAGCCAGAGAATACCAGAGCGAGTACGGCAAGCCATGCGACATTGTGCCACGCGGCGCCATGTCCCTTTTTGGACGGGATGGGAGTTGCCGCGACTGGTTTTTTTGTAACTTTTTTGGGGGAAGCAATGGGCATATATTTGGTTTATTGGGTTGGGGCTATGCTATTTGGATTCCAGGCGCGGCATTGGGCGCGGCATTCATTGTCCTTCTCTACGGCACACAGTCTTAATTCATCGAAGTAGGCTTGCGGGGGAACTGATTTGGGGCTTGTGACGTTGTATTTGATTTTTGCTGCCTTGAAGCAAAGTGCCATTTGCGTCCTGCATTTGAGCAGACAGGTTTGTGCTTCGGATTCAATCGGCGGTACGGGAGGCTTGGTAACGACCGGGCTTTGGTACCAGTCTTTGCAGAGTGGTACGCATTCGTTTACATGGTTCCATTCGCACAACGGATCGACGCCCTGGTAGCCAGTAGTAACCGGTGTTTCGTTTGTTGCGTTTACACAGTTATCGTACCTCGCTGTGCATTGTACTTTGCACGTTTCGTAATTTTGTTCTTTTTGTGGGTCGGGTTGCGGATTTGGTTGTGGATTTGGCGATGGGGTTGGCTGGGAATTTGGATCTACGTTTTGGACCGGAGGCGGACTGGATGGTGGATTTTCGTCGGTTTGTTGAGACGGTGGAGGGGAGTCCTGTGGTTGAGAGGCTGTATCGCCGCCACGCTGTTCACCTGCTTCCATTTCTGATGCTGCGGTACTTGCGAAAGGGCGGCACCCGGCTTCTGAATCTGTACATTGTTCGGTTTTGGCCAATGCCAGATCAAATTTTGTGTTTATCGTGTCCATGACACCGCCAAGATCACGCGAGATGCAGCGGAGGCTGGCATAGCTGCTTCGGTTGCATTCTGCGGAGCCGGTGCTTTGCGCCATGGCAGCCAGAGTGATTGTTGTTCCCGAGAAGACCAGAGTTAAGACGGCGAGCCAGCCTAACGCAGGACCAGCTGTTCCATAGCCTTTCATTGGAGATTTTTTGGAAGGGACACTAGACATAAGGTGCATCGGTCAATAATTGCTGAAAGTATATCACATCAGTTTATTTTCATCACGACAGCCGTAATGTCGTCCGGCTTGCTTCGAGGATGCGTGCCGTCTTTGGAACGCATGGAGGCACGGATACGTAGCATTTTTGATGCGGATTCGGCATCGCCTGCTTGGGCAAGGGTTTCCGCAATTTCGTCGTCGGTTAAATTATCCGATATGCCGTCGGAAACGGCGATGACCATGTCGCCGGGTTCGGTGTCGTACGTTGACGTGTCTGGCATTTCACCATGTTGAAGGCCGCCAGTTACAAAATGGCGTATTTCTTCTATAGAAGCGTTTTTCATCCCTTCACCTTTCATGAAGTTGGAAAGACTTTTAAAATTTCCGCTTTTCTGTGCCCGTTTCTCAACCGTTTCAAGGTCAAAACGTCTCGTTACATCTTTATCATCCACTATTGGTTTGCCGTCCGTATCTGAAAGACCCTCCTGCATCAGGTTTTCCAACAGGCTTTGGTCGCGCGTGAGTCTGTCGAGTCTGCCTTTTCTGAAGCGGTATATGCGGCTATCTCCGAGATTCGCAACCGACAATTGGCGTCGGCCACGATTGTCGGTCCAGAGTTTTGCCAGCGAGATGGTCGTGTCGCCCCCGCCTCCTTGAGAGCGGACCCGGCCGCCAGCGACTCCGTATATATATTCTTTCAGACGGTTTTCAACCGAGACCCGGTCATGGTCTTCTAGCTTCTTATCCGGAGCCGAGTTTATAATTTCTTGATATTTTAAAACCTTGGTTGCTTTCACCGCATCAGTTGCCAGGCTCTCGATGGCGGCTTTGGATGCCATTCCTGCATTGCGCGTTCCGCCCATTCCATCTGCCACGCACAGGAGCCCGCGCGAAGCATCAAACATGTACGCGTCTTCATTGTTGGCACGTCCCTCTTTTCCTTCGCTAGTCCCTGCTATATCGAGCTTCAAGCCCGATTCCTTTTTTTCAATGATAAACGGATTCGGCTTTGGCGGTTCAGGCGACGGCTTCCAACGGTCAATCGGGCGCTCGGCGGGCATGGGGGTATTATAGCAAGCGGGGTTGACAGGAATGGTATTTTGATATAATCAGTCCGTGAAAGGAGTGTCATGGCCATCGATATTTTTCGAGGCAAGCATTCCGAGTACCTCCATTCCATCGAACGCATCTGGGCGCGTTACGAACCGCGCCGCAACAGCCTCGTGCTCTACCTCCAGGCAAGTATCCGCTTGCCTCCTGCGTGGATCCACAGCCGACTCAAGATCCAGGCCTGCGATCTGAATGGGAGCCACCTGACGGAGCTCGCCATGGTCTGGACCAATGTGAACGGTTCGCCGCTCCACGGCGAGGCGGTTTGTCCGAGCGAGCTTCGCCCCTCGGCAGACAAGCGTTTTCTCGTCCGCATCGGAGACTTCGTGCTCCATGCAGGGGAGTCTGAACGCATCCTGCCCAATGACCAGCCCGCACTGCAGACTGCGTTCGACCCGCGGGACGACAGGCGTCTGTAGCTCTCAAGCCCTCCGATTGATCGGAGGGCTTTGTGTTTTGGGTTGACAAATTTCATATTTTAATGTAAGACTCAAACCGAGGTACGTCGCATGCCGACCGATATCTTTGTCCGTTCACACGAGAAGTTTCTGGCCACGCTGAAGAATGCCAGATTCCGCTATCAAGCGGATGACGATTCGCTGCTCTTCTTCATCGAACGCAGCGGGGAGGAGCTCCCTCCGGCCTGGGTCCGATCCCTGAAGGTCGAGATCGTGAACGACATGGGCCGTAACCGCACGGCCCTGAAGCTCGACTGGATTGGCACCGACGAATCGCTGATGACAGCGTTCTGCGGATGCCCGAAGGATTACCAGCCGCTCGACTTTTCGCAGGACTTCCTGCCGATCAGCGAGATCATCCTGACAGCCGGCGGCTGCATGCGCCGCCTGCCGAATGGGAGCTCGCGGGAGAGCTTCATGCGGCGCTGAATGCAACACCCCACCGGGACTCGGTGGGGTGTTTATGTTCAGGCTTTTCCGTTTTTGGTGTAGCGGGTGATCAGGGCCGTGACATCGTCTTTTTTGGCGCGGGCGTTTATGGTTTTTCCTTTGATTGAACGTTCGGTGGCAGCTTGCTGGAGTTTTTGGGCAGCTTCGAGCGGATTGTCGTCATGGAGCATGAGAATCGCTTGGATTTCGGAATCGGTGAGATTATCGATGACGCCGTCGGAGGCGGTGAGGATTACATCCCCATCTTCCAGGTCCACGGTTTTGACGTACGGGGTGAACTCCACTCCGTACTGGCGCTTCATCATCTCTCCGACGCCGGCCGCCATGGTAATGCGGTTGCGGATGGAGTCGAGAGAGACGGTCGGTCCCTCGGTGCGGACGAGGCTCGGAATAAGCGCTTTGATTTCGGGATACTTTGGTTCAAGCGCCATGATGGCTTGTTTATCGATTTGTGCCGTGACATCCTCATCGTTTTTTAGAAGGCCTTCATCGACAAGAATTTGGACATGCGAGCTGTCTTTTGAGAGTTTTTCCAGATTGCCTTTGCGCAGGCGATAGGTGCGGCTGTCACCGACATTCCCAATGGTCAGCTTGTCTTTCCCATCCGGACCTTTCCAGATTTTGGACATGGAAACCGTGCAGCCAATGGATTTGAGCAGACCATCCATTACCTGTTTGTGTTGGGTATTGTCCGGATCATAGGTTTGACCGACTTCTTTTTCAAAATATTCTGCTGCTTTGGATTTGACGGTTTCGTCGCCTTGATTGAATTTCACGATCTCATCATTCATTTGTTTGATGATGGCGCTGACGGCGTTTTCAACATTCTTTTGATCCTGGACTTCTTCGCGGCCAGCCATCAAGACCTCACGAACACCCTGACTGGCCTTTTCCAAGCCCGGGCGGGTCAGCTGTTCGGCTGCTTTGGCGCTGGCAAAGTCGCCGGCCGGTACGCCGCCCATGCCATCCGCAACAAATTGCAGACCGCGTTTAGCACTGTAAAAGGCAGCATCCTCGTTGCGATCGGGATGTTCGGGTGAAGCCTCGGTTGCCATGCCGTATTTAAGGTCGGTTTCTTTTTCACGCGATTCTACGACACGGTACTCCGCACGGCGCATGGTGCCGCTTTGCGGTACGGGTATTTCTTCGAGGTCGGCTTCGGATAGTTCGGTTTCGTCGATCTCTTCGAGGTCGGCTTCGGATAGTTCGGTCACATCTTCGCCGCGGAGTTTTTCTAATCCGGCAACTTTTTTAATTTGGGTATTTTCGCCGGGCAAATCATCCGGGTCTTCCATTGGCTGGAAGCGGGAGAGCATGTCGTCTATCTCTTGGTCTTTGGCGCTCTTGAGCGGGTTTGGGCTTTCTGGAGGCATATGGGGAAAGGATACACTATTTATGATATTCTTTGCCGCTTAGAATGGTTGCGGTGCGGTAGAGCTGTTCGAGCAATACAATTCTGGCGAGATTGTGTGGGAGAGTTTGTTTGCCGAATGAGATGGTGAGTGCGGCGCGGTCGCGGACGCTTTTGTCCAAGCCCCATGAACCGCCGATCAAAAAGACGAGAGGCTGGCCGGAGGAGGAGAGGGTGTCGAGCTTGCGTGCCAAAGCGATTGAATCAAAATTGTGTCCGGTTTCGTCGAGGGCAATAAGCACAGCATTGTCCGGAATGCTTTTGAGGAGGGTTTCGGCTTCGGTTTTACGGGTTTTGTCCGCATCCGGCTTTGCCGATCCGCCATGGCCTTCTTTCAACTCCACGATATCGACCTTGGAAAAGGTATTCAGGCGCTTGAGATAGGTCTCGGCGGCCTCGGTTTGCCATGCTTCGGTAGGCTTCCCGATTGCACGTATGTGGATGGCTTTCATATGCGCCATTTTCCGCTCAACCACGACACTTGACAAGGGTTCAAGCTTTCTATAAAGTATCGGCACTTCAAAACCCATGTCCCTCGATTCGGCACGATCAGTTACGGGACCTCTGGAGATTTCCTACATGAGCTATTCAACCCTTTCACTCCGCGTCGCGGAGCACACGGTCTAAGCCCTCACGGATCTCCATGATTTCGAGAGGTGTTTGGCCGGCGGCCAAGCACCTCTTCTTTTTTACACGAACGCACGAGACTGACACGGTTCGCTTCCGATCATCGATCGAATGCGAGCCGTGTCCGGCTCTTCCCACGAGCGGATGGATGTATCGTCCAACGCAACGGGTTGCAAGTACGGACTGCCTTTTCACAACCAGAGTGAGTGTATGTATCAACAATTCAATTGTGATACGTGCAAGGCATAATCAAAACACTTGTAACTTGTAATTGTAAGATAAATGTAAAACGCCAAGAGTACTTATTGTAAGTAAGTATTTAAGTGATCACCATCCGGAACCAACATCGTGTTGGCGCTCTGGATGGATGAAGCACGAAAGGGCGTACGGTGGATGACTTGGCAACGAGGAGCCGATGAAGGACGTGGCAGCCTGCGATAAGTTTCGGGGAGGTGGCAAGCAACCTTTGATCCGGAAATGTCCGAATGGGGAAACCCCGTCGTGTGAAGCACGATGATCCGAACTACTGAATACATAGGTAGCGGATGGGAACTAGGGGAAGTGAAACATCTCAGTACCCTAAGGAATATAAACAAAGTATACGCAGACTCTTTGTCACACGTGGTCAGCAATGGCCGCGGCGTGACAAAGAGTCTGCTGGATTCCCTGAGTAGCGGCGAGCGAAACGGGACCAGCCTAAACCAGTGGCAGCTAACTTTTGTACCGAGTTCTACGCAAGTAAAACCGCGGACAGGAGGGCGAGCGTGGGCTATCGCTCCACTGGGGTTGCGGGACGAACAAGCATTTCCCACAAAATGCATGGGGAGAGCAGCCAAATAATCGAATCCGCTGGAAAGCGGAACCAAAGACGGTGATAGTCCGGTAGGTGAAATTTGCGCTAAGCACCCAGTTCAGATCCAAAGTACAACGAGGCCCGAGAAACCTCGTTGGAAGCAGCCACGACGATGTGGCAAGGCTAAATACTCCTCTTGACCGATAGTGAACCAGTACAGTGATGGAACGTTGAAAAGCAGCCCGGGAGGGCGATGAAATAGTATCTGAAACCGTACGCTTACAAGGAGGTGGAGCGGCGCAAGCCGTCACACCGTTCCTATTGAAGAATGAGCCGACGAGTGTGCCATATGTTGCTTGGTTAAGTCCCCGAGGGGACGCAGCCACAGTGAAAGCGAGCCTGAATAGGGCGTTGGTAACATATGCACGACCCGAAACCCGGCGAGCTAGCCATGACCAGGATGAAGCTCCGAGAAATCGGAGTGGAGGTCCGAACCCACGAGCCGTGCGACACTCGGGGATGAGTTGTGGCTAGAGGTGAAATTCCAATCGAGCTGGGTGATAGCTGGTTCTCCCTGAAATAGATTTTGGTCTAGCGCTGATTAATAACGTAACGGAGGTAGAGCACTGAATGGGACCTGGGGCGCAAGCTTACAGTTTCCA
>JADZFU010000006.1 GCA_020854265.1 Candidatus Uhrbacteria bacterium
AAAAACTCCATCTTGCTTTGGCGACTGGCGAGAAAAAAGAAACGCTTGCTTTGGATTATGCGCGTCGACATTTGGCAAAAGCGGTTATTCAGCCGGGCGAGCGGCAAACTTCAACGATCAAATCGCGTTTGCAGCTCGCTGGTGCAAAATCGATTCTCATGCGCGGCGAGCTCCATGCCACAGCCTCCTTCTTTAATCGTACGAAATTCGGACCTGATGCCGTTACCGACCTGCGCAGCGTACGCGATGTGCTTGCTGGTCAGACCGAACCGGAACGCATCTACTTAAATCTTGTTCGTGTAGATGAAGGAATCGACGACTACCTATTTGGCTCAATAGAAGAAGGAAAAAAAATCGAAATCGCGACCGCGCTCATCAACCATCTAGAAGAAGCGGAGGCCGAAATCGCGGGCAAACAGCTAGACCCGCGTCTTGTGAAAAAAGCGCAAGCCGTGCGCGAACGTTTGGCGGATGCCTTCGGCATCTCGCCAGAAGGCACGGATCCCTCGGCAGATCCTTCGGACAAAACCGAAATTCGTATCGATGAACCGACGCTTAACCGTCCGCTCTTGAAGCCCGCACCAAAACCGTCTCCAGCGCCAACGACCGCTCCGACGACCCGCGTATATCAGCGGCTCCAATTGCTGGCATCACCTTCAACTGTTGCCGTTGGCCAACCGGTCAAATTGAGCTTGTATGGCGTCAAAGCCGACGGTCAGGCCGAGGAGATTACATCGCAAGCCGTATTCGTCCTCGCCAACCCCTCATCTGGCTCGCTCACCTCGAGTATTTTCACGCCTTCAATCGAAGGTACGGCAACCATCAGCGCGGCGTATAAAGACGCGCAAGGAACCCGCTCTGCCAGCGCCTCCGTCACGGTAAAAAACCAGCAAATCCAAGGAGTTCAATTAAAGTCGATCGCATTCCAGCTCACGAGCCCGACTACGCTCGCCTGCGGAGGAACAGTCCCATTTAAAATCATGGGTACCTACACGGATGGAAAAACCAAAGACGTGACTATTCAATCCAAATTCACCGTATCTGATAGCAAGCTCCTCTTTGCCGAGCAGGGTAAAATCTTGACATTCTGTCCGTCTACGGCCGAGGCAACGGGCACGGTAACGGCCAGCGTTACTGAAAACGGAATCACAAAAACAGCAACGATATCAATTACGGTTCTGCGCGATCCAAACTCCGGAAGCGGAGGGTACCGTTACCGATACTACTAGTTCAAGAAAAAGAAAAACCCCTGCACCAGTCAGTCGGTGCAGGGGTTTCGTAGTTCAAGGAACAGGGGGAGAGATCAGTCGTCGGCGCGCGGCTCGCACCAGCGGCAGAGGTCGCAGGCGTTGAGGCGGGGGCCGTTCATGTGCTCCCACAGCACCGAGTGGTTCACGCCGCTGCAGTCCCAGTGGGCGACGGCGCGGCGGTCCTCGGTCAGCGTGACCGTGTTCTCGGTGAGGGAGACGGCGGAGCAGTCTCCGTGGGCCGAGGCCGGGATGCAGGTGAAGCCCTCCAAGCCGCCCGTGCGGTCCGTGGAGGCCTCGCTGCCGCCTTCCTCGTCCGACTCGTCCGTCTCGGCGACGGTCTCGTCGGTCTCGGTGGTGCCGGTGTCGGAGGTGTCCGGGACCGTGGTGCGGTCCGCGGTGGCCGTGCGGTGCGCGCGGCCGTGCTCGTAGCTCTCGCCGATCTTGTAGACCAAGAGGGCGACCAGCATCGCGAGCACAGCGCCGACCATGTAGGTCAGCGGACGCTTGTACCACGGCGGCGCGAGCTTCTGCTGGAACATGGTCACCTCGCCGGGCTTCTTGGGGCCGGGCTGGGCGTCCTGCGGGTCGACCCGGAGCTGCTCGCGCTTCTTGGGCTCGGGCGTGCTCTGGGGCGGCGGGGTCGGCGGGTTCTGGGGGGTCTGCGGTGCGTCCATGGTCTCCTTCTCCTTCGCGGCTCGCTTCTCTTCGCGGGCACGCAGCTCGTTGTCGATGGCGGCCACCATGGCCTGCTGGACCTTGGCATCGCCCTTGCCATCGTAGGTCGCGTGTCCGATGTCCGTCTTGACCTTCGCGAGCACGTCGTCGCTCTTGTCCTTGACCCAGTGGTCGAAGGGAGCGATGACCGAGTGGTGCGCGAGCACCTGCCCGATCGACATGGTCACGGTCTGCTGACCCGTCGGCTTGGGAGCGTCGGGGATCGGCGTGAGCGTCGGGGCCGCGGTGTCGACCGGTCCGCTGTTCGGAGCCGGCGGGATGATCACCTGCGGCGGCACGCTCGGAGCCTTCTTGGGCTCGGCGAGCAATGCCGTGAGGCGGGCGATCTCCTTCTTGCCATCCTCGGTGTAGAGGGCGGCGCGGTGCAGCTCGAGCTCGATGCCCTTCTTGGCTTCGTCGTCGAGCTTGCCGCTCAAGATCCGAGCGATGTCCGAGAGCGGCTTGCTCTCGGCGTTCGGGACGCCGTTCGAGGCCGCGAGCTTGACGAGGGTCGTCTTGCGATAGACCTCGTCGTGCTTCCGCATGAGCTTGGCCGCGCGTTCCGCGGCGTGGCTGCGCTGGGCCTCGCCGAGGAGGGAGTGCTGGGCATCCTCCCGAAGGGAGTCGATCAGCGCTACCGCTTCCTCGCGTCCGATGTCGAACGCATTCGCATCGATTTGCAAGAAGGCGTCGGCCTTCTCGAGACGGAACTCGTGCTCGACGATGAAGGCTCGCTTCTGCTCGGCCATCGGATCGGGCTGGGGGCCCGAGGCGAGGACCTCTTCGACCTCGGCCTTGCTCGGGCCGGGCTGTTCGCGGACGCTGGTCTCGCTCTGGCTTTCGCCAGCCGAGGTGCCGCTGCCGAAGGCAACGGTCGCCTGCTTCTTGGGGGCTTCGGCGGGCTTCTTGTCGCCACCGGTGCTCCTGAAACGATCCATGCGGCTCATGTTCTCTCCATTTTTCTAAAGGACGGGAAGAACCGTACCACCATGGCACGGCCCGGCTCCCTGTCCAAAGTCAGTATTCAGGGAACCGCTTAATATACAGGAAAAACGTGAAAATGTCAATAGAAATGGACATGAATAATCGAGTAAATAAAATTGCTCAACCTAGCTATTTTTTTGGTGCATGACAAAGCCTCGGGACGGCGCTAAGATACGCCCTATGTCTCGTCCCAAGCCCGTGGTTCTCGCCATAATAGACGGTTTCGGTATTGCCCCCGCAGCCGAAGGTAACGCCGTAGCCGAAGCCTCCATGCCCGTATTCAAACGTTTGGTCGAGTCGTACCCGGCCATGACGGTCCATGCCTCGGGAGGAGCTGTCGGTCTAAGCTGGGGTGAAATGGGCAACTCCGAAGTCGGCCATCTTACTATTGGTGCCGGCCGCATTTTTTATCAAAGCTTGCCCCGCATCAATATTTCCATTGATACCGGCGAATTCTTTTCCAACCCCGCCCTTAAAAAAGCCGTCGAGCAAGTTAAAAAAAACAATTCTAAAATCCACCTGGTCGGCTTGCTTAGCCAAGGCAATGTCCATGCGAGCCAAGACCATATCAACGCCCTGTTGGATTTCTGCAAACGCGAGGGGCTATCCCAAGTCGTACTCCATGCCTTTCTCGATGGCCGCGATGCGATCTATAACTCGGCTGCCGGCTTTGTAAACGAGATGGAAGCCAAGATGAAAGAGCTCGGCGTAGGCCAAATAGCCACGCTGTCCGGCCGTTATTACGCCATGGATCGCGACAATCGCTGGGATCGTATTGAGAAAGCGTACAATGCCATGGTCAAAGGCGAAGGAGAGATGGCTGATTCCGCATCGGCAGCCATTCAGGCTTCATATGCAAAAAATATTTTTGATGAACAGTTTGTTCCGACTGTTATCACGAGCGGCGGCCGGCCAATTGCCACGGTAAGCGAAGGCGATGCCGTTATTTTTTTCAATTTCCGTCCGGACCGTGCGCGCGAAATCACGAAAGCCTTTGTGCTGCCGGCTTTCGACAAATTCCCTCGCACCTATCTCAAGAACTTGATGTTCGTCACCATGACGGAATATGAAAAAGACCTCCCGGTCGAAATCGCCTTCCCTCCGCAAATCATTGAAACCTGTCTGGCAAAAGTCATTTCCGATGCCGGTATGCGGCAGCTGCATATTGCCGAGACCGAGAAGTATGCCCATGTGACATTTTTCCTGAATGGCATGCGCGAAGAAGAATTTCCGGGCGAGGATCGCGCCATTATTCCGAGTCCGCGCGTCTCGAGTTACGACCAAGTCCCTGAAATGTCCGCATTTCAGATCGCTGACCGCATCGTCAAAGAAATTGCCGCTGGAAATTATGATTTTATCGTATTGAACTTTGCCAATCCGGATATGGTCGGTCATACGGGAAACGAGCAGGCAACGATTAAGGCCTGCGAAGCGGTTGATGCGAGTATCGGAAAAATTCTCGATGCAGTACTCGCTTCCGGCGGGGCCTTGCTCATTACCGCCGACCACGGAAACGCCGAAGAAGTAAAAAATCTGGTAACCAATGGCATGGACAAGGAGCATTCGACCAATCCCGTGCCGTTTATCATTGCCATGAAAGAGCTTGAAGGCTTGCGCGCGCCATCCGGAGATGTGGTTGGAGGCGATCTCTCGCTCAATCCGCCGGTCGGTATGCTGGCGGACGTGGCGCCGACCGTACTCAAATTGCTCGGCATCAAGCCTCCTCCGGATATGACGGGCCAGGCCTTGATATGAGCACCAAGCGGATCCTGAGCATCCTTGCCAAACGCTATCCCGGCACCGGCATGACCGATCTCGGGAATCCTGAGGACACTCTCATCGCCACCTTGCTTTCTGCACAAACCACAGATGTCCAAGTATTACGCGTGTATCCGGGACTTCGAAAAAAATTTCCAACATTGTCCGATCTCGCCAAAACGGATGTTCGGAAAATCGAACAATGCATCAATTCCATCGGCCTGTATCGCAACAAAGCCAAAGCGGTAAAAGCATTGGCCCAAACCTTGCTCAAAGAGTTTGGCGGGAAGGTTCCGAACACAATGCAAGAATTAGTTTCGCTTCCGGGTGTCGGACGTAAAACTGCCAGCGTCGTCTTGTCCTTTTCATTCAAACAGCCGGCGATAGCCGTTGATACCCATGTGTTTCGGATCGCTAAACGGCTTGGATGGGCGAAAGGGAAAAACCCGCAGCGCGTAGAAAAGGAGTTAATGGCCCTGATCCCGAAAAAACAGTGGTCTGAAATCAATCGGACCATGGTTCCATTCGGCCGGGATGTCTGCAAAGCACCAAAACCGCAATGCTGGCGCTGTCCCGTACGCACTTGGTGTCCATATCCCAAAAAGGTTATCCTACCTCCATGAACGAAATCCAGCTCGTAAAAAGCCTGCAAGACATGCTTTCCGGCCCGATAGGGCAGGGGTTTTCTATTTTTGCTGGAAGATACCTGATCTTTGTTTTTGCATTTTTTGTTGCAGTGATCGGTTTCGGAAAAAACCGCAAAGAGCTCCGTAAAACAGCCTATGCCGCCACCTGGTCGGCGATGCTGGCATTAATTATCACCACCTCGCTCGGAATGCTTATCGATAGGCCGCGTCCGTTTGTCGCAGATCCGTCCATCGTGAGATTGATTCCGGCTCCGCTTACCGAGCATTCCATGCCGTCAGCCCATACGGCTACTGCATTTGGAGCCGCTACGGCTTTGGCATTCGGACATCCTGTTTTGGGCTTGATTGCATTTGTGATTGCGGGACTCATCGGGCTTGGACGTGTCGCATCAGGTGTCCATTTTCCGACGGATATTCTCGCCGGCGCCGTTTTGGGATGTCTTGTTGCTATCGGTGTGCAAATGGTTCGATCCAAGCGCTGGAAGCGTTGGATGGAAATCGCCGATGAGAGCGATCCGGAAGAATAACATGGGAATCATCATTCGATTGGCCGCCTTGGCCGTTTTAATCGGTGCCGGTTGGTTCGGATGGGTATTCGTATCCGAAGCCTACCTTTCGGTACCTGCTGGCGAGCTTGTTTCGATAGAAATTTCATCCGACGACCTCCAGTCTGCCTCTGCCGATCTGCAATCCAAAGGCATTATTCCGTCGGCATTTCGCTACCGAGCCTACAACACATTGTTCAGTCGAGATTCAAAAATAAAGCCCGGAACCTACTCGCTTCGTCCGGGTACGGCGTACCGCGATCTTGTGCGTGTGCTTGCGCTCGGGCCAGCGCGCCGCGAGGTCCAGCTCACCATCATCGAGGGTTGGACCGTAGACGAGATAGCCGCCTTATTGGACCAGCAGGAAAAAATAAACGTGAAAACAACAGCCGAGCTTATCGGCCGCTCGGTCGACAAGCAGCCATTCGCTTCTCGTTTACGCAATGATTTTCCTTTCCTGCAAAATCTGCCGCCCAACCGATCGCTCGAAGGGTATCTTTTTCCGGATACGTATCGCGTATGGGCGGATCAGTTGCCGGATAGCCTCATCCTGAAGCAGCTTCAGGAATTTTCGGACAAATTCGGCAAGGCGCTGCCAGGCCCGGCAAGCGAGCCTCTCAAAACGCTGGATGATGTGGTGATCTTGGCCTCTATTGTCGAGGGAGAAGTTCGTAATCCGGATGATATGAAAATCGTAGCCGGTATTTTCTTGAACCGTCTGCGTATAGGGATGCGTCTCCAAACCGATGCTTCCATCAATTACTACACCGGATCCGGCCGAAGCCGCTCCACCTCGTCCGATCTGCAACTGGATACGCCTTACAACTCCTACAAGTACGCCGGACTCCCGCCTTCTCCTGTTGGAAATCCTGGAGGAAATGCTATTCAGGCCGTTTTAGACCCTGCGCAAACCGACTTTTTCTATTTCTTAACCGATGCCCAAGGCCGTGTGTATTACGCAAAAACACTGGATGAACACGCAGAAAACCGCAGAAAAGCAGGGTTTTAATGAATAATTAAGCAGTTGACAAAAACACGATTTTCTGCTATCCTGATACGTTTACTGAGCCCTAATTCGGGGCTTGGTTAACAGACAAAGGACGGGTGATTCTATGGCCCCCCGAAGCGAAGAAGAGCCCTCGGGAGTCTTCTTCTCGACCGAACCCGAAGAAGGGGTCGAGGAAGATTTCGAGGTTCCGCCGAGCCGGCTAGAACGGTACGGCTGGAACCGGGGCATGCTCGATGAGTTGGATCGTTTGATCCGCCGCGCCCTCGAGGCCGAGTTCGAGCGTCTGACCGAAGATGCAGAGTCCGCCGAGCGCTTGGCGCTCTCGCTCTACATCGTGGATGAGAAGCAGTTTCTCATCTCGCTCGGAACTCATATCCGATGGCGCAGCACCATGCAGCGCATCGAACAGCTGCAAGACGCCGCCGGCGTCCCAGACGAGCTCCGTATCCGGGGCGAACTCGGGGATGTCGCCGACCATCTCGGCAGAGTCCGCCACGAATGGCTGACCGGCCGCGCCAGACGCCGCATCGAAGAGCGTCGGCGCCTCGCACGCGAGCTCGCCAAGGCGAGCTATCCGCGCGAAGAGCTGTGCGCCTGCACCGACCCGCGAGCCCACACCGGCTCAAGCAAGGAACGCCTCGTATTCGAGGAGCTCCGTTACCAGGCCCTCACCAAGCCGGCCGCTGTAAAGCGCGCCGCCTGAACCCTCACGACCCGTCATTGCCTTTCTGGCAGTGGCGGGTCGTTTCTATTACTATCCTTCCATGTCCACCTTTGTGCTGTCTTCGGATCAGGGAGGTCCGGTCAAAAAAATCGATTACGCCGCCGCGCTCAACCAGGAGCAATTAGCCGTTGTTCTCGGGGGCGACGGGGCTTGTCTCGTATTGGCCGGCGCCGGATCCGGCAAAACCCGCACCCTGACATACCGTGTTGCCTATTTGATTGAGCATGGAGTAGATCCCGCCTCGATTCTCCTGCTCACCTTTACCAATAAAGCGTCGCGCGAAATGGTCGAGCGTGTCGAGCATGTACTCGGACCGTCGGCCAAGGGTATTTGGGGAGGCACCTTCCACTCCGTTGGTGCGCGCCTCCTGCGCATGTTTGCCGAAGAGCTTGAATACAAGAAAAACTTTTCCATTTTGGATGCGGATGATTCCCGCGACCTCATCAAAGCCGTGATGAAGGATCTCAAAATCGATCCCAAAGCCCGCCGCTTTCCTGCATCCGGCGTGGTCGGGGACATTATTTCGTTCGCGCGCAATACCCAGCAGAGCATCGAGGATGCACTCGAAATAAAGCATCCAAATTTCATGCCGTTCTCCGGCGAAATCGAAGAGATCGCACGCCAGTACACGGTCCGCAAAAAGCAGGCGAATGTCATGGACTTTGACGATCTGCTTACCAACTTCGCCATGCTGCTTGAGAGTCCGCATGTCGGAATGCGTATTGCGGAACGGTTCCGATATGTGCTCGTCGACGAGTATCAGGACACGAATGCCGTACAGGCCCGTATTGTCGCGGCCATATCCCGCGTCCACAAAAACATTATCGCCGTCGGCGATGATGCACAGTCCATCTACGCCTTCCGCGGGGCGGATGTAAAAAACATCCTCTCGTTTCCGGAGCAGCATCCGAACGCCCGTATTTTCAAACTGCTCACCAACTATCGTTCAACGCCGGAGATACTCGATCTCGCCAACGAATCGTTATCGCATAATGTCGACCAATTCCAAAAAGAACTGGTCGGACTCCGGGAGAAGGGCGGCAAGCCAAAACTCATTGCCTGCCAATCAGCCTCGCAAGAGGCAAGATATGTGGCCGAGCAGATTCTCGCCCTCCGAAACGAGGGAACAGCCCTCGCCAATATCGCCGTGCTCTTCCGTTCAAGCGCGCATTCGCAGCAGCTCGAATTTGAACTCATGAAACGGGATGTTCCGTACGAGTACCGCGGCGGCCAAAAGTTTTTCGAGCGCGCGCACATCAAAGATATCGTTTCTTTTCTGCGCATTTACGAAAATCCAAAAGATGAAATCGCATGGCTCCGCTCGCTCGGATTACAAACCGGCATAGGCGCAGCCACCGCAACCGAGGTCGCGCGCCAAGCGGTCTCGCTTGAGCGTATCGAGGAAGTGACGGATGAAAACGGCATTGTTCCGCCTACGCGAGGTCGCGGCGGCTGGGACGATATGATGAAGATCCTGAAAACCATGGTTTCAAAAGGCCGCGTTCCGGCCGATCTCATCCGCACCGTCTCCTCATCGACGTATCAGGACTATCTCGAGCGCGAGTATCCAAATTTTCGCGAGCGCTTGGAAGATTTGGAACAGCTCGCACTCTTTGCGGAAAACTATGAAGATCTTTCAGCCTTTCTCGCCGACATTTCTTTGTACGATGACGTGCTGGCCCAGCGCCAAGAAGCCGGCAGGGGAGATAACGAGCGCCTGATCCTCTCGACCATCCATCAGGCCAAGGGTCTGGAGTGGGACTCGGTCTTCATCATCCATCTTGCAGACAATGCGTTTCCAAATAAACGCGCTTTGGCCGAAGAGGGCGGGCTCGAAGAAGAGCGCCGGCTATTTTACGTGGCTGTTACCCGAGCTCGCCGCCAGCTGTTCTTGAGCTACCCGCTCACCATGGGACATGAAACCCTCATGTTCAATCAGCCGTCTACCTTTATCGACGAAGTAAACCCGCGTCTCTTTGACCGCGTCGAGCTTCGTGAAGCCGGTTTTGGTGCAAAGCGAGTGTCCAAGCCATCGTCAGGCGAATGGTCATGGGACGATGATGGCGAATACGAAGAACCGACGATTCAAATCGCGCCTACCACCGTCTTTAAGAAAACAGAAACAAAAAAACCGCTTAAACCCGGTTCCTTCCTGCGCGATATCGAGGATCTCTAGTCTCAATGAAGCTTCTGTTTTATATTGGTAAGAAATATGAAGAAGCTCTTTGCCGTCATCCTAATGCTTTCCTTGTTAGGGGCTGGATGCATCGGTGATACAAATGTACCGAACCCCAACCCAGCGACTGGTCGCTTCGATCAATACGATGTCCCGGCTTTAAAGGAGCTCCCATTGGCATATATTACGAACATCAGAGGTGTAGCAACATCAATTCCTCCTAAATCCCATACTGCCCCGATCAAGCAGCTCAAAAACGGTGATCCGGTAAATAGAAGCCAGAGTATTGAAGTATCTGCAGGGGGCAGTGCAGAAATCGTTATTCCATATTACGGAATAATTTTTCTTGATGGGGGCTCATCTATTGATATCGAAGCACTTTTTGTGTATCAAGATTGGGACACGAATGAACTGGGACTCAATTTTGACATTCAGCTTTCGTCAGGGAGAATTTGGGTTAACCTCGACCGCACAGCCAGTAATGATGCCGGAAAAGGAATCGTTCGTATCACCGTTCCGACGGAGCCTTCCTTTCAGCGATTCATTCAGGTCTCAACGAATCGGTCGTCGTTGGGATTAGATTTAACGGAAAATAGCCTTAGAATCAGTTCAGTAAAATCAACGCTTATCGCATATCGATATAGGCTCGTTCCCGCGAAGTTCTCTATTGGAAGCGCCACGGAACGTGAGTACGAAGGCAGCTCTGTCCGTCTCAAAGCCGGTCAAACAGCTGTCTTTAAAATTCCAGGCACGGAAAACGCTTCCATTTCAGATCTCACGGAGAAAGACTTGGCAGATCCATTCGTGAAAAAGGCGTCAGGGGATATCGCTTGGGAAGAAGTGGATTCGGCCACACCCTAAACCCGGAAGTCGCTTGCAACATCGAGGATCTTTAATACACCATGATCCAATGTTTGCGGAACGCCTCCCAATCAGAAGGCGGGATATCGCGTACAAATTCAGCCGCTTCCGGAGAAATGTTGAGATATGAGGCAAAAGAAATCTCATTCGTTTTCGAAAAGATGAACAGATCATCTCCGAAATCATGATCATTACCGGAGAGGCTATTCATCCCATCGGGCTTTTGTATTGCTTCCAAAATACGTCTGAATCGGTCGCGCAATTCGCGCTTCTGCATCTCGACCTTCTCCGTATCCGTTATTCCGCGATATGGAGATCCCTCGAATGGGTTTTTCATAAACTTGCCTTCATTATACCTGCCGGATAAGGTCTTTTCGAATTATGGCTTGGGCGCATGTGGAAGGGCCGGGCGCCGCGGACACGGCCTGCGACCTGGTCGCGGCAGCAATAGCCGAAGAGTACTTACGGCGCGATGGCGCGTCTCTGCTAAACATCCGTGTTTCCGGCGGCCACGGCGTTTTGTTTGTTGCCGGAGAGATCAAATCCCAAGCTGATTTTGACGTGGCCGCCGTTGTTCGGCGCACCCTTGGGCGCATTGATCCCGCATTGACCGCTGAGCCATTCATCTCCATCGAGCAAATGGGAGAGTCGGCGGTATTTGCCGGCAGCCGCCCACTCACCGTCCACGGCTATGCAACATCCGAATCAGACTCCTTAAATCCCAAAGCGCTCGATCTTGCCCAGCGCGCCGCCCAAGCGCTTGAGCATCGCCGCTTGAACGATTCAGACTGGTTCTGGCTTCCGGCGGACTACGGGGTAGGCATCCGTTTCGAAAAGAACCGTTCGCTTGTCCATATCCGTCTCGGATCAGCCTCGGTTGCAGGTGCTGATGAGATGCGTATTCGCTTGAACGACACGATCGGCAATATTGTTCCGAATCTCGATTTGCGATTGAGCGTCGGTTCAGACGCCAAAGGCTCCAGCCTCATGTCCAATATCGGATCATCCGGACGTACCTTGTCCGTCATGCGCACAAGCGCCAAGCTCCCGATCTCACCCGACGGAGTAGGTAGGCAAATCGCACATCCCGCCAATCTGGGTGCATGGTATGCGCGCGCCGCTGCCCGCCAGCTAGTCCGCGCCGGTCTCGGCAAAGCCGTCATGGTTGAGGTCGACTGGATGTCCTTTGATGCCAAGCCGCAGCCGCCGCGTGCCCGAAATGAAAAAGGGGAGGACCTTTCGTCTAAACTGGACGCCTCGCGTTTCGATCTCGCATCACCGCCCGCCGGCTGGAACGAAGCTCGTCTTCTATCATCATTTGTTCGTGCGCCGTTTGACACGCTCGCCGTCCTTCCATGGGAAAGCTGATGTGCTATTATCCGACACGTTATGAAAAACAAATCTTTTCTCGCGGGTGCATGCGCCCTCGCGCTTCTCGGAGCTGGTTGCAGCCAGCCGCAAACTCAGCAGCAAGGTATGGACGGCCAAACCGTTGCCGACCAATACGGCTATAGCCAGGGCCAGCAGCCTGTAAAAACCACTCCGCCGGCTCCAGAGCCCGCACCCGAACCAGCTCCTACTCCAACCCCATCACCTAGTACCAACAACCCATCATCTATGAATGAACTCGCTTTCCCGGGCGTGCTCCCGGAGTCCGAAACCAATGTCAAAGTCCGTATCAAAACCAATCTTGGCGACATTGTCGTCCAGCTTGATCCCAAAGCCGGACCGAATGCTGCATCCAACTTTGTGTATCTCGTAAAAAAGGGTTTCTACAATGGCACCATTTTCCATCGCGTCATTGACGGCTTCATGATCCAAGGCGGAGATCCGACCGGTACTGGTATGGGCGGCCCGGGCTACAAATTCGCCGATGACAAGGTCACCGGTTCATACGCCAAGGGGACGCTCGCCATGGCGAATGCAGGTCCAAACACAAATGGCTCGCAGTTTTTCATCATGGTGGCCGATGTTCCGCTGCCGCCTGCCTATTCGATCTTCGGCAAAGTCATTTCCGGTCAGGATGTGGCGGATAAGATCTCGCTTGTCGAACGCAATCCAAACGACAAACCGCTCTCGGAGGTAAAGATGCTTGAGGTCAGTATTGAGAAATAAAACATTGATCACATCAATGGTTCGATGTATGATCGCCGCATGAACAAACGTGCGGCGATTTTAATTTCTGCAGCGGTTTTGGTGCTGATAGGTAGTGCTGCCGCGGCATATGTCATGCGCGGAAGCGTGCGTGAGCTAGCCTATGAAATATCCCAGCCCGCCTTGCCCAAGCCGGTCGAGTTTGTGCCGCCCGTCCCAGCCGCTTCAGCTACTACTCCCGAAACCAAGCCAGCCGTAAAAACCGAAACACCCAAACCCGCGAGCGAACTGCCGGCGGAAATCAATTTGTCGGTCCCATTCCTTCTGCAAGCTCCAAAACAAAATTGGGTACAGCCTTTCGAGGATGCATGCGAAGAAGCATCGCTCATTATGGTGGATGCGTATTACGACGGACGCAAAACCAATTTCACGCCTGACGAAGGCGTCGAGGCTATTTTGGATGTCGTCTCCTACGAAGATGAAACGTACGGCTACAACAAAGACACAACCTCGGAGGATGTCATGAATACCGCCAAAAACTTTTATGGCCGCAAAAATGTCTCGATCGAGCCAGCCACCGAAGCAAATATCAAAGCGGCACTCGCAAAGGGGTATCCGGTTATCGTTCCCGCACACGGAAAATCTTTGCTCAATCCAAACTTCCGCAATGGAGGTCCGGAGTATCACATGCTTGTCATCAAAGGGTATTTAAAAGATGGACGCTGGATCACCAATGATCCGGGAACCCGCATGGGACACGACTACATCTATCCAAAACAGCGCCTGCTCGACGCCATCCATGATTTCAACGAGGAAGACATGAAGCTCGGAGCCAAAATCATGATCGTGATCAAGCCATAACCCGATATGCCAAAAGCCAAAACCACAAAACAGCCAGACAATAGCCCATTTGACCGCTCCGGAGCCGGGATCCGTGCCGCCCTGTTGTTTACCGTCGTGGCATTTTTAACGATCGCCCTCGTAGTGGTCTGGAAACAGCTTCCAAAAGAGGGAGAATCAAAACCCAAGCCGCCCATTGTTTCCAATCAAGAAAAGCTCGATTGCAAAGCCAAAGGCGGACGCTGGGTCGAATGCGCCAGCCCATGCGCACCGGGGGAGATCTGTGCCCAAGTCTGCGTTGCAAAATGCCTGATGCCGGAGGTCGCAACCTCGACCCCGCTGCAAGTCGAAGTTCCCGAGCCAGAACCGGCCACCCCGGTTCGCGAGCGCCCTGAAGGCATGTCATGCGATGACCGCAACTTCATCTGCGTAGATCCGGTCTTCGCCGAAAGCACGCTCACCAGTCCGTTTATCGTCCAAGGCACGGGCATTGCTTTTGAAAACACCATCAATTGGAGGCTATTGGACGGAAACGGCGTTGAACTTGAAAAAGGATTTGTGACCGCGGACGCTCCCGATGCGGGCCAGCCAGGCAATTTCGAGATCCGCGCCTTCCTTTTGACCGTCCCTAAAACAGCCACGGGCACGCTCGAAGTACTCGAGTACTCGGCAAAAGACGGTTCGCCGATTCATGTCGTACGCATTCCGGTCCGTTTACCACAAACAAGCATGACGGTGAAATATTTCTCTGGTCAGTACGTCGATGGAGCTGCCTTGGATCTGGATTGTTCCAATGTCTTCGAGCAGACTGCAACCGTAGTTCGTTCATCATTGCCGGTTGAGACGACGCTCCGGTACTTGCTGGCACCGAAGCTATGGGAACAGGAGGGTATACGAGTAACCCATATCCCTCGTGACACGAGACTTGTTTCCCTCAAGGTCTCTGGCGGTACGGCGACAGCAGTTTTGAGTCCTGAACTCCAAAATTACGGAGGCGGATCATGTAATGTCGAGGCGATCCGCTCCCAAATCGAAACAACTCTGAAACAATTTTCTTCCGTAAATTCTGTGGTGATCATCGAACAGGGGAAGACGGCACAAGAAACACTCCAGCCATAATCTATGAAAAAAATCTTGTCGGCAGTTTTTGCGCTTGCATTGTTCGGCGCCGGATGTACCCCAGATCAGGTTCCGGTCGTGCAAGCCCCGACAACGGCCCCGGTCGAAAAACCGCCCGCCGTACCGCTCCCGACTCCTATCGGCGTCGAAGAAGGGATGTATCCAGAAGACCCAAACCCGCTACGTCCGCGCCCGGCAGGCACGGTCTGTGATCTCAAAAACTTCATCTGCATGGAAGCTTCGCTCGTTGGGGCAAAACTCGGAGCGCAAGTCCGTGCGAAAGGTACGGGCGTCGCATTTGAAAACACCATCAACTGGATGATCGAGGATAAAAATGGCAAAGAATTGGCAAAAGGTTTCGTAACGGCCGAATCTCCTGATATCGGTCAGCCAGGACCGTTTGAAATCGTGCATACGCTCCAAAATCCGCCTGCGGAAGGCTTTCTGAATGTCTTCGAGTATTCGGCTAATGACGGTTCGATCCAGCATCTCGTCAAAATCCCCGTGAAGTTCTAGTCTAGAACTATATGTCATCGGTACTGCTGATTGGAGCCTTTGCCGGAGCCTGTGCCGGCGCCGTAATGACATTCTTTTCGCATATCGCTCCGATGTTCGGCGCCGGAAATTTCATCAAAGACCTTGATCGCCCGCAAATTCTCGGCCGCGATCTCTCGCGACGCGAGGCCCATCTCCTCGGGATCTTGGTCCACCTGTGTCTCTCGGCTATCTTTGGACTTGGATACGGCATTCTCGTGCAATTTGGCTGGACGAGCGGTTTCTACGCGATCCCGCTTTTCCTGTATGCGGTCCTCATCACCCTTATCACCGGGCTTTTGGTAATGCCGTGGGAGGGTCATGGTCTTTTCGGCCGCAAACATGATCCGTGGTTCATGATTGATGCCTTGCTTACAAATATCGGCTGGGCTGTTTTGGTGTATTTGATTGCCCATTTATGGAGCGCGTGAGTCCCGCACGGATCGCCGTCTCGACTCTGATCGGCACCGGACTCGGGCTTATTTTTATTTCCGTGCTTTGGCTATACGCGCCCCAGCCCATTGCTTCGCGCATGGTTGAGATCAAGCACATCCCACTACTTGATGGCGATCCATATCCGCTTTCTGGCCGTGGATTTGAGATCGAGGATGAAGCAATCCGTATCCGATTTGTGGGCGATATCATGCTCGATCGCACGGTTGCTTCACGCACACGACAATCCGGAAATCCATCGTATCCGTTTTTAAAGCTCCCGACGGACTGGCTCGCCACGCCGGATTATTCGGTCGTGAATCTCGAAGGACCGGTCACGGACCGCCGACGCTCTCCCGAAAAATCCATCGACTTCATGTTTGATCCTTCGTGGCTCCCTCGACTCAAAGAGCTCGGCATCGATGCCGTATCTCAAGCCAATAACCATGCGCTCGACCAGGGGACAGCCGGATATGAAGACTCAATAAGCCGATTGCGCGCTTCCGGATTCACGACATTCGGCCATCAAGTGCTGGATGATTCTGTCGCACTCGCAACAACGACTATCCGCGGATTGCGTGTCGCGTTTTTCGGATACAACACCACGGACAACCCGCTTGACCGGGCATCCGCCTCATCTGTTCTCGCCGAGGCTCGAAGCTCATCCGATTTGGTCATCGCATTTCTTCATTGGGGCAGTGAGTACCGCTCAAAACCGGATGCTTCGTCCGTAGATACGGCACACTGGCTTATTGATCATGGGGTGGACGTCGTGATCGGCGGACATCCGCACTGGACGCAAGGCCTTTCCGTCTACAAAGGAAAACCGATTGCTTGGTCATTAGGTAATTTTATCTTCGACCAAGACTGGTCCTTGGAAACAAGACAAGGAATGTCGGTTGACCTGCTGATCCAAGGGGATAATCTCTCCTTTGAACTGCACCCGCTTTCTATCGTGGAGAGCCAACCAGCCGTGCTTACCGGTATCCAAAAAACCCAGCGTCTCGAATATGTGTCTGAAATATCCGACCCCGAGCTGGCAGGACAAGTAAAAGAGGGGATGATAAGGTTTTAAATATGTCCGAGCGTATTCCGAAAGAAAGTCCAAAATCTCCCGATAAACCGGAAAAACGCCAGCAAATGGTCAAGTTATATCATCTTGATCAGCAGACGCATGCTATATTGAAAAAATACCCGGCACATTTTTTAGCTAAAGGCGGTGAGCATTTCGTTTACGAAATTGGCTCCAAAGAGACAGGGGACTTGCGCGATGTTGTTGTAAAGGGAAGCGCACAGATGGCTCAAGTAATGACAAGAGAACTTGAAGATAAAGGCGTCGAAAAGCCTTCCGACTTGCCTTTTGAACGCCAAGAGATTTTCAAGCGATATTTGCATGAGGACGAGCAGAAATACCTTGCCTTGCGCAAGACATTTGGCGCCGATCATGTAATGCCCCAGCGAAGGTACATTATGAATGTACCCATTAACGAAGATATTGCCGAAGAAATCTTCGGTGAAGAATCAGATAAGGAGGATTGCTGGACATTGGTTACTCTCCAAAAACGTGCCAAAGAACTCAGCGAATCGAAATTTGCGATTCTGGACATGGGTACCGAGTATGTTGAACGATCGCCTGTCGGTCCTAGCGAGTATGCAAGAGGTAAAGCGGAGTCTTCCTTGGACAGGCGTTCGTCGATTCTCCTAATGCAGGCAATGAAAGATCCGCAGCTGCGTGAGCAGGTGGAGGATTTTGTTAAAAAAGCCGTGACGTACACGGAAAACGAACATGAAATTCTCGATCTGATCGGTAGCAGGAATGTCTACTTTTATAAGAAGGAACAAGATGACGGCACGAGTCGATGGAGCTATCGTATTTTGGATGGTTTTTACGCCAAGCCCAGAATAAAAATCTTAGATAAGGCAAAAGCGGCAATCGGGTATTTTGAGGAGCATGGGGAATTGAAAAACAAAAGCGAAGCGAATGTGCTCATGAACGCTCTTGCGTATGCGCGTAGTATCAACGCGATGGCGAAGTCATTAGGCTTGAAAGAGCGGGTCGATATTCTTGATGATGTAAAAGAAGAAACTATTGAGAAGTTGCTTAATGAAATCCGAAAAAAGACAGACTATGTCGATCCAAATATGACCCAGAAGGCTTAAACAAGTATGCAGATTCTCTCCGTCTCCCAGTTTGTCGCTTACTTGAACGAAACCTTCAAGGCGATTTGGGATTCAAATGAAGTCGCCATTGAAGGAGAGGTGAGCAATTACCGTGTTTCACAGGGGCAATGGGTCAATTTCGACATCAAGGATGAAGAGTCTCTCGTTTCTTGTTTTATGGTGCTCGGAAAATTGCGTCTGCCAATTGAAGACGGTATGCGCGTCCGTCTCTTTGGTTATCCGCGCGTCTATCCTAAATATGGCAAGTTTTCATTCAACGTAGACCGCGTGGAATTGGTTGGCGAAGGCGCAATCAAAAAAGCATTAGCCGCCTTACGCGCCAAGCTTCAAGCGGAGGGTCTTTTTGATCCGTCACGCAAACGCACGCTTCCTCGTTTTCCGAAGCGTATCGCCCTCATCGCTTCGCGCGAGAGTGCCGCATATGGCGATTTCATCCGCATCGTGAACGAGCGCTGGTCCGGACTCGAGATCGATCTCTATCACGCTATTGTCCAAGGCGATAAAGCACCCGATTCGGTCATGAGCGGAATCGAGCGAGCTCACAAGAACGGTCCTTACGACACCATTGTCATCACGCGCGGCGGGGGATCGTTCGACGAGCTCATGGCATTCAACGACGAGCGTCTTGTCCGCGCAATTTTCGCCTCAAAAATCCCGACCATGGTCGCTATCGGTCATGAACGCGATCTGAGCCTCGCAGAAGAAGCTGCCGACATCCGTGCCTCCACGCCAACCGACTGTGCCCGACGTCTAGTTCCGGACAAACGCGATGTCTTATTCGAAATTGCCTCGCTCGAGCAGGGGATAGTTGCCGCTATACTCTCGCAGATCGAGGAAGGCCGCCGTCTGATTGAACTCGCGACTACCGGCGCCGAACATTGGATAGAAAACTTCCGTACGCGCGTTGCGTCTTTGCTGCGTCTGGTCGCTTCCTTTGATCCCAAAGCCGTTTTGAAACGCGGTTTCGCCATCATAACAACCGAAGACGGTTCAATCGTCAGTTCGGTAAAATCAGCCAAAGCTGGCATGCCGGTCAGCATACAATTGCGCGATGGAGCCATAGGTGCCAGAATTGAAGGTAGACAAGCCAAATTAATCTAACTATGGCTAAAAAGAAAGGAGATATCGACTTCGCAAAATCTTTTACCGAGCTTGAACAGATCGCCGCTTGGTTTGAAGAAGGTGAGCCGGATCTTGAGCAGGGACTCAAGCGCTACGAGCGCGCCTCCGAACTCGCGGCCGGCCTAAAAGCCAAACTTGATGAAGCCGAAAATCGCATCAAAGAGATTAAAGATAAATCCTAACCAAATACTATGATTTTATTTCTCGTCCGTCTCGTCTTGAATGCATTGGCCCTCATGCTCGTCGCGTACCTCATCCCTGGAATCGGTTTGTCTGGTTTTGGAACAGCGGTTATCGCTGCACTCGTCATCGGTTTGGTGAATGCGCTCGTCCGCCCGCTTGTCGAACTCCTCTCGCTTCCGGTCACTATCCTGACTCTCGGTCTGTTTTCACTCGTTATCAATGCAGCCATGTTTGGTTTGGCAGCTTGGTTTGTTCCGGGATTCACCATAGTCGGATTCGGTCCCGCCTTTTGGGGCGCCCTGCTTTATACTGTCTTCGCATGGCTTGTCAGTTCCTTTGTTGGAGGTAAGGAATAGGCTGTCTTGACATAAAAATAGGGCTCGGCTAAGGTTCAGCCCAACGAACGCCGAGTCCTGAGAAAGTGAGGGCCGCAAGGCTTGATTCCCGCAAGGGACCTCACCGAGGATCGAGCTCCATTTTTGGAGAACGACCGCAGGATTCCGATTCTGCGGTCGTTATTTATCTCCTTTTAACCTATGCCAAAGACTCGTGCGCAAAAATCCGCCGAGATCGCCGACCTTGCCGCAGCCATGAAGACTGCCAAGGCCGCCGCGTTCGCGGATTACCAGGGCATGTCGGTGCAAAACATCACCACCCTGCGTAAAAAGATGCACGCCGAAGGAGTGGACTATATCGTCGCAAAGAAGACGCTCATGGCGATTGCCGCCAAGGAAGCCGGATTCGATGTCGACTTCAAGTCCATGCCAGGCATGCTCAGTGTCGCCCTTGCCAAGCAAGATGAAATGGCTCCGGCCAAACTCATCGGCGACGCAGGCAAGGATCAGCCAATCAAGCTGGTCGGCGGCATCTTTGAGGGCAAGGTTGTGGATCAGGCTTACATCGTTCAGTTGTCCAAACTGCCGAGCAAGAGCCAGCTCCTCACCCAGCTTCTCTACGTATTCAATGGTCCGGTCGGTGCCTTTGCCCGCCTTCTCAACGCATACCGCGAACAGAAGGAAGCCGGCGCTCCGCCCGCTCCCGCTCCGGCGCCTGTCGCCGAAGCTCCGAAAGCCGAAGAATCCGCTCCTGCGGCCGAACCGGCTCCGACTCCCGAGGCTCCCGCCGCCGATGCTCCCGCTCAAGCGGAAACCCCCGCAGCTAGCTAAATCTCGTTATTCGTTACTCATTACTCGAATATTATGTCCGAAATGAAACAGGTCGAGATCCCGGCGAAGTTCCAGGGACTCGTCGAATCCATTGAAAAGTTGTCCGTGATCGAGCTCGCCGAGCTCGTCAAACTTCTCGAAGAGAAGTTCGGCGTCTCCGCTGCCGCTCCGGTCATGATGGCAGGCGCCGGTGCCGGTGCTGCCGCAGCCGAAGAAAAGTCCTCGTTCAATATCGAGCTTAGCGACGCTGGCTCGAACAAGATCGCGGTCATCAAGGTTGTCCGTGAAATCACGGGACTTGGTTTGAAAGAAGCCAAGGACATGGTCGACGCCGCTCCGAAAGTCATCAAGGAGAATGCGCCGAAAGCCGAAGCCGACGACATCAAAAAGAAGATCGAAGAAGCTGGTGGCAAGGTCACCCTCAAATAAGCTCTTCATTCAAAAACTCCCCATACCGGGGAGTTTTTGTTATGGTGGGACCATATGATCCCCACCAATCCTCCGGCCCAGACGTACGCTCCCTCCGGACAGCCGCCGCGCGATGCCAAAACCAATACCATCATTGTCCTCGCGGTTGGCCTCATGCTTGTTCTCGGTCTGGCGCTCCCACTATTCATTTTCTTCTATCCCGAATACCAGCGCGAACAGCTGATCAAAACCGGCTTGCCGGCCCAAGCCGAGATTCTCACCATCGAGCCCACGGGTAATACCTATAATGACCAGCCCCAAGCCCGTATTCTCCTGCTCGTGACTCCGGAAACAGGGGAGTCATTCGAAGCCGAAACGACCATGATCATCAATCCGATTTACGCGCCTCAATTCCAGCCCGGCAAGCGTGTCAAAGTCCGTTACGATGCGAACGATAAAACGAATGTCGCCATCGAAGAAACCGAAAGCGGCCAGCGCTAATCAAAAAAACACTCCCGATCGGGAGTGTTTTTTGTTATCTCGTCACCCGCAAACTTTGGATGATACTGACTGCTTCGGCGTCGCTTAACTGACCCGCTTTGGAAACGATCCTGTACCAATAAGTTCGTCCGATCGCATCCCATACCTGATTTGTAAAATTTGTGTTCTGCTCTGTCTGGCTATAACTCAAAACGGTTAATCCATTCACATTTCTTTGGCGAACTTGGGTTCCGGACAATGAACGTAGAAGCGAGGTGGTTGAAGTGGGTGGGTAAATTGTCAGGCTCGAATCACGGAACCAGCACCCGCTATCATAAGTACCAACTTTTCCAAACAGGAAGCTATTTGTTTCAAAACCGTTCACTTCGGATGGAAATGCTCCATACCCGTCAGTTCCCCAAGCGAAATTGTATGGCAAAGAAGCGGTCACGCCTGTTTTTTCGTCACGAAATTGGAACGTTTGATCTGCAGGGAGGTCGAGGAGAGCAGCCTCTGATCCGCACAATCCATGCGCATTATCTACCGTAATAAACAATCTGCCTTCAGGTTTCATTTCTTGCATGGCCTCGGCCTGTTTCTCTAACATATCCGCTTGTTTCTCGAGGCTATCGGCAATGACGGCCATGGCATCGGTTTCCATCACAAGATCCGATGAAGGTTTTTGATATTTTGCAAAAGATGCGTTGATGACAATCATCACGCACAATACGAGCGTCCAAAACAGCAGCCAATGTCGAAGTTGAACGGCTTTCGGGCCGGCAGGCATTGTTGCGGATTTTGTTTTTGAGGTTTTACGAGGTGCGCTTTTCATATTTATTTGAAAGATCTTCTTGATTATAACATAAAAACGCCCCGCAGGGCGTTTTATTATGGTAATTCTGTTTGCCAAACTTTATTCGAGTCGATCACGTATAGTTTTTTGCTTACCGGATCAGCCGTGACATTTGTCGGTTTTTGCCAGCTTGGTGATTTGAGCTGCGCCACGAGCCTGCCATCCTTGCGGTAGACAAGCACGCGTTTTCCCTCCGGATCCGCGAGGATGATACGATCCGTGGTTTCTGCGACCGTCCAGATCGCTGAGAGCGATGTCACCGGGGGATCAGCCGGACTCAAGGTCCACGACTGCTCGGTTCCGGAGAGATACTGTTTGACGACGCCATTTCTCCAACCGACATATACAGTCGAATCAATCGCCAGACCTACGGAATCAGTAAGTGGTGTGGTGTTTTGCTTGAGATAGGCCGTCTCCTGCGTAATACCTCCGCCGCCTGGTTCATAACGCCACACCATGTTTCCGGCCGGATCCAAAACATAGAAGCGGCGGCCATACACAACCAGCGATTGGCTCGAGGTCGCGCGGCCATTCCATGACATGGCACCAAATGAACCGTTATTAAACGAGAGGAGGGTTCGATTATTGGTCAATAAATACAATGCGCTTGCACCCGCGCTTGATGAAATGACCGGTGCTGTGCCGCTCGGCAGCGGATAGCGTTTTGTTTCTTTGGTCGTGATATCCGTCTCAAGGAGGCTTCCGCCTGCATTATCGACGGAATAAATCTTGTTTTTATAGACGGCCGGTGCATCCAGGGACCCGTCAGCAGCTCCCAAGGAGGCGGCAGCCATCTCAATCGGGTTGATGGTAACCTCGCGCTTGATTTGGACCAGCAGGGCATTCAATTCGTTGCGTAAATTCTCTTTGGTCTTTTTGCGGTCCTCGGTTTTTTCATCCAAACCATCCAACATGACCGTGGCCTCATTCACCAAGCGGCGTACGGTGTCTTCATTTCCGAATTGTAAATTGCCTTCGGCACGATTTTTGCGGTCAGCCGCTTGGTCAAACACGGTATTCCACAAAACCTGTTCTTTTTTGAATGCCTCATTACGGCTCCACCAGATGCCGCCAGCCGACATAAGTACGAGCACCGTGGCCACAGCCGCGATAATTCGTTTGCGGGCTGGTGTAAATACGCTGCCATGGCCAGCATTCATGCCGCGCATGCTGGAGAGCGAGACAGGGTCTTTTGGAGAGCGTTTCGGAAGCTTGGAGCGCAGGCTGGACACCCATTCTTTTCCGGTTTCAAGCAGGGGTTTTTTGGCGGCAGGCCTCGGGGCAATGGACGGGGAAAGGATTTCTTCCGTATCGCGTTCATTGCCGCGCAGCTGCTCGATGGAATTTGTGCTTTTGTTTATAGGCACGACCTCTGGCTTCGGTTCAATCGGAATAACGCGTGCGGCAGCCGGAACTTCAGACGCCACCAAGGCGGCAAAATCATCCGGCGTACCCAATCGTTGGAGGTCTTGGCTGATTTCCATTGCAGCCGTAACCGGTGTCATGTGTTTCAAGCGATTCACGATATCAAGCTCGCCGCGCAAACGTTCAAAATTATTTGTGCCTGCAAAGAGGACATCGCCCGGTTTGATATCGCCGCACAGCAGCGAGGAGAATGCTTTTTTTGGATCGACTTGCGCCGGCATATCCAGCGATCCGAAAAGATCGAAGCCCTTGAAGCTCCCGTCATTTTGTTTTTGCAAGAAGATGCTCGAGAGCCGTCCAATGCCCGAGACGCAGACCAGTCCTTCTGAAAATTCTAGGATGAAAAGATTTACCCGGTTCCACGCAATCGGAGTCGGTTCGCGCTCGACGAATCCCGCAACCGCTTCATTCAGACGCTCGATAAGTTTTTCAAACCGCGCCATAGCGTCGCCCTCCATTCCGGCCATCAGGCGACGGGTATGCTCGGCAGCCTCATTTACCGTATCAAGGAGTTGTTCATACACGTACAAAGGTGACGCGATATCAGAAATAAGGACCAGAGTAGGCTGGCGTTTGCCGGACGGGTCCCCATCGTGCCGGAACAGCCCTACGATCCGTTCTTCGGACGTGGACTGGCTCGCCTCGATTTCGGCGATACGAATCGCGTATTCCATAGCATTGGCGCCGTGTTTCTAACCGAGAATACGTCGGCTGGCCCATGCCGTAAAGGTGCTCTCCAGAATTATTGCCTCCTTGTCAAGGAGCGTCATTTGGGGCAAGCTTTGTGCTAACGGTTATGCTTGAACACCTCTTTGGTTCGCGGACCCGCGTGAAACTTCTGGGTCTTTTTCTCCGCCACTCGAACGAGCCGCTTTTTGTGCGCGAAATTACGCGCCGCATCAATACCCAAATCAATGCCGTGCGGCGCGAATTATCCAATCTCATGAAGCTCGGTTTCATTATCGAAGTAGAAGAGGAGCCGGCAACAAAGGGAGCGCGCAAAACAGCCGGCCTCAAAAAGAAATATTACAAAGTAAACCCGTCCTTCAAATTGTACGAGGAAATATCAGCGCTCATCACGCGCTCGCAAGTATTATTGGAAGGTCGTCTTGATTCTGAAATTCTCCGTATCGGCGATATTCGTTACCTGGCATTCCTCGGAGCTTTTCTCAACAAGTCCAAAGCTCCTGTAGACCTGTTCATCATCGGTACCGTCGATGCGGCTGCTCTCAAAAAATTGGTCGCCGAAAGCGAAAAGTCTCTCGGTTTTGAAATCAACTTTTCCGTCATGTCTCCGGAGGAGTACCGCTACCGCAAGGATATGACCGATAAATTCTTGTACGCCATTCTCGAATCCAATAAAAACGTAGTCATCGACCGCTTGAGCGAAATCTAGCAGTATGCCGAAACCATCGGCTTGGCTCTTTCTTGATACGCATGCCCCTGGGCAGTCGCGTTTCGCGTTTTTTGAAGAAGGAAAGCCAATCAAGCAGGTGCAAATCGAGGGCCGCGCCTCGGCTCTCCTGCCGCGCCTGGCAAAATCCCTTAAACCCAATCTCGCCGGAGTCTGTGTTGTTGCCGGCCCGGGTTCTTTTTCATCGGTACGGGCAGGCGTATTGCAGGCAAACCTCATTGCACGCCTGCTCAAACTTCCCTTAGTCGGCGTTACGGTCGACGAGGCGCTTGATTTGGATGCATTGCATGCCGAGCTCCGCGATACGCGGCTTAAGCTCTCCGTGCCGTATGTCGCCCCGATCTACGATAAAGAGCCGAATATCACCGTTCCCAAACCAGCATGACACGCCGCGCCAAACGCTTCCTTGAAATTCTGCCCGGAGCTTTGCTCTGGTCAACCTTGATTTTGTCGATTGTCCTTTCTGTCGTGAAGCCTCTTTGGGTCGTCTATTTCGTCATCATTTTCGACCTGTACTGGCTTTTGCGCATTCTCTATTTCATACCGTTTCTGCTTACCTCCTGGTGGCGCTTCCGGCGCGCACTCAAAACCAACTGGCAGGCCAAGGCGCGGAGTCTGGAAAATTACGACCGTATCCGCCACATCATTTTCCTGCCGACATATAAAGAGGAGTTGGCCGTGGTAAAAGAAACGCTCCGATCTTTATCGGAGGCTTCCTATCCATCCAGCCGCATGGCAATCGTAATTGCCGGAGAAGGGCGCGACGAGGACAATTTCAAACGCATTCTCGCCCAAGTTGAGCCTGAGTACGCCTCTAAATTCGCCTCGTTCCACGCGACCATCCATCCGGCTGGTCTCCCTGACGAAATCCCCGGGAAAGGTTCGAATCTCAATTGGGCAGCCAACCAGGTGATTCCAAAAATTATTGCCTCTGGTTTTGATCCGGATTGGACCATTGTTTCCTCCTTCGATATCGACACCATAGTCCACCCTCAGTATTTTTCGTGTTTGACCGAGCGCTATCTCTCCGTTCCAGAACCGACGCGATCTTCATACCAGCCAGTTGCGCTCTACAACAATAACTTGTGGGAGTCGCCGGCACCGGTACGCGTGGCAATGTTCGGTACCACGTTTTGGCTGATGACCGAGCTCGCTCGTCCGGAAGGAATGATGACATTCTCTTCGCATTCCATGTCTTTGCGCATGTTGGTGGATGTCGGATACTGGCAAAAAGATATCGTGTCCGAGGATTCGCGCATCTTTTTGCAAGGATTGGTCCGCTATCACGGAGAGTATCGCGTGACGCCTATCCACCTTCCAGTCTCGATGGACACCGTCAGCACCGGACATTACGGCAAAGCGCTTGTCGCGCTCTATAAGCAGCTTCGTCGTTGGGCTTGGGGTGTAGAAAATTTCCCGTACATGATCGAAAAGTTTGTAGAAGATAAGCAAATGCCTTTACGGGTCAAAATCGGCTGGACATTCAAACAGCTAGAGGGGATGTACACGTGGGCAACGGCACCTCTCCTCATCACTATTCTTGGATACCTGCCGTTTTGGGTTGCGCCGGAACAGCTCCGGAGTTACGCCATATTCCAAAATACGCCGTTTACATTGCAATGGCTGATGCGTCTCGCCATGATCGGTCTATTCGTCTCAGCGGGACTCGCGTTGACCTTGTTACCGCCGCGTCCGCGCCACTACTCCCGTCCGTACGCGTTTGCCATCATGAGCTTGCAATGGCTTCTCTTGCCGGTCACCTTTGTCCTGTTCGGTGCCTTGCCAGCCATCGACGCCCAAACGCGCTTGATGCTCGGCAAATATCTCGGCTTCAATGTCTCGCCAAAGCGCAAAGCCGAAGAGAAAAAATAACATGCAGCCTGCCAAACCTATTGCCGTCCTCGTTGTGACGGACGATCTGCAGTCCCGCTGGCCACGCTTGCGGGAGAGCTTGTCATCCCAAACAAGTGCGGATTTCCAAACTGTCGTTGTCGACAATGCCTCAAACGGGTCTGATGGTGAGGATGCTCCGGATATCGTCGTCTTGCGCAATATCCGCCGCCAGCCGCTTCATATCTGTCTCAACCGCGGTTGGTCATTGATCAAGAACCGCTGGGAAGGCCAGCCTTTAGCCGAACGGTTTGTATTTTGCGTATCAGCCGACATGCTGCTCGCACCAAATCTTTTTGAGGTGCTTTCAGGAGCAATGTCGGCCGATCCGACTCTCGTCATGGCCGGTGCGGACATGTATCCGTCGCGTTTTGAGCTTGCCGGTGGAGAAACGCCCGAGCTCATGCAGGGAGAAACCCATCTCGGATCCGGATGGGTATTGCGTACGGCCCGCGGACCCTTTCCGGCCCCGGCTGCACCAAAAAAATACTTTGCTCCATTCCCTCAGGCGGTCATGATACGGGCATCCTCGCTTGCGGGACTTGGAGCAGATCCGTTCGCCGCGCTTGATCCTCGTTTGGTCTGGCTCGACGCCATGTGGCGCATCCGTTCCAATGGAGGCCGTTCCGAACCAGTCGAAGGCGCATCCGTCTGGCTCCAGCCAGGGGCCAGTCTTGCCAAACCGGGATTTTTCCTGTATCTCCGCTGGGTGTGGAGCCGCCGTCTGCGTCTGCCTTCCCGTGTGACGCCAGAACAGCGCAGCTCCTGGTTTGTATGAACCAACCGCGCATCAGCTTTATTACAGTCGGCTACAAACACCTGCATTTGGTCCGTCATCTCCTGTCTGGAGTAGAGCGGGCCGAGCTGGGTTTGCCTTTTGAATATATATTTGTCGACAATGCGTCCGGCGACGGCACGAGCGCCATGGTGCGCGAACGTTTCCCCTGGGTGAAGGTTTTGGATGCAGAGGCCAATCGCGGGTACGGAGCCGGCAATAACTTGGCGCTCCAGCATGTCCGTGGAGAGTATGTGTTGCTTTGCAACCCGGACGTCCTCGTTTTTCCAAAAGAGATCGAAGCTTGGATTGAGTGGATGGACAGCCGGCCCGACATTGCTATTTCCGGTCCGCGCGTACTCAATCCGGACGGCTCGGATCAGGAATCTTGCTACCGTTTTCCGAGTATTTGGACGCCCTTGCTGCGCCGTACCATTCTCGGAGCTTTGCCGTTTCTCCGTTCAAGCGTCGAACGCCATGTCATGAAAGAGATGGACCGCACATGCGAACAAGATGTTGATTGGGTGCTCGGGGCAGCCATGCTCATCCGAAAAAGCGCGCTCGAAAAAATCGGCCATTTCGACGAAAACTTTTTCATGTATTACGAAGAGGCCGACATTTGCCGCCGGGCATGGGAGTCGGGGTTTCGCGTCACTTACTTTCCAGAATCGCGGTTCATCCACTATCACGAGCGAGGCAGCCGGATCCGTTATCCATGGGAAATCGTCACCAATAAACTGACGCGCATCCATATCCAAAGCGCCATAAAATACTTCTTCAAGTATTTCGGAAAACCCCATCCGCGCGCAAACGCCAAATCCGCGCTACAATAGGGGACATGTCAGGCCAAGTGCCAAATTTACTAACCCCGGAGGAGCATCATGCCGAACATTTCCTCCCGCCTCACTCCGAGCCCCCTCAGCCCGTGCGGGTTTTTCCGTGGAAAAAGGTCTACCTCGCCATCGGCATCTTCATAGCGATTTCGTTGGTTATTTTGGTCTCGCCATTGGTATTCGGACTCTCTCGTGCCGGAGCGTCCGCAATATCGCTGCGAGGCAGCCTGAAAACAGCCGAGCTCAAGGCTTTGGATCGTGATTTTTCCGCTGCTGCCGACGCCCTCGGCCGTGCCGAAGAAGATTTGTCCGGTGTACGGGCAGGACTCCAATCATTGGGGGCATGGCGCAGCGCTCCATGGATAGGCTCGCGCATCAGCGCGCTTGAACAAGCCGAACAGGCGGGCTCTTCGGCTCTTTCCGGTTTTCGCGAGCTTGTATCGGTAGCCGCTTCGGTCCAGGAGGCACTAGACTCGGCCGCCGCCTTATCGGGTGTTGCTGTCGATCCAAACCGGTCGTACCGCGACCTTTCAACGCAAGAGAAACGTGCGGCGATCCAGCGTTTATACGAAGCGCTTCCGCAGCTGCGTTTGGGCCGCGAAAAAATAGCCATCGCCGCACAGGCTTGGGCACGCGTTCCTCAAAATGAATTGCTCGGACCAATCCGTAGCGCCATCGCGCCGCTCGCCAACCGTTTACCCGAACTCGACACTTCCCTTGGCCAAGCGCTTGATCTGCTCGAATGGGCCGTGCCTTTGGCCGGGTATCCCGAACCAAAAAACTATCTTGTCATACTCCAAAATGCCGATGAGCTTCGGGCCACCGGCGGGTTTATCGGTAATGTCGGCATGCTCAAAATCGATGCGGGGGATATCGCCTCCGTAGAATTCGAGGACGTGTATACCGTTGATAATCCGGTTGCCTCCACTTGGCGCGATGTTCCGCCCGATCCAATCCGCCAGTATCTTGGCGTTCCTGCATGGTATTTGCGCGATAGCAATTGGAATCCGGATTTCCCGTCTACCGCTTCCCGTCTGGCCGACGTCTATATCCGCGAAATGAAACTGGGAAGAAATATCGACGTAACAATTGACGGTGTCATCGCGCTTCAGCCCGAGTTCTTCCGCCAGCTTTTGATTCTCACCGGCCCTCTGTATGTCGAAGACAAAGAATTCAACGCCCAAAATTTTTTTGATGTTCTCCAGTACGACGTAAATATCGGATTCGGTCTCGAAGGGATTCCCATTCCCCAGCGCAAAGAAATCGTGCAAAAACTTGGAGACGTTTTGATCAATAAACTCTTCGATATCCCGGCAGATCGCTGGCCGACCTTGCTCAATATCGTTACGACATCGCTCCGACGCTCGGATATCCTGATCTCCGTACGCGAGAAGTCGACTCAGGACATCCTTGATCGTCGCGGATGGAATGGCCGCACCATCGGAACCGAGGACGATTATCTTTGGGTCATCGATTCGAATCTCGGAGCACTAAAAACCGACGGAGTAATGGACAAAGAAGTCATCTATTCGGTAGACGCGACCGATCCAGCCAACCCCGTAGCCACCGTCCGCCTCCGCTATAAAAATAATACCCAGCGTATTGATTGGCGATACACGCGCTATCAATCGTATACCCGTATCTACGTACCAGAGGGGAGTGAGCTTATCTCGAGCCAAGGTGCGGCAAGACCCGATGTGTACCGCGAGCTAGGAAAAACCGTCTTTGCGGCCTATTGGGTCATTCAGCCGGGCCGTACGGGCGAGCTGGTATTCCGCTACCGTCTTCCATCTTCCGTTGCCGCCCGTATCCAGTCGGGCCCGTATCGATTTACGGCCCAAAAACAGCCTGGAGCACGCCGAAAATTGACGCTCGATCTCTCATTCGGTAAGAACGTAGTACGAGCCGTTCCGGGAGAAGACGAAAACGAGTTCGGAGATGCGAAATACCGCTACTCCGACCAATGGCTGGAGACCGAGACCTTTGAAATCAACTTTTGATCATTCGTACAGGCGACCCGTTGGGTCGCCTCTACATTTAAATTATGTTCGGACGCAAAATCGGTATCGATCTTGGCACAACCACGGTGCTCGTCTACATCCCCAAGAAGGGGATCATTATTAACGAACCGTCGGTTGTGGCCATTTCAATTGCCGACAAAAAAGTATTGGCCGTCGGTAAAGAAGCCAAGGACATGATCGGCCGCACGCCGGACACTATTGTTGCCAAGCGCCCGCTCAAGGATGGTGTCATCGCGGATTATCGTACGACCGAAGCCATGCTTCGCTATTTTATTAATAAGGCGCTCGGCGGTGTACGCCTCTTCCGTCCCGAAGTCATGGTTGCAGTTCCGGGCGGGATTACTTCCACCGAGCGCCGCGCCGTGATCGACGCTACCATCAGTGCCGGAGCACGTGCCGCCTACATCATCAAAGAACCGGTCGTAGCCGCAATCGGCGCCGATATTCCCATCGGCTCGGCCTCCGGTCACATGATCATCGATATTGGCGGCGGCACCTCCGAAATCGCCGTTATTTCCCTCGGTGGCATTGTCGCATCTTCGTCTGTTCGGATTGGCGGCAATAAGCTCGACTCTGCAATTCAGGAGCATGTCCGCCGAAAACACGGTCTGGCCGTGGGCGAGCGTACGGCCGAAGAAATTAAAATCAAAATTGGTTCGGCTCTTTATTTGGAAGACAAACTCGAACTTGAGGTCAAAGGCCGCGACATGATTTCCGGCTTGCCGCGCATCGTAAACGTCACTTCCGACGATGTGACCGACGCAATCCAGCACGAGCTTCAAGGCATTGTTGATGCAATCAAAGAAGTGTTGCGCGCCACGCCGCCAGAATTATCTGCTGATGTCATGCAAAAAGGCATGGTCTTGTCCGGGGGTTCATCTCAGCTGCGCAATCTCGACCGTTTGTTTTCGGAAGCGACGGGCGTTCCGGCTTTTGTCGCCGACAATCCTCAGCAATGCGTGGCCAAAGGAACCGGCATCGCACTGGAAAATCTCGAGCTCTACAAACGAAGCGTATTTTCTTCATAAAAATAACCCCCTCCTGAGGACAGGAGGGGGGAAAGGGGAGCTGCTCACGCTGCCGCAATGGTTTTTGGCAGCGGGGCTTGCGCGATGATGAGGGAGTACAGGCGCTCTCCGGCATGGCAGTTGGAGACGAAGCCGTGCTTGGACTTGCTCATGAAGAATGGTGTCGCTCGCCGTCCGCGGTTCAGGATGTTCAGTCCGCGGACCAGCGCCTGCTGGCCGCTCCTGTTCAGAAGGTAGATCTGATAGGCATGCGCGCCAAGCTCGCCGTCGAACAAGGATTTGGCGAGCTCGTGGCTCTCGCGGTCGGTGTCGAACGCATCCATGAACTCGACCAGTGCGACCGGATACATTCCGGCGACTTGCGAGAGCGGACGGCTCTCGACCAGTATCGGCGAACCGCTGGCCGTAAGAATGCGCTCGATCATGAGCCGCATGGCGCCGTCTCGCTGACCGGAAAAGATCGTCTGGGTCGGAAGCTGGGAGAAATACATCCCGAGCGCCGTTTCAAGGTCCATAGCTCCTCCGTCGATACAGCGAACTCGTTTTTTCACGCTTTGTCAATCAATGCTATCCTTATTGCCATGCTCATCGGTATTGAAGCCTCCCGCGCAAACCGTCTCCAAAAAACCGGAGTCGAGTGGTATGCCTATCATGTTATCCAGCAGATGAAGGCTGATCCCGAGGCTGCGAAACACTCATGGCTGCTCTACGGCAATGAGCCGCTTTCCATGGGATTGGAAAAAGGCCCGAATAATTGGCATGAGCGTTCGCTCTTTTGGCCGCCCAAGTATCTTTGGACCCAGCTCCGTCTTTCTTGGGAAATGGTTCGCCGTCCTCCCGAAGTATTATTTGTTCCCGCTCATGTCCTTCCGCGTTTTGCTCCAAAACGCTCCGTCGTCACGGTCCACGATGTCGGATTCCACCGTTTTCCCGAGCTTTATACGCCCGCACAAAAGAGCTATCACGAATGGTCCACCAAAGACATCGTGAAACGTGGGGCGCGCATCATTACCGTCAGCGAATTTTGCAAACGCGAAATCATGGAGTGCTATGGCGCTTCCTCGGAGCAGGTTTTTGTAACCCATCTCGGGGTCGAGCATGACCGCTATCAGCCGCAGTCGCCCGAAAAGATCCAAGCCGTACTCGAGCAATACCGCATCCCGACTCCCTACATACTTTTTGTCGGACGTTTGGATGAAAAGAAAAACATCCTGACTCTGATCGAGGCGTTTCGCCGTTTCAAAGAGGCGCGCGGACAAGGGGATCCTCTTCATTTGGTACTGGCGGGCCGCCCTGCCAATGGTGCCGATCGGATCATGCAGGCAGTAGCTGCATCCGGTCATGCCGATCAAATTAGCGTACTTGGATACATTTCCGAAACGCACAAACCCATGCTCATGTCCGGCGCTCTCGCGTATATCCAGCCTTCTTTTTATGAAGGCTTTGGTCTGCCTCCGCTAGAAGCCATGGCATGCGGCTGTCCGGTTATTTCATCGAATACAACCTCATTGCCCGAGGTATTGGGAGAGAGAACGGCGCTCTATTTCGATCCAAAAGACCCTGAATCGCTCGAATCCTGCATTACGCGCGTGGTGGATGAAGAGCCGCTCCGTAACGAGCTCCGAAACCGGGGGTTGGCGTGGGCTCCGCAGTTCTCATGGCCTAAAACAGCCCGCCAAACCATAGAAGCCTTGGTCTCGTGGTAAGATACGGACAAGAAAACATATGATGGAAGATATAAAGCAGTCTTTGGTCGAGCTTGGATTGGCGCCAAAAGAAATCGAAGTATATCTTTCGATGCTCGAACTTGGCCCATCCAGCGTACAGGACATCGCCAAGAAAGCCGGAGTAAACCGTTCCACAACCTATGTCATGATCGAAGGCCTCAAAAAGCATGGCCTTGTTTCCACCTACGAAAAAGGCAAAAAAGTTTTTTTCGTAGCCGAAAATCCGGATCGCTTGGTACAAGTCGTGAACGAGCAGATCGGTCTCCTGTCAGCCAAACGCGAACGCGTATCCGCCGTCTTACCGCGCTTACTCGCCATCTTCAATGCCTCGGATGAAAAACCAAAAGTCCGCTTCTTCGAAGGCGATGAAACCATAGACATGATCCGGATGGATGTCGCAGCCTTCCGTTCCCCGGTCTGGAATTTCTTTGCGGTTGATGAAAATCTAAAAAAGGTCGCATCGATAAATGAAGAAAAACGCATCGAACTTTCTTCAAGAAACCCGGAGTCTCGTGTGTTGATGGCAGTAAAGCCAGGCGTAGTTCCGCAGTACATGGACAGATCGAATAAAGAGATACGCGCCATCAATTATGAGGATTTCCCATTCAGCGGAGAGATCACAATTGTCGCCGACCGGGTATATATCGTAAATGTCCAGGCCAGATCTATTGGCTTCATCGTCGAGAACAGGGAGATAGCCGATTTGTTCCGCGCCATTTATCAAGCAGCTTGGAATGGTGCAAAACCATGGACGCCTCCTGAAGGTTGGAAACGCCCGTGATCTTCCATGAAAAGAAAGAAGCCCTCCGAGAGTATCGGAGGGCTTTACTTTCAGTGGGCAGAAGGGGCGAGGTCGCTACTCACCAGACGAGCAATTCGTGGCGGGCCGGAGGAACCAGCGCCGGGTGGAACGCATCTGGCTGCCGAGGGGCTTGCGGTGATCGCAGCCGCCGCCGGAAGCGTGGAGGGAAAAACTGGCATGATGAAGGTACATCGATCGCTCCTGCCCGGGAGTGACCGTCTCGCCCCTATTGCCCGGGTGGCAATGGTGAACGTCGACGCGGATAGCGCCAGCCGTTCAATCACCAGTGATTGATTGTGCTGACGCGTCGCCCGACATGGGGCGGACGTGTCCGGCAGATGTCTGGCATCGAATGCCGAACGAGCTACCTAACCAGAAAATAACCTTTTCGTCAAGGGGTAAAAGATAACCCCCGACCCCGCTATGCGGGATCGGGGGTTCGGCAGCGCGCAGATGCGCTGTAGGAGTCTGAAATGCTCTGCCGTAGCAGAGGATACAAGCCCTTTGAGAGGGGCATGTCGCGGCTCTACAAGCCGTCCTGGCAGTTCGCTACGGGACGAAGAAACCACCGCCTCGAGCGAACAGTTTGCGATCCGAGCATGACGATCTCTCCTTGCGGAAAGAAGCGCGCGGGTTTCATCAGGCTGGCCTGATGGCAGCTGCATAACTATGCTAACTCAAGCACAATTTTCGTCAATCATGTAAAACAAGGCTTTGCTAAGCTTTTATTTTTTGGCTAATTTTAAACGAATAATAATGTTTCACGAGCTTGACAAAATCGCAATTTTTTGCTATACTTAACTGTTTCGATGATGGATATTCGTGTCCATTGTCGATTCGACTTTCGAAAAAAGGAGTTCCATGAACAGCAAGCTCGTGTTCGGTTTCGTCTGCCTCTGCCTCACGGCCATCGGCTGCGGTTTCGACCGCTCGCCGCTCGGCCCCGACGACATGCCCGGCAGCGATGCCGGCATGCCTCCGGATAGTCCTCCGCCCGACAGCGGGATGGAGGAGCGTCCGGATCCGTCGTCCACCGGGTGTATGCCCGGTTCGCTCCGCGACGAGGCATGCGCCAACCCCGCTCGTCCCTGCGAGCGCGGCGAGTACTACGCCTGTCTCGAGAACGGAACCTGGACGTGCGTCGTGAGCGATCGCTCGCACTGCTCCGTCCCGGATCCCGAGCCCGCCTGCGACGACACCCAGCGCTTCTGGCGCGACGGCGACGGCGACGGCTACGGCAACCCAGACGACTACATCGTCCGCTCCGAGTGCGAGTCGCCGCCATCCGGCTACATGAACGCCATCAGCGGCCGCGAGGACTGCCAGGATCACGACCCATCGGCTCATCCCGGCGGCGTCGAGATCTGCGGCAATGACAGCGACGAGGACTGCAACGGCATCTACGATGCTTGCCCCTCGACGCCGCCGGCCTGCGCATCCGATGCGCGCGTCGTGTCGCCCACGGCCTGCGTCATCCCCGCGACGGCAACGTCGTGCGTGATGACCGGTCTGTACGTCTGCAATCCCGACGGACGGGTCGTCTGCCGCGGTGATATCCGTGTTTCCAGCACGGAGATCTGCGGTGACGGACTCGACCAGGACTGCAGCGGCTCCGACATCGCCTGCACGTCGACGTGCACGCCCCGCAGCGAAATCTGCGGCAATGGCGTGGACGAAGACTGCAACGGCGTGGCCGAAGCCTGCGTTCCGGCCTGCGTTCCGTCGGCCGAGATCTGCGACAATGGCCGCGACGAGGACTGCAACGGTTCGGATCTGGCTTGCCCGCCTCCTGGCGGTACGAGCACGGTCCGTGTCGTGGTCGAGTTCCGCGTGGTCAACACGCCGACCGACTACGGCACCGTCTCGGCCCATCGCCTCCGAGGCGACGATCTCTCCGAGATCGTCTGCCGTAACACCGGCACAGTGGAGCCGCTGTCGCTCAGCGATGGCTGGCGCCGCTGTGTCATCGAGGTGACCGGCTCCTTGCTCTTCGTGGGCAAGTTCGAGTCGACGCGCATCTCGGCGGGGGACATCCTCCACACCACATCCGACTGGGGACGCTCCTCCTGCTACGGCCTCGATGGCGTACAGTGGCGCGTCTACCGCGAGGATACCGGCATCTCGCTCCTATCGAGCTCCGTGCCCGAGATGGTGCGCGGTTCCGCTGGCGGCTGCCGCCATCGTATCGCTCTCTAGTACCTTCGCCCGGCAGAAACGCCGGGCATAATCTGACTGAGACCCCTCCGAGTTACATCGGAGGGGTCTTGTCGTATACGGCCATTTTTGGCTTGACATTTTGTTATTTTCCTGATTAGGTACTCTCTTCCCTGCGTCTTGGGAGAACCAAGGCTCAGTGAAGCGGAATTTCTCCGGGAGAAGTACCCGGCTTCCGTCGGTTCTTTCATACACCAACCGGCTTGCCATGAGCCGTAATCAATCATGGTTGTTTCGAAAGGAGATCGGGATGGACTGGAACCGGTGGCTTCTCAGGCTGGCCCTCATGAGCCTGTTCGCGGTGTTCGTCTCGGCCTGCACGGAGCTCACTCCGTCGGGTTCGAGCGAGTACATCATCCAGGCGCCCGGCAGCACCTGCTTGCCCGGCGACGTCGGCGCTCACAACCCGTGCGCGGCTCCGGCCGGCTGCACGGTGACCGAGCAGTACTGCGATCCGCTGAACGGGAACACCTGGACCCAGTGCGGCACCTACGACGGGTGCGCGCTCGGTTCGCCCTCGTCCACCATGGCCGACGGCGGCAGCTGTACCGACGGAGCCTACGTGTTCTGTTCGGTCGGCGGCTCCGGCGGTCCGCTCGGCATCATGACCTGCTCCGGCGGGGTCTACGGACCCTGCGGGATGCTCGGCTCCGGCTTCGACGCCGGCGTGATGCCCATGGACGGCTCGGTCAGCTGCGGCGGCGATCCCCTCATCGGGACGGCCTGCAGCGCGGGCCTCGGCGAGTGTGCTGCGACCGGCGTGTACGTCTGCAATGCCACGGGCATGCGGGAGTGCAATGCCGCGACCGGTACGCCGGCGAGCGAGACCTGCGACAACCTCGACAACGACTGCGATGGCAGCGTCGACGAGACCGTGACGCGCTCCTGCTACACCGGCCCCGCCGGAACGGCGACGGTCGGCGAGTGCCGCTACGGCAACCAGGTCTGCACGGCCGGAAGCTGGTCCACGACCTGCTCCGGCGAGGTCCTTCCGGCGACGGACGTGCCCGACAACGGGCTCGACGAGGACTGCAACGGCGCGGACATGGGTCTGGTCGAGTGCGGTTCCGACACGCGTGTCGGACGCGGCTGTACCGTCGGTATCGGCGAGTGCGTGGCCTCGGGTGTCTTCACCTGCGACACGCCCACCGGCACCATCGGCTGCAGCGCCGTCCCTGGCGTGGCCATGACCGAGCTCTGCGACGATCTCGACAACGACTGCGACGGCACCATCGACGACGGCGTCGTGCGCTCCTGCTACACGGGACCGCCCGGCACCGACGGCATCGGCATCTGCCACCGCGGCACCGAGGTCTGCATGGTCGGTGTGGGAGCTCCTCCGTGGAGCTCCTGCATGGGCGAGCAGACCCCCCTCACCGAGATCCCGGACAACGGGATCGACGAGGACTGCTCCGGCTCCGACTTGGAGTCGGTCGGCTGCGGCGGTGACATGACGGTCGGTACGCCCTGCGTCACCGGCCTCGGCGCCTGCCGCGCCACCGGCGCGCTCGTGTGCGTCGGCGGCCTCCTGCGCTGCGACGCCGTGCCCTTGCCCCCGGTCTCCGAGACCTGCAACGGCATCGACGACGACTGCGACGGCTTCGCCGACGACAGCGTGGTCCGCTCCTGCTACACCGGCCCCGCCGGAACGGCCGGAGTGGGCGAGTGCATGCCCGGTACCCAGGTCTGCCTCGCGGGCTCCTTCGGAGCCTGCACCGGTGAGGTCCTCCCGGCGACGGACGTGCCCGGCAACGGGCTCGACGAGGACTGCTCCGGCGGCGACCTGACGGTCGGCCCGTGCGGCGGTGATCCGAGCATCGGAACCTCGTGTTCCGTCGGTCTCGGCGCCTGCATGAGCTCCGGCACCGTGCGCTGTCTCGGATCCACCCTCGACTGCTCGGCCACCCCGGGCACGCCGGCGGCTTCCGACACCTGCAACGGCGTCGACGACGACTGCAACGGCGTCGTCGACAACGGTGCCAACGTCACCTGCTACACCGGCCCCGCCGGTACGGCGGGTGTCGGTGTCTGTCGCGCGGGTCTGCAGATCTGCTCGGGCGGCGTGCTCGGAGCCACGTGCTCCGGTCAGGTCCTGCCGAGCACCGAGGTCTGCGGCAACGCCTTCGACGAGGACTGCAATGGCACGGCCAATCCGTGTCCGCCTCCGCCTCCGGTGGATGCGGGCGTGGACTCCGGCCTCCCGATGATGTCCGATGCCGGCAGCGATGCCGGTATGATGTCCTCGGATGCGGGGAGCGACGGCGGTACGGGCGGCTCCACGCCCGAGTCGGTCCAGCGCAACCTGTGCCGCGATGCGCGTCCCTCGACGCTCACCGGCACCATCACCCTCGCGTACGATCAGGCCTGTCTGAACGCGCTCATGGGCACCTGTGCAAGTGGATGGGTCACCATCTTCTACGACCAGAACGGGTGCGAGGTCCCCAGCGATCCTGGGGCCGCCTCTCTCACCATCGATCGTCTCCACCGCCTCGGCGGCCAGTACAACGCCGGCCTCCGCTGCGGCACGACCTACCGGCCCTGGCCGGCGGACGCGCGCAACGACGTCGTGAACACGGCCTGCGTCACGAGCATCCTCTTCAACGGGGACCAGCTCGCGGACGCCGAGAGCCGTATCTGCCCGGCCATCGGGGACGGCGTCTCGCTCGTCCCGACCATCCCGGGTCACCCCAGCGTCACGGTCTCCTGCCCGTGACCTGATCCCTGACCGCTTCTCGCGGTCTCGAGCCCTCCGGCTTCCAAGTCGGAGGGCTCTTTCTATTCCTTGACGGTTTTATTTCATTATGATGAGGTCGTGCCGGCTCGTTAGACACGAAAGGAGGCGCCATGATGCGCGCCGGCACCCTGTTTCTCCTGTTCCTCAGTTTGAACGCCTGCGCGCCTCTGGTTGGCACCGAGTGCACCACGGGCGTCCGTCGCCCGTGTGCGGCAACGGCAGGACGCACCGGAACGCAGATCTGCGCTTCCGGCATCTGGCAAGCCTGCGTCGAGGCTCCGGTCACCGACAGCGGTCCGGTCTCGACCGATTCCGGCGGCTTGTCCGGCACGGATTCCGGCTCATCGGTTTCTGCCGACGCTGGATCCTTCTACGTCTGGCCCGACGCCGGGAGTTCGGTGATGTCGGATGCCGGAACCTCGCTCGCCGACAGCGGCTGCATGGTTCCGGCTTCCTGTCCGGATCCGACCCCCGAAGCGGCCCAGCGCCGCCTCTGCGAGGATCTCCGTCATCCAGCCGAGACCGGCAGGCTCGTCATCCGCTACGACAATGCCTGTCTCGATCGGGTCTTCGACCACTGCGCATCCGGCTGGTCCTTGGTCGGATGGGATAGTTCGATCCCGTCCTGCGGTTCGCCGTCGGATCCGGGATCTGGCGTACTCGTCCTCGACCGTCTCCATCGCCGCGGCGGCTACTACCAGCTGTCGCTCATCTGCATCTCCGGCGCCACGCCACCCGGCTGGCCCGCCACTCTGCACAACACGGCGCTCAATGCCGGATGTCTGACCTCGGCGCGTTTCGAGGATGGAATCGAGCTCGCCGACAACGAGGCGCGGTTCTGTCCGGGATACGCACACGAAGGACGGCTCCTCGCGACGGTTCCGGCCCAGCCCGGCGCCATCGCCAACTGCCCCTGAACGCAACACCCCGACTCACGGAGTCGGGGTGTTTTCTATTTCTTGTTTTTATTTTTTCTACGTTTGAGCGTGGAGGAAACTTTCCGAAGCATCCCTGCAATAGCCGGCGATGCCGAGGCTCCTCTCCAGACTTTTCGTTTGAGCATGGCGTTTTTCATGCGGCGAATATCCTCGGTGCGCCCCATGTAGGCTATGACGCTCGTCGTGTCTTGGATGAAATAGCATGGCGCAATGGCTGCAAAATCCGACTTGTCCCATTCTGCATGATGCGTTTCATGGATATTCCCGAATACTTCTCCTTGGTCGCCGATATCTTTTGGAACGGAAACGAGCACGCCCCGTCCTTTGCGCAAAAGTTGTCGAAGCAGTTTTTGTCCTTCTTCTTTTTCAAAATGCTCCAGTACGTCGATAATCATGACCAAGTCGTAACGGTCTTTCAGTTTCGGGACGACTTCGAGGGCATTGCCGATGTAGATATGGTCGTAAATATAGTCATGCACCGGAGTGAGGTACTTTTTATAAACCTCGATACCATCGATGCGGCGGGTAAAGTTTTTATAGTCTTCTCGGCCATCCCAAAGCTCAAGGTATTCGCGTGCCAAGAAGCCATATTTGCCAAAACCGACACCGATATCAAGCAGGGAGGTTGGATTTACGGCAATGATGACGTCCAAAAGCTTCGGAATCTGGTAATGCTGTGATGTGGGCATGACGATATTCTATCACGAATAGGAACAAAGTTGTGGTATCCTGTGCGGTAAATGACGGCAGAGTCCCTTCCCATCAAACCGTGGCCGCGTATTGCATGGGGCGTCTCCATTCTGGCGGTTCTCGCTGCTTATGCAACGGCTACGGGCACGCCTTTGGCAGGCGCATTTGTTGTAATTGGATTGGGAGCGGCAATTATCGCATGGCGTTTTCCGTACACGGTTTTTAATATCTGGCTCTCGACCTGTCTTCTGCTCGGTATCCAAATTGCCGTTTCTACCGGACAAATCCGCATCGGTGAACGCGTCTTCATCGGATATCTCGAGCTCACGCTTGGAGAGTTCGTCGGCATCGCTTTGCTTATCGCATGGGCACTCCGCATCCTTGTCTTGTGGCGCGGCCGCCGCGACCGTAACTGGAAGCCGGACCTGCCTCTCATCCTCGGTTTTGGTTTGATGTTTGCTGCCCAGCTCGCATCGCTCGCATCCCCGGTTGAGCCGCCGGCAGGGGAGGTAATCAAACACGCGTTTCGATATGTCGCATTTACATATCTCACCTGTATCGCTTTGGTTGTAAATTTTATCCGTTCCCGAAAACGTTTGCGCATGGCCTTGGTCGTGCTCACCGCATTCGGAATGATCTTTGCTCTCGATGGGCTGCGTTCCGTCATCCGTTTCGACGGCGGACTCTCGTTTAACCGTGCCGTGCCTTTGCCGATTCTTGAAACCATTCCGCTCGGAGGCAATCAGCATGCATTGGCTGAGGTAATGCTGATTGGCATATGTGCGGCGCTCGCCTTCGGAGCGCTTTCAAAATTCTCCGACCAAAAACTCCTCGCTTCATTCTCGGCTGCATGTATGGCGGTTATCGCCGTGCTGACCTTCTCGCGTACAGCGTGGATTGCCCTTGCAGTCATGGCCGGAATCCTCTCGCTCACGGTCTGGAAAGACTGGCTGCTCGCGCGCAAACAATGGTTGGCAATTGCGGCATTATTTTTCATTCCGTTCGCCGCGGCCATGGGCGTCTATACTCTTTCCAGCACGGCGCAAGGCTCTATCGATTCGCGCTCCATGCTCACGTCAATCGCATTCGATGCATTCGCCACCAGCCCCGTATTCGGAATCGGCGCCGGCACCTTCTACGACCGCGTCTCCCGTACCTACGCATTCGTCGTGGAGTTTGGTCCGGCCTTTGATGCGCATGGCTTTCTACAAAAAACCTTGGCAGAAACCGGGCTCATCGGTCTATTTGCATTACTGGTTACCGTGGCCATGATTGCACGCGAAATGTGGAAGGTATGGACTGGATTGTCCCGCGGACGCATTGAGCGGGAGGCGTATGCGTATCTCGCGGTCGGCGTAATCGGATCATTCATCTACCAATTATTCAGTACGAGCTACTGGACTCCGCGCTTATGGCTGCCGGTTGGTATCATGCTGGCTGCCGGACGTATTTTCCTCGAAAAAGAATCCGAGCGCGATCCTGATTTTCTACGTAAGACCAATGGCTAAACCGTTTTTGATGCAGGTAATTTGGTCGCTTGAACGCGGTGGCGCCGAGCGCATGGTTTTAGATGTTTCAACTCGTTTAAAAGAAGATTTTCACGTCGAAGTAATGGCGCTCGGCCGAGGCCGCGCCATGATCTCCGACTTTCGCGAAGCGGGCATTCCTTTGCACATCGCTCCCGAATCAACGCCAGGCTTCGGACGCAAGGTTTTATTTGAGTTCATCTCCAAAATTGTCGCCAAGCGCAAGCCGGATATCTGGCACACGCATTTGGGCGGGGATATCTGGGGCGGACATGCCGCGCGCCGACTCAATCTTCGTCCGTGGTTTATTACGGCGCATTCGCATGAACCCGGACTAAACTTTATTACACGCATTGCCCGCTGGCGCTCCTATCGCACCGCCGATCATGTCGTATGTATTTCCGAATCAGTCCGTAAAGCAATTGCCGGTCAGTACGGCGTCCGCGCGGACCGCATGTCTATCATTCCGGTAGGGATTGATCCGGCACGTTTTCCGCCGCGTGATGCGCATTTGGCTGGCGACCGGCCTCGGCTTGTATCGGTCGGCCGTCTTTCTCCGGAAAAAGGTCATGCCATGTTGTTTGAGGCGCTCGCCATGCTTCGTCGTCCATGGGAATTGGTGTTGGTCGGCGATGGTCCCGAGCGTACTGCCCTCCACCGCCGCGCCGAGATGCTTGGAATTTTGCCGCGTATCCGTTTTGTCGGATCTGTTGCCGACCCGTCCCCATTTTTACGGGATGCCGACCTCTTTGTCTTCCCGTCCAAACACGAAGGGCAGGGGATTGCGCTCCTGGAAGCGGCCGCCGCGCGTCTCCCGGCCTTGGTTAGCGACCTGCCGATTTTCCATGAAGCATTCAACGACGAATCTCTCGTATTCGCACCGCCGGAGAACGCGCAGGCCTGGGCCGCGTCCATCGAGGACTGCCTCTCCAACTACCAGCTCCTGCTTCCAAAAGCCGAGCGTGCCCGCCGCATCGTATTGGAAAAATTCACTATCGATAAAACCGCCGAGGCTTACGCGGATCTCTATAAAACGTGGTTGAAATAGGGAAAGTGGTACAATACGGCAAATGCGCATTCTGCACGTGAACAAGTTTTTTGACCTGCACGGAGGTGCGGAGGTTTATATGCAGCAGTTAATCCGGGCGCAGAGGCAAGCTGGTCATGATGTACACGCCTTTTCAACACGCAGCGTTAAAAATCTTCCATCCGGTGATGAAAAATATTTCATCACGCGCTACCACCTCGACCGTTCTGACGGAATTTTTACGGATCTTCAAAAGGCGGTGAACTTTTTATGGAATATCGAAGCGAAAAAATCCTTTTCGCGCATGCTCGACGAGATAAGGCCCGACGTGGTCCATCTCCATAATTTGTATCATCACATTTCCACATCCATCCTTCCCGAAATCCGCAAACGGAACATTCCATGCGTGCAGACATTGCACGACTACAAGCTCGCCGCGCCAAATTACGACATGTTCGACCACGGCGCGCCTTGCGAGCGCTCCAAAGGCGGTCGGTATTACAACGTTATCTTGCATCGCTGTCTTTCGCCCAAGCTTTCGGCGAATGTATTGGCTGCTGTCGAAATGTATTTCACCAAGGCAACGCAAACGTACGAAAGAACCGTCTCGGTATTTTTATGTCCTTCTCGCTTCATGAAAGAAAAGATGGAGGATTGGGGAGAGCCGCCAGGAAAATTGCGTTATGTGCCAAACCCGGTCGATTTGCCTGCCGCGCCCGCGGTACGCGGTGGCGGCTATATCCTGTCTGTCGGACGCCTCTCGGCCATTAAAGGATTGCAATCGTTCTTGGAGGCTGCGATCAAGGTTCCCGAGCTGCCAGTCAAGATCGCAGGTCGCGGCCCCGAAGAAGCTTCATTAAAACGCATGGTCGAGCAAAGCGGCGCGACGCATATCGAATTCCTTGGTTTTGTCGCGCCGGATGAGGTTCGCAAACTCCGTCATCGTGCCGAGGCAATTATTCTTCCGACCATAAGTTATGAAAACGCGAGCCTCACCTTGCTCGAAGGCATGGCCGAGGGATTGCCCTGCCTTGCGACGCGTATCGGCGGCAATCCGGAGCTTGTAGAGGATGGTGTAAATGGATTCCTGGTAAATCCCAACGATAGCGATGACTGGCTGCGCACCCTCCGCCGCTTCCTCGCCACCACGCCCGAAGTCCGTACGCAGATGGGCCAAAAGGGCCGCGAAAAAGTCCAAAAGAAACATTTGTGGCATGACCATTTGAAACAGATAGAGCGCGCGTATCACGACGCCGGTGTACGTTGACAAATGGTGTAATTCATGTAATAAAATACGAAGTACATTGAAGGAGGATTCATGGGTGATGGAGTATTGAACCCGCTCGAAAAGCCGGAGGCGCTCGAGCTCATCCGCAATTTCGTTCCGACCATCCGGCGCTTCGAAGCCGCGGTCAGCATCCTGTTCGATCCGGAACGCATGCGGAGCCTGCTCGAACGCAGCGGTATCAGGGCTCGTGAGGATCTAGAGCCGTGCGACGAGCTCGAGAACATGCGCGGTGTTGTGTTGAGCGGCGAGCATGGATCGCTGGAGTTCTGTCTCAGCGATCCGCTCCTCTTCCTGGATCCGAAGACCGCTTCAGAGGTCTGGGAGGAGGGACTCGACATCCCCTTGGCAGAAGGCCCAAGGATTGAGCTGACAAGCGAGCTTTTCGATGGCGGCTTTCTCGTTGGGATCCTCTACGATCTTCGTCGCAACAAGTGGAAGCTCATCGCCGAGTATTCGGGTCGCGATCTCGCACACGAACACGATGCGAAGCTGCCCGATGAGGTAAATGCCTCATATGCAAAAAAAGCCGAGCGCCTGAACGAACAGTTCAAGCGTCTCGAGATCCCGCCGGACGCCCTTCGGCCGAGAGGGCAGTTCTTCCAGGATGGGTGTTTGGAGTACGAAGCGGCGATCGACGAGTCCCGCGTGCGGACGCTCATCCCGATCTTCTACGACATCTGCGACGCCTACTTCGACTTCGACCTCGACGAATGAAGCCCGACCCCGTCCCTCCTCTCTGGAGTGGACGGGGTTTTCGTATTGACCTTTTGTTATTTTTCCGCTATGCTACGCTGTTCATATGCAGCGCCGCATCGCGACGTATTTGCTAGTAGTAGCTGTCATTACGGCCGTTTTTCCGTCTCCTGCGTTTGCGATTGGCAACAATCAGGCTCCCAAGCTCATCAATCTCTTTTTTGGATACGAAATCAAACCCGATGATCCGGCCAAGCTCGCAAAATGGGACATTGTGATTCTCGACATGGATGCTGCATTTAATTTTCCTGACCGCGTCCGCGAGATCAAGCGTCTCAATCCGAATATCAAGCTTCTTGCGTATGTGAGCTCGAGCGAAATAAACCAGCTCCGCTTCAATCAGGACCAGCGCTCTCCCGGCCGCAAGCTCGCTAGCCGCATTCAAGAAGGTTGGTACATGAAAAAAGCCGGTGGTGCCCGCGCCTCATGGTGGCCTGGGACATGGATGTTAAACGCCACCGATCTAGGCCCTGCTATTAATGGCCAGCGTTGGAATACTTTTCTCGGCCCGTTCATCCGCGATGAGGTCATGACCAGCGGTCCATTTGACGGCGTATTCCTCGATAGCGCCTACGCCGAGGTTACCAATACCTACGGCAAAGATCTGGATCCGGATCTCAATGGATCTGCGAATGACGCCAAAGCGACGGATGCAGCGTGGAAATCCGGCATGTCCAAACTCATCTCCAATGTTCGTAGCGCACTCGGTCCGGATAAATTGGTCATGAATAACTCCACGGCGGCATATGCCGACAAAGTGAATGGCGTTCTGTACGAAAATTTTCCCCGTTTTGGATGGGCTTGGCCATTTTCCGAACTGCGTTCAACGCTCACCAAGAATGCATCTCCTAAAATCTCCGCCATCAATACCAATACGGAAAATCAGGAGCGCTTCAACGACTATCGGCTGATGCGTTACGGTTTATCGAGCGCGCTTGTCGCCGACGCATACTTCTCTTTTGATGCAGGCGATGCCAAGCATCACCGCACGTGGTGGTACGACGAGTATGACGCGCCTCTCGGCAATGTCCGCGCGCCGGCCAAACTGGTAAAGGGCGGCACGGGCGCTGTCCCGGCAGTTTGGTCGCGCGAGTATGAACGCGGAATCGCAATTGTGAATGCGACAAATAAAGCGGAAGTCGTAACTCTGTCAGGCGAGTATGAGCGTTTGCGCGGCACCCAAGATCCAGGGACAAATAATGGAGTTATTCTGAACAAGATCACGGTCCCGGCCCAAGACGGTGTGATTTTGATACGCCGATCTTCATCCGAAGCGATCAAATCAGGTTCAACCTTGAACGGATCTTTCGTCCAAGTCTTCCGTCCGGACGGGTCGCGTCCTCGGAACGGTTTTTTTGCATCCCGTGACGACATTCCCGGCGGTGCGCGTTTCCTTGTCGAGGATGTGGACCGTGACGGCGCAGACGATCTTGTATTTTCGAATGCGGGCGAAGTCGTAATCCGAAAAAGCGTAGGCGGCGAAGTGCGTTTTCGGCCATTTGGCACGCGCTACCGTGGCGGAATCGAGCTGGCGGCCGGACAGACCAACCGTGATACCCCGTATGAATTGGTATTGGCACCGTCTGGCGGCTGGGAGCCGCGTATTGTCGTGGCCAATCTCGCAGGCAAAACGCTATTTTCATGGCTTGCATATAGCAAAAGCTTTACCGGTGGCGTTACGGTCTCTATCGGGGACCTTGATGGGGACGGACTTCGTGAAATTATTACCGGTGCCGGTCGCGGCGGCGGTCCGCATGTCCGCTCCTTCAAAACGGATGGAAAATTATGGCGTGGCGGATTCTTTGCATTCGATGCTTCTGAACGTGGAGGAGTATATGTATCGGTCGGCGACATAGACGGCGATGGACGTGACGAGCTTGTTACCGGTTCCGGAATCGGAGCCGTGCCGCGTATTCGGGTGTATGATGCCGATAATCGCCGCACGATTGAGTTTTCCCTTGGTTCGGGAGCGTCTACTATCGGCGTGAAACCGTCATTATCCGACATCGACGGCGACGGGAAAAAAGAAATCCTTGTCCCTGGCGAAGCTTTCTAATATGAAACGCATCATCCAACGTCTTCGGAATACCGGACTTGCAACCCATGGCGCCACCGTGGCGTTTACTCCTGCCCGAGCCGTAACGTCGCATCTGCGCCGCCGCTACCGCAAGCATTATGTTCCGCGTTTCCGATTTCCGCGCATTGTTTTTGCGCTTGATCTAACCATTTTCCTCTGCGCAATCTTTTTGATCGCACTTCAAGTCGCTCTCTTCGTTTCGCTTCCTCCTCGTCCGGCTCCGCTCGGTCTCACGTTTACGTCCGGACCGGTGATTTCTGCGTCACCGGTTACTCTGGTTGCAACCGTCTCCTCACGTGACGGCCGTGTGCGAGAAAATTTGACTCTGGAGTGGCAGCTTCCGGAAAGCACGGAGATCCTCAACGCCGATCCGGTTATCGCCAAGGATAATTCGGTCTATCTCGGCCGTCTTGAACCGGGTCAAACCGTAGAGTCTCGCTTGATTGTCCGTTTATATGCTCCGATCGGCGACGCAAATATCGGATTCCGTGTACATGATATCGACGGGTATCTCACGGGAGATGCACAGCGCCGCATCGAGTCATCCGCGATCAAACTCGAGCCGCTTTTTCCTGGTTCGCCGGCCTTGCGTGACGGCAAAATCCCGTACCGTGTCCAAAACGCTTCGGATCAAAGCATAGATGGCGTGACCATGCTGAATGCCGAACCGGCCAACCTCGAAACGCTTTACCCGAATCAAGACAAAATTGTCTTTGTTTCGCCCGGTTCGCGAGTCTCGGCTCTTGTACGAGCTGTTCCATTGGTTGAGGCCCAAGCGCAAAGCGCACCAGTTACGTCTTCGGCCTCCCTTCGTCTGCTTGAATCGGCCGGAAGTCGGGCTCGGTTCAATATTCAGTCCGAAGAAAGCGGAATAGTTCGCGTCTATCATCCTGGAATCGCTCATCCGCATGTAAAATCCTTCTCGGTTCCTGTTGGAGAGACCGTGGTGAATATCAATTTGGACCGGGCCACTTTGCCCGGCGAAGCATGGTATGCGGTTTTCGAAGGCGCCGGTGGCCAGACGAATATTGAATTGTCAAAAATCTCCACTTCATTCGAAGTGTCTGCATCGGCCAGATATTATGCATCTACCGGAGATCAAATCGGTATCGGTCCGATCCCGCCTCGTGTCGGTGAAGAGACAAAATACTGGGTTCAGTTAAAGATCGCTCCCACGCAGTCCGACATAGCCGATATCAAAGTGATGGCGACACTGGGAAATGGAGTTGCACCCACTGGTCGCAGTGCCTTGCCGTCAGGCGGCGGCATCTCGCAATCAAGTGACCAGCTTGTCTGGAGCATCCCGTATCTTGCATCATCCGAAAATGGAGCGGAGGCTCGCTTCGAAGTTTCTATCACGCCCTCATCTTCTGACCGCGGCAAGTCCATGCTGCTTATTGCAAACATCGATGCAATGGGTACCGAAGTCCAAAGCGGAAACAATCTAAACGCCGCTTCGGGTTACGTTGACACCTTCTTGTTTGGTGATGAAAAAGCGGCAGGACGAGGGATAGTTGAGTAAACATTCTTTAATTTAGTTAAGAATGTTATAATCAAAAAAATATATATGAAGCAAGCACTTGCGATGATAGTCTTTGCAACTGCTTTGATTGGATTTTATGTAGCTGAAGCCACAGTTTCTCAAGATCAGATACAGTCAGTAATAAAGATTTACGATGTAATTTTCGATGGAGAGACAATAGTAAGCATTGGCCAAGGGTCTGGAACGATCATTGATCCAAGAGGTTATATTTTAACAAATTACCATGTTGTTGATGATACGATTGAAAATGGCGGTACATTAATTTCTTGCCTTACCTTCAATTCACGCGATAATCCTGTCTGTGGAGCAGTTATCACAGATGTTGTGCTTCATAATAAAAATATAGACTTGGCACTGTTAAAGATTGTACAGGTACGTGATGCAAATTCGAATTGGATATATTTTGAAGATTGGGTCCGTATGTACAATGTCAGATTCCCATACGTTCCTATTAACAAAAATCTTCAAACAAATGAAGGAATAGAGTTAGGATCGGAAATACAAATTCTTGGTTTTCCCGCTGCCGGAGGAGAAAGTATAACCTTTACAAAAGGTACGGTCAGTGGCTTTGAAACATTTGGTCTAGAAGTTGGGAGCTTTCCATTTTTGATAAAGACTGATGCAAAAATAAACAGTGGTAATTCAGGAGGTGCTGCGTTTGATTCGAATAATAACTTTATAGGCGTACCCACAGCAGTTGCAGGAGGGCAAGGGAATATCGGTTATATAATTTCAATGCCAATCGTTAACCTATTTTTGCAAGACATACCGGACGTAGGTGTAAATTCTGGTTCTTTAACTTGTCCCGACATGGTAAATGGTTATAGATCAGATGATGGTAAATGTTATTGTAATACTGGTTATATATTCAATGATGAACAGGGTCGATGTTTATTGGCGCCAGGTAGTATTACTACAGAGGCTCCTGTTCAATGTACAAACGGGATAGTTGATTCCAAAGGCTTCTGTCATTGTAATGTGGGTTATTCATGGTCAAGTGATATAAAAGATTGTGTGAAGCTTGTTACACCACCAGTAACGCTCGTTGAGTGTCCTGAAGATAAAAAGCTTTACTCAGGAGTGTGTGTGAGCATGGACGAGTATTGCTCATATACTTCTGGTAGCGGCACTACTTGGAATAAGACGCTTCAAAACTGTGAACGAATCGAACAGTCCATCGAGAACAGTAAAACATTGTCTTGCAAGGCGATACCATCAGAAACTGAAATAAGAGCGCCTAAAAATCTTGAAGGATACATCTTGCTGCAAGTGGAGTCGCGCGGTGAGGCTTGGTACATCCATCCTAAATACGGTCAGCGATTCTATCTGAAAGACGGTTCAGAAGCATATCAGATGATGAGAACGTTCGGAGTTGGGATATCAGAAAAAGATTTTGTACTAGCTCTAGACGGAAACAAACGAATTTTAAGTTTGTTACGAGGGATGATTGTACTTAGAGTGCAATCACGAGGTGAAGCTTACTACGTTCACCCAAAAGATCTGACTCTCCATTATCTAGCAAACGGTGAGGAAGCTTATAAATTGATGCGTTTATACAGTTTAGGAATTTCGAATCAAAATTTAGAAAAGATACCAAAATCAGATTTCATTTGTAGATAAGGTTTTAAACAATCAGCATCGCATCTCCAAACGAGTAGAAGCGGTAACTATGGTCGATCGCGTATTTATAAGCATCCATCACATGCTCTCGTCCCGCAAAGGATGAAACGAGTACGATTAACGTCGATTTCGGGAGATGAAAATTCGTGATAAGTCCGTCTGCAATTTTGAATTCGTATCCTGGCGTGATGAAAAGTTTTGTGAATCCCGACTCGATGCCGGATTCAAGCGCGCGCATGGCCGTTGTACCGACAACAATCACCCTGCGTCCTTCTGCTTTTGCACGTTTGATTGCCTCGCGCGTGTCTTGCGGAACATCCGCCCACTCCTCGTGCATGATATGTTCTTCGAGCGTCGTGCCTTTCATCGGACGGAAAGTTCCGATGCCGACATGCAGAGTGACGAACGCAGTTTCCACGCCTTTCGTTTTCAATGTGTTAAGGAGCTCGGGAGTAAAATGAAAACCTGCCGTGGGTGCCGCGACTGATCCGACATTTCTGGCATAGACGGTTTGGTAGGCGCTGGTATTTTCTTCATTCGGTTCCACATAGGGAGGTACGGGCACTTCGCCATATGCATCAGCTAAATCAAAAACCTTTCCGGCATGCATACCAAAATCCAAATCAATGGTCCCGTCATCACGTTTGCCAATCACGCGGGCTTTTGTGCCATCCGCAAACATGACGCGGCTGCGCGAGTGGAGTTTTTTCCCCGGCTTGGCCATGGCAATCCACATATCGCCATCCGGTCTGATCAGAAAAATCTCCACCTCTAAACCTTTATCGCGAGAATTTGCTCCGACAACCTCTGCCTTCAGGCGGGCTTTGAAAACCTTCGAATCGTTAAAAACCAGTAAATCTCCGGCACGCAAAAGTTCAGGCAAATCGCCGACGCGTCTGTCTTGAAGGGCTCCGGTCTGGCGGTTCATAACCAAGAGCTTGGCCGCCTCCCGTGGCTCCATGGGTTTCTGGGCAATACGATCCGGAGGGAGGGGATAGTCAAACAATGAGGTTTCCATGGCCGGAGCGTAGCTCGGACAGTAAATCTTGACAAAAAACCGGTAAATTCATACTATTCATACCAGTATGAAACCTAGCTTCAATCCGGATGATCACCTTCTCGGTTCAACCGTTATGGGCGAACGAGGGCAAGTCGTAATACCAAAGGAGTTTCGTGATAAAATGAACCTTGAACCCGGCAGCCGATTAGTCGTTATGCAGCACGGTGATGGCCCGGTCTGTCTCGTGAAAGCAGATGAAATGAAAGACTTCGTGAAAGCCATGTACGAGAAAGTTAATTCTGTATTGGAAAAATAAGGATGGATTATGTCTGACAATATGCAAGAACAGGTAGCAATGCCAAAAAAATCCCGTTTCGGATTCCTGAAAAACAAATGGTTCTGGATCATCACCGTGATCGTTCTTGGTGGTCTGTGGTTTGCGTTTGGCCGCGGAGGCAATGAGGGCCCATTTTATGAAACGCGCAAAGTTGAGCGGGGGAATGTGGTTCAAACCGTCGAGGTTACAGGCGAAATCAAGCCTGATGCCCGCTTGAACCTTGCATTTAAAAGCACGGCTCCGTTTGAACGCGTCTACAAAAAAGTCGGCGCAATCGTAAAACGCGGAGAAATCATCGCCGAGCTTGAGGTCCGCGACCTTCGCTTCAATGCCGAGCGTGCCCGCGCTGCTTTGGCAATTGCTCAGGCAAATTTGGACGCCCGTTTGGCCGGAGAAACCAAAGAAACCATTGCAATCGCTCAAGCCCAGGTAGACCAAGCCACGGCCGATCTGGAGGCAACGCGCCAAAATGTCCAAAACGAGCTGCGTATTGCCGAGCTGGCTCTTAAAAAAGCCCAATCAGATTTTGAGACGAGCGGCGCAACCTCGGAACAAACCGTTGCCGCAGCCTATGCCAACCTCCGCTCGGCGCTCCAAGGGGCGATTGGTCCTATGCGCTCCGGTTTGATCGACGGCGATGCCGAAATCGGAGTCGATAATACCTCGGCCAACGATTTGTACGAAGGCGTTTTGGGTATTTACGCCCGCGATTCGCTTGAGCGTGCAAAGCAGGCATATCCAATTGCCAAGAATGCGGTAAACGCAGCGGATGTCTCGGTACGCAGCCTCTCTTCGACTACTCCAAATTCGAATGTACTCGCAATTGGCGAGCAGGTTCAGGATGCGCTCCGCAAAACCCAGCTGTATCTCGACGAAGTCCAAAAAGTTCTGGCCGGAACTATCAGCAATGTCAATTTGAGCGAGACATCGCTCTCGTCCAAAAAAGCGTCGATTGATGCCGACCGCTCATCCGTGAGTTCCAACCTCTCCAGCGTTACCAATTACATCGAAACCGCCCGCTCGAGCACGATTTCGCAAGGCGGCTCCAAAGAAACGCTGCAAATTGCTTTGGACACGGCCACAGCAAATTACGAAATTGCCAAATCCAACTTGGTCACCAAGGTAAAAGCCGCAGAAACCAACCTCGCCATCCAACAGGCGACGCTCGACCTGCGTCAGGCTCCTCCCCGTTCGGTGGATGTTGCCGGCCTCCGCGCTCAAGTACTCGATGCCCAGACCGCATACCAGCAGGCACAGGAGCGTCTGGCCGACATCCAGATCATTGCTCCGGTTGATGGCGTGATTACCGACATCATCCCGAATATTGGCGAACAGGTAACGGCCAATGTTACGGCAGTGAAAATGGTTTCAACGGAGGGATACTCCATCGAAGCCCTTGTTCCGGAAGCGGATATCGCCAAAGTCGATGCTGATCAGGATGTCGAGATCACTCTGGATGCGTTTGGCGACGACGTAAAATTCACGGGAAAGGTCATTTCAGAAAATCCTGACCAAACCAAGGTATCCGACGCGATCTACTACCGTACCTATGTATCGATCGACCCTGCCGGCCGCGATATCAAGCCGGGTATGACGGCAAACCTCACCGTAAAAACCGGAAACCGTGAAAACACTCTCGTAATCCCGACCCGCTCAATCCGCGAGCGCGATGGCCAGCGCTATGTCCGCACCATTCGGAACGGAAATGTACAAGACACCGACATTGAGCTTGGACTGCGCGGCGACGAAGGTCGTGCAGAAGTAATCAAGGGCTTGAATGAAGGGGAGATTGTCGTGATCAGCGAAGTGTCCGCAGACGAGTTTTCCAAGCTCGATGAAGCGTCGAAGGTCGGAAACTAACTATGGCAACCAAACCGGCTGTCATCCGTGTTGAAGGCTTGAAAAAAGCCTACTTCAACGACGGCATACCGACCCATGTACTGCACGGGATCAATTTCGAAATTCCGAAGGGGGAGTTTGTCGCGATCATGGGTCCTTCCGGTTCGGGAAAATCAACCCTCATGCAGATTCTGGGTTTTCTCGACACGCTGACCGGCGGAAAATATCTTTTTGAAGGACGAGACGTATCAAAAATGACGGATGACGAGCTGGCCGCGATGCGCGGCGAGAAAGTAGGATTTATTTTCCAGTCATTTAACCTGCTCCCAAAGACATCGGTCATAGAAAACGTAAAACTTCCGCTCCTGTACTCCGACGTCCCGCTCCGCGAGCGCGATAAGCTGGCTATGGAGGCAATCGACATCGTCGGTCTGCGCCACCGAGTGAATAACTTGTCCAACCAGCTTTCTGGAGGGGAGCGCCAGCGCGTTGCAATTGCCCGTGCGTTGGTACGCAAACCGTCGGTCATTTTCGCCGACGAACCTACCGGCAACCTCGATTCTAAAAACGGTCAGGCCGTTATGGACACCTTGCTCGAACTAAATCTCAAGAAAGGCCACACCATTATTCTCGTCACTCATGAGACCGACACCGCGGCATATGCCGAACGCATCATCACCTTGCGTGACGGTCTGCTCGTTGGTGACCGCAATACCGACGGAGAACGCCACAAACTCGGCGAGCGCGAGCTGAAAAAGTAAAACCATGCATATCCGCGACCTGGTTAAATCGGCATTCGACAGCCTCGGGCGCACCAAAGGGCGCACGGCGCTGACCATGCTCGGCATCATTATCGGAATTACCTCGGTGATTCTGGTTTTATCGATCGCGGAGGCAGCTGAACGCTATATCGTAAGCACGGTAAATTCGTTCGGTTCGGGCCTGATCATTGTCGCCAATGGACCTCCGAGCTCCGGCAGTTTCACCAATGCGTTTGCGGAGGAGGTGCTTACATACGAAGACCTCAAAGCAATCAAGCAAAAGTCTTGGATTGATCTGGCGATTGCGAGCGTCGAACAAAATGACAAGATTATTGCCAATGGCATCGAGCGCGAGGGCAAGGTAACTGCCACCATGCCGGATGAAATCAAATTTTATGACATAAAACCTGCCGAAGGCCTCTTCCTGACCATGGATGATGTGGATTCGCGCGCGCGTGTAACCGTGCTTGGCGACGAAATAGCGCGCGAACTCTTTGGGGATGAGAGTGCGGTCGGCAAAACCGTCCGCATCAACCGTCAAAACTTCCGTGTCGTCGGCGTGATGGAGGAAGTTGGTACGCGCGGGTTCGATAATGTGGACCGGAACATCTATATTCCGGTCACTGCCGGTCTCGATCTCTATAGCCGTAAGTATGTACAAGCCTTGGTAATCCGGACAAACCTCGTTTCCATAACGGATGGCATGCGCCGCATCCAAGATGTCTTACGCGACCGTCACAATATCGATCTCGGAGAAGAAGATGACTTCAACGTGCTTTCGCAGGAAGAGCTCGTGAAAACCGCGACCCAAATCACGGATATTCTCGGGATTTTGCTTACGGCTATTGCGGCGATTTCGCTTTTGGTAGGCGGTATCGGCATCATGAATATCATGTATGTCTCGGTGACCGAGCGTACGCGTGAAATCGGCCTGCGCAAATCCCTCGGCGCCCGCAGCCGCGATGTTCTCGCGCAATTTTTGTTCGAGGCGATTGTACTGACCGGCGCTGGCGGTGCGATCGGCATTATCCTCGGCATAGGTTTTTCTTGGATTGCCATCATCGCGATATCAAGCGTGCAGTCCGGTTGGTCATTTGCCGTTTCCGGCATGGGTGTTGCGCTAGGGTTTTTTGTCTCAACGACCATCGGCGTCATCTTTGGATTCGCGCCTGCACGCAAAGCTTCTCTCTTAAATCCGATTGAGGCATTGCGCAAAGAATAGTATGAAAATCCGCGATCTTGTCGTCATCTCTCTGAAAAGTCTGTTACGCAACAAAGCACGGGCTATCTTGACCATGCTTGGGATCGTCATCGGAATCGGTTCGGTGATTCTCATGTTATCGGTCGGTAAGGCCGCCGAGAACTTCCTACTGTCTCAAGTAGCTTCGTTCGGCCCCGATGTCGTCATTATTTCTAATGGATCAGGCAGCGGGAGCGGCGGCGGACCAAATCCGCTCCAAAAACAGACGCTCACATACAAGGATTATCAGGAGATCAAGCGACAATCTTGGGTCGAGTCCGCGCTCGGAACATTGGTAAGCACGGCTGTAGCAAGTTACGGTCCGGAAAATATGAATGTCTCGGTTTGGGGGTCAACGCCTGGAGAAATCGAGATTTATCCCGCAACCGTTGCCGACGGACGCTTTTTGCTTGATGACGATATTGATGGACGCGCAAAAGTCGCCGTGATCGGGGCCAATGTCGCACGCGAGCTCTTCGGTGACGACTCCGCCGTCGGCAAGATTATCAAAATCCGCCGTGTGAATTACCGCGTGATCGGAGTCATGGAAAAAGCAGGAACGCGTTTTTTCACAAAACTGGATGACTTGATCTATATTCCGCTGACCTCGGCCATGGATTTGTATAACAAGGATCGTCTCAACTTTTTGAGCCTCAAACCGCGCGACATTTCCCCGAATGAGGCCAAAGAGGAGGTGCGGTTCCTGCTTCGCGATACGCACAAACTGGATAATCCGAACGGGGATCTCTCCAAAGATGATTTCCGCGTGGGGACGCAGGAGGATGCCCAGCAAAACGCCGGTACCATCGGTCAAGTGTTGTCGATTCTGCTTGGCTCCATCGCCGCCATCTCGCTTATCGTTGGCGGAATAGGGATCATGAACATCATGTACGTCACGGTGACCGAACGCACATCGGAAATCGGTTTGCGCAAAGCATTGGGAGCAAAGCGGGGTGACGTGCTCGGCCAATTCCTTGCCGAGGCGATTGCTGTAACGACGGTCGGCGGCGTTATCGGTATCGTTTTCGGTATCTTTTTATCATGGCTGACCATCCAAATCCTCAATCAGTTCCAGCCCGGTTGGACCTTCATGCTTTCATTCGATTCCATTGTATTGGCATTCGGCGTCTCTGCGGTCATTGGCATCGTTTTTGGATTTAATCCTGCCAGACGCGCCTCAAAACTGTCGCCGATCGAAGCATTACGGTACGAATAATCGGCGGTTGACAGGAAAACAATATTTTGATATAAGTTTTTGGCGGAGGTTGATTTTGTCTGCTCACGATCGCGAAACGCTCTCGGATCTCATCCTCGAAGCCAAGCTCAATACCTCGCCTGCAGGTATCGTCGGAATGGCCGTCACGGGCCGCGTGCATCACGAGGGCTTCGGGTGTCTCATAGAGTCATGCCACACGGAAAAGGGGAGACTCATTCTCGGACTCTCCATCAAGAAGCTGAATGGCCGCCGAGTCGAGTATCTCGATTTCGAGCCCAAGACCAAGGTCTGGCTTCTGCATTTCCAGAAGCCGCCGTCCATGACCGTGAGTGAGCTCCAGTTCTTCCACCGCTCCTGCTGAACATGCCCGCCTCTCTCAAAGAGGCGGGTTTTGCTATCATGACGCCATGTCGATATTCGGCCTCCTCGTCACGCTCGCCATCCTCTGGTTTTTTGCAAGATATTTTGGAGGAATTGGCATCGGTGCACCGTGGCTTCCGGTCCGAAGACGTGATATCGCGGATGCATTCGCGTTGGCGCAGCCTGGCTCCGACGATACCGTTATTGATTTAGGTTCGGGCGATGGCCGTCTGCTCCTTGAATCAGCAAAAAAGGGAGCTGCCGTAATCGGCTATGAATTAAATCCTATCCTTGTCTGGATCTCTCGTATTCGACTTAAATCATTTGCTTCAAGATCCGTTATTCACCGACAAAACCTTTTGGATGCCGACCTCTCCAAAGCAACTATCATCTATATTTTCGGCATCGGTCCGCTCATGCCCAAGCTGTCCAAAAAAATCCAAAAAGAATGTCGAGCGGGAGTAAAAATCATCTCATTCGCATTTGAATTGCCCGGAATGCAGCCTGTCCAAACCAAAGGAGTAGTCCATCTCTATATCCGTTGACGTATTGCAAATATTTTGATACATATCACGCGGCTCATTACATGAGGTTTTCATGCACCGGACAATCGAATCCCTTCCACGGGCCTACTATGTCTGCGTAACCTCGGACAAACTCGCGGTCATGAACGGCCTCAAGCCGGTTCCGAAACGGTCTGCCCCGACCCACTGGGGGTACATGGACGAATTCGTCCCGCGCAAAAAGAACGCGTCGCCGCACATCATCCAGTTCCAGCGCGACGTCTTTCTTCGGCCGACATCCGATATCGAAATGGAGTACGTTCTCGGATTCAAGCAGGAATTCGATATCGATCACGAAGAGGTGTATGTCGCATTCCGCGCAACATATATCGTCGAGTCGGGCTCCGAAGCGGAGGAGTTCAACACCGAACGCTTTCCGGTCACGGTTTTCTACGAGGCCGTCCGGGACCGCTGGAGGATCTCGGCCGGACTGACCGAATACCGTTCAGAAAAGCGGATTCGCCGTCCGCAAGCCTGGAAGGAGCTGATGGATGAATTTGGCTTTCGCAAAGCCAGGGGGACAATGCGCCCGATCAAAAACGCCGAAGGTATGCCGTACGTCCTCTCTCTCATGCGGCTGGTCGCGCAGCATGCGGGAAATTCCGGACGCATGAGGCTGGAGTAGCCATGGACGACTTGGTAGAAAACGACATCCTCTTGTGCTTCCGCCACGTGCCGCACCGTGGCATATCGCGGATGGCGAACACGCTACAGGCCATCGGTGTCTCCATCAACCGGCGCAAATGGGCCTACATTCCATCCGACCATTACCCGCGCGTCGAGATGTCGGGACGGTCCGGTACCAAGTTTTCGCTTGGCGTCTCGCGCCAGCCGCTCGTTGGTTACATCTCGTGGGCATCCGTCCAGCGAGTGGATGAAGCAAACGAGTCGAGCGCGATCCTGCGCACCGCCTACCGGGAAACCGACCGTATATGGTCGATCGAGTACGTGCCGCGCATCGTCGCGGATCCGGCTTTCGATCAAGCCGTAGCCGAGCTTTTCCCTGCGGGTATCCGCGAGCTCCGCTTCGACAAGGAAGATCTGGTTAACGCTCACATGCAGCGTTTCGTGGATTTGTTCGATTCCGAGTAGCAAGCAATAAGGAGGGACCATGACTGCGTTCGACATCCGCCACCCGCAAACCATCAAGATGCTCGAGCTCTTCGAGAAGATGGACTTGTTCACCAAGATCGTGCTCGATTCCGGTCTGCCGGTCCGTCACGACACCGACATCAGCGATCCGGTCATCACCTCGGTCAGCTCCGAGGACGATCATCCGGTGGTGCTCGAGTGGAGCTACAATTCGGACTGCATTTCGATGAACCTCTACTTCAACAGCGAGCAGGACGCGAGCCTCATCGGGGGCATCGTCTACCTGGCATGGGACGTGGCGAACCAGTGGCATCTCTACTGGGAAACCTCGGACGATGGCTGCGAGATCGGTTCCGAGGCCAAGTCCTTCGTCGCCGAGCTCGGCATCCCCGACGAGCGCATCATCCGAAAGATCGCTCCGACCGAGGTCGAGGGTTACGCCCGGCGGTACATCGCCATGTACAAGCGGATGATGAGCCGGCACGTCGAGAAGCCCGTGCGCTGAACTGTTACCGGTCCGTTTCGCCAAGGCGAATCGGACCGGTTTTTTTATAGCGAATGATTGACATAAGCCCTATATTTCGTTATGTTCAGCCCGCTCCGCACGAGCGGAATGCACCTTGAATCGAGGCGGTCATGAATGAATTCGAGACGTATGCCAAGGCCTTCGAGACGCAGGTCAGGGAATCCGGTCTCGCCTTCGAGCGCGATCCCGACACCCGGCATTTCACGCTGCAACGCGTGCCGTTCCAGCTCGATGACCCGTGCCGCCTGGAGTGGCATCACGATCCCGGCGAGTTCATGGTGGACCTGTCATTCTGGCATCACCAGAATCCGACCTTCTGTCTGAGCCGTGTCCAGCTCGCGAGCCAGCCCGCCGACCACGTTTTCCTCTACTGGGATCTCGCGGACGCGACGATCGAACAGATGATCCCGCGCGAAGCTCGCGCATTCATGAAAGAGCTCGCCATCCGCGAGCCTCGCACGCGCTATCCTGTCCATCCGCAAGGATGCAGTCTCCTCTTGCGCCAGTTCATCAACCGATACAAGTCGATTCTCGCATCCGCTGCCCACCAAGGAGTCGTCCGATGAAGGATTTGGAAAAAAAGATCCGTCGGCGCATCGAGCGCGCCGAGGCTCTGTCCGACAAGCCTGGCTTGTTTCGGAAGCTGGCCAAGGAGCTGCCGATGGGGGATGCAGCCATCCGCTCCGTTCTCTTCAAGGCCAAGCGCGGATCCATCTACTGGGAGCTCGTCTTCGACAAGACGGGTGCAGTCATGGAGAGAGCACTCCTGTTCTCCTTCGACGACAACGGAATCGTCGGGATCCGTCAGTTGCGCGGCGGAGACAAGACCGATTTCCGTATCGAGAGCGATCTGAACTCGCCGGGCCGCAAGTTCGGCAAGTTCCTGCACAAGTTCGGCCTCAGCCGGCGCGTTCCGAAGTCCGTCACCAGCGTGATCGACGGGGACGTGAACAAGGCACGCGAGCGTCTGATCGTACGGTTCGTCGAGATGAACGAGTCTTGACGGAATCGGAAAAATCCGATATCCTGCATGAACCTCTTTTCACAGAAAGGTCGCTCCGAAATGGCACGTAGACCCCTGCCCGGATCCCGCGTCAGCCACTCCGACATCGACGATCTCGAGGCCGCCCACGGCGTCGAGATCCCGTTCCGCCGCTCGACTCCGCCCCCGCCCGCTCCGGCGAATGCCGGCAAGTCCATCGACCAGATCGCGAGCGAGGTCGACACCAACGAGAAGTACCGTCAGCCCTCGCGAAGCGGGTTCTGACATGGCCGACTCCAAGCCCGCCCCGCCCCAAGAAGAGGTCGAGCGGGTCTCGGATCCGCCGCCCATGCCCGGCCGAAGCCTCTACCCAGCTTCGCCGAGCGGCGAGTTTCTCGCCACGCGCACGCCAAGCGACTCGCCCCGCATCCCGCCCTACGGGATGTGCCAGCTTCCGGAAATCGGAGGCGTGGATCCTCCTCCGGAGCCTTCGCCGAGCGAGCCGCCCGATGATGTGATGGTCAGGCCCAGCCTGATCGGGGAGCTCATGCGTCAAGCCAAGAAGTAGTTCTTCCCGGTCCGACAGCCCTTGTCGGACCGGGTTTCTTTTTGTATGAAGGATGCGCATGAAACGCGTGTTCACGGTTTCCGCTTTTCTCATCAGCAATGATGAATCGGAGCCGCGCGTCTTGCTCCGGCTTCATCCCAAGCTCGGCCGCTGGATTCAGCCTGGCGGCCACATCGAGCCTGATCAGGATCCGATCACGGCTTTGATCGCCGAGTTCAAAGAAGAGGTCGGTATCGACCTTTCGTCATGCTTCATATTGCCGCTGGAGCGGGATCGCGTTCAGGTCCTGCCGCTGCCTGCGCATATGACATCCATCCGTATGCCGGCTGGTAAGCCGAATCCCGGGGACCCCGAACATTTCATGATCGACATGGCATATGTCATCCATGCGCCGCATCAAAGCGTGCGGCAAGGGGTATCCGCCCAATGGTTCCGCAAGGATCAACTCGCGGATTATCCTATGCCGGAAGATGTCCGTACCTTCCTGAACGGAGCCATGTAATGCTCCCGCTCGAGCAGTACCAACTCGACATTCTGCTCGAAGAAAAAGCCGGTATGCTCGAATGCATGCTCGGTCCATTTATCAAGAACGACGGCGACTCCGGTGCCTATGACACCGACACCGGCCGCGCCATGGGCGTGAATGCCGGTCATCCGGAATGGTATAGCGTAAGCACCTTGCTGACCGTGAATACCAAAAAACATATCGTGAAAATCCGGTATTCCGTATCGGACGATACGGAAGCTTGGATCGATCCGGGGGATTGGGATGATGGCGAGATAATCACGCCTGAGGACTACGAGGAAATCTGCAAAACAGACATCCTCTATTTCCAGGCCAATAATCCCGATCAGCTCCGCTTGCCCTTTCCGCCTACTCAATCGGCTCTACGGTTCCCGCATCCATTGGATGAGCCGATCCCGCCTATACCCATGGCGATCGATTATCCCACCGAGTACTTCCACATCATCATTCGCTACTCGGCAGTCACGAACTCCTGGTCCATCAAATGGGAAGGGAGTCTCAGGATAGATTTGGCCCAGGAAAGGAAGCTCCTTGTCCCGCTTGGTCTTCTCAATAGCGGCGACAAAATCGAAGAAGACTTCGCCCTCAATTACGTCCGTGATTTTCTAAAAATCATCGAACGCGAACGCTTTCGTCCCTGAAACCCCGCGAGAATACGCGGGGTTTTTCGTTTCTTGACGCATTAGCACTCTCTGTTTTAGACTGCCAATTATGGATTTAACTCCCGAACAGCTCCTGCGGCTTGTTCTGCAGGAATATATCGAGACCGCGGCACCGGTCGGCTCCCAATACTTGGTCGAGCGCTACACTCTGGGCATTAGTCCCGCTACGGTCCGCAACTGGTTCGCCGAGCTCGATGAGCTTGGCCTGCTCGAGCAGCCGCATACCTCGGGCGGACGCATCCCGACCGAAGCCGCCTTCAAGCAGTATGTAGAGCAGGGGCTTGTGCCAAAGCCGGCCGGCAAGCGTTCGCGCGAACGGTTGGTCGCCGCCGCCCGCTACTCGCACGATGAACGTCTCAAATCTATTGCCCGCGAATTATCCGAGCTGACCGGTCTCACGGCAATCGTCGCCTACGAAGGCACCGACACGTATTACACGGGACTTTCCAAACTCTTGGCCCAGCCGGAGTTCCGCGATTGGCAGAGTGTCGTCCATCTCACCAAGCTGCTCGACCAGCTCGACCAAACTCTTGCCGGTCTCCGCCGCATCCGGTTCGACGAACCGCTCGTCCTGCTCGGAAAAGACTGCCCCTTCGGTCCCGACTGCTCGCTTCTCGTTGCGAGAGGCCCGCATGGCGAACTCATCGGCCTACTCGGACCGATCCGCATGGAATACCAAGAAGCCATGTCCCATCTTATTTCCGCTCTTGATGCCTTGAACTCATAATCTATGGATGACCTCACAATCGAACCCTGCGCCAAGTGCGACGAATATCTCTCCGGATGGAAACGCGCGCAGGCCGACTACCAAAATCTGAAAAAAGACACGGAGCGGGAAAAGTCGGAGTATGCCAAGTATGCCAATGAGCGTCTCTTGTCCGACCTCCTTCCGGCTCTCGACCAATTTGCACTCGCGCTCCAGCACATACCGTCCGAGGATGCCGACCAAAAATCCTGGAATAACTGGTTAACCGGCATCAAGGCAGTACAGTCGCTCTGGGAACAGGCCGCCAAGGCACAAGGCCTCGAACGCATCGACGCATCAGGAGTCTTTGATCCTCAAAAACACGAAGCCGTTGGATCAGAAGAGGCTGAAGGAAAAGAAAGCGGCTCCATTATCCGCGTCATGCAGGAGGGGTGGAGTCTCAATGGAAAAATAATCCGACCTGCAAAAGTCATCATTGCAAAATAATCCTATGTCTAAAATTCTTGGAATCGATCTTGGAACAACCAACTCTTGTTTTGCCATCGTCGAAGGCGGCCAGCCGAAAGTATTAGAAAACGCCGAAGGCGCCCGCACCACGCCGTCCGTTGTTGCTATCACAAAGACTGGAGAAAAGCTTGCCGGCCAGGTCGCCAAACGCCAAGGCGTCGTGAATCCGGAGAATACGCTCTTCTCGGTCAAGCGTCTCATCGGCCGCCGCTGGGATGATGCCGAGGTACAGCGCGACTTGAAATTACTGCCGTACAAAGTCGTCAAAAACGGCGATGCAGTCCGCGTAGTCATGGGCGGCAAGGAGTACGCACCGGAAGAAATCTCGGCCATGGTCTTGCAAAAGCTGAAAGCGGATGCCGAAGCCCGCATCGGCGAAAAAATCACCGAAGCAGTCATCACGGTTCCGGCGTATTTTGACGATTCCCAGCGCCAAGCCACAAAGATCGCAGGCGAAATCGCCGGCTTGAATGTCCGTCGTATTATCAATGAGCCGACCGCTGCCGCATTGGCTTACGGATTTGACCGCAAAAAGGATGAAAAGATCGTCGTCTACGATTTGGGCGGCGGTACTTTCGATGTCTCCGTGCTCGAAGTCGCTTATGATGCCGCAGCTTCGCAAAACACCATCGAAGTGCGCGCAACCAATGGCGATACGCATCTCGGCGGCGACGATTTTGACCAGCGCATCATCGGCTGGATCATCGATGAATTCAAAAAATCCGAAGGAGTAGATCTCTCCAATGACAAGCTTGCGCTCCAGCGCATCAAGGATGCGGCCGAGAAAGCCAAAATCGAGCTTTCGTCCGCCATGGAGACGGAGATCAACCAGCCATTCATCACCTCCGATGCATCAGGACCGAAACATATGCTCATCAAGCTTTCGCGCGCCAAGCTCGAACAGCTTGTTGGAGATTTGGTCGAAAAATCCCTCGAACCGTGCAAAAAGGCGCTCGCAGATGCCAAGCTTTCCACCTCGGATATCCAAGAAGTGATTCTCGTCGGCGGAATGACGCGCATGCCGCTGGTCATTTCCACGGTTGAAAAGTTCTTCGGTAAAAAAGCCAATGCCTCGGTAAATCCGGACGAAGTCGTAGCCATCGGCGCTGCCATTCAAGCCGGAAACTTGCAGGGCGATATCAAGGGCGAGCTGCTTCTCTTGGATGTGACGCCGCTCTCTCTCGGAATTGAAACGCTCGGCGGCGTAATGACCAAGGTCATTGAGCGTAATACCACCATCCCGACGTCCAAATCCCAGATTTTCTCGACGGCAGCTGACAGCCAGCCATCGGTTGAAGTCCACGTATTGCAGGGCGAGCGCGAAATGGCTGCTGACAACAAATCCCTCGGTCGCTTTACGCTCTCCGGCATCCCGCCAGCTCCGCGCGGCGTCCCGCAAATCGAAGTCACCTTCGATATTGATGCCAATGGCATCCTCAATGTGAAGGCCAAAGACAAAGCCACCGGCAAAGAGCAGGTGATTACCATCACCGCCTCGACCAATATCGACAAAGGCGAAGTCGAACGCATGAAAAAAGAAGCCGAGGCTAATGCCGAGACCGACAAGAAGCGTCGCGAATCCGTCGAAATCAAAAACATGGCCGAAACCATGGTTTACACCACGGAAAAGATGATGAAGGAGGCCGAAGGCAAGGTAAAAGACGAGGACAAAAAGTCGGTCGAAGAAAAGCTCGCCGCTCTCAAGGCCTTGAAAGACAGCGAAGATCTCGAAGCCATCAAAAAAGCCGCGGATGAGCTCGCCACCGAAGCGCAAAAAGTCGGAGCGGCCTTGTATCAAACCCGTCCCGAAGCCGAAGTCCCGGCTTCAGACAAGCCCGAAGAGCCGAAAGCTGAAAACTAATCACTGACAACTGATCGCCACGATATGTCCCAACCTCAACCCATGCAGGTCAATGCCCGTCCGGAAGATTTGAAAGGCCAATACGCCAATATCGTTTCCGTGACGTCGCAGGAACGCGATGTGGTGATCGATTTCATGGCCCATACCGGCAATACCGGTGCCCAGCCGCAGGCCCAGCTTGTCTCGCGCATGTATCTGAACCACTTCACGGCCAAGGAGCTTGCAGAAATCATCCAAAAGACGCTCACGGAATGGGAAAAGAAGCGCTACGAATTGCCGGAGAAGAAATAAATGCCCAAAGACTACTACTCCATACTCGGAGTTTCGAAGAGTGCATCAGCCGACGAAATCAAAAAAGCGTTTCGTCGTCTGGCTCATGAACATCACCCCGACAAAGGCGGTGATGCTTCGAAATTCAAGGACATCAACGAGGCTTATCAAGTCTTGGGCGACGAAAAAAAGCGCCAGCTCTTTGACCAGGGAGTTGATCCCAATGCGCAGGGCTTTCCGGGCGGCGGATTCGGAGGAGGGTTCGGTGGTTTCGATTTCGGCGGAGGCGTGAATATCAACATGGATGACTTTGACTTCGGCGATGTGCTTGGAGAAATGTTCGGTTTTGCCGGAGGCAGGGGAGGGCGCCGCGAAAAACGCGGGGCCAATATCGAGGTCGATGTCGATCTTTCATTCCGCGAATCGGTATTTGGCGCCGACAAGCAAATCCGTCTCGAGCGCCAGCGGACATGTACAAAATGCAAAGGCGATGGCGCCGAGCCGGGGACAAAATTGGTCGAGTGCGGCAAATGCCATGGCTCCGGGCAGATCAAGCAGAGCCAGCGCACCATGTTTGGCACATTCCAAAGCGTCACCAGCTGTCCCGATTGTCAGGGGAAGGGCAAAAAACCGGAAAAGCCCTGCACGGTTTGCCGTGGATACGGAGTTGAACGGCTCAAGCAGGACGTCTCCATCCGCATTCCGTCCGGAGTGGATGACCAAAACATGCTGCAAGTTTCCGGAGAAGGCGAATCGCCCATTGGCGGCGGTCGTCCGGGGGATTTATTCGTACGCGTGCACGTCACAAAAGATCCGCACTTCACCCGCGAGGGAAATGATATCGTGAGCGAGCTCGCCGTACCGTTTTCCCTGCTCGCGCTGGGCGGTTCCATCGACATTCCGACCATCGACGGACCGGAATCCGTCCGCGTATCTGAATCCACGCCCGACGGCACAAAGCTCACCATCCGCGGCAAAGGTATTCCGTATTCCTCCGGCTCTCGCGGCAGCCATATCGTCCGTCTCGTTACGGATGTTCCTCGCCGTCTATCCAAAGAACAAAAGCAAGTTTTGGAACAATTGAAAGAAAAAGGGCTATAATAGTCCAGTGAACTTCACTTGGGATATCTGGCTCTTTCTCGGCTTGATTGTCGGTGGCCTTGTGTATGGGTTTGCCGTTGGACGCGACCGCGCGCTCACTGTCCTGATTTCCACGTATGTTGCTCTGGCTGTAGTCACCAATGCACCGATCCTTGGCCGTTTGAATGCTGCATTCGGCGCCCTTCATCCGACCTTGCAGTTTGCTTGGTTCGTATTCCTTTTTGGATTCGTTTTCGTGGTGATGTGGCGCAGCCAGCTCATGCGTTCGCTTGCCCGTGACAGGGGAGCATGGTGGGAGGCGGCGCTCTTTAGCGTGATGCAAGTCGGGCTTACCGCCAGTGCAACTCTCTATCTTTTGCCGGCCGAAATTACCAATTCGTTTTCGCCAATATTCCGAGAAACCTTTTCCGGCGAAATAGGACGCTCGTTTTGGCTGATCGCGCCTATCGTATTCCTAGCCGTCCTCGGAGCATCATCTGCGGTCGAGGATGAAGACGAGGAAGACGAGGAATAGTATGCAGATGAAATGCAGCGAGTACCGGCAGAAACTTGAGAGCATCAAGTCGGATGTTGAATATGCAAAACGTTTGATCGAGGATTTCAAAAAGACGGGCGTCGAGGAGGAAGAGAGCATCCTCTGGGTCATACAGAATATCGAAAACAGTGCGAGCTGGTTCCGGGAAAAACTGACAACATCAAGCGAGCAGGAAGCGCAAGAAATCATGGGGGATACCCATTTTATCGGAACAAAAATTGCAGAAAAAATATTCGGCGGATCAAAACCGTTCGAACCTCGTATTCCGTTTTCACGTGCCGAACTCATGGAAGCAAAAATGGAAGGAAAGATCTTGCTGTACCGTCCGAGCTACACCATGCGCGGTCCGCCGATGACCATTGAAGGCATGATCACCAATATCCAATTTAATGATCCAAGCGTGAACGCGGATTTTTTTAATGGAAATCATGTTTTTAATTTAACGGAGATGCTGAACATGGCTCGGCGGGGGTCGATAAATCCATCAGGCATAGAAAAGTCCAGCTGGAACTTGTTAGAATTTCATGAGAGCGGAACACGCGAAGAGGCAGTCAAGAAAGGGGCCATCCCTTCGGCCGCGGAGGTATTCTACGACTTGCTAAGCGCAAAAAAGCTTACGGAGATGCTGCTCGAACAGAATCAAAAAATTGTTTGGGTTTCGGTGCCTCGGACGACGATGCGTTTGGCAAAGGATGGAAGCGGAGTACTCGCACTCGTGACTGCTCCGAGAGCTGACGAGGAAAGGTATTCGTACTACACCTGCGAATCGCGGGAAGTTGATTAACTATGTCTCTGTCTTGTAACGAAGCGCAAAAAGAATTAGCTCGTTTGAAGAAGCGCTTCATGCTCTTCAAAGACGAGCTGGAAGAATTTTCCAAACATGGCCCCAACGAGTCCGTCATGGCCAATTTAAGAGATCTCAAGCTTAATTTATCAAGGGAAAGCGGCAAACTGCGCGAGCAGTTAACGACCACGCCATATCAAGAGGCAAAAGAAATATTTGAAGAAGAGTTTTTTATCGGATACAAAGTTGCGCGCGACTTGTTTGATGTCATGACGCCTGATACGAACGAGCCGATACCATTTGCACGACATGAGCTCATGGAAGCAAAAGAGCAGGGAAAAATTTTAATCTATCGGCCCTTGGGAATGCATAGGATACAAGACATCTGCCGGCGTTTTTTAAATCGCAGCAATCCAAGCCCAAACCATCACATGGATGGGATTTTCGCGACTATGATCGCTACTCAATACGTGAAATATGCGGAAGAAGCAAATAAGCGTTGGCAGAGATCGGATTTTCTTACGCCAGGCTGGTCGATTGTCGATACAAGCGAACTCGATGAAAAGAAAACCGTCCGCTCCATGGGTTTTGATAGGCCGAGAATGGTCGACATGGTCTATGACATCATTGCGTCTCGCTTGGTGTATGGAAGTCTCATGAATCGTGGCCCCATCGTCTCACGAGATAGAGAAGTAGAGCAAAATGGTCGCATAGCCGGTTATGACAGCATCCAAATCTTTGAGAATACGATAGACATGGGCGTTGAATTCAGCTTGGTGCCGTTGGACGAAGAAGCGCAATACTACTCGTCCAAGAATCGTTGAAAAATGCCAGCGCAGCTGGTTTGATGGCAATATGGTTGCAGCAAAAACTGGCATAATGCTCATAACTGATGCCTCCGGCCGCATTGTTTTTGTTTCCGACGGAGTTGAAAATTGGTCGGGCTACTCTGTACCGGAATCGGTGGGGGCCAAGCCTGGCGAGGTTTGGGGCGGGAACATGGATGACAGTTTCTACCAAGAGTTTTGGAAAACGGTCGCGGTAGAGAAAGCGCCCTTCTCAAAGCGGCTCGAGAATCGCGCCAAAAACGGACGGCTCTTGCCCTCTCTTTTGACGGTTTTACCCATTCTATCTTCGGGGCATGCCAAGTATTTTCTTGCAATGCAGCCTGATGTTTCAGCATGGAATGCTTTTGAATCAGCGTTTGGAAACGAGTGGATGCGCCTTTCATGGGATCCACGGGTACTGTCATCATGGATGTCACGTTGGCTTGGAATCGAGGTATCCGTTCCTTCGGATGAAGCGGTTGCCGCATGGCTCGAGAATACATTTGTAATCCCAACTCGCGACCGTTTCGCTTCACGGCATTCGGATGAAGCTCAACTCCGTCTAGCTAAGGAAAATATTCAGGAGTATGCGGTAATTTTTGAAAAATACTTCCCACTTGTACGCGCTTACTTGTCCAGGCGCTTGGATCAGACCGCCGAAGCCGAAGATATGGCCCAAGATGTGTTCATTAAAGCGATGAACGGATTGTCGGCATATCGTCCGCAAAACGCCTCATACAAAACCTATCTTCTACGTATCGCGCATAACGAGCTTCTCAACAGGTACCGCCGCCATGATGTTGAGCAGCGTTATCTCACGGGTACATGTCCGCCTGCCGCGATAAACCATTTGGAAGACCGTGACGCTCTCGAGCGAGCTGTTGCGAAGCTTTCTTCATACGAACGCCAGGTCCTTCATGGATTTTATGTTGAAGGGAGATCGGTATCAGATATCGCGCAACAGCTGGAAAAAACGGAAAATGCCATAAAGTTAACACTTTCGAGAAGCCGTAAACATCTGCGCGACACCTTTTAACCTTCTCGCGTGTTTATAAGGATACGGAGGAAATCCGTACCTTATGCCCATATACAAGAACCAAAAACGAAATGGCGCCATTGTCGATTTCGAGCCAGAAAAAATCCGTTTGGCCGTTGCTAAAGCGGCTGAAGCCGTAGGAAATGATCAAGTGGGGTTGTCTGATTTGACTACAAAAGAAGTCGTTTTCGATTTAGAAGAAAAGTTTGATGGAGCGATTCCATCGGTCGAACAGGTCCAAGATATTGTCGAGCGCGTTTTGATCCGCTTCGACTATGCCGACATTGCTAAGGCCTATATCATATACCGCGAAAAACGCAGGGAATCACGCGAAACGCATGATGTGGTGGTAGAAGTCGGAAAGACTATCGATGAGTATCTTGAAAAAAGCGATTGGCGCGTATTTGCCAACTCCAACCAAGGATTTTCTTTGGGCGGGCTCATCCTCAATAGTGCCGGCAAGGTAACGGCCAATTACTGGCTGTCGCATGTGTATCCGCGCGAGGCGGGAGAGGCGCATCGTAATGGGGATGTTCATATCCATGATCTCGATATGTTCTCCGGATACTGCGCCGGGTGGAGTCTGCGTATGCTGCTTGAGCAAGGGTTCAATGGTGTTCCAGGTAAGACCGAATCGGGTCCGCCGAAGCATTTGTCATCCGCCGTGGCGCAAATGGTCAATTTTCTTGGCACGCTCCAAAACGAATGGGCAGGCGCGCAGGCATTTTCGAGTTTCGATACCTATCTCGCGCCCTTCGTTAAGAAGCACGAACTCGAGATCCGGGAGGAACTCGCATCACACGGGGCTATTTTTGCCGATGAACAGTCCAAGGAAAGGTACGTTTCCGATCGTCTCCGTAGATACGTGAAGCAAAATATCCAGTCTTTTGTATTTAATCTCAATACGCCCAGCCGCTGGGGGACGCAGACACCTTTCACAAACATCACGCTTGACTGGATTTGTCCGGACGATCTCAAAGAGAAGCATCTCATGCTCGGTGGCGTCCCATTCGAGTACGCCTACGGCCAGCTGCAAACCGAAATGGATATCATTAACCAGGCGTTTATCGAGGTCATGACCGAAGGTGATGCCAAGGGCCGTGCATTCACCTTTCCAATACCAACCTACAATATCGGCAAGGATTTTGATTGGCAGGACCCAAAAAACCTCCCAATTTTTGCAATGACCGCAAAATACGGGACGCCGTATTTCCAGAACTTCATTAATTCCGATCTCAAGCCTGGCGACGTTAGGTCCATGTGTTGCCGTCTCCAGCTTGATTTGAATGAGCTTCGGAAACGCGGGGGAGGTTTGTTCGGATCAGCGGAGATGACCGGTTCCATTGGTGTTGTGACTATCAACGCTGCAAGACTTGGTTATTTGGCTCGGGGAAATAGGGAGTTGTTTTTTGAACGCTTGACCAGGCTGATGGATATGTCCAAGACGACGCTTGAAATCAAACGTAAGGAGATTCAGAAGTGGATGGATCGAGGGCTCTTCCCGTATACGAAGCATTTTCTGGGTTCCTTGCGTAATCATTTTTCAACGATTGGAATCAACGGGGTGAATGAAGCCATTCGGAATCTGACCGACGATACGGAGAACATTGCAACGCATGCCGGCCGGTTATTTGCGCGTGAAGTCCTCGATTTTATGCGCGAACGTTTGCGTCAGTATCAAGAGGAAACCGGCCACCTCTACAACCTCGAAGCATCGCCGGCAGAGGGCGCGACCTACCGCTTTGCCAAAGAAGACCAGAAACGGTTTCCCGGGATTCGGCAAGCCGGAACACGGGAGGCGCCGTATTACACCAACTCCACTCAGCTACCCGTTGGCTATACCGATGACGTCTTCGAGGCCATGGATCTGCAAGATGATCTCCAGACACGATATACCGGTGGAACCGTCCTGCATGCCTACATGTCCGAACGGATCTCGTCGCCCGAAGCATGTCGGGAATTGGTACGACGCATCCTGAACCGCTATCGCATGCCGTATATCACGATCACGCCGACATTCTCGATCTGTCAGCATCACGGATACTTGTCAGGAGAATGGGACTTTTGTCCGCGGTGTGACGAGGAGCGCGGAATCAACGCCGAACGGTATGACACGGAGATCCGAAATCATCATTTATCAACCGAACCCGACCGCTAATCATTCAATGATATGAACAATACACAACGAACACGCTGCGAAGTTTGGACACGTGTTATGGGATATCACCGCCCTGTTTCGCAATTCAACACAGGAAAAAAGAGCGAACACTATTCACGCAAGCATTTTGAAGAGTGCCGAGCTGCAAATCGCCAGTTTACCAACACTTATGCCGAAATCAGGCTTGAAGGCTAGCGGGGTCCAGCCATTTACCTTGCTCGATTTTCCCGGTAAAATCGCGTGCATTTTTTTTCTCCCAGGCTGCAATTTTCGTTGCGGATACTGTCATAATCCGGAATTTGTTCTTCCGGAACAGCTAGCCAAAACCGCTGACAGCTGGATCCCAGAAGACGCTCTCCTGTCATTTCTAAGACAGCGGCGAGGCTTGCTGGAAGGCGTGGTGATTTCCGGGGGAGAGCCGACGATTCCGCCTCATCTCAAAGCGTTCATACGCGAGATACGTCGCATGGGATTCCGGATAAAGCTCGATACCAATGGCAGCCAGCCCGACATTCTCTCAACAATGTTAAAGGAGGAGTTGCTCGATTATGTTGCGATGGATGTGAAGACATCTCTCCAACGCTATCCGGAACTCGTCGGTCCATGTGTTAAACCGGAAGCGATCTTGGAAAGTGTGCGCTTAATCCGAGACAATGCTCCTGATTATGAATTCCGCACTACGCTTATTCCGGAAATGCACGACATGCCCGAATGGCAAGGGATACTCGACCTTATTCGTGGAGCAAGACGGTACACCATTCAGGCATTTCGTCCCGCGGTGACCCTGGATCCTAAATTCACTGCATACACGCCGCCGGATCGTGCCTATGTAGCTCGTGCCGCCAAGGTGTTCCAAAATGAAGTAAAAGAACTCATCATCCTGAATTAATCTTTATGTCACAATTTGAAAAAGTATCGTTGTTCGTTCTTCGACTATCTCTTGGCTGGCTGTATTTCTACGCCGGTATTTCAAAAATCCTCAATCCGGAGTGGACATCGGCCGGATATCTGAAAGGTACAAAAACCTTCGCCTTTGGATATCAATGGATGCTTGATCCTTCCATTCTTCCGTTCGTCGATATGTTAAATGAATGGGGCCTTGCCTTGCTTGGCATTTCGTTGTTGGCAGGATTTTTGATCAAGATCTCGGCTTATGCGGGCTCGGCTCTCATGGGGTTGTATTATCTTGCGGCGATGGATTTCCCTTATCCGAATTCGCACGCATTCATCGTCGATGAGCATATCGTATATATCGTTGCGCTGCTTGTATTGGCAGCTTTCAATACCGGGGAGATTTGGGGCATGGACGGATGGCTCGCCAACCGTAACAAAATGACAAAACGCGGGTGATCCGTTACTGTTTCAGCCATGCTCCATGTCTGGAATACGCTTCATAAGAAGCTCGAAGAGTTCCAACCGATCTCGGACAAGGTCGTAGGGCTCTATACCTGCGGCCCGACCGTCTACAATCCGGCAACCATAGCAAATTTCCGGACCTATATTTTTGAGGACGTGCTCAAGCGCACGCTCGAGCTCTTCGGATACAAGGTCCACCATGTTCTAAACATTACCGATGTCGGCCATCTCGTTGGAGACGGCGATATGGGCGAGGACAAGGTAGAGCGCGAAGCTGCTAAGACCGGCGCATCCGCTTGGGACATCGCAAAAATGTATGAAGAGCGCTTTGTAAAAGATGCCGAACGTCTCAATATCGAGCTTCCCGAAGGGAAAGACCGTCCGCACGCCACGGATTACATCAGTGAGCAAATTGCGCTTGTCCAAAAGCTCGAGGAAAACGGGTTTACCTATAAAACCAGCGACGGGATCTATTTTGATACCTCAAAGTTTAAAAATTATGGCAAGTTTTCCGGCCAAAAAATGGAAGAGAAGGAGGCGGGAGCGCGCGTGGAGATAAATACCGAGAAACGTCATCCCGCAGATTTTGCTTTATGGAAGTTCAGCCAGCCAAATGAGAAGCGCCAGATGGAATGGGAGTCGCCATGGGGAGTCGGCTTTCCGGGCTGGCACATCGAGTGTTCCGCCATGTCAGAAAAACTGCTTGGTCAGCCATTTGATATCCATTGCGGCGGCGTCGACCACATTCCTGTCCATCACGAAAACGAAATCGCCCAATCCGAAGCGGCTTTTGGCAAGCCCTTGGCCAAGTATTGGATGCATGGGGAGTTTTTGCTCGTGAATGGAGGCCGTATGGGCAAATCCGAAGGCAATGCCTATACGCTCGACGATTTGATCGCTAAAGGCTTTGATCCGCTGGCATATCGCTACTACTGCTTGGGGACCCATTACCGTTCCAAAATGAATTTTACGTGGGAAGGCTTGGAAGGCGCGCAAAATGCTCTGAACAATCTCCGCGCTGCAATACGCAAACTCTCTACAGAAGGAGCAGTCCTGCCAGGTATCGAATCTTTCAAATCCGCCATTGGATCGGATCTCAATACGTCTTCCGGACTGGACGTGATGTGGGGCTTGGTAAAATCAGGAAGGGGAGATATAGGCCCGACATTGTTAGAGATAGATAACGTGCTCGGCCTCGGTCTGGACCAATATATCGGCAAAAAGATCGAGATTCCGCTTGAGATCAAGCTCTTGGCAGACCAACGGCTCGAAGTCCGCAAAAATAAAGATTGGGCCAAGTCCGATGAAATCCGCGATCAAATCGCAGAAAAAGGCTGGACGATCGAAGACAAGAAAGACGGGTACGAGCTGACGCCGAGAAATTAGGATTGTGCTATACTTTGCACATGTCCGACGGCTTTTTGGAGGGTTTGGGATCGCAGGAAACTCCGGTGAAAACCGAAGCTCCCGAGCAGCAGCCCGCAGAAGCACAAACCGAACTGACCCCTGGTCAGCAGGATTTGCAAAACTTTGAGCAAAGCGCCGAGTCAAAAGACAACTTTCTGGAAAAGGCCTCCGAGGATGCTCCAACCACAACCGTGACCGCGGCAGGTCAAACCGCACCCGCAGCCGAAGCCGCGCCGCAGGTTATTCAAAAAGACGAAGTTGCCATCGAAGTCGATAAAATTTTGGAGGATGGACTCGGCGACTTCGTCGAGGATATGCCTGCCGAGGCGCGCCAGCGCTTTTTGTCCAAAGGGCAGGAGGTCTCCGGCCAAATTGCCGTCATGGTACGCGGCTTACGAGTCGAGGTCCGGCGCGTAATCCAGCTTATCCAAGAGTGGCTTCAAACCATTCCTGCGGTAAACCGCTTTTTCCTCGAGCAAGAAGCCAAAATCAAAACCGACCGCATCGTCGAGCTTGCCCGCATCCGAAAAGAAGAAGCGCAAAACAAACCATAAACCCATGCTGCCGCTCTTTCTCTTTCAATTCGATGTCATAACCGAAACTCCGGCTGCTTCGGACCCTTTGGCGATCCTTGATCTTACGGCGCTCATGCCGCTGTTTTATGCCCTCGGTATTTTTCTTGGCATCATCGTTGTCGCATGGCTGATCTTTTTAGCGTACCGCGCCCGCCGCGTGCAGGGCCTCAGTCTTTCTACCGCCTTTGGCATGAAGGTGCTCATGGTACGCGTTCCAAAAATGCTCAATCCGGAGGACGCCAAAGGAGACAAGTCCCAACAGCAAATCCAAGAGCTCATCGCTCCGATGGAAACCGTGTTCTCAACCATCGGCGCACTCAAAGCGCAAAAGGGTTTCAAGGCATGGTTAAACGGCCGTTCCGACCTGTTCTCATTCGAGATCGTTTCGCACCGCGACAAGATCTCGTTCTATGTCGCAGTTCCAGAAAAAATGCGCGACTTTGTCGAACAGCAAATTCACGCCCAGTATCCGAATGCCCAAATCGACGATGTACCGGATTACAATATCTTTTCGCCAACCGGAGTGATTCTCGGAAGCTACCTTAAATTCCGCCGGCGAAACTACTTCCCGATTAAAACCTATACCAAACTCGAGTCCGACTCGATGAATTCGCTTACCAATACCTTGGCCAAAGTCGAAGAAGGGGATGGGGTTGCAATCCAGTACGTCGTCCGCTCGGCCGAAAAATCATGGCGCACCGAGGGGTTGCGTATTGCCCGTGCCATGCAGCAGGGAAAAAAGCTCAAAGACGTCGAACGGAAAACCTTTTTCAAATCCGTCACCAAGGGCGTGAGCAAAGAGCTCTCAAATATCGCTTCCGGATCGTCAAAAGATAAAGACAAAGGCGACAAGGGATACAGCCTGTCGCCGCTTGAACAGGAAATGGTCAAAGGGTTGGAAGAAAAAGCCTCCAAGGCCGGCTTGGACGTAAACATCCGCGTCGTTGTCTCGGCCAAAACCCCGGAGCGTGCCCAGCGCTATCTCGACGATGTCCTAAATGCGTATGGCCAATTCAATATCTACGAATACGGCAACAGCTTTGTGAATGCCATGCCTAAAAAACAGGCCTCCATTGTCCGCCCGTTCATCTTCCGTCAATTCGACGAGTCATTCCGCATGGTTATGGCAGCCGAAGAAATGGCTACCGTATATCACCTGCCGCTCCCAACAACCGAAACCCCAAAAATCAACTGGCTTTTGTCGCGTAAAGCTCTTCCTCCGTCCAATCTGCCAACCAGCGGCCTTTTACTCGGACATTCCGAGTATCGCGGCCATCGCTATGGCGTCCACATCAAGCCGGAGGACCGCCGCCGTCACATGTATATCATTGGTAAATCCGGTTCCGGTAAAACCGAAATGATGAAAGCCATGGTCCAGCAGGACATCGAGGAGGGTCGTGGCGTCTGCGTCATCGATCCGCATGGCGATTTTGCCGATGATGCGCTCGCATTCGTGCCCAAAGAGCGCGCGGATGATGTCGTCTTCTTTGATCCGGGTGATTTTGCTCGTCCAATGGGTCTTAATATGCTCGAGTTTGATCCGGCTATTCCCGAGCAAAAAACCAAGGTCATCGAAGAAATGCTCAAAATCTTCGACAAGCTCTACGATCTTAAGTCCACCGGAGGACCGATGTTTGAGCAGTACATGCGCAACTCCATGCTTTTGCTCATGGAGCATCCGGAGTCTGGTGCCACGCTTTTGGATGTTCCGCGCGTATTAGCCGACGAGGAATACCGCAATTTCAAACTTTCCAAATGCAAAACCCAGGAGGTGCGGGATTTCTGGACCAAAGAAGCGCTCAAGGCGGGCGGCGAGGCCTCGCTCCAAAACATGGTGCCGTATATCACGTCCAAGCTCACGCCGTTTGTCTATAACGACTTTGTTCGTCCGATTATCGGCCAGCAAAAAAGCGCCTTCAATGTCGCCGACGTCATGAACGGCCAAAAAATCCTTTTGCTAAAACTGTCCAAAGGAAAAATCGGGGATCTCTCCGCCTACCTCATCGGTATGGTATTGGTCGGAAAAATCCTCATGGCCGCTTTGGCTCGTGCAGGCATGGATCCGTCCGAGCGCAAGGACTTTTACTTGTACATCGACGAATTCCAAAACTTCCTCACGGATTCTATCGCAGCTATTTTGTCCGAAGCACGCAAATACGGTCTGGATCTTATCATCGCCCACCAATTCATCGGCCAATTGGAGGGAACTCCGGCCGAACAAAAAATCCGCGATGCGATTTTTGGTAACGTCGGCTCTATGTTTGTAAACCGCGTTGGCGTGGAGGATGCCGAGTTCCTCGCCAAAGAGTTTGCTCCGGTGTTTAGCGAGTACGATTTGGTAAATGTCGAAGCCTTCACCTTCAACTGCAAACTTCTTATAGACAATCAGGCCTCCAAGCCATTCAACTTCAAGCCCATACAGGCCCGCCGTCCAAAATCGCGTGAATTATCCGATATGATCCGCGAGCTATCCCGTTACAAGTATGGCCGCAAGCGCGAGCTGGTTGAAGCCGAGATCGCCGAGCGCCGTGAAATGTCGGTAGCCGACTTATCCGGAGATGGGGCCGCGGCTTGATGTGGTATACTTGGGCAGTAGTCAGTTTTCAGTTGTCAGAGCTGAAAACGAAAAACTAAAAAATAAAAACTGTGCATATGATCGACCACGATCAAGACGTGATCGAAGAGGAGGTACCGGAAGCAGGATCAGAAACAACCGGTATGAACGCGCTCGAAACCAAACTCGGTTTGGCGATTCGCGTTGTCCGTCAGCTTAAAGACCAAATCGATAATCTGGAACGCCTTCTCGAGAGTCGCGCCGAGCCGGCAGATCTCGAATTCATGGCCAAGTCGGCTCCGCCTGCCGACAGCTATGAGTCATTCGATGGCAAGTCCATTGACGGCGTCTTCGATGGTGTCCATATGATTGGAGAAAACGGCCGTAAATACCTGGTACCCCCCAATTACGCTTCAAAATCCAAATTGGTCGAAGGCGACCTCCTCCGTCTGTCTATTACCGACAATGGCCGCTTCCTCTTCAAACAAAAAGGACCGATCGAGCGCCAGCGTTTGGTAGGGAATCTCATCCAAGACGAGCTGACTGGCGACTGGAAGGCTGTTGCTGGCGGGAGCGGATATAAAGTGCTCGCGGCGGCTATCTCGTTCCACAAAGGCGAGGTTGGTGACGATATCGTCATACTTGTTCCGCGCGCCGCGCCTTCGCGCTGGGCAGCGGTTGAAAATATCATCAAAAAGAACGGGGAGAGCTGGTAAACTATACGGGTGAATACAGACCGGCTTAATTATCTGAATATCGGCTTAATGCTTGCCAGCTGTTTGGCAGCCTTCGTATTTCCATTTGAGCTTTTTCTTTTTGCGTACGCCGTCTTTGGCCCGCTCCATTATCTGACCGAGATTTCTTGGTTGGAAAAGAAAGGCTATTTCGCCGAAAAGAAAATACACATCTGGCTTTTGGTTGTTCTCTGTGTGGCGGTTTTTGCCGTCTATTTTATCGCCGGCCTCGAGTCATACGCGCCGCTGCTTATTCTCGCCGCTTTTGTCATAGCGTATGTCATGCAGATGAAGGAGCGTGCTTCGGCGTGGATGGGTGCTGTCGGCATCATAACCATTCTCGCCATCCTATTTATTGGATACAAGCCCGCTCAAAACGTCCAAGACATAGCCGCGCTGCTGATTCCGACCATTATCCATGTTTTTATTTTTACGGGTGCATTCATTCTGGTGGGGTCATTGAAATCAAAAAGCAAAAGCGGCTATCTGTCTCTCGCGGTTTTTATTGCCTGCGCGGTCAGCTTTTTTCTTCCTATCCAAGGCGGGGCAATCTCGGAAGGACTACGGCCGATCTACGCTTCATTCACGGATCTTAATATCGTACTTCTGAATTTTTTTGCACCAAATCGCACATGGTCATTATCCGACGTATTCGGCTCGGCGGCTGGTATTGCGGTCATGCGTTTCATCGCATTTGCGTATACCTACCACTACTTGAACTGGTTTTCCAAAACCAATGTCATTCGCTGGCACGATATTCCTCGCTCGCGCATGCTGTTCATCCTCGCGTTATGGGTGTTGTCGGTTGCGCTCTATGCACAGGACTATTCGCTCGGGTTAAAAGCTCTATTTTTTTTGAGTCTTTTGCATGTTTTTCTGGAATTCCCGCTTAATTTCAGGACCTTTAGGACTATTTTCCAAGAGCTATCCCTTATGGTTAGATAGGGCAGATTCCGTATGCCCTCCCTGTCGCAAAAACACCGCCCCCAAAGCTTCGCCGATGTAACCGGCCAGGCTCATGTAACCGAGACCTTGCGCAAAGAAATTGCCTCCGGCGTTTTGGGCCATGCATTCCTATTTTGCGGACCGCGAGGAGTAGGGAAAACAACCACGGCTCGCATTTTTGCCAAAGCTCTTAATTGTCTAAGCCCCAAAGACGGGGAGCCGGACAATACCTGTGAACGGTGCCTCGCCGCGAGCGAGGGCCGTCAATTTGATTTGATCGAGCTCGACGCCGCCACCCACAATGGCGTCGACACCGTACGCGAATCCATCATCGAGCATGTGCGTTTTGCCCCAATGGCGGGCGCAAGAAAGGTCTACGTACTCGATGAGGCTCACATGCTTACTCCGGCTGCGTGGAACGCCCTGCTCAAAACCCTAGAGGAGCCTCCGGCCTATGCATTTTTCATCTTGGCCACAACCGAATGGCATAAAGTGCCGGCAACCATTGTTTCGCGTTGCCAGCGCTTCGAGTTCAAGCGCGTTCCTCCAGACATCATGTCCGAGCGCATCAAGTTCCTCGTCAAAGAGGAGGGATGGACCATTGATGATGCCGTCGTGCGCATGATCGTTTCGCGTTCCGAAGGCTGTGTTCGCGATGCCGAAACCCTGCTCGGCCAGCTAGGCTCGCTGGGAGAAGCACACTTGTCCATGGACGTGGCCGAGCTGGTTGTACCCATGGGTCATATGGCGGCCGCTGCCGGCCTTTTGGGATTCTGGGCGCGTCGGGACCATGCAGGAGCCATGGATGAGGCCAAGCGTTTGTCCGATGAAGGGATTCCGCTTATCCCGCTTTTTGACGATTTGGTCGAATGCGCCCGCCGTTTATTGGTAGCCAGCTCCGGAGACACGACATTTATCGAAGAGTACGGATTGAAAGAGTTAGTGGGCGTTTTTTCTCCGGCCGAACTCAATAGCCTCGCGCTGCTGCTATTTGAACGCAGAAAAGATGCCAAAGGCGGTCTGGATGCGCTCTTTGCACTCCAGCTTGCCGGCACCGTCGTCGCAAACGGACTCCTCAGACATGCATCTATCGTTGCGAGCGAACAGCGAAGCAATCCTATTCCTCCCAAGATTGCTTCGTCGCCTACTCCTCGCAATGACAACCCTCCAGCACCCGTCCCAAAAGATGAACCAAAAACAAATCCGCCCCTTGCCGAGAGTCCGGCCATCGATATAAACCGCGTACGATCCAAATGGCAGGCTGTTATCCGCGCTGTCGATGAAAAAAACCACTCCCTGCCATTCATCCTTAAAATCAGCAAACCGGAAGCCGTGCAGGGTGAAACCGTCATCATCCGTTTTCAATACGGGTTTCACCGCGACAAGCTGATTGGAGAAATGAAAAACAAAAAAACGCTCGAAGAGGCGATGCAGACCGTCTTTGGTATCCAGTCGCTCGAAGTCCAAGGCGTGGTGGGGGAGGATGCCGGAGCTGCCGAGAAGCGTTCCGATGATGTGGTCTCCAATATCCTCAAAGCGTTCGGCGGAACCGTGGTCGAATCCTGATATGATCATCAATTCCAAAGACATTTCCGGTATACCGGTTTTCACCAAGTTGGGCATTCCGCTCGGCAAATGCTCGAGTCTCGATATTGATGCCGATACGGGTCGTTTGGAGTCGATACGCATCAAATCCGGGGTTTTAACCGAGGAACATGTTGTCGCTTGGAATTCAATTATCGAGATGAGTCCGGAAAAAATAATCGTCGCAGACGGAATCATTCCTGCGGCTGCGTCAGTCTTGGCACGGATATGATCCGGTTGCAGAGCCTGGCCTTGTTTGCGGCTCTCGGTTACCCGCCGACTCCGGTCGAGCTCGCCATCGCTTCGTCCGACGGTCCAATCGATCCGCCCATGGAGCTCGTACGCGGCCGGATCGTCTTCAAAGGGGAAGAGAGAATGGTTGCCGAGCACGAGGCTCGCCGTTTATTTTTGCCGCGCAAGCTGCGCAAGGCGAGACGTGTTGTCCGCTGGTTGGCTCGTCTGTCCGGCATTCGGTTCGTTGCCTTGTGTAATACGACTTCGCTCGGCCATGCGCGCGACGAAGGGGATTTGGATTTCTTTATCGTAACGAGATCTGGTTCCATTTGGCAGTCGAGGTTGTGCGCCACGCTCCCGTTCAAGATATTGGGCATTCGTCCTAAACCCGGCATGTCCGAGCGCGATGCGGTTTGTCTATCCTATTTTGTGGACGATACGCATCTGGATCTCGCATCCCACATGCTTGAGCATGATGATCCGTATTTCCGTCATTGGTTTTTGTCTCTGCTTCCGCTGTATGACGACGGCGTTTCTGTCCAGCTTTGGCATGCCAATACTGCCATTCTGTCGCGTCATCCATCAGCCATGCCTTGGATTCCAAACCAAGATCTTCTGGTTAAGCCTGCACGCGTTACGTTGCCGGTCTTTGCATGGCTGGAGCGTCCTGCCAAGTGGCTGCAGTACAAGCTCTTCAATACGCGTATCAAGCAAGCCATGAACAAAGACACGAGCGTTATCGTGCATGATCATGTGCTCAAGTTTCATGTTGATGATGGTCGAGAGAAATTCCGCCAAGCGTATCGTGATATCTGCACAAAGTATGGAATCGCTCCGTAAATGGCTTTTGCCGCTGGCTATTCTGTCTTTGCCTTGGCAGACGCGTTATATCTTTTTTGTTTCCGCAACGCCCGATGCCGGTTACCAGACCGAATGGGGAGTGTATGCGTTCTATGCATCATGGATATTGATCATCGTCGCATGGCTCTTTTCATTCTTGCATGATCGAACGTTCGTCGGGCCAAAGAAGTGGCACCTGTTCGCTATCGGACTCTTTCTTGTTTCCATTCTCGTGAATTTCACCCTCTACAGCGTGCAGTTCGTGGCACAAGTTTTTGTTCTGCTTCTGCTTGGTGATGCACTCCGACGAGAACAATGGTCCCGGTCCCGTCTCGCGGCATGGTTTGTCGCTTCCTTGCTCCCGCATGCCCTGCTGGCTGTCTGGCAATTCGATTCGCAGACAGTTTTTGCTTCGAAATGGCTAGGAATATCCCACCAAGATCCTGCGAATGCTGGTGTTTCCGTAATCGCACACGAGGGCGAGCGCATTCTCCGCGGGTACGGCGGCTTCCCTCATCCAAATATCGCCGGAATATGGTTTGCATTGGGACTTGCCGCCTCCTTTTGGCTGATCCGCAATGCCGAGACCAAATGGGCAGGTCTGCTCGGCTGGTTTATGTGCGTCATTCTTCCATTCGCACTTGTCCTGACATTTTCCCGTTCCGCATTTCTCGCGGCCTTCATTCTGTTAGGGGCTACATGTTTCATGATATTTGCACGGCGTCCGGTGGATGTATTTTTACTGCGTCCGTTTATCTGGTCGCTCATCTGTTTTCTCACCATCACGGTTCTCGTTTGGCCGCTGCTCCTTTCACGTGGTTCGATTGAAAATCATCTTGAAATAAAATCTGTCAGCGAACGGGCCTCTTCTTGGACGGGCATATGGCCATCGATAGGCGAGCATCCGTTTATCGGGCATGGGATCGGATCATCCGGGATCCAAGCACAGCCTCCCCACGCCGTTCCGCTTATTATTTTATTTGAGACTGGCTTACTCGGTCTGTTATCAGTCGGTATTTTGTTTGTGGCAATTTGGAAATATACCGATCTGCTTGGGCGGGTACTTCTTGCTTCCTTGGTTCCGCCATTTTTACTTGATCACTATTTTTACTCACTTTGGGCGGGAATTTCTTTGCTAATATTAGCCATATATTTTATCTGCATGCTTGACAAGATCCCCGATTCGAGGTAAGTATACCCAGCTCTTTTCACGGAGGTTTCGTGCAAGAAGACGATGAAGATGACCACACCGAAGACCGCGTCACTCTCGAACTCCAGCTCCCGGGAAAGCTCAAGCGTCATCCTGCTCGCTCCAAGTACCCGCCGCGTACGCCTACGGATCCGGACATGCTCTCCCGATACAAGGAGGGTCAGCTCCTCATCCACCGGGCCAAGTTTCTCGCATCGCCCATCGGTGAGATCGGAACCGATCCTGACGGGTTCATCACCGAGGCCAATCCGGCCGCACTCCGCATCTTTGGCCGTACGGCCAGCGAGATGCAGGATACCAATATCTTCGATTATCTCGATGACGAGTACCGGATGCCGCTCGCCGAGCTCATCGGTAGGACCGTCAGCAACTTCGGATCGGTCGGAGAGCGCCGCGTTCTCGTGAAGCGCCCCGACGGTTCGCATGTCTCGTGTATTCTCTCGGTGGTTCCCATCGTAGACAAGGATAGCGAGGGCGAAGAGGATATCATCCGCGTCATCGGCTTTCTGCGAGACCAGACCGAACTTGAGAAAAGTTCGAAACTGGACCGCAAAACCGGACTTCTGAACCAGGACACCTTCTTTGAGCGCGTAGAAGAGCATGTGAGGCTCGCGCGTAAGAAGGATCTCGGTCTCGCGGTGGCTTTCATCGACATGAACAAGCTCAAGTCGATGAATACGCGCTTCGGCCATCTCGAGGGGGACCGCGCCATCATCAAGACGGCGAACAACCTCAAGGAGGCTATCCACTTTACCGATTTTGCGGCCCACCCGCACGGGGACGAGTTCACCGTCCTCCTCGTCGGATTGGAGCGCCGCTATGTCGAGAAGGTGGCCAAGAAGCTCGTCGAAGCGACGACCTTCAGCATCGATCTGATGCTGGAGGACGAGTCCAAGCTCGAAACCGTCGAAGTCTCGGCATCCATCGGCATCTGTTGGCGCAAGGGCGCCGACATCAACGATGCCAAGGACATGATGCGCCGAGCCAACCGGTGCATGCAGGCCTGCAAGAACAATTGCGGCCCCTACCACATCGATCTGGAAGACTGAATTACGCCCCGTTCCCTCCGCATGGAACGGGGTTTTCTTATCCCTTGACGCAACATGCTCATCTATGGAAAACTTGGCTCCATAACGGGTTAGCGCTCAAATATTGAGACTGCTAATCCGTGCTAAAAAAACCTTTATTTTGCTTACGAATAGTCTCTATGAAGTTACGTCCGCTTGGAGACCGTCTGATCGTCTCTGCCGCATCCAAAAACGAAGTAACCGCCTCTGGGATCGTGCTTCCGGAAACTTCCAAAGAGCGTCCCGAGCAGGGAACGGTCATCGCTGCCGGTCCTGGTCGTCTCGATCAAGACGGAAAACAAATTCCTATGTCCGTCAAAGTTGGCGATAAGGTCATGTTTAAAAAATACTCCCCTGATGAAATCAATGTCGACGGTCAGGACTACTTGGTTCTGTCCGAGTCTGACATTCTCGCTGTAATCGAATAACCCTATGTCCAAAATTATCGTTTTCAACGAAGAGGCACGTCAGGCTCTCAAGCGCGGCGTCGATAAATTGGCCAATGCCGTCAAAGTCACCTTGGGTCCGAAAGGGCGCAATGTCGTGATCGAGCACGGCTATGGTTCTCCGACCATCACCAAAGACGGCGTCACGGTCGCCAAAGAAGTCGAACTCGAAGACAAAATCGAAAATGCCGGCGCCGAGCTCGTTAAAGAGGTTGCATCCAAAACCAATGATGTCGCTGGAGATGGGACAACAACCGCCACCGTACTCGCTCAAGCCATGATTCATGAAGGCTTGAAAAATATTACGGCCGGAGCAAAGCCGCTCTCGGTCAAGCGCGGCATGGAAAAAGCGCTTGAATCCGTCGTCAAAGAATTGAAAGAGAAGGTTGCCCAGCCGGTTTCTGGCGACATGATCCAGAACGTGGCTTCGATTTCTGCCAACGATAAGGAAATCGGCAAAATCATTGCCGAAATGGTGAATGAAATGGGCAAGGAAGGCGTGATTACCGTCGAAGAGGGCCAGAGCTTCGGTATCGAAAAAGAAGTTGTGAAGGGTATGCGTATCGACAAGGGATACGCCGCTCCGTACATGATCACCAATCAGGAGCGCATGGAAGCCGAATACTCCGATCCGTATATTCTTGTCACCGATAAGAAAATTTCATCCATCCAGGAATTGCTTCCGATTCTCGAGAAAGTCCTCAAAACGGGCCGTAAAGATCTCGTGATTGTTGCCGATGATGTCGACGGGGAAGCACTTACGACTCTCGTCTTAAACAAGCTTCGCGGTATTTTCAACGGTCTCGCCATCAAGGCTCCGGGCTTTGGCGATCGTCGCAAAGAAATGCTGCAAGACATTGCCGTGGTTACGGGTGCAGCCTTTATCTCGGAAGATATCGGCCGCAAACTTGATTCCGTCGAGCTCTCCGATCTCGGTTCGGCCCGTAAGGTAATCGCTTCCAAAGACGCTTCGACCTTTGTCGATGGCAAAGGAGAGAAGTCGGCCATTGAGATGCGCGCCGCAGCCATCCGCAAACAGATGGAGCAGACCGACTCGCAATTCGACAAAGAAAAATTGCAGGAGCGTCTCGCCAAAATCTCCGGCGGAATCGGCGTCATCAAAGTTGGTGCCGCGACAGAAGTCGAAATGAAAGAAAAGAAACACCGCATCGAAGACGCGATCTCGGCCACCAAGGCGGCGATCGAAGAGGGGATTGTTCCGGGAGGCGGCGTTGCTCTTCTTCGCGCCATGAAGGCGTTGGAAGCATTGTATCTTGAAGGCGAAGAAGCTGTCGGTGCGCGTATTTTGCGCCGCGCGATGGAAGAGCCTTTGCGCATGATCGCCAACAATGCAGGAAAAGACGGCTCAGTCGTTGTCGAAGAAGTCAAAAAGCAAAGTGGATCCATGGGCTACAATGCCGACACGGATGTATACGAAGACATGATCAAGGCCGGTATCATCGATCCGGCAAAAGTCACGCGCTCGGCACTCCAAAACGCAACATCCGTCGCCGCGCTCTTCCTCACCACTGAATGCGTCATCTATGAGAAGCCCAAAAAAGAAGAGGCTTCGCATGATCACGGCGGCGGTATGGGAGGTATGGGCGGGGGAATGGGATTCTAAACACGACGGGCCCTTCGGGGCTCGTTTTGTTATAGTGTCACCATATGAAAAAAATTTTTCTCGCTTTATCGGCCGTCGCGTTATTGGCCGCTGGCTGTCCGAGTGCGCCGCCGGCTAGTATCCAGCCGAATACCCAGGCCGTCACCGAATATGCTATTCAGGAAGGCGATCTTTACGGCACATTCTTCGTCAAAGACCCTCCGCCGATTGGAGCGCCTGGACTGCTTCTCATCCACGAATGGTGGGGTTTGAATGACCAAGTGAAGGATGAAGCAAGAAAACTAGCTGATCAGGGGTATGCGGTATTCGCTATTAGTCTGTATGACGGCGAAGTCGCCAAAGACGCGGCACGTGCAGGCGAATTAGCAGGAAAAGTCCGCTCCAATCCCGCCGAAGCAGAGCGCAAAATGAAACTGGCTCTCGATTTCCTTGAAAAACAGGAAACCGTCGATAAAACCCGTCTTGCATCGCTCGGCTGGTGCTTTGGCGGGGGAATGAGCAATATCCTTGCTTCATCCGGGGACCCGCGTATCAAGGCATCGGTCGTGTACTATGGAACACCGACAACAGATGCCGCTCGATTGAAAAATATGTCGCGTCCGATACTTGGTATCTGGGGCGAAGATGACCAAAGCGTGAAAGCGGCCGATGTTCGCGCTTTCGAGGAGAAGTTGAAAGCGCAGGGGACGCCGGTCGAATTCCATTATTACGCCGGCGCCGGACATGCCTTTGCAAATCCGACTCGGGGCGATGCATATCGTCCGGAAGCTGCGGCAGATGCCTGGCAAAAAACCCTCGACTTCTTGAAACGCGAACTCGGAATGTAAAAAACAACACCCTCGAGTCCGCCTTGGCGGATCGAGGGTGTTTCAGTTCATGCGGCCAAGGCCGCCTCGATCTCGTTGATGATCGATTCCGCCGCTTCGACCGGGGATTCGGCTTCGGTGATGGGACGGCCCACCACCAAGAAGTCGGATCCGGCCTTGATGGCACCAGCCGGAGTTGCCACGCGCTTCTGGTCGTGAACCTTGCCGCCCACCGGTCTGATGCCAGGTGTAAGCAGCTTGAGGTCGTCGTGGTCGAAGGACCTGCGCAGCATCGGAACCTCTTGCGGCGAGCACACGATGCCGTCGATACCGCAGTCGTGCGCGAGGCGCGCGAGCTGGAGGACGTGCCTCTCGAGATACATCTTCTGCGTCTCCAGCCGCTCCTGCTCGTCGATGATGTTGAGCTGAGGGCAGACGCCGATGTCCACGGCCTGATCGTAGTCGATGCTCGTCAGGAGAGTGACGGCAAACAGCATGGGCTTCGGACGGTCCGAATTCGCCGCATGCCACGCATCGCGCGCAACGCGCGCCGCCTCGAGCATCTTCGGCCCGCCGGACGCGTGGAGCGTCATGATGCGCACATTCGGCTGCGCGCACAGGGCGCTCACGGCACCGGCTACCTGCTCCGGGATGTCGTGGAGCTTCTTGTCGATGAAGACCGGCGTCTGTCGAAAGCCCGCCATCTCGATGGCACGCAAGGTGCCAACGGCCGACTCCAGCGTGAGTCCTGCCTTGAAGAACCCGCAGTGGCCGCTCAGGTGCTGAACCCAGTTGGCGGCCATCGTCGGGTCCGACGTGTCGAGCGCGATGATCAAGCGGTTTCTGGCTTCGAATCTTCGGTCCATGTCTTCCCCCGTTTGGAAGGTTCTATGCTAAGCCTGCGCATATTTGCCTAACCTGTCAATAATTGCTATACTATCTGCCGTATGGACAACCAAACCCCACACTCCTCAGCACCGCATGAGGCGCCGAAAATGGCATCAAAAATGCACTTCGACCCAAAGGACGTCGAAGAAAACAAGCTTCTTGCTGCCATCGCCTACCTCTGGATCCTGTGTTTTGTCCCGCTTCTCCTTAAAAAAGATTCCAAGTTCGCCTACGAACATGGTAAACAAGGTCTCGTAATGTTCATCGTCGGCTTGCTCGGCATGTTCATCTTCTGGATTCCGCTCATCGGCTGGCTCTTGTGGCTCGGCGTCGTCATCCTGAATATCGTTGCCATCATCAAGGCGCTTCAGGGCGAGTTCTGGGAAATTCCGCTGTTCGGCCAGTTCCGCAACAAGTTCAACCTGTAATTCATCCAAAAAAAATCCGCTCGACAATGGGCGGATTTTTTGTTATAATTTTTATTATTGATATGCGCAATCCTTTCGAACGCGGTCCGCTGATGTCTCCGGCGGATGGGGAAAGAGGCGGGGGGAGGAGCAAGCATCATGAAATGCTTGAAAAAGAAAAAAATCTTTTTTTTCTTGATTTAATTTTGCGTCGAGCAAGAAAAATGAACGAAGGAAATAACGGCTTGATTTGTTCTCTCGATCTGTCCAATGCCGGCGAAGAAGAGGTTAAGGCATGCGAGGAGTTGGGAATACTTGAATCAGGCAAGCCGGATGGTGCGATCAAGCTTTTGAAAATTTTTTCAGGTGGAGCGGTCATCCGCGAGTTCCGTGCTCAGCAGCATGCATGGAAATCGGTCCAAAAAGCACGCGAAGCTGGTCGTGAGGATCTCGCGTCTATTCCAAAGGTGCGTATATTTACGACGCTTGATGTGAATGCGGATACGCGCGACATGTTGATGCGGAGGTTTGGTTACAAAGCGCCGACTCAATCCGTCGATGCATTCGTTATGGATAGAGTATACGGCAAGGATGTGGCCACGATCATGTTTCAAGAGGTTTTGTTACGGCATCGTGATTCTAATTATCGCAACCGAGAAACCATCGAGGCGATGGATTTTCAGGAATTGGCACAGCACGCATATAACGTTCTCGGTCTGGCATCGCGTTTTAGCGGGGATGTAGGCGGAGAGCTGAACGCCGAAACACGCAGATTACAAAACATGCAGGCGCAAAAAGTATACGATTTTTTGGGGGACAGCGGTCTGCGCATCCACCCGCCGCTTTTGCAGGCGATGCGTAATACCATCGGCGTGTTTCATAAAGAAGGTTTGGTTTGGCGTGACGGACATCAGCGTAATTTCATGATTGCGGGTGAATACGATGCTGATAAAATTGCCAAAGGCGCCGAGCCTGGGGAGCCGTATGTTATCGACTTCGGCGGATCCGAAGTACTAGGCCACCCTCCCGGCTCGGATGAGGCGCGTGAAGATTTTGTCGCCATCGATAAGCTTATTGATGTATTTGTAAAAGGTGAGACCACGAAATCTAAGGCCGTGGCCGGAGAGCAGGGCAAGGTAGATGCATGGCAGCGCAAATCCGAACGCATGTCCAAGCATCCCGTACTCGGTCCGAAGCTTCTCAAGCTTGAATCCGAATGGAAATCAGGCTCGATCGATATGAAAAAAGTATTCCAGACATTCTCCCGCCCGGGGGATGCCTCGGAAGACGTTCTCCCTGCAATCATCCAATTGATAGCACGTTCAGGGATGGCATCAGAGGCGAAGGAAGCCTTAAAGGAATATTTGGTGAATGAAGAAAAACGCATGTCCCCGGCAGACCAGAGAAATGTACGAAATTTCATCAAGCAAATGGAATAAAAAGAAACGAGCCCCGCGTTGATGCGGGGCTCGTTGTGTCAGATAGTCAGGATGCCGATCGGGCGGCGGGAGACGAACTCGTCGTCCAGACCGTACAGCTCGTAGTGCTCCTCGTCCTCGCACAGCAGGGCCTTGAAGCCGCTTGCCTCGGCGAGAGTGAAGAACTCGCGGATGCGGTCCTTCATCGCCTGGTCGAGCTTCTTGGTCCAGGAGAGGTCGAAATACTTGCGATCCATGGGAAAGGCTCCTCCAAAGCCGAGCGTGGGGATACCTCATCATATTTTAATCGAATTGTCAATCCATCTGCAAGGCTGGTCAAAACCCAATAATTCCGCTAAAGTTGGCACATGTTAACCGAGCTTTTAGCCCGCGCTGACGCACTTAGATCCAGAATTATTGAAGCCTGGCGCATCTTGTCTTTGGATGCCGTCAAAGCGGAAATCGCTGCACTCGAAGCCGAAACCATGGCTCCGGATTTCTGGACCGACCAAGACCGCGCCAAACGAGAATCGCAAAAACTCTCGTCGCTTCAAAAGGAGTATGCGTCATGGAATGCACTCCGCATGGCCGTGATGGAAACGCAGGAGCTCATCGGTATGGGTATTGCCGACAAGGATGAATCCGTTTCTTCCGACGTCGAAAAGCGCCTCGACGAGCTTGAAAAACAGTATCTCGATTTGGAGTTCAGTCTTATGTTCTCCGGCGAGCATGATGCAAATAACGCTATTCTTTCGATTCACGCCGGCGCTGGAGGCACGGACGCACAAGATTGGGCCGAAATGCTCATGCGCATGTTCTTCCGCTATGCCGAACGCAAAGGCTGGTCCATCAAGCTGCTCGACGAAAGCCGCGGGGGAGAGGCCGGCATCAAATCGGCCACGTTTGAAATCACCGGACGCTTCGCTTACGGCCATCTCAAATCCGAGCATGGCGTTCATCGTCTCGTACGCCAGTCTCCCTTCAATGCTGATGCACTCCGTCAAACGTCTTTCGCATTGGTCGAGGTCGTTCCGGAAATCGACGAAGACACCTCCATTGAAATCGATCCCAAAGACCTGCGTATCGACACCTTCATGTCCGGCGGCAAAGGCGGGCAATCCGTAAACACCACATATTCTGCTGTCCGCATCGTCCATCTTCCTACCAATATCGTCGTCTCCTGCCAAAACGAGCGTTCGCAGGCGCAAAACAAGGAAATGGCCATGAAAATTTTGCGCTCCAAGCTCGTAAAACTGCGCGAAGAAGAAATCCAGAAAGAAAAACTCAAATTGCGGGGCGAGTATCAAAGCGCCGAGTGGGGGAATCAAATCCGCTCCTATGTCTTACACCCATATCACATGGTCAAAGACCATCGCACTTCCGTCGAAACCTCCGATACGGACGCTGTCTTGGACGGCGATCTCGATATGTTTGTCGAAGGCTATCTGCGCGCCCAGGCCGAAGGCCGTGATCTCAAAGCTGAACTGAATGAGGAATAAGTGGTAGAATCAGACCAATGAAAAAACTCGCAATCGTCACCGGCGGAGCCGGATTTATCGGTTCGCATCTCGTGGATCGCTTGTTGATCGAAGGCTGGAGCGTAGAAGTGATTGATGATCTCTCCACCGGATCCAAAGCCAACGTAAATCCGAAAGCAAAACTGCATATGCTTGATATTCGGAATCCAAACGCGGCAGACCTGATCAGAAAAAAGAAACCGCAAGTCGTGTTTCACCTAGCGGCGCAGGCAAGCGTCTCGGTTTCCGTGAAAGATCCCATTCGCGATGCCGAAACCAACCTGCATGCAACACTTGCCTTGCTTGAGGCGGCATCCGAAACAAAGGTAAAACGGTTTGTATTTGCCGGGACAGGCGGTGCGCTTTCGTCCGAACATGTCCGTGTCCCTACCGACGAAGAGCATGCGGCAGAGCCTGCTTCGCCATACGCCATTGCCAAGGTTGCATCAGAATACTACGGAGCATTTTATCGGCTCGCAAAAAAACTTCCCTTCATTTCATTGCGCTTGGCAAATGTGTACGGTCCTCGTCAGAATCCGCATGGAGAAGCCGGCGTAATTGCCATCTTTACCAAACGGATGTTGAAAGGGGAGCCGGTCAAAATCAACGGAAGCGGTCAGCAGACACGCGACTATATATATGTGGAGGATATTATCGAGGCCTTCATGGCCTCAATCCGGCATAAAGATGCAATCGGCCCGTTCCATATCGGCACTGGACGAGAAACCTCGGTGAATGATTTGTTCAAGAAACTCGCAGATCTCACCGGTTATAATCGTAAACCCGGTAAAGGACCTGCCGATATCGGCGCGCCTACCCGCTCGGCATTGAAATCCAAAAAAGCCTACAAAGAGCTCGGCTGGAGTGCGTTGACGCCTCTTGATGAAGGCCTATGGCTCACGGTCGACTGGTTTAAACGGATGCAAACTGTCCAAACGCAAAATACATTCCCAAAATCAGGGAAGAGGAAATAAGGTTGAGCGAGCCTGAAATAAGCAGGGGAATGGATTTGCGGTGGACCCCATACGCAATCCAGATGATATTGGTCACAACGAGAATGAAAAAGGTGGAGGGCGCAAGATCATCAACGTTTTTTGTGGTGAATATCTTGAAAACCTGGGGATATAGGGCGATTCCGGAGAGCAAAGACGCTCCCTCGGTCAGACGGTCAATCGGATGGTTGTGCTTGTTGAATACGTTAAACATATCTATATGATACGCTATTTTTCGACATATGACCCCTACGGAAATCCGGTCTGTTCTCGCAAGCTTGGGAGGAGCTCCAAATAAGCGCCTTGGTCAGAATTTTTTGATAGACAAGACCGCGCTCGAAACCATAGTCGCCGAAGCCGAGATCGAGCCGGATGACTTGGTGCTGGAAGTCGGTCCCGGCCTTGGCGTGCTGACCGGAGCGATGATCGAAAAAGGTGCGGCTGTCACATCGGTCGAGCGCGACCGCCGTTTTGCCGAATATCTAAAAAAGAAATTTCCAAAACGCTTCGATTTGATCGAAGGCGATGCCTCGCGTCTCGAATGGGAAAATCATTTTAAAAATAAAAATTGGAAATTCATTTCCAATCTTCCGTATTCGATTACCTCGCTCGCAATTCGAAAAGCATTATACGCGAAACACCCGCCAAGCAATCTCGTTGTCCTCGTTCAAAAAGAAGTGGCGGAACGGATTCTCGCTCGCGATCAAAAACACTCTCTCGTTTCTCTCATGGTCGCATTTGCTTCGCACGAAACTCGCCTCGTAAAAAAAGTTCCGCCAGGAGCATTCTTTCCTTCGCCAAAAGTCGACTCGGCAATTCTTCGCGTCATCCCAATGAATCAAAAAGAGCGTCAATTAATTTGGGGGATGAACCCGGAGTTGATCATGTCTGTTGCGAAGCGCGGCTTTGCTCATCCGCGCAAGCTGCTAGCGTCGAATCTTGGGATACAGGCATCTGTTTTGGAGGAGATCGGTATTCCAGCCAAAGCTCGAGCAGAAGACCTCTCGCCTGCAAGCTGGCAGGCCCTTACTTTGGCCCTAGAACAAGCCAAAAATACATAAGTCCTGAGGACTTGACAGCCTCCGCGCACTTCATTAAACTTCCCGCACGTCGAAACTTTGACAACAGAAGAGTGATTGGAACCAAAACCAAGTCTATTTCTTGATCCCAAGGCTCCGCCAGGTGCTTTGGGGTTCTATATGAGAGTTTGATCCTGGCTCAGGATGAACGCTGGCGGCGTGTCTAAGGCATGCAAGTCGAACGAATCATTTGCTGTAGCAATACAATGAATGGTTAGTGGCAAACGGGTGCGTAACACATTGGTACCTGCCTCGTAGTCGGGAATAATCCTTCGAAAGAGGGTCTAATTCCACGATGGTCTCGCAAGAGTAAAGTCGCAAGACGCTACGAGAGGGGCCTATGCCCTATCAGCTAGTTGGTGAGGTAATGGCTCACCAAGGCTATGACGGGTAGGGGGTGTGAGAGCACGACCCCCCTCACTGGGACTGAGACACTGCCCAGACACCTACGGGTGGCTGCAGTCGAGAATATTCCCCAATGGCCGAAAGGCTGAGGGAGCGACGCCGCGTGCGGGAAGAAGGGCTTCGGCTCGTAAACCGCTTTTGCCGAGGAAGAACCATTGACGGTACTCGGAGAATAAGTGGTTGCTAACTCTGTGCCAGCAGCAGCGGTAATACAGAGACCACAAGCGTTCTCCGGATTTATTGGGCGTAAAGGGTCCGCAGGTGGCCTTACACGTCGTGGGTTAAATTTTAGGGCTCAACCCTGAAACCGCTCACGATACGGTTCGGCTCGAGGCTGGGAGAGGTACGCGGAATTACCGGTGTAGTAGTAAAATGCGTTAATATCGGTAAGAACACCAAATGCGAAGGCAGCGTACTGGAACAAGCCTGACACTCAGGGACGAAAGCGTGGGTAGCGAAAGGGATTAGATACCCCTGTAGTCCACGCCCTAAACGATGAATGCTAGATATCGGGAGTATCGACCCTCCCGGTGTCGGTTAAAATAGCTAACGCAATAAGCATTCCGCCTGGGAAGTACGGCCGCAAGGCTAAAACTC
>JADZFU010000007.1 GCA_020854265.1 Candidatus Uhrbacteria bacterium
AATCAGCATGGCTCTTACACCTAGGGCTACACACGTGCTACAATGGCCAAAACAATGGGTTGCCAAGCCGAAAGGCGGAGCTAATCCCACCAACATTGGCCTCAGTTCGGATTGGGGGCTGCAATTCGCCCCCATGAAGCCGGATTTGCTAGTAAACGCCTATCAGCCACGGGGCGTTGAATACGTTCTCGGGTCTTGTACTCACCGCCCGTCAAGTCAAGAGAGTTGGATATACCCGAAGGTCCCGATGAGGGAACGAAGGTAGAGCCAGCGATAGGGACTAAGTCGTAACAAGGCATGTGTAGCGGAAGCTGCGCATGGATCACCTCCTTTCTAGGGAGTCTTTACTTCGATCTATGATCGGAGAAAACAACCTAAGGTCGATGGTCCGACGTCACGTCGGACCGCGGTGTTCATACGGATGACGGTACCCTCGAAGGGCCGCCATTACGTGAATACTTTACAAGATTTGGTCGAGGCTCCAATCACTCTCCTGTTGTCAAAAAAACGCCCCTCGCGGGGCGTTTTTTGTTTGTATCTATCCATTGACAAAGCTCTCATTTTCGTGTAAGAAGCATTGTCCATATGGAGGTTTCATGAAGGACAAAAGGCAGCCGCTCATTCTTCTTGCTGATGACGATTCGTTGCTTCTGCACGGGTTGCATCGGCAAGTCGTCAGGTGGACCAGTATGGAGCTCGGCCGTGATGCAGAGCACGTCCGTATCCAGAAATTCCTTTCACCCAGCGAGGCTTCACTCGCCGTACTGCGCCAATCGGAGAAGGAGTTCTCGGTCGTGATGCTGATCACCGACGGGGACATGCCGGAGTTCGATGGCCCGGCCTTCGCTCGCTCGGTCAAGAGCATATTCGAGAACCGCCTCGTATCCGTGGTGATCTTCAGCGGCACCATCGAAGATTATAGGGACTCGATCTCGAAAGAAGGATGGAGCGCGGTCCTCAAGCCCGATCTGGAAGGCAAGCTGCGACATCATCTCGTGGCGTTCCTGAAAACCCTCACGTTCTGACATCCCGCTGATGAATACAAAAACCCGCCGGCTCTCGGCGGGTTTTCTCGTGGTGGACGGCAGAGGAGTCGAACCTCTGACCTTCACAATGTCAATGTGACGCTCTAACCAACTGAGCTAGCCGTCCAGGCGAATAGCGGGAAAATCCTATCTAAAATCCATTTGTCCGTCAATGTCCCCAGTCTTGTTTGTAGGCATGTTCTAGGGGTGCTATACTATGCGTATCAATCATTAATTTCACTGCTGTTCTTTTCGTCGCTATGTCCGAAGAAACAAAAATGAAACCAGTGCGTCGCCGCGCAGCCAAAGCTGCCTCGTCGCCCATTCCCATGGGTCCTGCTTGTGGCCACGAAGGCGGCTGCGGTGAAGGCGGTTGCAAGGTCCGATATGTCGGTCCGGTTTCGCATCTCACCGACCATCATTCATATACGGCTGCCCGCGCATCCAGCCATATCTGGGGCGCAGCTCTTATCACCAGCTTAGCCTTGGTGGTCACCGGTGCCGTTGCTTTTAACTCGGTCGAAGCAGCTCAAACCAAAAAGGCACAGGAGATGTACCGTCAGAACGCCAACCGCGGCGATATCGAAAAGATCATCACCCAGCTCAACCGGATAGAGCGTAATACAAAAGAAACACTGGAATTTCTCCTTAAAGGTCAAACGCCAAAATCAGCAGAAGAGGTAATGGATAGCACCCGCCCAAAGCCGCCAACCGGCACTCTCCCTACTGAATAAACAAAAACCCTTTTCCTCTCCAAAACCCCGCCATGCGGGGATTTTTGGTGGTTATCCGTTGACGATCTTGGTCAGATCACGTACTATCTCGGCACATTCCGGGGTCGTCTAACGGTAGGACTACTGCCTCTGGAGCAGTGTATCTTGGTTCGAATCCAGGCCCCGGAGCCAACAATATCCCGTCCCAAAAGGACGGGTTATTGTTTTGATTAATTGAATAAATCCCAGAAAAAATTTGAAATTTTTTTCAGGAAGTCCATGACGGTAAGGTCCGGTTCCGGTGGCGAGGTAAATAAGACGGTCGGAACGCCGCTTGCTTCTCGTGTAATCGGGTCGTAGTCATGCAAAGCGGCCATAAGCCTCGTGTAGCTAAATCGTCGCGTGTCTCGAGCCGGATCGCGAACAATGAATTCCTTTTTTGCAACATCAAATCCGCTGATAACTAAAACATGGTATGAGTCACCAAGATCGCGTTCCGCATACAGGTCAAACATATCAACCATGGCAATGACCGGGCGTCCGGCAGAAAGCTCGTCCTTGATGGAATCAAGCGAGGGATTACGGATGATATGCGCTTCAAATGCCGCATGTTCATCGATTAGCCGCCGGGTTTCGTCGGCATCCGTATCGTCAAATTTGTTAAAAACAACCATTTCCCAATCGATCATGGATTGCATCCTTTTTTTTGCAATTTGCTCATCTACTACGATGTTTTTTTCGTAATATCCCTCAACCATGAGCAAAGACGCTTCCTCGCAAGCCTCATCCCAAGGCGCAACCCAGCGGCCGTCAATGGCTTGCGGAACATAAGGAACCGGCAGCTCAATCATTGATGTAGCTGCGGTTGCAGCCATTGCCATTGCCAAAAACCAACTCATAAGAACACCATACCATCCGGTAAAAGCGGATGACAGAGAACAGAAAACACCCCGTGACGGGGTGTTTAATGTTATTTGATGAGATTGTTCAATTTAGCTCTCGTGTCGGCATCCAGCCTTCCGCTTTGGTTCAACCCATTCGCTTTCTGGAAGTTTTTCACACCAAGCTCGGTAGCTGGTCCAAAATTTCCCGTGGAGCGTTGTTCCGGATAAATTTCAGGGCCAAGCTCGATCAGGATGTATTGCAGGTAGCGGATATCGATTGAGGCAGGGGAGTTGATTCCGAGGTTTGCGTTGAACGTGTATCCGGCAGGGATAGCGGACGGACGATCAAAGTCTTGGATAGTCGTGGCCGGCTGGCTGGCGGCAGGAGTTCCTGCAGGGCAGGCTGGTACGAATGCAAGAGGTGCGCTATCCGTATTTCCGACGATGCGCATGCTATCGCTTGGATACGTGACGCTGGCGACGAGCGAACTTGAAACAAGCTCAGCAACCGTAACCGCATCCGGACCAAATTGGTAATTGGTAAAGAATGCGTCCGAAATATCGTCTATCTGCTTGTTCCAAGCTGGACCCAAGAGTTCTTTTGCGAACGCTTCGCTCGGGATGCCGCGCAGGACGCCGCCTTTTGTCACAATATATACCTTGTTATCCGTGGTAAATTTCACAAGTTTGGTTCCTGGTCGGTAGGTTACATTGCCGCCAAGTCCAATCGAGGCCAGAACGGATGGTGAAACAATGGAAACCGACGAGAAGTCGCAGTACCATGAGAAATAAACCTTGCTATTTGGGAAAGCGTGACGGAGCCCGTCTGCACCGACATAGTAAACAGCGCTATCCTCCTGTGTTTTTGGATTTTTATCGTCCGGAAGCTTGATCAGGTTATGGACGGCGACAGGCAATGTCTTTAGACGTTCTTCGATTTGTTTGCGGATCTCGGCGTCATTCGAGGTTTGGAATGTAGGAGCGAGTACCGTACCGCCTCCGCCGCCCCCACCACCACCTCCGCCCCCGCCACCGCCCCCGCCACCGCTCGATGAAGGCGCGCTAAACGTGTCGCTGCTCGCCGTGCCTGATTCGATGGTTGTTCCGTCCGAGAGCGTGGTGGTGATGGTATAAGTACCGGCTCCGCCTGCTGTGCTCGGATTAACAATGGAGTTAACCGTACAAGTTTGTGCGCCTGCCGGTTCAAAAGTTCCGCCGGTACGAGTAATGATGATTTGGGTTCCGCTGACACTCGTTACAAAGCTCCCATCCATGCTGGAACAAGTGCCGCCAGTCGCTCCGGAAAGATTAAAGCCGGAAGGGTACGTAATCCTTACAGAACCATTGCTTGGAATACCCAGCGCTTGGGTAAAAGTAATTGTATGGTTGGCACTTGCGCTCGTGGTGAGCGAGGAAGGGGCGACATCGAGCGAGGTAAGCGTCCCGGCAGCCGAGAATGTATCGGAAGCAACCGAAGTATTTTCATCAATGACGACGTCGGCATTCGTAAGGGTACGGATGATATAGGTTCCGCCTGCCCCGGCCGACACGGGGGAGCGGACATTTGCGATGGTACAGGTAAATACGGCGGATTCCGTTGTTGTAGAGCCGCCGGAGCGCAATGCAGTAACGGTTTGTCCGCCCACACTCGTCGACAGCGTGCCCGAAAGACCGCTGCATGCCATGCCGGAAGCGCCAACACCGGTCAGGCCAAAGCCGGCAGGGAAATTGACCGAGATTTTTCCATCAGACGGAACCGGATTGCTGGTGGTAAACGTAACGGAAGCTGTGGAGGTGCTATTGATAAGTAAGCTGTCAGGTTGGACATTGGCCGAGGTGATGGCCCCAGCGGTAAATGTATCTCCAGAAACGGCTGCAGCCGTGGCAATGGTGACATTTGTAGAATCGTACAAGACAAAGCTGTACGTGCCTCCGACGCCGCTTACAGTTTGGTTTTTGATGGATGTCATGCTGCATGATGCCGTACCAGAAACCGTGCCTGTCGAGCTTCCGTCGCGTGTTATGACGAATCCATGCGTACCTGATGCCGAGGCGGTGAATCCTCCAGACAGGCCAGCACATGAACCGGTTGTCGGAGTCACGCCGAATGCGGAGGGATACTCAACAACGAGCTTGGCATCATATGGCCATCCGTTCGCAAAGCCGAATACTGCCGTAGCCGTTGTGGTTGCTCCTGCCGCAAGCGAGGTTGGGGTAACGTCAGGCGTGGTAAGCGCACCGGGAACGGTAATAGTGTCAGCGGTAACGCCCCCTGTACCTCCGCTCATCATAAAACCAGCTTTATCTTTGATCGCAATAGTATATGCACCGGTTGTTCCAATGCCCACAGGGTTCCTGATCCCAAGCACGCGGCAGGTACGAGCGCCTGCGCCAAGCGTCGTACCGTTCCCGCTTCGTGTGAGACTGATAACCGACCCGCTTGTAGTTGCGGTAAGGCCTCCATCTATACCAGGGCAGCTGACGCTCACCGTGGTACCCGTCGTATTAAATCCGGCGCCGTACGTAAACTCGAATTTCGATTCTATCGGGAAATTTTGGCTGAAGGTAAAGGTGATGTCGTGGTCCGTCAAAACATTCTGGACCAAGCTGACTGGCTGGATATTTGTGAGGGTGAGTGCCGGCGGGACGACGTATGTATCCGCAGCTGCCGTTGACCAGTCGATAGGCGTGTCAAAGGAATTGGTTGTAGTAACATTGTATGTCCCGCTTGCACCTGCTGTTACACGGTTTCTTACGTCATTTATCGCACAATCTACCGCGGTGGAAACGGTTGATGTGGTGCCGCCTACACGAGTCAGAATGATCGATTGGCCGCTCGTAGCAACCGAAATGGTTCCATCCAAGCCGCTGCAAGTAGAAGATGTTACCGGCGTCAGATCAAATCCGGCAGGGTAGGTGACAAAAATTTTTCCGTTTCCAGGGATTGGATTGACCGTTGTAAAGCTTACGGTGTGGATGAGAGTCGAGCTGCCCACCAAATTCTCTGGAACAATATCAGTTCCGACCATGGTGGCTGCGACCAAAGTATCGGCTGCTACTGCAGTATCCGAGGAAATAAGCACGCCAGGGGATGTGAGATCCAGCAGCTGAATTGAATACGAACCGGTTGATCCGGAAAAACGCGGGTTACGGACATTCGAAATGATACAAGATTCGGAACCAGCCGCTTCGCTTACCGGCATGGCGGTTTGGATAGTGAGAGTCTGTGTACTTGTGGTGAATGTTTCCGCTCCTGCTATGGTCGAACAATCAACCGATGTCGCATGCGACAAATCAAAATCAAACGGGAAGGTGATGCGGATTTTTGAGCCGACTGGAGTAGAGGTAACGGTTGTAAACGTAACCGTTACAATCGTAGAAGCGCCTGCAATGAGGGATGTGGGCTGGACATTGGCGACCGAAAACGACGGCGCTGTAAAGAGCGGATCGACAAAAACCGTGGATGTCGCGTCCGTCGGATTGTTTAATCCGTCGCGTGTCTGTATTTCATAAAAGGTTGTTGTGCTTCCTGCGCTAGGGCTGGCTATGCCTTCAAAAGTACAGGTTTCGGCACCAGCCGTTTGATCTGTTCCCGAGCCGTCTCTGGATATAATAACGGTTTGGCCTGAAGTGCTTACGCTGAACCCGCCATCCATCGTAGAGCACGCCGGCGTACTCGCGTTATTGAGATTGAATCCTGCCGGGTAGGTGACAGCGATTTTTCCGTCACGGGTAAGCACATTGATGTTCGTAAAAGTAACCGTGTGGCCAACAGTGGCAAACTCTACTTGGTTAATGGGTTGAACATTTGCTACGGCAAATACACCGGGGACAATGATGGTGTCCGCGGCCACGGCAGTATCCTGGTCGAGAACGGTATCGGTCGAGTCGGTGATTTGGATGGTATAGGTCCCGGTTGATCCTGTTGCAGAAGGATTGGAAATGAGGGCGATAGTACAGGTTTGTGCGCCGATAGGTTCCAATGTTCCCGTATTATCGCGCGTAATGGTAACGGTTTGGCTTGAAACGCTTGTCCCAAACCCGCCATTCATGGTGCTGCAGGTGCCGCTAGATGCCGAAGCGACATTGAAGCCTGCCGGAAAAATAATCTTCACTTTTCCATTTGCCGGGAGCGCGGCAGCCGTGGTGAAAGTCACGGTTACCGTTGTGCGATTGCTCTGCACGAGATTTGCCGGCTGGACATTGGTTGCCGACATGGCAAAAGCCCCGGTAGGGAAAAGAAAAATCGCGGCAAAGAGCGGCAGGATTTTCAAAAAGGGACGGAGCATAGGACTCCGCCCATTTTAACACGTTTTTTATCGTCAAGTAACGGATTTTTACACTCCGGTCATCTGCCAAAAACGGAAACGATACATCTGATTCCTGATCCAAACCAAAAATTGCGAAGAAACGCTGATTTTCCAGCCTAATTCGAGCAATCCTTTGCGTCCGGCCGTAATAATCACTCCCTTGCTGTGATGTTTGTATGTGGATAGTTTTCTTCCTTCCAGGTATCGAACGATGTTTCTGGCAAGGACAGGGGCCATTTCCATGGCAACCTGTGCAGTCTTTGGAGCGGCATTGCCCGGATTCAAAATGCCGGCTGCATCACCCGCAGCAAACGCGCTCTCATCAGCTTGCAAGGTACGGTCAACGGAAATATTTCCTGCCGGATCATTTGGGAGCGAGGGCTGGGTATCGATATGGTTTGGACGGATACCGCCGGCCCAGATAGTTATTTGAGCTGCAATCTTACTACCGCTTTTAAGTCTCACCCCATCCTGCTCTACCGCAACAACCGGATCTCCCTCCATCATGGAGACCGAAGCCGCCGCAAGCTCGTGTTTTGCATGATCGACAAGCCGCTGGCTAAAACCTGGGAGAATACGAGGCGCAGCCTGTATCAGGCAGATTTTTGCCTTTTTTCCTTTTGATTCCAAGTATTCGCGCAAGGCAAAGACCGTTTCCATGCCTGTTGGACCTGCACCGACCACATTGATGGAAACTTGCTCATCAAAGGTATCAAGTTTTGCACGCAGCCGTTCGACATGATCGGGTGTTTTAAGCTGGTATGCGTAGGATTCTGCGCCAGGAATGCCGAAGAAATTGGTGCTTGCGCCTTGGCAGAGTGCCGCCGCATCAAACAACACGGTCTGCTGTCCATTTGCAGTTTCTATGACCGCTTCTTTCTTTTTATAGTCCAAGTGGGAAACCGTTCCATGGATAAAAGTAAATCCGTCGCGTTTTGCGATATCGGATAAATCCGCGCTCATTTGTTCGAGCGGTATACTGCCGGCAAGTAAGTCGACCAGCCATGGGGTAAAAATGAAATGCTTGGACGTGGACACGAGGGTGACTTCGCCGTTTTTGAGCATTCCACCGGCTAAGAGGGTTGCTGTACGCAATCCGACAAAGCCTCCGCCAACGATGAGAACGCGTTTTTTATCCATAATTCGAGGGTAGTGTAGCTTATTTGTTGTTAAAATACTCGTTCGCGCGAGCCAAGCTCTCATGCGTACCCGCATCCGTCCAAAAACCGCGAACGGGTTTTGCTTGCAGGCTTCGTCTCTGCAAAAACGCATTGTTCACATCGACAATCTCAAGTTCTCCGCGGAGTGAGGGTTTGAGCGTACGGATGACGTCAAACACCGACCGGTCATAGATATACAAACCGACTTGGGCAAAATTTGTTTTTGGATTTGTCGGCTTTTCTTCAATCGAAAGAACATTTCCATACGCATCAACTTCCACCACCCCAAAGCGATGTGCATCTGGAACGGCTTTGTAAAAGGTCATGGCACCTCCTTGGAACGAAGAAACCGGAGCCATGAAATTGTCTTCGAACAAATTGTCTCCAAGGATGACCGTCGCATGGTCATTACCGACAAAGTCTTCGGCCAATGCCAAGGCATGCGGAATACCGCCCGCTTCGTCTTGGATGCGGTAGGTGATACGGCAGCCAAATGCAGAACCAGAACCGAGAAGATTCATAAAATGGCCGGCATGGTCAGGTCCGGTAATGATCATCACGTCCCGGATGCCGGCATCAAGCAAAGTCTGCAGGGGATAAAGGATCATCTGCCGCTTTCCGATCGGGAGCAGGTGTTTATTGGTGATATTCGTCAGCGGAGCAAGGCGCGTTCCTTTGCCGCCTGCCAAGATTACGCCTTTCATTTTGGGAATGCTTGTCGATTGAAACGCAAAGTCGGGAGTTTCGGACTTGAGGAAGCTCGGCATCCCTGGATATTCTTTGCGGATTTCGCGTTTCACATGTTGCGCATACTTGGACATGACATCCCGCAATGCGACATCAATCGGCCTCATTTCGATGCCGAGCGATTTGAGCCGTTCGCTCTGCATGATGCAATTCGAACGTATAGATTTTGCGAGGCCTCGGCTCACCAGCTCTTCATTGGTGATCCATTCATTCTGATGATTCGGATCCACCAGCTCGCGATACAGCGACATCAGATCACGATGGCGCATGATTCCGGGGTTCACGGTGTGGAATATTCCGGTGGCGCGCTTTTGTATCAGCTTATAGCAAACGTCTATCAAATCGCTCACCACGGTCACGCTGTTCCGGACATCGATGATCGGATTATATTTTGATAATTTGGTGATGAGATTGCGTTCGCCGAGTCGGTCATCGATCGGCATTCGTAGACGCGCGATTGCGACATTCGGATATGTTGTAAGTACAAGCTCCGCCGAATATTTGGAGCGCGAATACATCGATGTGGGATTGGGATGGTCCTGTTCCGTCCAGCCTCGCGGATCGGGCGAGTCACCGTAAAAAATGCACCCGGAAGAAAGGTGGAGAAGGTAGAGATTTTTTTCATGGCAGGCTTCAGCCAAGATCACGGCGCCGGTAACATTTCCGCGTATGGTTTCGGCTTGATGCGTTTCGCACCAATCAACATTCGGCCGTCCGGTCTTGCCCGCCGCATTCACCACCGCATCCGGCTTATGCATCTCAAGAGCCTTCAAAACAGCTTCTTTATCATCAATTCGTGCATCCGTGCCAACCGCTTCAGGCCAGGATTCCAGCATTCTTCCGCCAATGAAGCCTTTGCTTCCAAAAACAAGGATTTTCATGAATCCCGTCTTACCAATCCAGCTTTTACTTCACAAGTGGCCTCCACCAAGCTTCATTCTTTTTGAACCAATCCACCGTATCTTTTAGGCCGGATTCGAACGTTTTTTTTGCCTTCCATTTGAGCTCGGTTTTCGCTTTTGTCGAATCAATCGCATATCGCCGGTCATGGCCTTTTCGATCTTCGACAAATGTGATGAGGCTTTCCGGCTTGCCTGTCAGTTCCAAAATCTTTTTTACGACATCGATATTATGCATCTCGGCATCTCCGCCAAAGCAATACGTTTCACCAATATCTCCTTTTTTCAATACAGCCTCGATACCGCGGCAATGGTCCTCAACATGGATCCAGTCGCGGATGTTTTTTCCGTCTCCATAAACCGGCAACGGCAAATCGCGTAGCGCATTCACGATCATGAGCGGAATCAGTTTTTCCGGGAAATGATAAGGCCCGTAATTATTCGAGCAATTCGAAATCGTGATCGGTAATGTATGCGTATGGAAATACGAACGGACTAAATGGTCCGAAGCTGCTTTTGAAGCAGAGTAGGGGCTGCGCGGATCATATGGAGTCGTTTCGGAAAATTTTTGTTCGGATTCCATCGGCAAGCTGCCGAACACTTCATCCGTTGAAACATGATGGAAACGCTTGATTTGATTGCCCAGACGCAGGGCTTCTTCCAAAAGTACTTGCGTACCAAGAACATTCGTCTCCAAAAATATGCGGCTGCCGTCTATCGAGCGGTCGACATGGGACTCGGCGGCAAAATGGACGACCGTATCAACTCCTTCCATTGCCCGTCGCACGTCTTCCGGTTTCCGGATGTCTCCATGGATAAAAACATGGCGGTCTGGATCAAGTCCGCGGATATTTTCAGGGTTTCCGGCGTAGGTGAGTGCATCGATATTCACGATCACATCATCCGGATGATGGGCGAGCCAAAACCGGATAAAATTTGATCCGATAAAGCCGGCGCCGCCAGTCACAAGAAGTTTCATAGGCGCATTCTCGCCGATGATTGACTGTCTGTCCAACCATGCTAACGTTGAATGGTTTTATGGCTGAAGCAAGCCAAAATATCACGACCATTATCGTTTCCTGGAATGTCCGGGACACGTTAATAAAAAATCTCGAGCAGCTCTCGGGGGATATTGTCGTCGTTGACAATGCATCGAGCGATGGATCAGTCGAAGCGGTCCGTGCCAAGTTTCCGCACATTCGAGTGATCGCCAATCAAAAGAATCTCGGTTTTGCCAAAGCCTGCAACCAAGGGATCGCCTTGGCCAAAGGCCATGTCTTGCTGCTGAATCCGGATATGCTTGCGTCTGAAGAAGCGGTAGCAAAAACAGCGGCGTATCTCGATGCGCATCCGGATGTGGCCGTCGTCGGTGCCAAGCTTTTGGACCAGAACGGAAAAGCCATGCACCACATGCGCCGATTTCCGACTTGGAAAGACCAGCTTGTGATTTTGCTCAAAATGAATCGCGTATTTCCTTCCATCATCGACCGGTACATGGGAAAGGATCTTGATCTTGAGCGTGAACAGGATGTGGACACGGTTCGCGGATCTTTTTTTGCCATCAATCGCACAGCGCTCGATAACATAGGCGCATTGGATGAGCGGTATTTTATTTGGTTCGAAGAAGTGGACTACTGCCGTCAGGCAAAAGCGCATGGGATGCGTGTGCGTTATGTGCCGGACATTGTTGTAAAAGATTTAGTCGGAAAGAGTTTTGCCAAACGCAATCGTATCTGGAAACGGTGGCAATTCACCAAAAGCTTGCTCAACTATTTTTGGAAATGGCTATGAAACTCGCGATTCAAATCGTTCTGTATAAAAGCGAAGAGAAGCTCCCGACTTTGCTCGAATCGCTCAAGAACCAAACATACCGTGATTTTGAAGTGTTCATGCATGACAATTCCCAAACAAATCTGGGTTTTGCCGGCGGACATGCCAAGCTGTTCGACCAGCATACGGCACCCTTCGTGATGCTCTTGAACGATGATGCCAAGCTCGATGCCGGGTACCTCGAAGCCGTAATGAAACGCATCGAATCCGACGAGCGCATCGCATCGATTACGGGTCTTGTGTATCGCATGGACGGGCAGAGTATTGATACATCCGGTCTGGTGTATCACTCCCTTGCACGGATCGTTGATCGGCATGAAAACGCGGATTCGGGCGAGGTATTTGGCGTCTCCGGCGCCGTCGGTTTGTACCGACGCTCCGCCATCCAAAAAGCGGGCGGCTATCTCTTTGATCCGGCATGGTTCATGTACAAAGAAGACGTCGATCTCGCAATCCGGCTGCGCCGCGCCGGCTTTATCGCATGGTATGAACCGTCTGCAGTGGCTTGGCACACGCGGGGGATTAAGCCTGGCGATAGCCATGCCCGCCGGCCGGCTCTTCTCCGCCAGTACAGCTATGTAAACCAGCATCATCTCTACACCTTGCACGCGGCGTGGTCGCTTGGAGTTGATGACTTTCTTCTTTCTCTTCTCCAAGAGATCGGACGAACGGCCTTGGTTTTCATCGCTTCCCCGATTGTTTGGGTTCGTTCCGTGCGGTCTCTGGCCAAGACCTTTTCTTACATGTGGAAACGCCGCAAGGCCTTGGAGACGCTTGGACTTAGACATATCCGCATGCGCGTATGACGTACCCGAAAGTCGGCATTATCTATCTGAATTTTCCCACCAAAAATTGGGAACGCGACATCGACCGCGCGATGCGTTCTTTCGAGAAGCTGAATTACCCAAAAGACAAAGTGGAGCTCATCCTTGTCGAGCCCGAAAAAACCGAGCCTCGCATCAAGGATTGGTTTTTCAAGAATTGGATGTTCAAATCAGGCACATCGCTCCCGAATTTGCATTACGTCTTCAATAGCGGCGATGATATCGGTTTTTCTGCCAATAATAATGTAGGACTCGCCAAGGCTCGCGAGCTTGGATGCGAGTATGTCCATCTCACGAATGAAGATACCGAGGTCGATCCCGACTATCTCATCCGAGCCGTCGAAACCGCGGAGTCAAATCCAAAAATTGCCATCGTCCAGTCTCTCATTCTTCTCGGGCAAGACCGCGATCAAATCAATACTGCAGGAAACGCGTATCACTTTTTGGGTTTCGGCTACTCCGATGGTTATAAGCAGCCTGTTTCTGGTTTTCATTTTCAAAACGAAATAGGCTACGCCTCAGGCGCTGCCGCTTTGGTCCGGCTCTCTGCTCTCGAAGGAGAAAAGCTCTTCGATGAAAAATTTTTCATGTATCACGAAGACACGGATCTTTCGCTCCGACTCCGTTCACGCGGATGGAAAATTGTTCTTGAGCCGGCATCTATCGTTTGGCATTGGTATGAATTCGGCAAAAGTAAAAATGTATTCTATTTAATGGAGCGCAACCGCTTGGCTCTCGTCCTTTCGTATTACAAAATCTGGACCCTTGTCATCATTGCTCCGATGGCATGCGTGATGGACCTCGCACTCATTGTTTTCTCCTTGAAAAACGGCTGGTTCGACATGAAATGGAAGCAGATCAAAGAGATATTCGATCCGAATTTTTGGAAATGGATCAAGGCCCGCCGCATGGTGATCCATGCAATGCGCACGGTTTCCGACAAAGAGCTGCTCCATCTCGCCGTTGCGGATATCCGTTTCCAAGGCGATTCCGTCCGCAATCCCGTACTCGAATATATCGGCAATCCTGTGATGAGAGCATATTGGTGGATGGTAAAAAAATTATTGGTATAAAAAACGGGTCCGACAGCGTCGGACCCGTTTGCTCAGTTCTTGGCGGCCGGAGGTGTGGCCATGGTCTGGATCGGCTCGTCCTTCGGGCGCGAGAGCGCGGGGAGCGTATCCATGGCCTGTAGGACGATCGGCAGGAACTTCAGAAAGAAGTCGCGGTGGCCGAAGCGGCCACCAAGCGGGATCTCGAGCTCGATCTCAGCTTCCTTCACCGTGTCGCCGTCGAGAATGTGCGCATCGATGGTAAGCGGCGCCGAGACGACGCCCGCCACCGGATCCTTCACGGCATTGAGCAGCTCGAGCAGTCCTTCGCGGTTGACGAGTCCGAAGCGCACGTATCCTGCGACTCCGCCGCGTGAGATGTACTCGAGACAGATCATGCCCACATCGCGCTCCCAAGCCTCGATCGACACCCGGCACATGAGTCCGGACTCCTCGTCCAGAATCTCGGATTCGAATTTGACCTCGGTACTACGCTCGTTCGGCATAGATCTCCTTTGGATAAAGAACCTTGCTTATCTAAGCCGAAAAATAGGCAGAGGTCAACCCTTGCCAGATCGGTCTAATTCTGCTAATATCTGCGCACTATGAAGGCAACCATCCACCCGACGTATCAGGAGGCCACCATTACTTGCGTATGCGGTAATGCCGTTTCCGTGGGCAGCACCATGCCGTCCATCAGCGTCGAATTGTGCAATCAATGTCACCCGTTCTACACGGGGAAGCAAAACCTTATCGATACGGCCGGCCGCATCGACAAGTTCGCGCGTCTCGCCAAAGCCAAAGAAGACCGCGCTGGCGTCGGCTCCAAAAAGAGCAAGAACGTCAAACGCGCCGCCCAAAAAGCGGAAAAGAAGGCCCGCAAGAGCCCGACTTCGTTGAACGAATCGTAGATACGTTCCAAAAACCGGCTGCTTAAGGCCGGTTTTTGATATGCTGAAGATATGTCCTTGATCGACCAGGCAAAAATTGCCCTTGAAGAAGTCCGAAAAGCGGAGGAGCTTGTTTCCTCACCCGCTGTTCTTGGCGATCAAAAAAAATTGAAAGAAGCATCAATCGCCTTTACCCATGCTCGTGAAAAAGCCGATGCTGCTCGAAAGCTATTGGATCTTGATCAGGCGCTTGCCGATGCTAAAGAAGCCTACGCCTCCGATGATGCCGACATGAAAGAAATGGGAGCATCCGAGCTCTCACGAATCCAGCCAGAGCTCGATGCGGCGCGCGAAGCATTCGAGTTGCTCCTCGTCCCGCCGGATCCGCATGATGCAAGCGACGTCATCATTGAAATCCGCGCTGGTGCTGGCGGGGATGAAGCCTCGTTATTCGCCGGCGATCTTTTGCGTATGTATGTTCGTTATGCCGAACGCAAAGGCTGGAAGACAAGCCTTGTTTCCGAATCGACGAATGAAACCGGCGGCTACAAAGAAGTCGTTATGTCGGTTGAAGGCAATGGTGCCTACGGCCGTTTGAAATTTGAGTCCGGTGTACATCGTGTTCAGCGCGTTCCTGTGACCGAAAAAGCCGGCCGCATTCATACATCCACTGCTACGGTTGCCGTATTGCCGGAAATCGAAGAAACCGAAATCCATATCGATGCCAAAGATCTCCGTATCGACACGTTCTGCGCGGGAGGAAAGGGCGGACAGTCGGTAAATACCACCAAGTCGGCCGTACGTATTACCCATATCCCGACCAATACCGTCGTGTCGTGTCAGGACGAACGCTCCCAGCTTCAAAATCGTGAACGTGCCATGACGGTGCTGCGTGCTCGTGTCTGGGAAGCGGAGCAGGAAAAAAAGCGTTCCACGCTTGATGCAGAGCGCCGCTCGCAAATCGGCTCCGGCGACCGTTCTGAAAAAATCCGAACCTATAATACGCCGCAGGACCGCATCACCGATCATCGCATTAAAAAGTCTTGGCACAATATCCCGCTTATTCTGGATGGCGACATCGACCAGATGATCGATGCCGTCCGTTCTGGAAAAAAAGGCGAAGAGCAAGACGAAGAATGATCCGGCTGGTACCATAGCAGCATGCCCCAACGCGCCACCAAAAAAGACCTCGGTGTCTCCATGGGAAAAATCATTTTTCATGGACAGGATGCCAAGCGCATCGAGCGCCGGCTCTCCAAAATTGATCAGACCAAGATGAAGGACGCGCTTTCGCGCCGCGGTATTTCCGGAATCGATAACCGCGATATCGCCAAAGTCATGGCAGGGGAGCATCGGTCCGGCATGAGCCAGTCCATGTTAAAAAATGTGGTAGAAGCTCTGCAGGAAGTTGGCGTGGCGCGTAAAGCAAAAAGCGCGAGCCAAATGGTGCTCAAAGCAAGTAAGGATGCGCAGGATACATTGAATCCGGGATTAACAAATCAGGCCGTGAAGGCCCGTCTCAAAAACCTTGCCCGAGAACGCAGACAGGAAGCCGATGCCGTTCCGCAAGAGGAGTCCATGAGCATTCTCGACCGCATGCGCGGCGCCATGGGACGGGCAAATAAAGTCGGTAGCACCGAGCCCGTCGACGAGACTCAAAACGAAGCGCCCGCCAATGCCACCGTCCGCAAAATTCGCGAGTCGGCACGAGAAGATTTAAAGCTCCGCCCAAAGCTCGTCATCCCAAAATCCGAAGACGGGGATTTTGACAAAACTACATTTTAATACTATCCTCGAATCAGCACATTTGGAGGTTTCATGCGGTTCCTCTGGTACTACGTTTCCAGTGTACCGATCTTGATGGGCTGCGGCCTCATTCTCGATTTCGATCCCCCTCCTCTTCCGCCTATCATGGATGGCGGTTCCGATCTCGACGCAATGATCAACCCGGCCGACTCCGGCGGAGACGGTCTCGATTCATCAATTGCCGATTCTTCGGTAGACGCAATGTCCGTCCTGCGGGATGGAGAAATTCCCGATGGATTCGTCCTCGATGGATCCTTCCGCGACGGGGATCTGCCTGATGCCGGACGCATCGATGGCTGCGAAGACGAGCTCGGCTTGTGCCTTGAGGTCAGCGAGTTCGCGCCCGATCGCGACGTCCTGCACTGGCGACACAATGTCGTCTGGACCTTGCCCGGCGGCGCTCTTTTCACCACGGACTGGGCCGCCGAACCGTGCATTGGCGGTCTCCGCCATTTGGGCGATGGGCAGACGCAGTGTCTCATCCCAATCCGCGATCCAGGGATGGAGGTGGTCGGCTCGGCCGTTGTCTACGCCTATCCGGTCATGGATGATTTCGTGCCTTTGTGCACGGATACGACTTGTCCTGGTTTCCCCAGCTCGTTCCGAGTCTGGTACGACACGGTCGAGATCCCGGTCGACGCAGGCATCGGGCTGGCAACGCTCGAGCGCCGGCCGGATACGCCCTATGGGCTCTTGTTTTGTCTGCGCATCGTTTTGTGAGCGTTCCCCCTGAATCCCTCGTAGAAATACGGGGGATTTTCGCTATATAGAGCCAAACTGTTGACAAAACATGTATTTTATGGTAAAAAGAGCTGTTCAGATTTTGGAAGCCGTACCTTCAAAAGCTTCCTGAAAGGAGATAGAGACATGCAACGTTTCCGAGAGGGAGCTCAGTTGGCGGTCTTCGCTTGCTTGGTTCCCATGTTCCTGTCGGGGTGTCTGCTCGATCGTTCCGTCCTCGGGTGCCCGGTTGGCACCATGAGGGGGGAAGGTGAAGCAGGCTGCATTCCGCAGATCGACGGCGACGTCCCCGATGCCTTCGTTCCCGAGGATGGCAACGTCCCCGACGCCTTCATGCCGGATACCGACAGCGGTCCGGACATCCCCGACGCCGGTACCGATGCTGCCGTGGATCCCGACGCGGGTTCCGACGCCGGTACCGATGCTGCCGTGGATCCCGACGCGGGTTCCGATGCAGGACGTCCCGACGCGGGCGGCTTCAACAGCTGCTCCGACGAGCTCGGTATCTGCCTGCGCTTCGAGAATGCGGCCGGCAGTCCTTCCGTCACCGGCTGGATGATCAACATCATCTGGACGAGGTCGGCAGCGGCTGGCGGCGGCGTCATCGACACCGGCTGGGTGTCGGAAACCTGCATGGGCGGGATCAGGCGCGATGGCGCTTTCACGACCGAGTGTCGCTTCAACATGCCGGCTCGCCCGGCCGATGCGACCGCGGATCTGGCGCTCGTCTACCTCTACCCGGTCTACGCGGGATTCGTTCCCGCATGCTCCTCATCGTCGTGTCCGAACTACCCCGGTGGCTACACCATCTGGAAGGACATGGCGGTGCAGACCCACTCCAGCGAAAGCCGCTCCGGCACCCCTGCCGGGACGCTCTTCGTCCTCAGGACGGCTATCTAGCCCAGACGCCCCGTGCTCCTCCGACTAACTGTCGGAGTGAGCGCGGGGTGTTTCATTTTGCTTAACTCTTGCCAAATTTTAGGAAATCCGGTATGGTCTTCGGGCTTAAATAACCCCGTTCGTCCACCATAACCGGAGTTTCCCGCTCTTTGGCCCGATCCGTCGGGCTAGGGAATCCCAGGACCTACGTATAAAGGAGCAATCAATATGGCAAAAATGCCTTCCTTGGCCGAGATGCTGCAAGCCGGCATCCACTTCGGTCATCAAACGTCCAAATGGCATCCCAAGATGCGCAAATTCATCTTCGGAGACCGTCAGGGCATCCACATCATCAACCTTGAAGAAACTCAAAAGGCGCTTGAAGAAGCCCTTGGTTTCCTCCGCAAAACCGCAGCTCGCGGCGGCGTGATTTTATTCGTCGGTACCAAAAAGCAGGCTTCTTCTATCGTAGAAGTTTCGGCCAAGGCTTGCGGCATGCCGTACGTGAATAAGCGCTGGCTCGGCGGTACGCTCACTAACTTTTCGAGCATTTCGGCCCAGATCCGCAAATTCAAAGATTTGAAACGCAAACAGGAAAAGGGCGAGCTCGCAAAATACACCAAATTCGAACAGTTGAAGTTCTCGGAAGAAATCGAAGTGCTTGATGAAAAGATCGGCGGCATGCAGGAGCTTTCCCGCATCCCGGACGTCCTCTTCATCTTCGATGTTAAAAAGGACAAAACCGCTCTCGAAGAAGCGCTTAAACGCGGCGTCAAAGTGGTCGCGGTCTGCGACTCCAACGTCGATCCGACGGATATCGATTTCCCGATTCCGGCAAACGATGACGCCGTAAAGGCCATCGCCATGATCGGACAGCTCGCCGCCGAAGCCGTCAATGACGGGAAGAAAGAATGGGAAGGCGCCCGCGCCCGTTTGGGAACATCGCTGGTCAATACCGGCGCCCAGCTCAACAAGTCATTCGCTAAATAATCTTTAGAAAAAACAAAACATATGGCAATCGACTCCAAACTCGTCATCGAGCTTCGCAACCGCACCTCGGCCGGCATGGTCGACTGCAAGCAGGCGCTGGAGGAGGCAGGAGGGGACATGGATAAGGCCATCGAAATCCTGAAAAAGAAAGGTTCGATCAAGGCCGCCAAAAAAGCCGCCGAGCGTACCGCAAGCGAAGGATTGCTCGCGACCTATCTCCACCACAACAAAAAGCTTGCCGCGATTGTCGAGCTTGCATGTGAAACGGATTTCGTGGCACGCAATGAAGCCTTCATTGCTCTTGCAAACGACCTTGCATTGCAGGTGGCTGCCATGGATCCGATGTATGTGAGCCCGGAAGCCATCCCGGCTGATGCGGTCGAAAAAAAGAAGCAGGAATTCATGGCGGAAATGGCCGACGACAAGAAGCCGGAAGATATCAAGATGAAAATCATCGAAGGCAAGCTGAACAAATGGTATACCGAAGTCTGCCTCACCAAGCAGAATTTCATCAAAGACGATACCAAGGTCATCGAACAGCTGATCTCGGAGCTCTCGGGAACCATCGGTGAAAAAATCATGGTCACGCGTTTCCAGCGCATGCAAATGGCCGCCCATGCGACTAATGCCTGCTAACCCTTGATCCAAAGAGAATAAAATGATAAGGACCTCCCGCAAGGAGGTCCTTTCAAAATGCACGCTATTCCTCCGCACCTGCTGCCGGAGTCGCGTCGTAAGCCGGTCAAGGCCGCAATCGACGGCTTCACGAATATTCCGCTCCTGCTCGTCCCCGACAAGCAGGCAGCGGCGCTCGATCGCAAGAAGCTCCGCAAGACGGAAGCGCGCATCGGAGACCGCATCTATCCGGCGCTGACGCCCCATCTCGGTACCGTTACCTACACGCGCGACGAAGAAGAACATGCCAAGCTCCACTACGAGGAGCAGGAGCTCCGCAATCACAATCTCGCGTATGTGAAAGACGTGGCCCAGGATCTTTCCCGCTTGACGGGCCTCACCGTCCACCTGCATTCGCCCAAGGCGGTGCGGGTCGAGCCGCTTCCAGCCAAACCGGACGAGTTCCATGTCATCTTCGGCGCCATACCGACCGGACCGTTTCGCGCGCTCAACGACATCGACAAGGTCTTCGGACAGACGCTCGACAATAAGGCATGGTATTTCCGGCGCATCGAGCCGGTGAAGGGTCGGGGTCTCGCTTTGTATGATCCCGAGGATAAAGACAAAAAGTCGATTGTCCAAATGGTCAGCCGTACAGGCTATATGCTCATTCCCGTGCTCTCTGTCACTAATCGGGGAGCGGTAGCCAAGATCTTTCGCGGCCTGTTGAATCTCGTATTCCAAGGTTTGTCGCAAACGGCAAAACACAAAGCGAAGAGGATTTCTTCCTCCCAGACATTCGCGAAGCACCATCTGGCCATCCGAGAGGAGTCGCACGACTGGCGTAAGGACAGGATCAAGGAGCAAGAAGTGGCAGCTGAGAAAGCGCTCAAGGATTACCAGAGAGCGCTCGAAGACTTGAGATTTTGGAAGTTCGTCGATCAAGCCGACTCGGACGAGAATCGCAAAGCGGTTCGCGCTGGATCTGCCAGACAGGACTACGCAAGAATCCGAAACATGGCTGAAGTCGAGCGGATCGAATTCGTGGACGAAGGCCTGCATGTTGTCACCCGGGTAATCTCGGCTCAATTCGACGGCAAGTCTTACCGTCTCGGACGGTACGCAATTCGGATCGCTCGAGATCAATTCTCGCTCTTCTGCACTGAGTCATGCCACCCCAAGGGAATCATCCACCCGCATTATCCCACTGACGGGGTGCCCTGCTGGGGGAATGCTGGTATTCCGATCACGCGGGCCTACCAGGAAGGCAGGCTCGGCGATTTCGTCGAGCTCGTCATCAAGTGGCTGACGCAGGGCTACGAACCTGCCTTGGCCGATACCAAGATCGAGGAGTGGCCGCATGCGTCTTAATTGGTCGCATCAAAAAGCGTTGTTCAACCCGCTTCATGCCAAGCCGGTAACCCTCATCGGTGCCGGATCGGTCGGAAGCAATATCGCTTTGCTACTCGCGCGGCAGGGGATCGAAGACCTGCTTGTTCTCGATGCTGACGAGGTCGCCTCGCACAATGTGCCGATGTCTGCCTATCGTCCTTGTGATGTAGGTCGACCCAAGGTCGAGGCTCTCCATGATCTCGTGCGCGAAGCAACTGCGCTCAAGATCGGCGCTGTCGGTAATTGGTATACCGACCAGCCGCTACGCGGTACGGTCATCGCCAGCGTAGATACCATGGATGCGCGTTCTGCGATCTGGAAAACAGTGCGCATGAACCCTGCTGTCGATATCCTCATCGATACACGGCTCTACGAGCGTTATGGCGAAGTCTACTTCGTACGCCCGTGTCTTCCAGAAGATATGCTGGCGTACGAAGCAAGGCTCTATCCGCAGGACACGACCGTCAAGCGCACCTGCGGCAATCACGGGATTGCTTTCATGGCGAATCTCGTCGCTTCACTCGCCGTTGCGGGTTTGACTGACGCTTGGGCCGGTGATAAGACCGGCTTCGCCAAGCGTCTGTTTCTGGGAGATCCTCCCAGGCTCGAAACGGTCAACGCAACCTAGGAGGCAGCATGTTCGGAAAGAAGATGTCCATCGTCGTGGAGATGATCCCCACCGAAGGGGAGACGGTCCGCAAGGAGGTCGAGGTGTCCTCGAGCGCAACCGTCGAGGATGCACTCAAGGCTGCCGGCATCGATCCGAAGAACAAGAACTTCGAGGTCGACCGCAAGGTCGCCAAGCTCGATTCCAAGATCGCCGATCTCCACAGCAAGCCTGTGGTCACGGCCATCGACAAGAGCGAGCCTCGCCGCAAGTCGCCGCCGCCGAAGCCCCACATCTCGGCCAGCGAGCGCGTCGCCGGCTCATGATCTGACACCCCGTTCCACACGAAGGAACGGGGTGTTTCTATTTTTGTTGTATACTTGTTGCATTATGCCCCGTATCGCCATTAATGGGTTTGGAAGAATCGGCCGAAATGTATTCAAAGCCGGTTTCGACAAACCAGGATTCGAAGTCGTCGCCATCAATGATTTAGCTGACACGAAGACGCTTGCGCACTTGCTTAAACACGACACCGTCTATCGGGTATGGGACCGAAATGTTTCTTCGGATACCAAGTCCATCAAAGTCGGCAATCAGACCATCGCGGTCTTTGCCGAGAAAGATCCTTCCCTGCTTCCTTGGAAAAAGCTCGGCGTGGACATTGTTCTCGAATGCACGGGCCGATTCACCGAGGTAGAGGGAGCGTCCAAGCATATTGCCGCCGGAGCCAAACGCGTCATAATCAGCGCGCCGGCCAAAGGCGGGGAGATCCCGACCCATGTGATCGGTGTAAATGAAAAAGAGGCCGGGAAAAAAGCCCAGATCATTAACAATGCAAGCTGCACAACCAACTGCATCGCTCCGGTTGCCGCGGTGATGCATGACGCATTCGGCGTCAAAAAAGCCATGATGACTACCATTCATGGATACACGGCCGACCAAAATCTTGTTGATGGTCCGCACAAGGATCTGCGCCGTGCCCGCGCCGCCGCCGAGAATATCATTCCGACAACCACCGGTGCCGCGATCGCAACAACCGAAGTCATTCCGGAGTTGAAGGGCCTGTTCGACGGATTTTCCATCCGCGTGCCGGTCCCGGTGGTTTCCTTATGCGATTTCACTCTACTTCTCAAAAAGAAGGTCACCATCGAAGAAGTGAACGAAGCATTCAAAAAAGCTGCAAAAAATGCCCGCTGGAAAGGCGTGCTGGAGGTCACGACCGAGCCGCTCGTCTCGTCCGATTTCATAGGCAACTCTGCATCCAGCATTGTCGATCTTCCTTTAACGAAAGTAGTAGACGGCGACTTTGTAAAAGTCATCGCTTGGTACGATAACGAATGGGGATACTCGCACCGCTTGGCCGAAATGTGTCTGACGGTTGCCAAAAACATTTCCTAACATGAAGCTTTCGCTCCGTCCTGTCCCATCCAAACAGCGCCTCCAAGGCGTGCCTGTACTGGTACGTGTTGATTGGAATGTTCCGTTAAAAGAGGGGAGCTTCGAGTCATCGCTTAAACTTTCACGCTCCATTCCTTTCGTGAAACAGCTTTCTAAGCGGGGAGCCGTGGTCATTCTGCTTACCCATATCGGCCGTCCCAAAAAATACGATAACCAGCTTTCGTCCAAGCGTTTGGTGAAAATCATGGACAAGTACGGACTGGATATCCAGTTCCATCCAGAAACAGTTTCCAAAAAATCCGAGCGCATGCGCCTCAAGCTGAAATTATCCAAGGCTAAACCCGGATCGGTTCACCTGTTGGAGAATGTCCGTTTTGAAAAAGGGGAAGAACAAAACGACCGGCGTCTGGCGCAAGCCTATGCCGAGTTAGGGGACATGTTCATCAATGATGCCTTTGCATCTTCGCATCGCATGCATGTTTCCGTGGTTGGGATCGCCAAACTCCTGCCTTCATATGCCGGTCCATCGCTTATCGAAGAGGTAAGCAAACTTGGGCGTCTGCTAGCCAAACCTCCGACGCCTTTCATCGCGATTATCGGTGGAAAGAAGCTCTCGACCAAGATCCCAGTCATTAAACAGCTTCTTTCCGTTTGCGATAAAATCCTTGTAGGCGGAGCCATGGCCACGCCGTTTTTTGTCGGTCAGGGAAAATCCGTCGGCGTCTCCTACCTTGAACGCGAATCAATCAAAGAGGCGAAGCGTTTATCCAAAAATAAAGAGATTTTACTCCCGAGCGATGTCATGGTGACTGACCGATTGTCCGTGTCTCCCGTGGTGCGTCGTGTCGATATCGGGAAAATCGAAAAAAAGGACATGATCGTCGACATCGGCCCAAAGACCATGGCTGAATGGGCAAAATTAATCGATACGGCAAAAACTATTTTATGGAATGGCCCCGTAGGCTTGTCCGAGTGCAAGCCTTGCGGAAATGGTTCGCGTTTTATCGCACGCGTGGTTGCCGCCCGTTCCAACGGAAAAGCCTTTGGCGTAGCCGGCGGAGGAGATACGCTCCCGATAATTGAACAGACCCGTACCGGCAAGTGGCTCGACTTCGTTTCTACCGGCGGAGGAGCCATGCTTGAGTTCATCGCCCTGAAAGGAAAGTTACCCGGAATAAACGTACTTTTGAAATAAGTGCTATAATACATTCATCTATGCCTCCAAAACCAAATGCCAATATGAACGGATTCAAATCATCCATCTATCGCAGTGCGTGGTCCGGCGTCGCGATCGTTCTCATGGTTTTTCTTGGGATCCTCGCCATGAAAACCGTGAAAGAAATTAATCAGGTCGGATATGAACCGCGAGGACGCGACACGATCACCATTTCCGGCGAGGGAAAAGTCTCGGCCAAGCCGACATTGGCACAAATCAGTCTCGGTCTCTACACCGAGGGTGCGGATGTCCCAACTATCCAAGACCAAAACTCGCGCAAAACGAATGCCATCATTCAGGGGTTGAAAGACATGGGCTTGTCCGAAGCCGACATGCAAACGTCCAACTACTCCATCCAGCCGCGATACGACTATACCGACGGACGCCAAAGCATTATCGGCTACTCGGTCTCCCAGAACCTCTCCATCAAGGTCCGGGATCTCTCTAAAGTAGGAGCCGTGATCGCGAAAGCAGGCGAGCTCGGATCAAACCAAGTGAATGGCGTAACCTTTACCATCGACGAGCCCTCTGCGCTCCAGCAAGCAGCACGAGCCGAAGCTATCCAAGACGCACGCAAGAAAGCCATGGAGCTTGCAAATGCCATGGGCGTCTCCTTGGTCAAGGTCGTGACCTTCTCGGAATCGTCAGGCGGCAATGTTCCGCCAATGCCGTTCTATCGCGATGCAGCAGTAGCACAAAACGCGGTTACCGCACCGGAGATCCAGCCAGGCGAACTTGATGTGACGGCCAATGTCTCGGTGACATTCGAGGTCCGTTAATCTTCCGCACGCAAAACGCCCCAATCGGGGCGTTTTGTTGTATACTCCAGACATCACTAAAATAAAAAAGCACTTTATGTTTGGAAATGGAACAAAAATTAAAGCCATACGTGCGCGCGAAGTTCTTGATTCGCGCGGCAATCCGACCGTCGCCGCACGCGTCTGGCTCAATTCGGGCGCAACCGCTGAAGCGGGCGTCCCATCCGGCGCCTCGACCGGCTCTCACGAAGCGCTCGAGCTTCGTGATGGAGGAAAACGCTACGGCGGCAAAGGCGTACTCAGGGCCGTTGATAATGTAAATAAAAAAATTGCCAAAGTACTGCACGGACTGGATGCGGCCAAACAACGGGAGCTTGATGGCATCATGATTGGCCTGGATGGAACCGAAACAAAATCCAAGCTCGGAGCAAATGCCGTTTTGGCCGTTTCGCTTGCCCTGGCACAAGCCGTAGCTGTTCATCGCAAGCAGCCGCTCTGGAAATCATTGCGCCACACCTTTGATTTTCATCGTGCGGCCAAGCTTCCGATTCCCACCATGAATGTTCTAAACGGGGGTGCACATGCAGATTGGTCCATAGACGTACAAGAATGCATGATCGTGCCGAAACAAAAAAAGTTCTCCGAAAGAATCCGTGCCGGAGCGGAGACCTTTCACGCATTGGCAAAAATTCTTAAACAAGAAGGTTTTGCAACGACGGTAGGCGATGAGGGCGGCTTTGCGCCCAAGCTCAAAACCGTCGAAAACGCCTTCGATGTCTTGGTGCGCGCCATTAAAGCAGCCGGATACAGGCCCGGGAAAGATATTTCCTTAGCCACGGATGTTGCGAGTTCGGAAATGTACGATGCAAAGTCAAAAATATACCGATTCCGCACCGAGGGACGCGACTACACGGCCGATTCTTTGCTTGCAAGATACCAAGAGTGGCAGCACGCTTATCCGATCGAGTCTATCGAGGATCCGTTTGCAGAGGATGATTGGGATGCGTGGATTCGCGCATTGCCCAAACTCAAAAAGCGAAGCGTAATTGTTGGCGACGACTTTTTTGTGACGAATGTGAAGCGCCTGAAGCGCGGGATAGAGGAAAAGGCGGCTAATGCCATACTCGTCAAAGTAAACCAAATCGGCTCGCTTACCGAGTCGGTAGACGCTATTAACTTGGCTCATAAAAACAGTTTCAGAACATCCATCTCGCACCGTTCCGGTGAAACATCCGATACGACAATTGCGGATTTAGCCGTCGCTTGCGGATCTGAATACATCAAAACTGGATCCCTATCGCGTTCGGAACGCGTCGAAAAATACAATCGGCTGCTTGAAATCGAATTGGAAATGCAGGGGAAAGCCTAGCTCCCTTGGATCCGTTGTTTGATAGAATCGGCAAATTTCGAATCGGCGTCTTTTTGGATGGAGTCAACGCTCTTGAAATGCGTGTGTTTGATTACTGCCAGTTTTTGTTTGAAACGGCCGTATGCACTGCGAATTTTCTGCTTCATGTCATCATTCATACGTATAAAGGCGTTTATCCACGCATGTTTTGTCGGTTAAATACCTATCCAGTATACTTGATTCGAGAAAAATGCGCTCAAGGCAATCTTCCGTCCTTTCGTTCTGCCTTAGTTTGGCGGCCGTGATTAGTATTCCCTTTGTCGCGATAGCCGCTACTTCTACAAACTTCGACCTAAATCAGGAGCGCGGCGGTCCGGTTGAGTATACGGGCGGATCAAGCAATTACGATATCAAGGCCGAAATCGGACATCCGGGTGTCGGCCGCTCTACGTCCACAAATTTTATCTACGATCACGGGACGATTTGGTTTACCAGCGCTACCGGAATCAATGTCACTATCCAGTGGGCCGTGCCGGAGCTTCGCGTAGGAGCCACTTCCACGAATGATGATGCGGTTTTTTATCTTACATTGCGAACGGCAGGTGACACTGATGACGTGATTGTCGAGACCATGGCATATCTGGCCACCACTTCGGTCGACGGTTCATATTCCACCACGGTTTCATTCAATGCGCCGGTCGGTACATACGATATCGGTATCAAAACCCAACAGCATATCACCAAGGTTTTGCAGGACGTCCTCCTGACAGATACCACCACGACCGTACTTAATTTCACGAATGCAACTAATAGCACCATCTACGGCGCCTTGCGCCTATTAGGCGGGGATGTGAGCGGTCTGGGTACATCCACATCCACATTAGGCGACGATGTGGTAAATTCCGTAGACATTTCAATTGTTCTCCCGATTCTGGACAATGACGATCCGACCGGAAACGAGATCCGTTCAAATATCAATCAGGATGTCGTAGTGAATTCAGTGGATTTAAGCATTTTTTTGAAAAACTTGGACCTTAACGGGGAAAATTGATTTCTATGTCCAGACTCTACCGCATCTTCTCGATTGCCGCGCTTGTCTTGCTGGGTTCTTCGGCTGTCTCGGGAGCATGGGCCGCCTCCCCCTCGGGAGCTGACTGGTTCCAGCTTCTGACGAATCAGCAAACTGGTGCAGATAATACGGGTGACGGCGGAAGCGGTAACGGCGATGATCTCAACTATTACTATGTTGGTCAGACGTTTACCACGGTCATGCAGATACGAGCCACCGGCCCTGGGGCAACAGCTGCCAATATCTGGATCGATTATCAATCCACGTCCGACACGGCTTCGGGTTTGACGACAGGATCCTTTTTCAACTCTTGGAGCGGACAAACCGTGAGTTCCACTATCTCGGCCGGAGTCGGCCGCGTATTCTCGACTGGATTCAATATTCCCGTCACGCAATCGAGCGGTACTGGTACCTTCGGTAACGTAAGTTGGACCGTTGTACGTCCTTCCGCGCCTGCGTATTCAACCTCTTCGCCACGCACGCTTGATATCAATGTCGGAACCATTGGATTAACGACCGAGTCGAACATCTCCCTTGCCGGCGTCGACATCCTCGATGATGAAGAGGACTTCATGTTTAACGCATGGGCCGATATCACCAAGCCCTTTTCAGAAACCAATAACGTCGCCTCTGGTGCCACCGGTGTTTTGATCGATGCGGACTATCTCTTCCGGCTGTTTGATACCAAGCGCGGACAAGGATTCTCTACCTCGACTGCATATAATGCAGGAGGTGTCGGAACAGGCGTAAACACGGCTACACCGCCAGGAGTTTTGGCACTTTCACCGGCCCACTTCACCCCGACTTCATTTGACGCCTATTCCTGCTCGGGTGTTTGGGGAACAAATGTCTGTAATGTGACCATGGATCCGCCAAGCCCGCTTGCCATTGTCGGCGATACGCGCAATTGGCAATACAACCAGCTCTATCAATTTTGTATTAGCGGATATCAGGACTTTGCCTCGACCACGCAAGATCAATTGGGAGATTCGAATGGCCCGAATACCATGGACTTCACCTGTTACACCTTCACAACCGAGCCTGACATTGTCGCTCCGCAGGTTGTAAGCGAGATCCCGGTAGCCGGTTCCAGCGGGAATTCCGTCAATACCAATATCACGGTCAATGTTGAAGATCGAAAAACCTATCCATCCGGCCCTTCGGGCACGGGCGTTGCAACCACCACATGTGTATTTGATGTCTGGACCACGAGTCAGGCAACCACAACCTACTCCCTGCCTTCTGGTTTGGTCACCATCAATCCAATTTCCTACGGTTTCCAGTATGTAATTAATCCCGCAGTCGATTTCCCGCAAAACGAGCGCGTTTATGTCCGTACGACGGCTTGTCAGGATTTGGTTGGGAACACCATGACGCCTGATACCTGGTTCTTTGATACCGCCGATACAGATCCTCCTTATGTCGCGCTTCAAAATCCGGCCAATGACACCATAGTCCCGACTTCATCAGCCAGCATACAGTTATCTGTATTCGATCTTGGAACCGGTGTCGATTTGTCTGAAACCGTCATCTTCATCAATGGAAACTACTACACGTCCGGCGGCGGAGCTGGCACGGTCACCAATGTTGGAACCCTTATCTCTTTCACGACTTCAAGTGACTTCACGGCATTCGTTTCAAATACTTCGACCAATCAATATAACTTTAACTTTACTCCGCTAACATTTACGGACGGTGAAGCGGTGCCGATCATTGTGTATTCGGAGGATATTGGCGGCAATCTGATGCCGCGTGCCGTATATGCATTAACGGCAGCGGGGACCGGAGTTTGTCCTTCGGGCGCAACCTACTGCGGTTCGAATACGTCATGGAACGGCTCGCAGTGTATCGGAACGGCAACAACCAGTACGTCAACTTCATGTCCGTCGAGCGGCGGGGGAGGGGGAGGGACCTTTGTGAACGAGGTGAATCAGCCAACGGTGTATATCGCGCAAATCGATGAAGATTCAGTATTGGTGACGTGGACGACCAATCGTCCGGCGACTTCGCGTGTCGTATTTGGCAAAGAATCTTCAACGGATATGAACATTCGTCCAAATTATGGATACTCGAATACGACGCCCGAATATCCTGACAATGATACTTACCATTCGGTCATCATCGACGGTTTGGAAAATGGCGTGCTCTACTATTTCCGAGGTATATCGGAAGCAAATGGCGTAGAGGTGTATAGCCGCGAACTCCGCATGGCTCCGGTATTTGCAACCACTATAGTGAAAGAAGACGGAGAGATTGTTGGCGAACAGCCTATTTGTCCTGTTCAGCCGCCGCTGAATCCGGTCGGAGAAACCTTGCCCACCATTCCGGCTCCTGCGATACGTCCTTCGCGCCGTGGCCCGGTCCCGACGAATGTCGTTCCTCAACCCGTACGCACAACGCCTTCCGCACCAGCGCCAGCTCCTGTTTCAAGCGGCTCCGGATCAGGCGTGAAAATCACGGATATCCAGCGTACCGGGTCAAATTATACGTTTAAAGGAATCGGTTCTGGGAAGATTCGTGTATTCATCGTCAAATAACCATATGGAAGACCAAGACATCATCGCATCAAGTACTGCCCAGACCGGCGCGGACGGAAATTGGCAGGCGGACATCCCTTCAAATATCGAAGCTGGACTGCATAAAGTCGTGGCTGTCGATGAGTCTGGAAATCAGGATGAGGCGTTATTGTTTGTAGAGCGCGGCTGGATCGCGCAAGCGACCACGCTCATCCCGCCGGCATTTGGTTTTTCCATCTTGTTCTTTTTGTTGGTGATTGTCGTTTTGGCGGTAAACTCCGTACGTTTAGGCAAAAAAGCAGATGAATCAATAGCCACGAAGACAAAGCGCAAGTACATGCTTCACGCTATATACTTCTCAAGCTTTATGGTGGTTTTGTCGCTCGTTGTCGGGATTGCCATGAATTTCTCGACCGGGATTTTGGGACGTGCACTCAATCCATTCATGCCCATCCAAGCGGCCGACATTCCAACGGATGTATCAGGCTCTATCACGGACATATTTGGCCGTCCGGTCGAAGGCTTGTCCGTGCATGCGGGGGATACCAGAGTAACAACCGGTGATAGCGGCATGTATGCGTTTAGCGGTATATCAAAAAATGACGGTCTGACTATCACGCATCCGCGCCTTTCGAAAGCAATCAATAAAGAGATCGATGACACGGCGACCATGAACTTTCTATTCGATCTGGATGTGATGCAGTCCTTGCTTGATGTCGTTGATCTGGAATCCCGTGGAGATCTGCGCTCGCTTTACAAACAGGTCTTTGTCGATTCAATGAAAACAAAAGTAAGCCAGCAAGACTTCATTGCAAACTATCCCGCCAATTTCAACGGCTCCAGCCGAAACGATCGTGCGGTGTATATCGGAAAAGTCACCAGTATCGAGGACTACTCTTCAGATGTGGACAAACAAGTTTATCCACAAGCTATTAACATCGAAGTTTTTAGCTTAAAAGGCGTCGTAAACTATATTTTTACGCTAGAACAAGGCAAATGGAAGCTGATTTTCTAAAATTGGCTTGTTAGAGCAAAATTTGCTAAGATATATATAGAGGAATTGGGCGCCAGAAAAGCGTCCGATTCTTTGTACCTGTGAAATTTTTACACGCATTTATCCGCCCGTTCTTTTCCGCCATGGGATCGCCCATAGGCCTTTTGGCGTTCATTGCGGTCACAGTTGCATGGATGTCGGCTGTTCTTCCGGCGTCAGCAGCCATCCCAAAAGAAATTAACTATCAATCACGTCTCCGCGATGCGAGCTTGAATCCGATTACAACCGCAACGGATATTCAATTCACGATTTATTCTTCGCCGACGCTTGGGACATTCTCCGATCCTGCCACCGCCGGTGGTCCCTTGCTCTGGAAAGGTGTTTACGATGGATCAACTTGTCCGCAAATCACCCCAGATACAGATGGATACTTTGCTGTTCAGCTAGGATCATCCTGTGCGGTATTTCCTTCATACATCGACTGGAATCAAACCCTGTATCTTGGCGTCCGTATCGGAACCGATGCCGAAGCAACTCCTCGCGTTCAGCTTTCCGCGCATCAGTATGCACTCAACTCGGATGCGGTTGATACATTCAGCGCTTCATCCACAGCAGCTTCAGGAACGCTCTTGGCTTTAGACGCCAATCTCAATTTCAATATCCTTACGGGCGGATTCTTCGGCGGATATTTCAACATGGCCTCCACCACGGCCTCATCCACCATAGCGGGAAACTTTGAGGTAGCTGGAAATGTCGAATTAGGCGACTCGACCGCTGACCTTATTACCGTAAATGGTCGCTTCAACACCGATTTGATCCCGGCTTTTGATCTCCAATACAGCCTTGGCAATTCCACAAACCGCTGGAATGCCGAGCTTGGCTCGGTAACGGCTACGGCGGTTACGACAACCAATCTTTTTGTCAGCCAACTGACATTCTCATCCGCAACCGGTGTTTCATTGAATCTGACAGATACGCTTTACATCAATACCATCGCGATAAATGCAACGGGTACAACCTCTACCAACTCTGGTGCGTGGCTCATCGGCGTGTATGATGAATTCGATTTCTCCAATGCGACCAATGTACAGGATGTTCTAGATGATATTGATGCGCAGATAGCGCTCGCTTCGGCAACGGATACGCTCCAAACCGTAACGGCGGCGGGCAATACAACCACCAATGCTATCCAATTCGCCGGAGGAACCTCCACGGGCGTTTTCAACATCACGGGGGTCGGCACTTCTACCGTCAGTAACAACTTTGAAGTCGAGGGCCATGTTTCGTTCGGTAATTCCGGCCGTATTGATGGAGGAGATATTTTTGCAAGCACACCGGCCTCGGTAGTCGTAAATGTAGAAGAGCTTTTTACGGGAACTTTGCCCGATTTTACACGCGGCATCACGTCTTTTATCAAGGTGAATGATTCGGGCGTTTCATCCGCGGCAAGCATTGCGGGTTATGAATCAGAAGCGTCTACGGAGGCAGGTGATACGACAAACTACACAAATTTTTTGACGGGTATCCGTGGTCAGACAAACCACTATGGCGATGGGATCTTGAGCAACTCCTATGGCGTGCACGGTCTCAATGGTCTTGCAGGTCCTGGCACCATTACAAATGCCTACGGCGTACTGGGTCAGAGCTATGCATTCACCGCCGGCACGATGACGAATGCCTACGCGCTCTATGCTCAAGCATTCGACAATACGGGCGGTGCGGCCGTCACCAATAACTATGGTCTCTATCTTGAGGACCAGTCCGGCGTCGGTACAAATGCATGGAACTTCTATTCGGACGGCGCAACCGCTCAGAATATCATCGAGGGTATGCTTGGTATCGGAGTCGCGACGGCAACATCAAAACTCCATGTAAACTCCGGACTTGCGACCATTGTCCCTATTTTTACCATGGGAAATGCCGCTGCCGATGTACAGCTGTTCAACTCAACGGGTACGCCCGAAGGTTTTGTTACGGGTTCCATGGGTGATTTGGCATTTGATCCGGTGAATGGCCGCCTCTATATCAAGCAAACGGGGACATCAACCGCTACGGGTTGGGTTCCTTTCGCAACAGGCACCACATCAGAAGTCGACACGCTTCAAACCGTTACAGCCCGCGGCGCAACGACTACGCTTACAACGTATTTCCAAAACACCTCAACCTTCCGCGACATTGTTCCGGAAACGCATAATACGTATTCGCTCGGCACCACATCAACCCGTTGGAAAGAATTGTATGCGGTGACCACGTTTGTTGGCTCAAGTACATGGGCCTTGGAACAAGCAACAAATGGTGGTTTCTCGGTCAGAAATACAGGAAATATAAACGATTCCATCCGTATCGACTCAGATGGCGATGTTGGTATCGGTACTTCGGAGCAAGGGATGGCTCCGCTCGCACGTTTGCACGTGCTCGGTGGACAAGTTCTCATGGGTGGAAATCTAGGTGAAGAAATTTTCAACATAGATCCGTCCACAGTTACAGTTTCTATTGGTGATTACAGTGCGTGGAATTCAAATACCTACATCCAAGTTGATGACGGAAATCAGCGCATCATCATGCCGAATGGTCGTGTTGGTATCGGTACGGCTAATCCGATTTCACGCCTGCATGTTGCAAATCCGCTTTCGACAACTTCTGGAAATGCAATTTTGACTCTTGCGAATATTTCCGGTGATTCCCAGTTCTTCAATGTCACATCAAGCCCTGAAAATGCCATCTTCGGTTCCATTGGCGACGTAGCTATCGATGTCGTAAACGGCGTGATGTACGTAAAAAGCACGGGGACCTTCACCAATGTTGGCTGGATTACGATCGCGACAAGTACAAGCGGCCAGGCTACATCAACAATTTCGCTAAACGCTGCATACGATGGGGCGAGCGGAAATGGCAGCGGTCGGGTAGTCACCATAGACAGCGGTCCGATTCAACTAAACACCAGTCGAGGACTGTCCGGCGGGCTTGATTATTTCCCTTCCGTCCAAATCCAAAGCGTGACGGATACGGCGGGCGGCCTCTCGTTCGGGGTATTTGATTTTGGATCGTCAAGCGGTACGGTTGCTGTATTCGGCCCAGATTTATCAAACTGGACGGCAACCCAAACGGGCTTTATTTCACATACCAAAAATACGAATGAATTTTCGATCGGCTTATTGAATTCGGGCGGCAGTCTAGAATTCAGACCGACAGGTGCCATTTTGGATGCTACCGATATAGATCTGAATGGAGATGGGCAGATCTCGATAACAGGATATGGGACCGATGGTGCGGTGCTGATTTACAATAATTCGACAGCTCCGGAAACCAGCGTACTGCGTTTGGCCAATAATGTTGCTGCGATGAATCAGTATGTTGGAACTGGCGATCCGGAAGGTGTCGTGTCAGCGACAATCGGATCCATGTTCTACCGCACTGATTCAAGCGGAAGCTCATCCACGCAAGTGTATGTAAAAATCGCAGATGGCGGCGGTACGACAGGATGGGTTGCGCTCGCGGATGTTTCATCACTTGGAGTGTCGACAAGCAATACTCTCCAGACTGCCTATAATGGCGGGAACACCATTCAAACGTCCGGAGTTTCATCTCCAATACACATTCAGGTTCCGGAACCTGCGGCATTCTCAAGCGTGCCTGGCTTGGTAATCACCTCGACTTCATCAAATCGCGGGCTGACATTTGGGAGAAATAATTTCGGGTCCGACTTTACTTCGTTTGGAATGGCGGAGGACGTCACGAACCCATCATCAGCCTCCGGCGCATTTGCATTCTACAATCACAATACAAGCCGGTTTGGGTTTTCATTGTTGGGAAATGCCGGGAACTCGGTCGGGACATTCTCGCTGAAAAATACGGATAATGGAGATACGTCGGCATTTGAATTGAATAACTCTGCCGATGTCGATTTTCATCGCATCCTCGATTTGGGAAATGTGTATGGCAATATCGTCTTCCAAGCATCCACGGGTACGCCGGAAGGAAACTATTCAGGTGACGCGGGAGATGTGTACTTCGACATGGAAGGGAATACCTCGGGCGGACAGATGTATGTAAAAACAACTTTCGGCGGAAATACTGGCTGGGTAGGTGTTGCCACGGTTGATATGCTCGGATCGATCACGACCTCAACCGAAACGCTCCAATCCGTGACCAATAACGGAAACACGACAACCAATTCAATGGAGATTATCCGTCAGCTTCCGGAAGCAGACTCAACGCGTGCTCCGTATCTTGTATTGCGCGATACCACGACGACCGATCAGGGGCTTGTCTTGGCGCGATACAACTCCGGAGGGGGGAGCGATACCAATAGCTTGATCGCATTCACGTCAGATATCAGCGATCCGAATTCTGCAACGAGCGTTGTTCTTGATTACGGTCACCAGAACAATTATCTTAACATGCAGGTATATGACGGAGGCAGCTTCCAAGCAAGTTTTGCACTAGGTCAGGTCATGCAATTTACTTCCATGCTTGATCGGGGATTGGGCCCGGACTCTTCAATCTCGATTACGAATTCCGGAAATATCCGTGGATTCTTGGGCATCAGCAATCCTCAAACGGCAATCGATTTCTTCTTGGCAACGGGCACTCCCGAAGGCAATGAAACAGCAAACTCGGGATCGCTTTGGTTCAATCACAATGCAACCTCGGGCGACCACCTCTACATCAAGACAACGGATGGTCCCTCTACCGGCTGGGTCCGTATCGCTACACTGAACGACATTCCTACTTCAACCACAGCTTCAACCGATACTCTGCAGTCGGTAACGGCTCGCGGAGCAACCACAACGCTTCAAACATACTTCCAAAACACCTCAACGTTCCGCGATATTATCCCGGAGTCTAATCTCGCCTATAACCTCGGTGTTTCAACATCCCGCTGGAATAGTCTTTGGACTGGAACGGCAAATATTGGAACTTCAACCTGGTCGCTTACAACCAAAGGTGAAGATCGATTCTCGATCAACTCTATGCCGAACGGAAACGGCACCGAGACCATTTCGATCGCGAATACCACAGGAAATGTGGGTATTAATTCCAATGCGCCTACGTCCAAGCTCTTCGTGAATGTCGGTAACGTGGACGGTATTATGGTTCGGACTACGAATTCAGGTTATATAGGCGTGGGCACAACCCCATCCACGGAGTGGAGACTTGCAAATAACTTTTTCACTTCAAACCGCTTTGATCTTTTGTACAATGGCGGCTCGGTAATGGCTGTCACAACGGCTGGAAGTGCCGCATTCGGGACGGCGCCAGTCGCCTCAAATCGTCTCAGCGTAAACGGGGCCGTGGCTATCGGTGGAACCGGCTACTCGGACACTGCAGCGCCAGCCAACGGTATGATCGTGCAAGGGAATGTAGGCTTTGGAACCTCAGCGCCAGCGACCAAACTTCATGTAGATAGCGGTGCCGCTTCGACAACAGCAATCATGACGGCAGGTAATTTGGCAGGGAATTTCCAGTTATTCAATGCTTCAGCATCACCTCAGGGTGCAATTACCGGCTCGGTAGGGGATCTCGTGATCGACTCTACCAATGGAAGAATGTACTTCAAAGAAACGGGCGACTCCACCAATACCGGCTGGTCTTTGGTAGCTACTGGCACAACTCCGGTGAATGCATTTGTCCAAAACGGCAACTCCTTTGGCGCGACGGCCGTCCTTGGCACGAATGATAACAACTCCTTATCGCTTGAAACCCTGAATCAGGCTCGAGTTACAATTGACAGCGTCGGTCACGTTTCCATTGCTTCAGCATCGTCAGGTGCTCCGACACTCACGGTAAGTGCTGCCGGTGACAGTAGCGGAATTCGCCTAGCCGGTACGTCAGACACGATTTATCGCCAGCAAGGGGGTGGTACGGACGTATTTACTATTCGTACCGCAGGCGCTGATACCTATTTGAATGCACTTACAGGAAACAATCTTCACTTAGGCGCAAATGGCGGAACAACCCAGTCGGATTTGGTGATTACGAGCGGAAATATCGTGCAATCTAATCGGGAGTTCCGTGTTGTAAATACGCTTACCGGTTCTGGAACTGCTCGCATCGGTCAGCGAATTGCAAGCGCGACGAACTCCGGAAATCAGACCGGCGACACCACGCAGTTGCTTATTGCTCCTGATGATGGGGGACTGAATTCAACGGGCTTAAATATCGGCCTTGACGTAACTCTCGCATCGCTGTCTGGCGGAACAAATCTCGCGGCACGATTCAATACTGGTACAACAAATACGCAGGGAATTCTCACGATTGCTAATGCCGGCGGAGATTTCCAACTGTTCCGAATAGACGCCCTTCCAAATGGAAACACGACCGGATCCATCGGCGATATTGCTGTTGACTCTACCAATGGCCGCATCTACCTCAAAGAAACCGGTACAAACACAAACACTGGTTGGGCGGTTGTAGCGACAGGTACAGCCTCTATACCAACTTTGCAGCAGGTAACAACCGCAGGAAACACCACCACTCTCCCGATCTACGTTCAAAACACATCTACATTCCGAGATATCATTCCGGAATCGAGTCTCGCATACAATCTTGGCGTTTCAACGTCCCGCTGGAATAGTCTTTGGACAGGTACGGCGAATATCGGTACTTCAACATGGTCTCTTACGACCAAGGGTGATGATCGTTTCACGATTAACAGCAGCTCAGATGGCGGCGGATCAGAGGCATTTACAATTTTGAAAGGTGGAGCAAATGTCGGTATTGGAAACACCAACCCTACAAACCGCTTGTCGGTTGGAGATGGGTCGACCAGTATTCAGCGCATCGATGTGAATGGCGGCGTTCAGTCGCTGATCGAATTTAAGGAGGCTGGCGTAAACCGTTTCATGCTGGCCAGCAACGATATTTCCGGTGCATTCGGTCTCTATAACTTTGCCGACACCCGCTACAACTTCCTGGTCGGCTCAACGGGCAATGTTGTATTCGGAGGAGATAATATCAACCCCTTTGTTACGACAGCACGCACACTCACAGTATCAGGTGCTGTTAACCAGCGCGCTATGTTGAACCTCCGTACAACGGAAAGCGATAATTCCGGAAATACCAGCATTCTGAACTTCTTGTCCGAAGCAAATACAGGTGCCGCCGACGAGCGTATGGCATCCATCCAGATGATCTCGACCGGAAACACGGCTAATAATCGGGGTTCGAATATAGAGTTCTATACCAAGCCGGACGGCGGGGCATTGGCTCGCTCAATGACCATCCACTCAGATGGCCGTGTTTCAATTGGAACGCAGACAGGTTCTTCAGCCTTGAACGTTATCTCATCATCAAGCACGTCATTATCCTTGCTTACATTAAGCAATTCATCTGCTACCTCTTCATTCTTTGCTGTTACCACATCTCCAGAAGGTACTATCACTGGTTCAAGAGGTGATATCGCAATCGATTCAACCAATGGTCGCATGTACGTTAAGGAATCAGGCATTGGAACAAATACGGGTTGGGCAGCAGTAGCAACAGGAACAGTTCCGACAATATCCCTTCAGTCTGCATATAACGGAGGCGGGACGGGTCTTGGTCGCTTTGTCACGACAACCAGCGGCCTTCCTACAACCTTGATCGCAGGCTCATCTACGGTCGGAGAAACCGTATTACGTTTACAGGACAAGCAGGGATCGAATGATGTCTTCCTGTTCCAGACGCGTGACAATGATGCCGGACTTGAACTGACAACAATGACGATTTCCGACGGTGATGCAACGAATGTGAACCGCATCCAACACATCGTTGGCAATGGTTTCTTGAATATCCAAGGAACGAGCAATTCGACTGATGCACGAGCGCTTTCCGTGAACGGCCAATATGGATTGGTATTAAGCTCGAATGCAACAGGTCAGGTTCATATTCAGTCAGGACTCGGCACATCTAGTACGCGCGTGAGTCTCGTAACGCCGAATGTTCCTTTCTTCGAATTAGCAGATCCGTTTCAGACGGTAGGTATCTACACAACAAACAGCGATCCGAATTTGAGCTTGGGTGCAGCTACCGGTTCGCTAGCCGTCGATTACGCGAGCGGAGCATTGTATATTCGTGAGGGCGTTGTCTCTACGACCTGGAGCCGTCTCGTTACTGATGGTTCTGCATTCGTTCAAAACGGCAATGCATTCGGAACGCTTGCAACGCTTGGTACGACCGATGCGAATGATTTGAGAATTATTACGAATGGCACGGAGGCGCTCCGTATCGAAAGCACGGGTGATGTCGGAATCGGTCAAGTTGATGCCCGTGCAACCGAATTGGTGAATATTCTTGGAGGTGACACGATCGGAAAGAATGCGTATTTGAAACTCGATGCGGATGACGGATCGGCAGGCGGGTACGGTGCTGGTATCTATTTGAACTCCGATTACTTGGGCGGTGGCGGAGGTCCATTTATCAATTTCAATGAAAACGGAAACCTTAAAGGTACGATTGGTACCGAAACAGGAACCGGTCTTATTTTTACAACCGGCACAAGTACAAGCGAGAGTATCTCTTTAAGGACGAGTTCCACCTTGCGAATGGCAATTAATGCTGATGGGAATATTGGGATAGGTACCAGCACGGCTGCATATAAGCTGCATTTGGCTACAGCCGCCGACACGCAGGCCCAATTCTCCACAAACAACTTCTCCACAATCGCAGGACAGATAGAAGGAGCATGGAATGGGCTTACGAATCCGTTTGTCATCCAAGGACTTGGGACGGCGCATGATATTGCAATTACTCCAGTAACGAATTCACCGACTGACGGCATTGTAATCACAGCAGCCGGAAATGTCGGAATTGGTGCAACTGGCCCTGGAGAAAAATTCGTCGTGCTAGAAAATAATGCGGGAAGTATTCACACGGCATTCTTCGTCAATGATGCGAATTCGACCGCTGCATTTGGAGTCGCTATTCGTGCAGGCTCAAACAGCTCAGCCGGAGCATCCATGATGACATTCTTGCGTCCGGACGGTACATCGATCGGCAGCATCTCTCAAAATGCAGCCAATACGGTTGCTTATAATACGACTTCGGACAAACGCTTAAAGACCGACCTTGGAAGCGTAGACATCGGCTTGCAAGATGTTCTTGATCTCCAAGTCAGAAAATATGGCTGGATAGATGATACAAGCGGCGAGGTAGATTACGGCTTCTTTGCTCAGGAGCTCGGTGAAATATATTCGGATGCGGTTTCCGTTGGATCAGATGAAGTAAATGAGCAGGGCAAGTTGAAAAAGCCATGGGCCGTAGATTACGGTCGCATGACTCCGCTCTTAGTCAAAGCGATCCAGGATCAGAACGGACTAATTGTTGATCTTCAGAACCGTATTCCAACAAGCACGGGAACCGCTACAGTCTCCAGCGCTCAAGAAGCTCCAGAGATCTTCGTATCGACCACGACCTTTGAAGGCTCGATCATCGTCAAAGATCACGTCTCCTTCGGACGCGACACCGTGGGTCAAGCAAAAATGCTTCCCGGAGCAACTCTGATGCGCGTTGTCTTCGAACGTCCATATGAGAAGCAGCCTATTGTCACGATCACTCCGATCGGACTCAATGCTATTGACTACGGTGTAGAAAATGTAACCGTCGAAGGATTTGATATCGCCATGCGGCCGGAGCAGACCGTGCCCATCCTGTTCAACTGGATCGCCTTTGGCGCCGAGGAGGGGATTATCTCGATTTCCGATGGGACAACTTCTACCATCGACATTGTGGTTGGAGGCCCAATCCTACCTGACCTGACTCCTGACACGGGAATCGAACCGCCGCCAGAATTCCCTCCGCTTCCTCTTATCGATGAGCCGGCAGCGAGCAGCACCGAGCCAGTCCCAGAGCCTGAACCTGCACCTGCACCAGAGCCAGCGCCAACACCAGAGCCTGTACCGGAACCGACTCCCGAGCCTGCTCCAGTACCTGAGCAAGAGCCAGCGCCAACACCAGAGCCTGTACCGGAACCGAATCCCGAGCCTG